>HF997974.1:40599-48498 GCA_000433635.1 Ruminococcus sp. CAG:254
GGATTCCGGCAGTTGCAGCAACCCATGCAGACGGCAGCAATGCATTAGATTTGCGGTATCAGTCTTACAGCATCCACAAGGGCAAGTATGCGATTGCAGGGCTGCCGGCAGTCTATGCAGACGAAGACGAAGCAGAAACTTTGGAAATTGTTCTGAAAGATACGGCAACAGATTTGCAGGTAACTTTGCGGTATGGTGTCCTGCCGGAATTGGATATGCTGACTCGTTGCGTTTCCATCCAGAATCTTGGCACAACGCCGATTACACTGACAAAGGCAGCTAGCTTCTGTTTAGATTTGCCTTATGGAAAGTGGGAATGGATGCATTTCCACGGCAGACATGCGATGGAACGGATTACCGAACGGACACCGCTGATTCATGGCATTCAGGAAAGTTCCAGCACAAGAGGCACATCCAGCCACCACCAGAACCCGACTGCCATTCTCTGCACGCCAGATTGCACGGAAACCAATGGCAGCTGTTTCGGAGCAGCGTTCCTGTATAGCGGCAGCTTCCAGACGAAGATTGAATATGACCAGATGCGGCAAGCAAGAATGGTGATGGGACTGCATCCGGATTTGTTCCGCTGGGAACTCCAGCCAAATGCAACCTTTGATACACCGGAAGTGTTGTTCACTTACAGCGATAGCGGCTTAGAAACCCTGTCACATCGCTTCCAGAAAACCATTCGGGAACACGTTTGCCGTGGGAAGTATCAGAAAATCGAACGTCCGGTTCTGATTAACAATTGGGAAGCAACCTATTTCGATTTCAACGAAGAAAAGATTTTGAAGATTGCCGAAGAAGCCGCTCGTCTGGGCGTTGATATGCTGGTATTGGATGATGGCTGGTTTGGCAAGCGGGATGATGACTGTTCCGGTCTGGGCGACTGGTTCGTGAATGAACAAAAGCTCAGGGGCGGACTGGGCACACTGGTGCAGAAAGTCAAGGCATTGGGTATGCGGTTCGGCATTTGGTTTGAACCGGAAATGATTTCGGAAGACAGCGATTTGTACCGCACCCATCCGGACTGGGCAATTCAGATTCCGGGCAGAAATCCGATGCGAAGCCGGTATCAGCTGCTGTTAGATCTATCGAATCCGGATGTGCAGGATTACTTGTACAAGTGTATTTCTGACATTCTGAACAGTGCGGATATTTCCTATGTAAAGTGGGATATGAACCGCAGCATCAGTGACTGGTATACCGCTTTGCTGCCGGCAAATCGGCAGGGCGAGTTGCCGCATCGGTATGTGCTGGGTGTCTATGCATTGCTGGAACGGCTGACTTCTGCATTCCCAGAGGTTTTGTTTGAGGGATGCAGCGGCGGCGGCGGACGGTTTGACGCTGGAATGCTGTACTACTGCCCGCAGATTTGGTGTAGCGATGACACAGACGCTTATGAACGAACCATCATTCAGTATGGCACATCGTTCTTCTATCCGGTTTCTGCTGTTGGTTCTCACGTTTCTGTTGTTCCGAATCACCAGACTGGCAGAGTTACACCAATCGAAACCCGTGCCGTGACGGCAATGGCTGGCAGTTTCGGCTATGAATTGGATTTGAATTTGCTGTCAGACGAAGAGAAGGAAGCAGTTACACAGCAGATTCAGCAGTTCAAGGAATACGGCTCGCTGATTCACAACGGAACGTATTACCGCCTGAGCAATCCGCTGGAAGATGCCTATGCACTCTGGGCATTTGTATCCGAGGATAAGAAAGAAGTCTTGGTACAGGGCATGATTTTCCGGACAGAAGCGAACATGGTGCGGCATTGTGTTTCGCTGCGTGGCTTGGATGCAAAGGCAGTTTACCGGACAAAGGACGGAGCAGCCTATACCGGTGACACCCTGATGCATGCAGGGGTTCTGCTGCCGAAATCTTGGGGCGACTATTATCCGGTTTCCATGCATTTTGTCAGCGAATAATGCTTTAAAAATCAAACAGTGATTGCGGCACACCGTGGAAAGTGATTCTGCGGTGTGCCGTTTCTATTGATTTTTCGGGAGATTTCATGGATTTTTAAATTTGTCGACTATTACGAATTTCATCGAAAAAACAGGGAAATATTCTGTTAAATGACGAATTGAAATACCTTGAAAACCTATCGCATCTATGGTATAATAGAAGGTAACGAAAACGGCAAAAGGTGGGGATTCGATATGAAAACGATACTTTGCTTTGGGGACTCAAACACATATGGCTATCAGCCGGAAACGAAAAAACGATATGATGAAACCACACGCTGGACGTGCTTATTACAGCAGGCAATTCAGCCCTACGGGTGGCGTGTTGTGGAAGAGGGTCTGTGTGGACGCACAACCAACTTGAACGGCATTCGTCGGGAAAACCGAAATGGTGCTGCGGTGCTGCCAATGCTGCTGGAATCCCATGCACCGCTGGATGTGGTGATTTTAATGCTGGGAACAAATGACTGCAAAACACAGTTCCATGCAACACCGGAATCCATTGGAGCAGGCATCGAAGCTCTGATTGCACAGGTGCGGGCATTCGATGAACAGCTTCCAATCTTATTGGTTTCCCCCATTCATCTTGCAGCGGATATTGCAGAAAAAGACCCCGCATTTTCTGCGGATTCCGTTCCCATTTCTTATGCGTTAAAATCCGTCTATGCAGCGATTGCAGAACGGGAACACTGCATGTTTTTTGCGGCTTCGGATTATGCAGAGCCTTCGGATGCAGATGGCGAACATCTGGATGCAGAGGGACATCAAAAACTGACCAAACAGATGCTGAACGCATTACAACCATTACTATGCGGAAAGGAACAGGAAAAATGACAACGAAAGAAATGCAGGAAGCAATTCTAAAATGGAAAAAAGAACAGGACTGCTGTATTCTGGCACATTGCTACCAGACCCATGATATTTTGGAGGTGGCAGACTTTGTCGGAGATTCTTTCGGATTGGCACAGAAAGCAGCACAGACCAATTGCAAACGGGTGATGATGTGCGGTGTTCGTTTTATGGCAGAAACCGTGAAGATTCTGTCGCCGGAAAAACAAGTTTATCTGCCAAAAGCAGAAGCTGGCTGCCCGATGGCGGAACAGCTGGATGTGGAAATGTTGCAGCAGATGAAAGAAATCTATCCGGAACACTGTGTGGTTGCCTATATCAATACAACTGCTGCATTAAAAACACTGTGTGATGTCTGCGTAACATCCTCCTCCGCTGTGGATATTATCCGGAAGATTCCAAACAAAAAGATTCTGTTCATTCCGGACTGCAACCTTGGTGATTATGTGGCAAAGCAAATTCCGGAAAAGGAATTTCAGCTGATGCATGGCGGTTGCCCGACCCACGTTCGGATTACCGTCAAGGACGTAGAAAAGACACGGGCTGCACATCCGGATGCAGAGCTGCTGGTACATCCGGAATGCCAGCCAGCAGTCACCGCACAGGCGGACTATGTTGGCAGCACAACCGGCATTATGAACTATGCAGCAAAGAGTGACAAGAAATCGTTCATCATCGGCACAGAAAACAGCATTGTACAACACTTGGGCATGCAGTTCCCAGACAAGCTGTTTTATCCGCTCTCGAAAGATTGTGTCTGTCACAATATGAAAATTACGACATTGGCAGATGTTTTGCACTGCTTGCAGGGCGTGGACGGCGAAGAAATTCAGATGCCGGAAGACGTTATGCAGAAAGCAAAGGTCTGCATTGAAGAAATGTTGAGGTTGGGAAATTAAGATGCAGAAAAAAGTATTGGTCGCAATGAGCGGCGGTGTGGATAGTTCTGCAACAGCTGCGATCTTGTGCCAAAAGGGCTATGATTGTATCGGTGTCACGATGAAGCTGTACAATCTGCCAGATGATGCGGTTCGCAGCAACACCTGCTGTACGCTTTCCGATGCAGAAGATGCAAAGAGCGTTGCATATCGGCTGGGTATGCGGTATTACGTCATGAATTTTACGGCAGATTTTTCCAAGGAAGTTATTGACCGTTTTGTATCTGCCTATGAACGGGGCGAAACGCCGAATCCTTGTATTGACTGCAACCGATATATGAAGTTTGAACAGCTGTACCAGCGAGCTGCTCTGCTGGGCTGCGATGCGATTGCAACCGGACACTATGCACGGATTGCGTACGATGAAGAACGGGGCAGATGGCTGCTGAAAAAGTCGAAGAACGAGGCGAAAGACCAAAGTTATGTGTTGTATTCCATGACGCAGGAGCAGCTTGCACATACGATTTTTCCGCTGGGAGACTATACCGATAAGGCGGAAGTGCGAAAGTTGGCAGCAGAATCCGGTTTGCTGAACGCAGAAAAGCAGGACAGTCAGGATATTTGCTTTGTTCCGGATGGCGATTATGCAGCGTTTATTGAACAGTACACGGGAAAGCAGTATCCGCATGGGGATTTTGTAGACCGGAACGGCAAGAAGCTGGGTGAGCATAAGGGTATGATTGGTTATACCATCGGACAGCGAAAAGGCTTAGGCATTTCTGCACCGCATCCGCTGTATGTCTGCAAAAAGTGTGTGGAAGATAACACGATTGTGCTTTCAGAGCGAGAGGGATTGTATACCACGAAACTGATTGCACGGGATTTCAACTGGATTGCCTATGATGGTGCACCGAAAACGCCGATTTCCGTCACAGCAAGAACCCGTTACCATGCCAAGGAGGCAGCCGCAACGGTTACTCCGCTGGAAGATGGAACGGTACAAGTTGTATTTGCAGAGCCACAGCGTGCCGTGACTGCTGGTCAGGCAGTGGTACTGTATGATGGAGAAATTGTAGTTGGTGGAGGAACGATTACTTCCGCTGAATAAAGAGAAAAAAGTCCGACAGAAATGCCGGACTTTTTTGCTGCATGAAACTTCATCAGACGGAAACTTGAAACAGCCCGTGCCGATTGCAGTAGCTGTAAATCGTACCATGCCCCATCATCGGGAAGCGTACCATTGGATTTTGTTCCGGATAACACTTGACGAACAAAATCCGGTCACTGGTGACATAGGCAAAAAAGGAGAGAAAATGTGTTTTTTCCATCGGGTGTTCCATGGAAACCACATAGTCATATTCCACCTGCTGAATGGTGCGTGTATGTGTGTCTGTCGCTGGCTCTGCCTGTAACTTTGGCAGCGAAATGCCGCAGCAGCTGAAAACGCCTTCGCCCATTGAGTACAGTACATTTCCGCAGATGGGGCAGACATAAAAGCCCATCTTTTTCAGGTTTTCGCTGCGGTTTTGATTCACAATCTGCACGCCGGAAAACAGTTCTGAAACAGAAACCTGCAACGCCTCTGCCAGCGGCTGAAATAATGCCATATCTGGCAGCCCTCGCCCCGTTTCCCATTTGGAAATGGTCTTGTCGCTAACTGCAAGGCGTTCCGCCAGTGTCTTTTGTGTTAAGTTTTGCTGCTCTCGCAGCCGCTGAATCATTGTTCCGATTTCTTGTGCGTCCATAAAAACAACCTTCTTTCTGAGTGGATGCTTTTAGTATAACACAAGCGGTTCGGTTCTGCAACCTACGTTTCGTAGAGTGCTTTTAAAGAAAATGAATCTATAATTTAGAATAATATTATTAGAAAAAGCATTGATTTTTTCCCAGAAATGCGGTAAAATAGAAAACAGATTCGGCATTGTGTCAGTGTACATAAAACCAAAATGCCGGAACGATAGAAAGGAGCTTCGTAATGTATATTACTTGCTTGGATTTGGAAGGCGTATTGGTGCCGGAAATTTGGATCGCATTTGCAGAAGAAAGCGGAATCCCGGAATTAAAGCGTACCACCAGAGATGAACCAGATTATGATAAGCTGATGAAGTGGAGAATCGGCGTTCTGAAAGAACACGGCCTTGGCTTAAAAGAAATTCAGGAAACCATTGCAAAGATTGACCCGCTGCCGGGTGCAAAGGAATTTTTGGACAAACTGCGGAAAGAATGCCAGGTGATTATTATCAGCGACACCTTCACACAGTTTGCAGGCCCGTTGATGGAAAAGCTGGGACAGCCGACGATTTTCTGTAATTCTCTGGAAGTTGCAGCAGACGGCGAAATCACTGGCTTCAAGATGCGTGTTGAAAACTCCAAGCTGACCACCGTAAAGGCATTGCAGTCCATTGGCTATGATACGATTGCCAGCGGTGACAGCTACAACGACCTCGCAATGATTCAGGCAAGTAAAGCAGGCTTCCTCTTCCGGAGCACCGAACAGATTCAGAAAGACCATCCGGAACTTCCGGCATTTGAACGGTATGAAGATTTGCTGGCTGCAATTGAACAGGAATTGCAGAAGTAAGCAAGTTTTTGATTCTGATTGCATACAAAAAACGCTGTTGCACGATTTTTGTGCAGCAGCGTTTTTGCGTTTACTTGTTAGAAATGGTAATGGTATAAGCACCATCTTTTAGGTCGCCAACCGTCACGGTTACGCCGGGGTCAATTGTTTCCTGTTCGTTGGCATCGTACCAATGGAAACCGGAAATCGTTCCATCAATCACATCTCCCGTTTTGAAAACGCTGCCGCCCTCCTGCTCGTTGGCAAGTCGAATCAGGCGGATGCCGTCATTATCATTGTTTGTGTATTCCGAACCATTCTGATATTTGAAGTAGGTGTACCAGTAATCTTCCTGCAAATCTGCTTGAATGTGGTAGACCCGAATGCCACTGTCAATACTCTGCCAGTAGCTCATGTGAGAATTGATGTAACTGTTATTATCATCCTCTGTGACGTATTCAATCATCAGGTATTCAGAGAAATAACGTCCATCCAGCTTTCCATACGGGATAATCACGCAGTTTCCGTTTTTGGTCTGAGCGTTTTGCAGCTGGAACGTCTGTGTGCCCTTGCTACTGTCATAGACAGAAACTTGATTCTTCTGATACCAGCCCAGCATCAGCTTAGAGAAACAGCCAAAATCCGAAGCAGCATCGGCATCCATCAATTCTGTTCCGGCATTGCCTTTCATGCCCTCGAAATCATCGCTGTTATAGAGGTAGTAGTCCGGCAAGCCCATGCAGTGCCCCATTTCGTGGAGGTAACTGCTGTTGAAGTTGTTGTAATTGGTTTCACTTTCAATCTGAGCGTTTCCGGTGATGATATGTCCAATGGTAACGCCATCGACCGTATAAGCGGAATCGCCGATTGGACCAGCACACGGCCACCAGTTGTCATTTCCGGCAGCAGTTGGAACAGAGAACAGCGTTGCATCAATTACACCATCGTTGTTGCTATCGAACTGGCTGAAATCCACGCTGTCGTTAAATGCATCGTAGCATTCCCGTGCAAGCTTGTTTTTGTCCGTATCGTAGGCGGAACGGTTTTCCTTGGTGGTATAGCGGAACACCTGTCCATCAAGGTGCATTGTCCCCTTGGAAGAGCGTTCATAGAATGCACGCATACTGTCGAATGGGTAATTGCTGTCGCTGGTATCTGCTCCCCCGAATGCGATTTCCTGAATCTGTTCCGCAGAAAGGTCTGTGGTATATTTGCAGTCTGGGAAATCCACATAGAAAATCACCAGCTTGGCATCACCCTGCGAGGGCAGGGAAGCCTTGACTGCTTGAATGGATGGCGTTAAGAATGTAGCATCCTCCGCATCTGTCGTAGTCGTTGTGGTTTCTGTGGTGGTGGTAACAGGGGCAGTCGTGTCGCTGGTAACGGTAGTCGTATCGGCGATTTCCTCCCAGATTTCGAGAAAATCTTCATAGAGGACGCAGTGCTTCAGCATCATCAAGTCTGTTACGTTGACAACGTGGTCTTGGTTGAGGTCAGCACGCTGTAAGATGTCCTCACCCTGTAGGGTGTCCAGTCGGAGCAAATACCGCTGCATTTTTACAATGTCGACCATCGAAACAACGCCGTCATGGTTCAGGTCGCCCCGATAGCCACGCCATTCCCACGATGCATAGGCGTGCGGAAG
>HF997974.1:48527-53240 GCA_000433635.1 Ruminococcus sp. CAG:254
GGAAGAGCAATCATGACAATTCCGGCGGCAACGGTTGCAGCACTGAGCAACGCTGTTCCGATGAGGGCACTTTTTTTCATAGAGAATGCCTCCTTTTTCCGTTCTAAAATCAGATGGTTTCATCATACCACTTTTCACAAAAAGATGCAAGATGCATTCTCTTTTTTTAGCAACTTTTCTAATTTTTCGAGCAAGATTTTGTGGATTCCGTGCAAGCCGAGGCGGATAAAACGGCTTCCACAGCTGCCCAGAACGTCTGCCATTCGGATACATTCATACAGAGAAACGGCAGCATCCAGCGTTCCCACGGATGCTGGGGGTGCTGCTGAAAGAACAAGATACACTCCCGAAAGAGCGGTGGATGTCCGATGGTTTGCCGGATGGTGCAGAGAATGGCAACGCCGTCCAGCTGTTCGTCAGCGGAGCAGTTCGGGAAAGCCGTTTGTACCTGCTGAAGCAGCCATTGCCCTTCCGGCAGGGAAGAGAAACTTTCTGGATTCATAGAAAACACCTCCTGTTGGTTGAAAAAAGCCAGTCGTTCTAGAGGAACAGACTGGCTTTTCGAGAAAGATGATTTAAGAGAGCGGATTACTTGGCAGCCTGATAGCCCAATTCAAACGCTTTCAAGTTCATGTCTAAGAATTTTGCCGGAACAGTGTTCCGAATGGTTTCGAGCCACTTTTCATACGGGATTTCGGTGGACTTTGCCATCACGCCAATCAAAACAACATTGACGCATTTCTGACTGCCAGCCTGTACCGCAAGCTGTAACGCATCGACAGCCGTCAAATCGCAAACCGCATCCAGCTTTTCGCAGATGTGTTCTGGATATGCCATTGCACCAATAATGACAGGCATCGGGTCAATCTGCTGGGTGTTGGCAATCATCTTTCCGCCCTGTTTCAGGTAAGGAAGAGCACGATAAGCTTCGAGTGGTTCAAACGCTAAAATCAAATCAGCTGTGCCACGGTCAACGATTGGGGAATAAACAGCATCGCCATATTTCACATAGGTTACAACGCTGCCGCCTCGCTGGCTCATACCGTGTACTTCAGAAACTTTGACATCATAACCGGCATCTGTGACAGCGTTGCCCAAGATTCGGCTGGCAAGCAGCGTTCCCTGTCCGCCGACACCAACAATCATAATTTGTTTTGTCATGGTTTATGCCTCCTCTTTCTTGTGAATGCAGCCAAACGGACATACGTTCAGGCAGAGTCCGCAGCCGTTGCACTGGGTCGGGTTGATGGTTGGCTTTGTGCCATCAAAGGAAATTGCTGGACAGCCCAACTTCATGCAGAGTTTACACTTTTTGCAGTCTGTGCTGATTTCGCAGCAGCCTGTATATTTTACGGTTTTCAGCAGGGCACACGGACGCTGTGCAATGATGACAGACGGTTCTTCCGCAGCGATTTCCTGCTTCACAACGGCTTCCATCTGCTTGACATCGAACGGGTCAACAATGGCGATTCGTTCGACACCAACGGACTTGCAGAGCGTTACCAGATTGACTTGCTTGGTGACTTCCTTCCGGATGGTGTAACCCGTGGTCGGGTTGTCCTGATGTCCGGTCATGCCTGTGATAGAGTTGTCCAGAATGATAATCGTATTGATGCCCTTGTTATAAACCACATCAATCAAGCCCGTGATACCGGAGTGAATGAAGGTAGAGTCACCGATGACAGAAACGGTTTTCTTGGCAAAGTCATTGCCTCTTGCCTTTGCCATACCCATTGCAACACCAACAGATGCACCCATACAAATGGTGGTATCCATGCTGTTCAGCGGAGCAACTGCCCCCAATGTATAACAGCCGATGTCGCCGGAAACCTGCAACTTCAGCTTGTGCAGAACATAGAACACACCTCTGTGCGGACAGCCTGCACACATCACTGGCGGACGAACAGGAATCGGTTCACCCGGCACTTGATAAGCTGGCTCTTCTTCGCCCAGAACCACCTTGCGAATCTGATGCGGTGTGTATTCGCCCAGCAGGGAGAAAGCTTCCTTGCCGATGACAGAAATGCCGAGGCTGCGGCAGTAGGTTTCAATGAACGGGTCGAGTTCTTCAATGACATAGACGGTTTCATGCTGTGCAGCAAAGTCCAGCAGCATTTGCTTCGGCATCGGGTAAATCATACCCAGTTTGCAGTAGTCTACCTGGTCGCCGAGGGCTTCCTTGGCATACAGATAAGCGATACCAGCAGAAATGACACCGATTTTGTTGCCCTTGGATTCTACTCGGTTAATCGGACAGGTTTCTGCATATTCTGCCAGTTTCCGCATCCGTTCTTCTACAACCACGTGTCGCTTGATGGCATTTGCCGGCATCATGACATACTTAGCAGCATCCTTTTCATACGGTTTCAGAGCAACTTCTTCCGGTTCTTCCAGTTCTACCAGACTCTGAGAGTGGGAAACACGGGTGGACAGCCGGAGAAATGCCGGAGCATCGAATGTTTCGCTGATGGTATATGCAAGCTTGGTGAAGTTCTTGCATTCTTCGGAATCGGACGGTTCGAGCATTGGAATCTTGGCAGCTTCTGCATAGTGCCGGGAATCCTGTTCGTTCTGGGAGGAATGCATGCCTGGGTCATCTGCAACGCAGAAAACCAAACCGCCGTTGACACCGCTGTAACTTACGGTGAACACTGGGTCAGCCATGACATTCAAACCAACGTGCTTCATGCAGGACATCGCACGAGCACCGCCGATGGATGCACCAATGGCAACTTCCGCAGCAACCTTTTCATTTGGTGCCCATTCCGCATAAATTTCCTTGTATGGGACAATCTGTTCTGTAATTTCTGTGCTTGGCGTTCCCGGATAAGAGGAAACAACCCGAACGCCTGCTTCATAAGCACCTCTTGCTACAGCAGCATTGCCGAGCAGTAATTTTTTCATATTTGTTCATCCTTTCATGGGGTTTCGTGTTCGGTGACACCGGATTCTTTTGCAACCAGATTTTCAACACAGTACCGCTTCCGCAGCTTTGGTTTTTCAATCTTTCCGGTGGGGTTTCTTGGAACATCGGCAAAGATGATTTTTCTTGGTCGCTTATACCGTGGCAGTGCCATGCAAAATGCCTGCAATTCTTCTTCGGTGAGTGTTGCTTCTGGCTTCACTTCTACGATAGCAGCCGTGATTTCGCCCAAACGGGCATCTGGCAGACCAATGACAGCAACGTCTTTGATTGCATTGTGCTGGCGGAGGAAATCTTCAATCTGTACCGGATAAATATTTTCGCCGCCGGTGATGATGACATCTTTCTTGCGGTCAACGAGATAGATAAAGCCGTCTTCGTCTTCCTGTGCCATATCGCCGGTGAACAGCCAACCATCCTGTAAAACTTCTTCGGTTGCCTTTTCATCTCGATAGTAGCACTTCATCACGCCTGGACCTTTTACAGCCAGTTCGCCGACTTCGCCCTGCGGAACGGTGTTGTGGTTCGGGTCAACAATCTTGACTTCCCAGCCATAGCCAGCCTTTCCGATTGCACCGACCTTGTGCGGATTTTCAACACCGAGGTGTACGCAGCCTGGACCAATGGATTCGCTCAGACCATAGTTGGTATCATAAGCATGGTGTGGAAAATAAGCCTTCCAGCGTTTGACCAAAGACGGCGGAACAGGCTGTGCACCGATGTGCATCAACCGCCACTGGTCGAGGTTGTAGTCGTCTAGATTCAAATCTTTCCGGTCTAACGCATCCAGCAAATCCTGTGCCCACGGCACGAGCAGCCAGACGATGGTGCATTGTTCTTCGGAAACGGCTTTCAGAATCCATTCCGGCTTGACCCCACGGAGCAGGACTGCCTTTCCGCCCGTCAGCAGTGAGCCAAACCAGTGCATTTTTGCCCCCGTATGATAGAGTGGCGGAATGCAGAGGAATACGTCGTCCTTTGTCTGACCGTGATGGTGCTGTTCGACCTGTGCAGCGTGGCTCAGGCTTCTGTGTGTATGTAAGATGGCTTTCGGGAAACCTGTTGTACCGGAAGAGAAATAGATGGCAGCATCATCGTCTTCTGTCAGCGGCACATCCGGATTTTTGGAGGTGCAGAACTGTGTCAGACGGTCATAGCTTTCTGCAAAAGTCGGGCAGTCTTTTCCGACATACAGCATGCTCCGAACACGAGGCATACAATCGCAGATTTCCTCCACCCGTCCGGTAAATTCAGGGCCAAATACTAAGAAATCCGCTTCTGCTAAGTTCAGACAGTACCGGATTTCTTCGGCAGTATAGCGGTAGTTCAGCGGAACGGCAATCGCTCCTGCTTTTAAGATGCCGAAATAAATCGGCAGCCATTCCAGGCAGTTCATCAGCAGGATGGCAACTTTTTCGCCCTTGCGGATGCCTCTGGACAAGAGGAAGTTTGCGAACCGGTTTGCCTGGCAGTTGAAATCTTTCCAAGTGATTTCCCGTCGGACATTCTGCCCCGTACCGGATTCAATCAGGGCGTATTCTTTCCACGTCAACCGACCGTGGACGGTGGGCGGCGGTGTAATTTCAACCAGACTGGTATCATCTGGATAGCGTTCTGCATTTTGCCGCAGTAGTTCTGTGATAGGCATTTTTGACATTCCTTTCTGTTTCTGTTTGTACCAGCACAAGGCACAAACGATCTTTTTTATTATAGCACAATCTCTCTAAAAAAACAATACGAAAACCAAAAAAACTGCAAAATTTGCAAAAATGCTGCCAGACGGGAGCAGA
>HF997975.1:0-46558 GCA_000433635.1 Ruminococcus sp. CAG:254
GTTAATGACATTGGACAAGCTGTCCCCCTTAACAGACGTATTAATGAGATGACATTGAAATCTAAGAGAAGTAAGCAAATGCTGTTCGCCATTCTAAAAACAAAGAAACTTCTTGTAAACTGTAATCTAAGAAAGATGGGTAATAAATTCGGAAAACGCAATCACCGGCGAACAGCACGAAGGCAAAGAGCGAAGCGATTTTGCCGAACCATACGCAGTCGGTTTCCCTAAGAATCGTTTATTTTCAAAATGACAGTTGCAATTTCCCCCAAACTATGTTATAATAACATCGTTGCCCCCTTAGTTAAGTGGATATAACAAATTCCTCCTAAGAATTGGTCATCGGTTCGATTCCGGTAGGGGGTGCCAGATTCAGATTTTCCCGTGCAGATTCCATTCTGTACGGGATTTCTTTTTTTCAATGGTTTAAACTGCCGGAATGTGGTTCATACTGATGGTAAATCCAATCATACAGGAGGAATTGCAACATGGTAAAAGGGGTTCATAAAAAAGTGATTGAAGTGCATCAGCCGGACAGTGCGTATTTTGAAAAGGCAATTTTTTATCTCCGTCCGGGCATCACGCAGCTGCCGCCGGAGCTTGCACAGGCAGCCGCCAGAGAGTATTTGCAGGAACTAGAACCGAACCCGTTGCCGCCGTTTTGGAAGCGGACATTGCCGCTGTTTTGCAGTGCGGTGCTCTCAGCAGCGGCAGCGTGTGCGGTTTGTTTTGCAGTCCTGTAAAATTTCAGAATCAACGGTTGCAGAAAATTTTCCATTTCCGCAAAAACTTTATGAAAACCAGAAAAAAGACCTTGTACTTTTTTTGGAAACATGCTATAATAAAAGTCATGGTATTCTGCCATGACTTTTATTCATTTTTGAAACTTACCAGCCGGAAAAAAGAAGATGTCCGGCTGGCATTTACACCAGAAGAGGACTGAGGAAATTTAGATGAAGCCGGAAAGACAACCAAGAAACCGTACCGCTGCCCCACAGGAAGAAGAAAACCGCATTGCCGGAAGAAATCCGGTCATGGAGGCTTTGAAGAGCGGTACGCCGTTAGATACGATTTATATGAGCGGAAAACAGGGCATTTTAGGGCAGATTGCACAGCTGGCAGCCGATCAGGGCATTCCAGTGAAGATTGTTTCAGATGCTCGGTTATCCCAGATGACCCGCCAGACCCATCAGGGTGTTGTGGCAGACGGTGCTTGTGCAACCTATGCCAGCATTGCAGAAATCTTGGAATACGCTGCGGAAAAAGGCGAAAAACCGCTGCTGCTGATTTGCGATGAAATTCAGGATCCGCACAATTTGGGTGCAATTTTGCGAACCGCAGAGGCGGCAGGCTTTCATGGTATCATCCTTCCGAAACGGCGAAGTGCATCGTTGAATGCAACCGTTGCAAAGACCTCTGCCGGTGCAGTTAGCTGGGTGAAAGTGGCGAGAGTCCCCAATTTGGTGGCAGCCATGGAAGAACTCAAGCAAAACGGTATTTGGATTTACGGAACAGATGCTGCCGGAACGGATTATACGCAGACAGATTTTCGGGATGGCACAGCGTTTGTCATCGGCTCAGAGGGAAATGGCATGGGTCGACTGGTGCGGGAACACTGCGATCAGCTGCTCAGCCTGCCGATGTACGGAAAAGTCAATTCCCTGAATGCATCCGTTGCAGCCAGCATTTTTATGTATGAGGCAGTGCGGCAGCGGCGGAATCCATCCGGAAAACCATAAGTTGCAGAATCTGCCGTTCTGCAATCCCCTGCTTTAAAGGAGTGTAACAGCAAAATATGGCAAATCAAAAATTTTCCGTTGAGGAAATTTTAAAAGAATATCAGTCCGACGAAGCAACGAAAGGGAAAAAAGAATCTCCGTCCGGAAAGCTGGAAACACAAAAAATGTTGAATCATGCCGCCGGCAGAAGAAACGTACCACCGAGTACCGAAGCATCTGCGGAGGCGTATTCTTATGCATCCAGCCGCACCAGACAGCGTACCCCGTATTCTCCTTACCGTTCTGAAATGGCGGCAAATATCAATCAAATCAAACAGAATCGCTATCAGCGGCGAACCGATGTAGAAGAGAGCCGAACCGCTGCGTTCCAGACGCTGGAACTCATGCGGCCAAAGGTGTCATTTGTCCGTTCTCCTGCCATTCGTCCGCAGACCACACCGAATCCAAAGAGCGACCATATTTCAGATTATGACGGTGCAGTTTTGTTAGAACAGCCGGAATCTGAACAGAAGCCGGAGCAGCCGGTATATCAGCCAGCGATTCAGGAAATGCAGGATTCCACCCGTGCCAAAGAGAAGAAGCAGGCACAGAAAAGTCGGAAGCCCAAGAAGCGTACCGAGCAATCTTATCAGCGAGAATCACTGACAGAACCAGAACCAGAGTGGCGAAAGGCAAAGACGGAAACATTTCCGGCAATTACGCCAACACAGACCTTGCAGGAAACCTTGCGAGAGGCACAGGAGGCAGTTGCAAAGGCAGAGGCGGAAGCGGCTGCGGCAGTTGCTGCCTTAAAGGCGGAACAACAGCAGCCACAGAAAAAACAGCCGATTTCACATGCATTTGAAACGCTGCTGACCAGTCCTGCAAAACAACAGGAAAAACAGCAAAAGCAACAGCAGGAGAAAAAGCAGCCTGTTGCGAAAAGATGGTTTTCTGGGAAGAAACGAGTTCCGCAGGTCAATCATACAGCACCGCCGAGTTATCCAGAGCCTGCGGAGGCGTATCGGCAACCAGTAGAACCACAGCCGAAGCCGTATACACCACCCGTGCAAAAGGTAGAAGAGCCGAAGCCCTATACACCGCCAGTGCAAAAGGTAGAAGAGCCGAAGCCGTATATGCCACCTGTGCGAAAGGTAGAAGAGCCGAAGCCGTATACACCACCTGTGCAGAAAGTGGAAGAGCCAAAGCCCTATACACCACCAGTGCAAAAGGTAAAAGAGCCGAAGCCGTATACACCGCCTGTACAAAAAGTGAAAGAGCCAAAGCCGTATACAACACCGGTGAAAAAGGTAGAAGAGCCGAAGCCGTATACATCACCTGTACAAAAAGTAGAAGAGCCGAAGCCGTATACATCACCTGTACAAAAGGCAGAAGAGCCAAAGCCGTATACACCACCGGTGCAGAAAGTGGAAGAGCCGAAGCCCTATACACCGCTTGTACAAAAGATGGAAGAGCCAAAGCCGCATACACCACCGGTGCAGAAAGTGGAAGAGCCGAAGCCCTATACACCATCGGTGCAGAAAGTGGAAGAGCCGAAGCCGTATACACCACCTGTGAAAAAGGTGGAAGAGCCGAAGCCATACACACCACCTGTGCAAGAACCTGTACAGGAAGAAGTAACAGTTTCGACAACATCAGAACCGCTTGAATCGACTCCGGAACAGAAGCCGAAAAAGAAAAAATGGTGGCAATGGTGGAAAAAAGAAACGCCATCTGTACTGAAATTCGCACAGCCAGAAGAATCATACATGCAGCCCGTGCAGGAAGAGCCTGTACAACCGGAAACGTCCTATATACCGCCTGTGCAAGAACCTGCACAGATAGAAGAATCACCAATTATCACAGAACCAGTTGAACCAACTCCAGTACAGAAACCCAAAAAACAGAAAAAGGCACGGAAGAAAAAAGAAAAGCCGTCCAAGCAGCAATTTGCCCAGCCGGAAGAATCGTATGCACCACCTGTGCAGGAATATACGCAGCCGGAAGAAGCGTATGCACCACCTGTGCAGGAATATACGCAGCCAGAAGAAGCGTATATGCCGCCAGTGCAAGAATATATGCAGCCGGAAGAACCGTATACACCACCCGTGCAAGAATATACGCAGCCGGAAGAAGCGTATATGCCGCCAGTGCAAGAATATATGCAACCGGAAGAATCACCAGTTGCCACGGAATCAGAACTAGTTAAATCAACCCCAATACAGAAGCCCAAAAAACAGAAGAAAGTACGGCAGAAAAAAGAAAAGAAGCCAAAGAAACAAAAATCAATTCCAGTGGAAGAATCCACTCCAGTGCCTGTCACAAATGACGTGCCAAATTCAGAATCAGAATTTGCAGCAGGTTATGCACCAGCGGAACAACCGCTGGAAACCGATTGGACAACAGAAGAATCTTCTCATTCAGGATGGTGGGACGATTCAGAATCGAAAATCCCAGGTTCAAGCGGATTTGACCCGACGGAAGAACCAGCACCGCAGCCAGAAGAAAACGAGTCTTATACAGCAAGATTCAAGAAAGTTGTGGTTCAGGAAAGCACTTATACTGAACCAGAACAGCCGAAAAAACCGAGAAAACCAAAGAAAGAAAAAACGCCACGGGTGAAAGTACAGAAGCCTGTTCCGCCAGAACCGAAATCCATTCCCAATCAGGAAGCGGAAATTCGGGTCAACATCAATTTGCTGCGGAACGCCGTCTTTTTCCGGACAGTATCGCTGGCAGTATTGACCGTAATTGGTGCATTTCTTGCCATCGGAGAATCGAGTTATACGCTCTTGTATCCGGCATTATCACAGCTGATGACGGTACGGGGATATTGTTTCCTGCATTTGATTTTAGGGCTGTTGATTCTGTTTATTACATTTCCAACCGTCATCAATGGAATGCGAAAGCTGTTCCATCGAGAGGCAGACAGCGACACGATTGCAGCAATGCCATTGATTCCGTGTCTGCTGACCGTTCTGGCAACGATTTTCGTTCCAGAGCCCATGCAGCATAACTTAGTGCATATTTTCTTGCCGGTTTCCAGCTTTATTTTGCTGATGAACTCTATCGGGAAATTATTCATCATTCGCCGTGCAACTCGGAACTTTGCCCTGCTGACGAAAAACTTTGAAAAGTATATTGTCACCTGTGTGCAGAGTGAAACAGCAGCCGAAGAATTGACCCGTGGGGTAGTGCAAGATTATCCGATTCTGGCAACCATCCGGAAAACAAAACAGATGTCGGATTTCCTCCGCCATACGTATGCATCCGATTTAGCAGACCGATTCAGCAAGAAATTAGCACCGATTGTCGCTGGAATTTCCCTGTTGCTGGCAGCTGCTATCACGGGAATCCGCATTGGCGTTCTGGAAACACCAGCAGAAAATATTCCATTTTTCTGTTCTGTTTTGACAATGCTTCTGACTGCCGGATGCAGTGCCGGAATTCCATTGACTGTGAATCTGCCATTAGACCGTGCCTCGAAGCGGCTTTGTCCGCACGGCTGTACATTGCTGGGCTATCAGAGCGTAGACGATTTTTATGACGTAAATTCTATTTTAGTTCCAGCAGCAACGCTCTTCCCGAAGCAGTCCATTACCATCAGCGGTATCAAGAACTTCTCTGGTTTCCAGGTGGAAGAAGCATTGCTGGATGCTGCTAGCATGGTTTATGCTGCTGACAGCATTTTACAGAACGCATTTGCAGCGTTGGTAGAAGAAAAAGATGGCGGGATGCTCTATCAGGTAGAAGATTGTTCCTATGAGGACAACCTCGGAATTTGTGGCTGGATTCGTCACCGTCGGGTGCTGTTGGGCAATCGGGAAATGATGATGGCTCATCATGTTGAAGGCATGCCGACAAAGGTTCGGGAACTGGAAATGACCAGCGGTAGCCAAGATGTTTTGTATTTGTCTGTCAGCGGTGTTGTGGCAGGGATGTTTGTCATTGATATTACCGCTGACCCGATGGTGAAACGTCAAATGCAGCGGTTGAAAGAAGAACAGATTTCCGTCATTGTTAAGAGTGTGGACAGTTGTATCACATTGCAGCGATTGACAACACTGTTCGGCGTGCCGGATAGCATGCTGAAGATTCTGCCATCCGCCGATAATGATTTATACGAAAAAGAAACCGCTCCGCTGCAAGATGTGAGTGCTTCCACGATTCATGATGGTTCGTTCTTTGGAACGGCTCGTCTGCTGCTGGAAGCAAGAAGCATCAAACGGGCAGCAACGACAGGCTTATTATTACAGGTGATTGCTGTTATTTTGGGACTGTCCATTTGTATTGGTTATATTCTGGTCAATGGGTATGATAATATTACGTCACAAACCTTGTTATTCTTCCAGTTGGTGATGACAGGGTTGACCTTGTTGACCACCCGCTTGAAATAAAGGAGGAAATGGATTTGCGAAAACAACGCAATACCGATGCAGAGGAAACACAATTTGTTTCTGCCTCTGAAATTGCAGCGAAACGCTCTACCGATCAGCTGGATACCCAGCAATTAGATGCGGTACAAACGGAATATCGGGATCGAAACCCATACCGCAGAGAAAAACAGGAATTACACGGAACGCCGATGACTCCGGAACAGGAAGCGGCATCCTATCGAGAACAAACCTATAACAGCAATTATGGGAATGCATCCCAGCAGCCGTATAACAATGGCTATGGAAACGCATCGCAACAGCCGTACAACAATGGTTACAGGAACGCATCGCAGCAGCCATACAACAATGGTTACGGGAACGCACAACAGCAGCCGTATAACAATGGTTATGGCAACGCACCCCAACAACCATACAACAATGATTATGGCAACGCACCGCAGCAACCGTATAACAATGGTTATGGGAACGCACCGCAGCAACCGTACAACAACGGTTATGGCAATGCACCGCAACAACCGTATAACAACGGTTATGGCAATGCACCGCAACAGCCATACAATAATGGTTATAGCAATGCACCCCAACAGCCGTATAACAATAGCTACAGCAATGCACCGCAGCAACCGCATTATAACACTTATAACAATAATGCCCCTCGGCAAAATTATGCTGGTGGACAGCAGCATTCCGGTTCTTCCTATCGGGGAACTGCAACAACTGCTTCTCCACGTCCGCAGCGGCAGCAAGCTGCACCACCGCCGCAAAAGCCGCCAGTTTCTTCACAGCGAAGTACAAGCCAGCGAACTGCTCCGGCAGAGCCGGTTCGTCAGAAAGCTGCTCGTACCAGAAGCCCGAAAAGTCGAGTCGGTGGCGGCATTTTAGGGAAAGCCATTCGGGCGGTTTTATGGGTGATTATCATTGTGTTTGTGCTGTATTCCGCTGTTTCCCTGATTGGAATCTTACGAATGCATCGGGAAACCGCAGAAAATCGTGCGAATATCTCGGATGTTATGGATGCTGCTTATGTCAGTAATGTGCTATTGATTGGAACGGATTCCAGAGACCTTTCACAAGAACGAGGGCGTTCCGATTCCATGATTTTAGCGTCCATCAATAAGAAAACCAGGGAATTGACCCTGACTTCTTTTCTGAGAGATAGCTATGTTTATATTGATGATGAATATGGATATGGCAAGCTGAATGCAGCGTATTCCTATGGCGGAGCAGGGTTGCTGATGGATACCATCGAATCGAACTATGGCGTGCGAATTGATGATTATATTTTGATCTCCTTTGCAGCCTGTGCGAATGTCATTGATGCAGTTGGTGGGGTAAAGTTAGACCTCACTGATGAAGAAGCAGATGCCGTCAACGAAATTCTCATCAGTGAAGTGAATGAGCTGATGGGGGATGACCGGAACGATGATTTGTTAGATTGTGGCGGTAAACAGAAGTTAGACGGCAAGCAAGCACTCTCTTACAGCCGAATCCGTTATGTTGGCAATGCAGACTTTGAACGGGCAAGCAGACAGCGAACCGTGATGACACAGGTTCTGAAAAAGGCAGCAGTCAACCCCGTTGCTATGGCGAGAATTTTTGTGACAGCATTGCCGGAACTGTCCACGAATTTATCTGTTGGAAAATCTTATGGTTATACGCTACGTGCACCGATTTTGTTGATCGGTTATCAGTTGAAAACGCAGCAGATTCCAGCAGATGACACCTTTTATGGGGATGATGTTGACGGAGAGTCGGTTTTAAGAGTAGATTGCGATGCAAATCGGCAAGTGCTAAAAGACACGATTTATCGAAAATCGTAAAACACATAAAAAAATAACAGCTGGAGAAACACCAGCTGTTATTTTTTTGTCTTCGTGTGTATAAAACGTGCAAAGGTTGCCCATGCTTTTGATGAGGTGAAAAGAAATGAAACGAACCATCAAACTTTGGGAAATCGCATTGCTCATTGGCTGCCTGTTGACCTTGCTGTTTGGCAATCTCTTTCAGGCAGAAAAAACAGTCTCTGATTTACAGCAGCACGTTCTGCGGATGCATATTCTTGCAAATTCCGACAGCGATGCCGACCAGCAATTGAAGTATCAGGTGCGAGATGCCCTGTTAGCATCCTCTGAAACGTTGTTCGGTAGCAGTCAGCCAGAAAGTCGGGAGGCATTGGAAACCACTGCAAAAGCCCACCTGCATGAAATGGAAACGATTGCACAACAGGTCGTGCAGGAGCAGGGATATTCCTATCCAGTCAAAGCCGAGTTGGTGACGATGCCCTTTACAGAACGTACCTATGAAGATTTAACAATGCCAGCTGGTACATACGAAGCTATTCGCATTACCATTGGAGCAGCTGCCGGAAAGAATTGGTGGTGTGTAATGTATCCGCCATTATGTATTCCAGTGGCAGAAGATGTTGCTGTACAGGATGAGCAGGCAAAAGCCTATTTTTCCGATGCCGAACAAGATGTGCTCTATCATCCCGAACGCTATCGGGTCAAATGGAAGCTAGCGGAGTGGTTCAAGAAGTGGACAACCTCCGAGCAAACAGACCATACAACTTCTCACATTTCAGACCTGCGAACATTCTTTTGAGGTTGATTATTTTGGCATGCGGAAGGAGGCAACTGGAATGCCGTTCTTTCCGTAAACGCCGACATCACACCAGTTCCGCCAAGCGTACCGCATGGATGCCGGAATCCGCACATTTGGAGAGGTCAGGCGGACAAAGTTGTCCCGAAATTCTGCAACTGCCGGATAGTAAACGCCATCCGTTCCAGCCAGTTCAAATACGGCTGCTTCGCCATCCTTTGCAACAACAGGCTGAGAGAATTGCAGAATATATGCACCGCCAGATGCATATGCATTTTTACAGTACGGAGCTTCTGCATCCATCGCCGGAATCGCCCGATAAACCCGATACAGGGCTTGCAGAGCCAGACGGTGTGCCACGGTTCGCTTGTCAGCTGGATGCATGTTGTTGTATTCGCCGCAGTCCATTGTCACAGCTAACCCCGTGTTGCGGAGTGTCCGGAATACCTGCATTTGTGCTTCTCGCAGTTCAGCCCAGTTTGTACGGGATTCTTCCCCTTCGTAGCTGAACATTGGCAGCTGAACAATCAGGAACGGCATGGTTTCGTCGCCCCAGTCTTTCCGCCAGCGGTTGATTAAGACAGTCAGCAGCTGTGCATAGCTGTCCGGACGGTTGTCATCGTTTTCGCCCTGA
This sequence comes from Ruminococcus sp. CAG:254, assembly GCA_000433635.1. GTDB lineage: Bacteria > Bacillota > Clostridia > Oscillospirales > Ruminococcaceae > Ruminococcus_C. The sequence continues at coordinate 9,348 of HF997975.1, forward strand.
TAATACCAGAATCCCCGTAAGGTGTACGGCATGACTCGGGAGAGCATGGTTTTATATAAGCCGCATGGACGCAACGGATTGCGGCTGCCCATTGGACCTGGATAGCGGTTTTCACCGCAGCGTTCCAGAACCTGATTCCATTTAATTTTTGGGTTTTCCTGATAGCAGGCAGTCATCCGCTTTTCCCATGCATTCTGATATGCCAGATATGCGGCGTAATCCGCTGCCATTTCTGCATCGGTCTTTCCTCGGCAGGCGGACAGGTAAGCTGCCCAGTACGGATGTAAGGCAGTGTGTCCGGTCAGGTCGGCAGACGGTACCCAGCAGCTGGCAGAAGTGCCAGTATAGTTGCAGCCAATGACCCCAACAACGACACCCAATTTCTGTGAAAGTTCCTTTGCGGCAAGGTATGCCACGGCAGACCATTCCGCAACATTGGTTGGATTTGGCATCTGCCAGCGGTTTTTCCGTTCGTTCTGGAAATAAGCAGCATGCATCACGCCACTTCTCTGCACATGATAATAGCGAACCCGGCTGCGTTCGCAGCGGGAAAGTTCCAACTTTCCGTTGACAGCATTCTTCACTGGAAATTCCATATTGGATTGTCCGCCAGCCAGCCAGACTTCCCCGATGGCAACATCCTGAAAATGAATTTCTGTATGGCTATCTTTTGCGAATAGGCTGAGCCCTGTTCCAGCAGGCTGCGGCGGAAATTGCAGCCGCCAGCTGCCGTCTTCTTTTACGGTGGTAGAAGCATATAATTTTCGTTCCGGAATGGAAACGGTGATAATTGCACCGACTTCGCCGATGCCGAATACAACAATATTTTTTTCTCTTTGCAGAACCATATGGTCGCTGAACACGGCTGCAAGTTGTAGCATATGAAAGACTCCCTTTTGGTTTATAGATTTCATAGATAAAAAAGAACTCACGCTGTTACATTCTGGTTTTATTATACCAGAAAGAACGGGATTCGTCAATCCAAAATCAGAAAGAAGCTGAAAACGGACAGAAAAAGCCAGAGAAAGGCGGCGTAAGATGTGAAATTTCTGTAAAATTTAAAACGGAACGCTTGACATCTTTTCGGTACTCTGTTATAATACTTAGAGAAAACAAAGCAGAGCATCATCGTTCTCACCGTTTGGCTGTTGTCGAAACGGTCAATATTCCCTGTTTCGTTCTGGTTTGTGAGAATCGGTGCGGAAATTGGTGGAAACGAGGTCGAATGATGCGTACTTTTTTTGAAAAGTACGCATTTTATTTTTGTTTGAAAATAATATGTTTGGAGGTGCTGGCTATCAGCAAACAAGAGCTGCAAATCAATGAAGAAATCCGGGATAGAGAAATCCTGGTCATTGATCAGAACGGGACAAAGCTTGGAACGATGTCCGCAAGAGATGCACAAAAACTTGCGTATGAACAGGATCTGGACTTGGTAAAAATCGCCCCGCAGGCAACCCCGCCGGTCTGCCGGATTATGGACTACGGCAAGTATTGCTTTGAACAGCAGAAGCGGGAAAAGGAAGCAAAAAAGAATCAGAAAGTGGTTTCCATCAAGGAAATCCGGATGTTTTCTGCAATCGATACCCACGACTTTGAAACAAAGGTAAATCAGGCAAAGAAGTTTCTGGAGGGCGGCGATAAGCTGAAGGTTTCCGTTCGGTTCCGTAAGCGTGCAATTGCCCATCCGCAGCTCGGAGAAGAACTGCTCAACCGCTTTAAGGAAGCGTGTGCAGCAGTCGGTACTGTTGAAAAGCCGGCAAAAATGGAAGGCCGCAGTATGGTCATGTTCATTTCACCGAAGGCATCCAAGTAAGAGGAGGAACTCGCAATGGCAAAGATTAAGACAAAAACACATTCCGGTGCAAAGAAGCGGTTTAAGGTTACTGCAAACGGAAAGGTAAAGTATCAGAAGACCAATAAAAGACACAGACTGACCCAGAAGGACACCAAGCGGAAGAGAATCGCTCGTACCGTTGGTATTGCTGATGTAACCAATGCACCGGCACTGAAGAAGCTTCTGCCGTATCTCTAAGATACAATCCGCAGAACGGACAGTCAATCGAGAAAAGAGAAACACATAGATATTCGGAGGTAGAAGCAAATGGCACGGATTAAAGGTGCGATGATGACTCGCAAGAGAAGAAATAAGACCCTGAAGCTCGCAAAGGGCTATTTTGGTGCAAAGAGCAAGCACTTCAAGATGGCAAAACAGGCCGTTATGAAGTCTGGCAACTATGCATATGTTGGAAGAAAGCAGAAGAAGAGAGAATTCCGTCAGCTCTGGATCACCAGAATTTCTGCTGCATGCAAGCTGAATGGTATCAACTATTCTCAGTTCATGAACGGCTGCAAGAAGGCTGGCATTACCTTGAATCGGAAGATGCTGTCTGAAATTGCAATCACCGATGCAGCAGGTTTCACTGCGATTGTAGAAAAGGCAAAGGCTGCTCTTTAAGGGGCAAGCTTGGAACACGCTCCGGTTTTTTTGAAAAAACGGGGCGTGTTTTGTTATATATAGGGAAATTTTCAGCAGACAGGAGGCAGAACCGCAATGGAATTCCGCATGACCGCAATTACTGCAAAGGACAACCCTTCCATTCAGCTTTACCGGAAACTGGTGCGGCAGCGAAAAGCCAGAACCCAAAACCAGCAATTTGTGTTAGAAGGGTATCGGCTTGTCACAGATGCCGTGCATTTTTCAAGGAAACTGACCCATCTGTTCCTGACAGAAGCAGCGTGGGAACGCTATCAGGAAGAATTTTGCTCTTTAGAGGCTGATTTGAGAGAAACAAAACGCTTGCTTATTTCAAATGAACTTGCTATGGAGTTGACGGAAACCGAACATCCGCAGGGCGTGTTTGCCATTTGTCAGATGCCGGCGGAACAAGTTCCAATCGTTGCAGAGGGAACGTATCTGGTACTCTACCAGCTGCAAGACCCTGGCAATATGGGAATGCTGCTGCGAACTGCTGCTGCAATGGGCGTTTCCGGTGTGATTTGCTGCCAAAGCTGCGATTTTTATAGTCCAAAAGTTGTGCGTGCAACGATGGGAGCATTGTTTCATGTGCCAGTGATGCAGATGCCGGATGCAGAAACGGTTTTGCAGAGCCTGCGGGCTGCCAATATTGTTTCCTGTGCCTCTGTGGTGCAGGGCGATGCCGAACAAGTGGGGCTTTGTGAACTGGGCAACGGCTGTGCCGTCTGGATTGGAAACGAGGGAAACGGATTGCCGGAATCCGTTGTGCAGCAGTGTGAACGCCGGATTACCATTCCGATGAAAGGCTATATGGAATCGCTGAATGCTGCTATGGCAGCTGGAATTATGATGTGGGAAATGACAAAACCAAGATGAGGGAATCCACATGGAACAGGAAAGTATCTATGATTGGCTCTGGTTGCTGTTGGTATTCGGGGCAGGCAGCCGGAAAATCTGGAAACTGTTAGAACAGTATGAAACACCGCAGAAAGTACGGCAAGTCTTGCAGACGGAAACAGACCTGCCTTTTATTCACGAGCGAGAACAACGCAGCATTCGTTCCATCACAAATGAGCAAATCGGAAAACTGATGCAGAATTGTGCGGAAAAACGGATTGAACTGGTGGCGTACGATGATGAAAATTATCCGGAATCGCTTCGCCAGATTTACAATCCGCCGGTAGTGCTGTTCTATCAGGGGCAGCTTTCTGTGCTGAGTGATTATCCAGCTTTAACCGTTGTTGGAACAAGAAAGCCCAGCTCGTACAGCATCCGCACAGCGGATTTGCTGTGTCGGTGTCTGGCAAAGAGTGGAATGCTGCTGGTCAGTGGTTTTGCAGTCGGATTGGATTCGGTTGCCCATCGGGCAGCCTTGCTTTCCGGTGGAAAGACAGTTGCTGTAATGGGCTGCGGTCTAGATGTGCCATACCCCAAGCCGAACGCTTCCGCAAAGAAATATATCATGCGAAATGGCTTGCTGTTGTCAGAATTTCTGCCAGGGACAGAACCATCTCGGCAGAATTTTCCGATGCGGAATCGGATTTTAGCCGGTGTCAGTGGCGGAACATTGGTGATTCAAGCACCAATTGGCAGCGGAGCGTTGATTACGGCGGAACAGGCAATGGAACAGGGTAAGCCTGTTTTTTGTTTACCGCCAGCGGACATATTTGACAATCAATATGCAGGTGTGGTAAAATACCTGCGAGAGGGTGCGATTCCGGTTTTCGCACCGGAGGACATCCTGCAAGAATATGACCACGGCTGTGAACAGCGGTTGATAGAAGTTTCGATGCAAGCCGTTTTAGAGCAGCAGGAACAGAATCAGTTGAAATCTTCGGATTCCTCAGAAGCCGCTGCTGCGGTGGAATTACCGCCGAAAAAGTTTGCAAAGCCGAAAGCACAGTCCGCACCATCCATTTCAGAAGAGCAGAAATCTGCTCCAACGGTTGACCGTTCTGTGCTGGAAACATTAGACCCACTATCCAAGAGCATTATGGAACTGTTGTTGGAACAATCTCCCTTGCACATTGACCAGATGGTTTTGATGTTGCAGGAAGATGCCGAGGAAGTAGCAGCGTGTCTGACAGAACTGGCGATTGAACAGTTGGTGCAGCGGCAGCCAGGGCAGTATTATTGTGTATGTTGAGAAAAACCCGTTCGTTTAGAACTATGTCGCATCGGAATGCGGCAAAGCGGAACAGGAGAAAAAGAATATGTCAAATTTGGTGATTGTAGAATCGCCGGCAAAGGCGAAAACCATTCAAAAATATTTAGGAAAAGATTTTGATGTCATTGCCTCTATGGGGCATATCCGGGACTTGCCAAAGTCAAAGTTTGGTGTGGATATTGAAAACCACTTCGAGCCAAAGTATGTGGATATGAAGGGCAAGGAAGACGTCATTAAACAGTTGAAATCCCATGCAGCAAAATGTGATAAAATTTATCTGGCAACCGACCCTGACCGAGAAGGAGAGGCGATTTCTTGGCATATCGCCCAGATGCTGCATCTGGATATGCAGGATAATAATCGGGTTGCTTTTAATGAAATCACAAAGAGCGGCGTGCAAGCAGGGATGGCAAATCCCCATCGAATTGATATCAATTTGGTGAATGCCCAGCAGGCACGGCGTGTATTAGACCGAATTGTCGGCTATCAGCTCAGTCCGTTCCTCTGGAGAAAAGTACGGCGTGGTCTGTCTGCCGGAAGAGTGCAGTCGGTTGCCGTTCGATTGGTTGTTGACCGAGAAAATGAAATTCGGGCATTCCAGCCGCAGGAATATTGGACGATTGACGCAAAACTTTCCGCAGCAGCTTCTAGAAAAGTCTTTTCGGCAAAGCTAGCAGCTGTAGATGGAAAGAAAGTCGATAAAACAGAAATCTCCAGCAAGGAACAGGCAGATGCAATTGTTGCACGTTTACAGGAAGCCCCGTTTGTTGTAAAGTCCGTGAAAAAACGGGTGACGAAAAAGCATCCGTCCGCTCCGTTCATCACATCGACCTTACAGCAGGAAGCCTCTTACCGCTTGAGTTTTCAGTCCAAGCGAACCATGAAAGTCGCACAGGAACTGTATGAAGGCGTGGAGATTCAAGGCATGGGTGCAGTGGGTTTGATTACCTATATGCGTACCGATAGCCTGCGAATCTCAGACGAGGCGAAAAAGGCAGCAGCAGACTACATTCTCTCTGCCTATGGAGAATCCTATCTGCCGCCAACGCCACGGGTCTATAAGACAAAGAAAAATGCACAGGATGCCCACGAAGCGATTCGTCCATCTATGCCGGAACTGACACCGGAGCAGGTGAAAAGCAGCCTGACAACTGACCAATATAAATTATACCGCCTGATTTGGGAACGGTTTATCGCCAGCCAGATGGCAGATGCTCTGATGGATACGATTTCAGTGGATATTGATGCAGACAACTGCTTATTTAAGGCAAGCGGTTCTACGATGAAATTCGATGGATTCACCGTGCTGTATGAAGAAACCAGAGATAACAAGGGCGATAAAGATAAATCTGAAAATAAGAATCTGCCGGAACTGCACGAGGGTGATGCATTAAAACTGCGTGCACTGGATGGTAATCAGCACTTCACACAGCCGCCGACTCGTTACTCTGAAGCTTCTCTGATTAAGGCAATGGAAGAATACGGAATTGGTAGACCGAGCACCTACGCTCCAACCATCACAACGATTACCGCTCGAAATTATGTAGAGCGAGAGGGCAAACAGCTGAAACCAACGGTATTGGGTGAAGTGGTAACACAGTTGATGAAGGAACTCTTTAAGAACATTGTAGATGTCAAGTTTACTGCCAAGATGGAAAGTGATTTGGATGATGTGGAACGGGGAGAAAAGAACTGGGTGCAGTCGCTGGAACAGTTCTATGGTGATTTCTCTCAGACACTGAAAACAGCTGAAGAAAAGATGGAAGGCAAGCGGGTCAAGATTCCGGACGAAGAAACAGACGAAGTCTGTGAAGTCTGCGGCAAAAAGATGGTCATTAAAATCGGACGGTTCGGGCGGTTTTTGGCTTGTTCCGGTTTCCCAGAATGCACCAATACTCGAAAGATTGTGCAGGAAATGCCGGGCTGCTGTCCACTTTGCGGCGGAAAAATGGTATTGAAAAAGTCCAAGCGTGGCAGAAGTTTCTATGGATGCAGCAACTTTCCGGAATGCAACTTTATGACATGGAATATTCCGGTTGCAGAACAGTGTCCGCAGTGTGGTTCGACCTTGTTCCAAAAGGGCGGCAAGTCCGGCAAGCTGATTTGTGAAAAGCCGGGCTGCGGATTTGAAAAAAATCTTTCAGGCGGAGGTCAGGCATGACAGAACAACGGAAACAGGCAATTGTCATTGGTGGCGGACTGGCAGGCTGTGAAGCAGCATGGCAGCTTGCCCAAAACGGCATTGCCGTTACGCTCTACGAACAGAAGCCGGTGCATTATAGTCCGGCACATCATCGGAATGGTCTGGCGGAACTGGTCTGCTCCAACTCGTTGAAAGCAGACCGTCTGGCATCCGCAGCCGGATTGTTGAAAGCAGAAATGGAACGCATGGGGTCACTGTTGATTCCCTGTGCACGGAAAACTTCCGTTCCAGCTGGCGGAGCACTGGCAGTGGATCGGGATGCATTTTCCGATTTGGTAACGGAACAAATCCGCTCCCATCCGCTGATTACGCTGGAAACTGCAACCATTGACGAAATCCCAGCGGGAAATGTAGTCGTTGCAACTGGTCCTTTAACAGAGGGAAAACTTGCAGAGCAAATCGAACAGCTTTGCGGTACACGGCTGCGTTTTTTTGATGCGGCTGCACCGATTGTCAAGTATGAAAGTCTGGATGCGGAAAAAGTCTTTTTCGCTGCCCGTTATGGCAGAGGAACGGCGGATTATATCAACTGTCCGATGAATCAGGAAGAATACGAGGCATTTTATGAGGCTCTGGTCAACGCAGAACGGGCAGAACTCCACGACTGCGACAAGAACTTTTTCCGAGTCTATGAAGGCTGTATGCCGATTGAGATTCTGGCATCCCGTGGGAAAGATACCATGCGGTTTGGCCCTCTGAAGCCAGTTGGCTTGACTGACCCTCGTACCGGTCGCCGTCCGTATGCAGTCATTCAACTGCGGCGGGAAAATCAGGAGGGTACGATGTACAACATTGTCGGCTTCCAGACCAACTTGAAATTTGGCGAACAAAAACGGGTCTTTTCCATGATTCCGGGCTTAGAGCACGCAGAATTTGTGCGGTATGGTGTGATGCATCGGAATTCTTTCTTGGACAGCCCACGGCTGTTGGGGGCAGATTATGCCCTTCGCAGCAATCCAAATTGTTTCTTTGCAGGGCAGATGACGGGCGTGGAAGGCTATATTGAATCCGCAGCCAGCGGCATTTTAGCTGGTCAGAACTTAGCACGCCGGATGCAGGGCAAAGCTCCGCTGATTTTGCCGAGAGAAACGATGATGGGAGCATTGGCTGCCTATATCAGTGATGAAACGGTTGCACAGTTCCAGCCGATGGGCTGCAATATGGGCATTCTGCCAGAACTGCCGGAACGCATTCGAGATAAGAGAGAAAAATATCAGGCATATGCGGATCGGGCATTGGCAGCATTGGATGCCTATTTGCAGCAGACTGCGGAGAACACAACCGAGGGGGAAGGGCAATGAATATTTTAATCGATGCATTCGGTGGCGATCATGCACCGCTGGAGGTCATCCAGGGTGCTGTTCGTGCTGTGCAGGAACTGGGTGTGACCGTCACACTGGTTGGAGCAGAAAACCAGATTCGCCAGTGTGCAGAAGAACATCATCTCTCACTGGACGGACTGCAAATTCTGCACGCTCCGGCAGTGTTCGACATTCATGAAGAGCCGAGCACCCTGCTGAAACAGCATGCAGATAGTTCGATGGCAGTTGGAATGCAGGCACTGCATGACGGAAACGGAGATGCCTTTGTTTCTGCCGGCAGTACCGGTGCTTTGCTGATGGGTGCAACGTTTCTGGTCAAGCGGATTCGGGGCGTAAAACGAGCAGCATTAGCACCGATTCTTCCGACAGCAACAACGCCATTTATGTTATTGGATGCCGGAGCAAACAATGACTGCCGTCCGGAAATGCTGGTGCAGTTTGCCGTGATGGGCAGTGCTTATATGGAACGGGTCATGGGCATTCCACAGCCAAAGGTGAAATTGTTGAATGTTGGAGCGGAGGAAACCAAGGGCAGAGAGTTGGATTTAGAGGCATATCGCCTTTTAGAACAAGCTCCGGTGCATTTTTGTGGAAACATAGAAGCACGGGAATTGCCGTTTGGAGTAGCGGATGTGGTCGTTGCCGATGGATTTACGGGAAACATCGCCTTGAAACTGTATGAAGGCATGGGAAAATTCATGGGCAGCCAGTTGAAAGAAAATATTTTTGCCGGAGCAAACGGAAAATTGTCCGCACTTTTGGTGCTGCCGAAAATCAAAGCCCTGACCAAAAAGATGGACTATAAAGCCGTAGGCGGTGCAATGATGCTGGGCGTTCAGAAACCCGTTGTCAAGGCTCACGGCAGTTCCGATGCAACTGCATTTTTCAATGCGATTCGGCAGGCGAGAGATTGCGTTGCCGGCGATATGATTGCAGCAATGACAAAGTTCATGCAGCAGGAACAAGTAAAAAAAGCGTAACAAACGTTTTAGATCTTATATGATTACAGAAAGGATTGGGCAGATATGGAACAGGTGCATTTCGAGCAGTTTGAAACAGAAATTCGCTATCATTTTAAGAATCGTCATTTCTTAGTTGAGGCACTGTCACACTCCTCTTATGCCAATGAGAAGAAAAAGTGCCGCTGCAGCAACGAACGGCTGGAATTTTTGGGGGACAGCGTGCTTTCCATCGTCGTATCCTCTTATTTATTCCATCAGTTTCCGGAACTGCCGGAGGGCGAACTGACGAAACTGCGGGCATCTCTGGTTTGTGAGAAGGCGTTGCACGTCTTTGCACAGGAAATTCACTTGGGGGATTACTTGCTGTTGGGAAAGGGCGAAGAACATACTGGCGGCAGAATGCGTTCTTCGATTTTGGCAGATGCCTTTGAAGCCGTCATTGCAGCCATTTATCTGGATGGCGGCATGGAAGCCGCAGAACGGCATATTATGCGGTTTATTCCGAAGAATCTGGAACAGCGGGAATCGCTGGGATTCCGGGATTATAAGACGGCATTGCAGGAAGTCATTCAGAAGAATCCGGAAGAAAAAGTGGAATATGTTTTGGTGTCGGAGAGCGGCCCAGACCATGCAAAGGCATTTCAGGTGGAAGTCTGCTTAAATTCCAACGTGATTGGTGTTGGAACAGGCAGAAGCAAAAAGGCAGCTGAACAGATGGCAGCCAAAGAAGCCCTGCGGCTGATGGGCTATGAAAAATAAGGGCAACATTGCCATATTTGTTCCGCATGCAGGCTGTCCGCATCAGTGCAGTTTCTGCGACCAGCGGAAAATCAGTGCAGCACAGCAGATTCCAACTTTGGAACAGGTGCAGGAAATTTGCCGGCAGGCAATTGCACATCCACGCCGACCAAAACAATTGGAGATTGCCTTTTTTGGCGGCAGTTTTACAGCCATTCCGGAAAAAGAACAAAATGCTCTGTTGGAAGCCGTACAGCCATTTTTAGCGGCAGAGGGCGTGACAGGAATTCGAATTTCCACCCGTCCCGACTGCATTACACCGGAGATTTTGCAGCGATTGCAGCAGTTTCATGTGACCGCCATTGAACTGGGAGCACAGAGCATGCAGGATGCGGTCTTGCAAAAAAATCATCGGGGTCACACCGCACAAGATGTGCGGAATGCTGCAAAGTGGATTACAGCTGCTGACTTTTCGCTGGGACTGCAAATGATGATTGGCTTGGACGGCAGCACACCGGAGCAGGAACGGAAAACTTTGCAGGAGTTGCTTGCCCTGCATCCGGACACCCTGCGAATTTATCCTCTGGTTGTGCTGAAAGGAACGGAATTAGCGGAACGGGTGCAGAATGGCAGCTTTGTCCTGTATGACTGGGAAACCGTTCTGGAACTCTGTGCCGATGCCCTCTGTGCGTGTCGGCAGCAGGGTGTGCGAGTCATTCGCTGCGGACTGCATGCAGAAGATACGGTGCAGTCAGAAGCCGTTGCTGGATTCTATCATCCGGCGTTTCGGGAATTGGTGGAATCTCGGCTGTGTTTACGGGTTCTCAAACAGTGGATGCAGCAACATCCGCAGGAAACCATGGCAGAAGTACAGGTTGCTCCCGGTTGGAGCAGTCGGGTTGCCGGACATCATGCCTGCAATCGGGCAGCCTGTCGGGAAGCTGGGGTTTCGCTGCGAATCATAGAAACAGCAGCCATTCCAGCAGGAATGCTGCAAATCGGAAAGGACGGATACGATGTTTTTCAAATCGCTGGAACTGCAAGGATTTAAGTCCTTTCCGGATCGGGTGAAACTGGAATTTGAACAGGGTTTGACCGCCGTGGTTGGCCCCAATGGCAGCGGAAAAAGCAACATCGGCGATGCGATTCGCTGGGTATTGGGGGAACAGTCCACGAAGCTGCTGCGTGGAAATCGCATGGAAGATGTTATTTTCTCCGGAACAAAACGCCGGAAACCGTCTGGATTTGCTGCCGTTACCATTCAGCTGGATAACCAAACCGGTCTGTTTGGGGAATCCTACGGGGAAACGATTGCCATTACCCGAAAGCTTTACCGCAGCGGAGAAAGTGTCTATCAGATCAACGGGAAAGCCGTTCGGCTGAAAGACGTGCAGGAACTACTGATGGATACCGGTATGGGGCGAGATGGCTATGCGATTATCGGACAGGGACGCATTGCGGAAATTGTCAGTGCACGCAGCACCGATCGCCGGGAGTTGTTTGAAGAGGCAACGGGTGTTTCTAAGTTTCGCTATAAACGGGAAGAAGCCGAGCGAAATTTACAGGCTGCACAGGAGAATTTAGTGCGGTTGCAGGATATTGCAGCGACTTTAGAGGGCAGAGTCGAACCGCTCCGCCAGCAGGCAGAAGTTGCCAAGCAATTTTTGAAGCTGTCAGAACAGCAGAAAAAATTAGAACTTTCGCTCTGGATGCAGCAGCTGACTGGTTTAGATCAAGAAAAAGCTGCCCTGCGAGATACGCTCTTACAGGCACGAGGGAATGAACAGAATGCTGCACTGGATTTGAAGCAGGCAGATGCATTGCTGCAAGAACAATATCGGGAAATGCAGCAGACAACGGTTCGGATTCAGAATCTACGGGAATCGGTACAGCAGGCAGAAGAAACCGCTGCTCAGACACAAGCAGACCTTGCGGTCTGTGCGAATGAACAGCAGCACAACGAACAGCGGCTGATACAGGTTGCACAGCAGCAAAAAGATGCTGCTGCAGCGGAACAAACTGCTACAGAACAGCTGCAAACGCAGCAGGCAGCCATACAGACCTTACAGGAGCAAAAAGCCACCGCCGTCAAAGCCTGTCAGGAACAGGAGCAGTTCCAGAAAGAACTTGCCAAGCAGCTGACCGCCGCAGCCGCAGTCGTGAAAGAAGCAGAAACCAAACTGCGTACCAGCTACGGCAATCAGAACCATTCCTTTGCAAGGGCAGAATCCCTTGCCGCACAAATCGAAACGATACAGGCACAGACGGTTTCGCAGACTGCACAGGCAGCCGCTTTGCAGCAGCAATTGCAGGCAGCCGCTGAAACGGAACAGCAGACGATAGACGCTGTTTCGGCAGCAGTCGAGGCGGAAACAGCGGTGCGTGTGGCGTTAGAGGCGGCACAGCAGCAACACAAAACCCTTGCAGCCCATCTGGAACAGCAGCAAGTACAAAATGCCCAGCGGCAGATGCAGTTGCAGACCGCTCAGCAGCGGTTGCAGTTGTTGCAGGAGATGGAACACAATATGGAAGGCTATGCTGGCAGTGTCAAGGCAGTTTTGCAGGCAGAGCACGGCAAGCCACATGGTGTATATGGAACGGTTTCGCAACTGTTGACGACAGAATCTCGGTATAGTCTGGCAATTGAAACAGCTTTAGGCGGAGCGATGCAAAATATTGTTGTTGCAGATGAAACCGCAGCCAAGGACTGGATTCGCTACCTGAAAACAAAACGAGCCGGACGGGCAACCTTCCTGCCCTTGACTGCTATTAAAGGGCAGGTGTTGAAAGAATCCGCAGTCTTGCAGGAAACAGCAGTCATCGGTTTGGCGTGCGATTTGGTGCAGTATGATGCAAAGTTTCAGAATATTGTATTCTCTTTGCTGGGACGGATTGTAATTGCAGAAAATCTGGACGATGCCACCCGACTGGCACAGCGGTATGGCTACCGTTTCCGCATTGTCACGCTAGATGGACAGGCGATTAACGCCGGCGGTTCATTTACAGGTGGTTCTTCCCAGAAAAAAGGTGGAATCCTGACCCGAAAGAATGAACAGCTTGCCTTACAGCAGACCATTCAGCAGTTACAGGAACAGGTACAGGCAGATGCGGAACAATTCCGCCAGCAGAAAGCTGCCGTACAAAAGCAGCTGGAACAGGTGCAAACATTACAAAATCAGTTGCACCACGAGCATGCAGAACAATTATTGGCGGCTGCCCGTGCGGAAACCGCAAAGAAGCAGTTCCAGCAGCTGCAACAACAGCTTTCAGAACGGCAGCAGCAACGAAAGCAGCTGTCAGAACAAGTGGCAGCGTTACAACAGCAGCACGCAACTGCAAAGGCAGAATGGGAGCGGGTGCAGGCAGATTTGACTGCCCTACAAGCACAGCAGCAGGAAGCCAAACAGCAGCAGGAAACCTTGTCTGCGGAACAAGCAGCTGTTCGGGAACAGCTGACCACCCGTCAGATTGCAGCGGCAAAGCTGGAGCAGGCATATTTGAGTCAACAGCAGCAGATTGCAGAACAACAGGAGCGGTTGCAGCAATGCAGACAGCAGAAACAGCAATTGACAGAAGCAGAAGCGGCTTGCCGAGAACAGGCGGTTCAATTGCAGCAGCAGGAACAGGAACTGCAAACCAAGCTGACGACCTGTCGAGAACAGATGACGCAACACCGCAAGACCATTGAACAGCTGCAACGGATTCACGCAGAACAGGAACAGCGGATTCGTCAGCAGCAAGAGGGCATTCGGGAGTTGAGTGCTGCACGGGAACGGGCAGCGGCAGAAGTTGCCCAGCTGGAAACAAAACAACATACACTGGAACAGCAGCGTGACCGGATTGTGCAGCAGATGCGAGAACAATATGATGTGACGTTATCGGAAGCCAATCAGCTGGCAGAGCCGATTTCCAATGAATTGCTTGCCAAGCAGCAGCTGGAAACGCTCCGCCGACAGATTCGGGCATTGGGGCATGTCAATGTGTCTGCGATTGAAGAGTATCAGGAAGTTTCCAAGCAGTGGGAATTTTTATCTGCACAGTTGCAGGATGCCACACAGGCAAAACAGGAACTGGAAACGCTGATTGTACAGCTGACCGTAGAAATGCAGCGAATCTTTACAGAACGGTTTGCCGGTATCAATCAGGCATTTCAAGAGATTTTCCGAGAACTATTTGACGGTGGCGAAGCATCGCTGTCCTTGTCTGACCCAGACGATGTATTGCATTCTGGCATTGAAATTCAGGTTGCACCGCCCGGAAAGGTGATTAAAAATCTGATTGCCCTTTCCGGTGGGGAACAGTCGTTCGTTGCCATTGCGATTTATTTCGCCATTTTGCGGCAGCGTCCAACGCCGTTCTGTATTATGGATGAAATTGATGCGGCACTGGACGAGGGCAATGTACGGCGGTATGTGCAGTATTTGCAGCGGTTTCGGGATACGACGCAGTTTATTTTGATTACCCATCGGCGGATGGCAATGGAAGCGGCAGATGCACTATATGGTGTGACGATGCAGGAAGATGGTATCTCTCGTTTGCTGCATATGGAACAGGTACAAGAAGCGGAAGCATAAAAACCAGAAGAAAGGGTGTTGAACATGGGCTTTTTTGGAAGAAAGAAGGACAAAGAAAAAGAGAAAGAAAAGAAAGGCGGTCTGTTCGGCTGGATGAAGCGGAAACAGGCAGACGAGCCGGAACGAGAAGAACAGATTGTGGAACCAGAACCGGAAACAGATACCGATGACGTTGCAGCACAGATGCTGGCAGAGCGAGAGGCAGCCCGTCAGGCAGAAACAGAACAGTGGCGAGAAGAAGCAGAAGCAGAAATTGCAGCTGACCAAGCGGAAGCAGCTGCACTTGCTGCAAAGGCAGCACAGGACGAGTTGCTGACAGAAGAGGAAGATTCCGAAGCGGATGCGGAGGACGAAGACGATGAAGAACCGATTGCTGTAACATTTCAGCCGGAAGAAGCTGAGTCAGAAGCAGAAGAAGCCGAACCGGAAACGGTAAAAGTTGAGCCGGAAGCAGTTGCAGAACCGGAAACCGTAGAATCTGAGCCGGAAGCAGTTGCAGAGTCGGAAACCGTAGAATCTGAACTGGAAGAAGTTGCAGAGTCGGAAACCGTAGAAACTGAACTGGAAGAAGTTGCAGAACCGGAAACAGAAGGAGTTGAGCCGGAAGAAGTCGCAGAGCCGGAAGAAGTCGCAGAACCGGAAACAGAAGAATCTGAATCGGAAGAACTCGACGAAACAGAAGCAGAAGCATCCGAACCAGAAGAACCCCAAGAACCAGAAAAGAAGAAGAAAAAGGGATTCTTTGAAAAGATTCGGGATGGTCTGCGGAAAACCAAGGATTCTGTCATTGCAAAAATGCAGTTGGTTTTGAATGCCTTTACCAAGATTGATGAAGACTTATTCGACCAGCTGGAAGAAACCATGATTATGGGTGATATGGGGGCAGAAACCTCGATTGAAATCTGTGACCAGCTCCGCAAGCGAGTGAAAGAACGTGGTATCACCGACCCGAAACAAATTATGGGACTGATTCAGGAAATCATCGGTGAAATGCTGGGCGAAGACCAGACGTTACAGTTACAGACCAAGCCGTCTGTGATTATGGTCATCGGTGTCAATGGTGCTGGGAAAACAACCACCATCGGCAAGTTGTGTCATCAGCTGAAAGAGGACGGCAAGAAAGTTATCGTTGCCGCAGCCGATACCTTCCGGGCTGCTGCCATTGACCAGCTGGAAGTTTGGACAGACCGTGCAGGTGTTGAACTGGTGAAACATGCAGAGGGGTCTGACCCGGCAGCAGTTGTCTATGATGCCATCGAAGCAGCAAAGGCAAGAAATTGTGATGTTCTGATTTGTGACACTGCTGGACGGCTGCACAATAAGAAAAATCTGATGCAGGAACTTGCAAAAATCAACCGCATCATTGAAAACAAAGCAGCTGGCTGTGATAAGGAAATCCTGCTGGTGCTGGATGCAACCACCGGACAGAATGCCATCAATCAGGCACGGTTGTTCAAAGAAGTTGCAGACATTACCGGAATCGTTCTGACGAAACTGGATGGCACTGCCAAGGGCGGTATCATTGTTTCCATCAAGAATGAACTGGAAATCCCGGTCAAGTTAATTGGAGTCGGCGAAAAGATTGACGACTTGCAGCCATTCCATGCGAGAGATTTTGTCAACGCCCTGTTTGAAACGGAGGAACGAAAGTAATGCAGAAAGAAACTTTGATTCTTGCATCCAACAACGCTGGAAAACTGCGGGAGATGCGGGAAATTTTAGAGCCATTCGGGCTGGAAGTCCGTTCACAGAAAGAAGCTGGTTTTACCGCAGAAGTTGCGGAAACAGGCACAACCTTTCAGGAAAATGCCATCATAAAGGCAAAGGCTGTGCAGGAAGCCTTGCACTGTGCCGTGCTGGCGGATGACAGCGGATTGATGATTGATGCACTGGATGGTGCACCGGGTGTTTATTCGCATCGCTTTGCCGGAGAGCAGGCAACCGATGAAGACCGCTGCAATCTCGTATTGGAGAAGTTGCAGGGTGTTCCGACTGAACAGCGAACCGCTCGGTTTGTCTGTGCGATTTGTTACCTTACCGCAGACGGCGAACAGCATTGTTTTGCGGGCGTTTGCGAGGGCATCATTGGAACAGAGCCGAAGGGCGAAAATGGGTTCGGTTATGACCCGGTATTTGTTGTTGGGAACAAGACAATGGCAGAGATGACAGAAGCAGAAAAGAATGCAATTAGCCATCGTGGAAAAGCGTTGGCAGCCTTACAGGCATATTTGAAAGGAGAATAAATTTATGTTGACCAGTAAACAGCGTGCAACCCTGCGGGGGATTGCCAGCAGCTATGAAACCATCTTGCAGGTGGGAAAGAACGGCATCGGGGAAACTTTGATTCAGCAGGTTTCCGATGCTCTGCGGAAACGGGAACTAATTAAACTGCACGTTCTGGAAAATTCAGAACTGAGTGCCAGAGAAGCAGCCGAACAGCTGGCAGAAGCAACAGAATCCGAAGTGGTACAGGTAATTGGCAGCCGCTTTGTGCTCTATAAGCGGAATCCGAAAAAGCCGGTCATTGATTTGAAGTAATGCGGCGGATTGGAATCTTTGGCGGCAGTTTTAACCCGATTCACAACGGACACTTGCACCTTGCCAAGACTGCAATGGAACAGTTTTCGCTCGACCATGTGTTATTCATGCCGACTTATATTTCTCCATTTAAACAGAATGCAGCGGATGTTGCGGACAGTATACACCGGCTGGCAATGTGCCGGCTGGCAATTGCTCCATATCCCTGTTTTTCTGTGAGCGATTACGAATTGCAGCAGAAAACCGTCAGCTATACGATTCACACGATTTCCGCCTTGCGGCAGGAATGGACAGATGTGGAACTGGTTTTGCTGATGGGGAGTGATATGCTGCTGCAATTTCAAAACTGGTATCGCTGGCAGGAACTGTTGACCATGACAGAACTGGGTGTGATTGCACGGGAAACAGATGACCGAGTAGTATTGGAGCAGGCAGCACAGGAACTTTCGGCATATGGTACGATTCAGCTTTGCTGTGACCGGGTTCTTCCGATATCGTCTACAAAAATTCGGGAAATGCTGAAAAAAAATCAGGATTGTACTTGCTATTTACCGGAAAACGTAGTAAAATATATTGTATTCCATCAGTTGTATCAGCGGACGGAAGAGAAAGAAAACGGCAAAAGAAAGCAAGGGAATTTCGATGGCAAAAGAATCTGTGATTGAAAAGATGAAACATAAAATGCAGCCACCGCCGCCGAAAGAAGTTTCGATTTCAGAGGCGACCGAATCCATGCGGAAAGTGCTGGAAAAACAGGTCAGTGAAGAAACGATGCGAAAAGAGCGGTATGAACACTCTGTGCGGGTTGCAGCAGAATGCAAGCGGCTGGCACAAATTTACCATGTCAATGAAGATTTGGCAGAGTTTGCCGGCATGGTGCACGACATCTGCAAGGACATGAAAGCGGACGACCAGAAAGCATTGATGGAAGCTGGAAAGGACGACCTGGACATCACGGAAGAAGAATGGAACACCAAAAAGCTCTGGCACGGCATTGCGGGTGCACAGCTGATGCGGCAGAAATACTGCATGAACAATCAGCATGTATTGGATGCCATCCGGTATCATACGGTTGCAAGAAAAGGCATGACGCCATTGGAGCAGATTGTCTATCTGGCAGATATGACAGAGGCAGGACGGAACTTTATTGATGTTCATACATTGCGGGCAGCCGTCAATCAAAATTTGAATCTCGGCATGTACTACGCCCTGAAAATTTCGATTGCAAACGTATTGGATAAAGGTGGCTTGCTGCCTCGTCATACGATTGAAGCTTACAATCAGTATGTGCAGATTGTGGCAGGAATGAAGGATTGAGCAGGAAGAGAAAGGGGTTTCCAAAGATGGCGAAAAAACGGCAGACGAAGAAAAGCCAGAAAAATACCAAGAAGAAAGATTTGTTTGTCACGATCGGTTCGATTGCCCTGACCGTTGTGTTAGTGGTAACGATGATTTTAAATGCACCGATTATTGATTACCGGACAATTACGAACGGAACGATGAGTACCCGGCAGATTTCGATTATGAAGTATTTTAAGGTCTGGCAGCCGTTGGTACAGAAAGAAGGAACACTCCAGAAACCGGTCAATACGGATGCTTCTGCTCTGAATCTGAAAGAAGATACAGATGATGCAGACCCAAAAGATGACGGGCTGGATTTGGATCAGATTGTCGAAGGACAATATACCGTGCTCTTTATGGGAATGGATGAAAGTGGAAAGCTGGCAGATGTCAACTGGATTTTCCAGTTTGACATTTTTGCAGGAACGATGAATGTCCTGCAAATTCCGAGAGATTGCTATATGCCAGCGTATGCGAACACCTCTACCAATAAGTTCAACAGCATCTATGGAACAGGGCAGGATGAAACGGTCACACCGATTCAGCGTGCAGTCAATGCCATTCAGGAGAGTTTCGGCTTGGTGATTGACTGTTATGTCAAGCTGAGCTGTACGGATATTGCAAACATTGTGGATTCCATCGGCGGTATTCCGATTGACCTGCCGGAAGAAATCATGTATGAAGCGGATAAAGTTCTGAAACCCGGAAAGCAGACGCTGAACGGACAGCAGGCAGAATGGTTTGTTCGATTCCGTCGGGAATACGATGAGGGCGATATTGGACGTGTAAAGGCACAGCGAATTTTCTTGGCAGCAGCCATGCAGAAATTGTTGGATATGAGCCAGACGGAATTGATGTCGGCGATGCAGAAAATCTATAAGAATGAATGGATTGCAACGGATTTATCGCTGGAACAAATCAGCATGCTGGCAGATTTTGCCGCAAAGCGATTGACCATGGACGGCGTAAATGTCTATATGGTTCCGGGCGAGGGCATCATGTACGAGGGGCAGGCAGTTTATTCGATTCATAAGACCGAAGCGATTGACCTCATCAACGAATATTTCCGCCCGTATCAGAACGAAATGTATTATGATGAGAGTACCATTGTGGAATTGGTCGACGAGAGCAATTATATTGACACCTATTCGGATACAGAAGAAAATCTGGGCGACATCCACAACGGAGATACTGAGGATGGAAAACAGAATATTTACAGCAATGGAAACTAAAGAAAATCACCATCAACACGAAAGGATTATCATTTCATGGAGCAGAAAGCAGTATTAGAAGCAATTGTAAAAGCATTGGACAGCAAGCGTGCCGAAGATATTCAGGTCATCGGCGTGAAGAATCTGACGATTTTAGGCGATTACTTTGTCATTGCCAACGGTACGAGTACCACGCACACCAAAACGCTGGCAGACGAAGTAGAATACCAGATGACAAAGCTGGGCATCGAACCGCTACACCGAGAGGGCAGAGGAAACGGTTCAAACTGGATCGTACTGGATTATAATGATATTATTATCCATGTGTTCTATAAGGAAACCAGAGCATTCTACCAGCTGGAACGGCTTTGGGCAGACGGCGAAAAGATGGATGTAACTGCATGGTTAAAGGAAGACTAATGCGGTAAAAAAGGAGGCATTTTCTATGGAAAACGGAAAGAAAATGATTACAGTTGTTGGAGCATACATGATTTTAAAGGGCATTTTGAATCTGATTTTGGGATTCAGTGCCAGCAATTTGGTTTCCCTGCTGTTTGCAGCAGTTTTGATTTTTGCAATGCTGAAACGGATTCCATATAGCCAGTATGTAACAGCCATTTTTCTGGCACTGATTTTCTTGGTCAACTTGCCGGCGAACCTGTCGAATTTGGGCTCGAACTGGATTTATCTGGTGGAAGGCTTGCTGGATGTCGGTGCAGCTGCCATTTTGGCATTCCATAAAGATGTAAAAGATTATTTTGCAGGTTAATGCAAACCAATCTCATGAAAAAACAAGAAAGAGGATGAAGCAACTATGAGCAAATATGACTTTACTGCCATTGAAGCAAAGTGGCAGCGGTATTGGGCGGAGCATGACACGTTCCACGCAGAGGATGATTATACAAAACCGAAGTTCTATGCACTGGTCGAATTCCCGTACCCATCTGGTCAGGGTCTGCACATCGGACACCCAAGACCGTATACCGCAATGGATGTCGTTTCCAGAAAGCGGAGAATGGAAGGCTATAATGTTCTGTTCCCGATGGGTTGGGATGCATTCGGTCTGCCGACTGAAAACTATGCCATCAAGCATAAGATTCATCCGGCAATCGTAACCGCAAACAATGTTGCAAGATTTAAGTCGCAGTTGCAGGCACTGGGTATGTCCTTTGACTGGGATCGGGAAATCAACACTACTGACCCGAATTATTTCCATTGGACACAGTGGATTTTCTTGCAGATGTTCAAGAAAGGTCTGGCATACAAGAAGGAAACAGCTGTCAACTGGTGTACTTCCTGTAAGGTCGTTCTGGCAAATGAAGAAGTTGTTGGCGGCGTTTGCGAACGCTGCGGCGGCGAAGTTGTACAGAAAGTAAAATCCCAGTGGATGCTGAAGATTACAGAATATGCACAGCGGTTGCTGGATGATTTGGATGAAGTGGATTATCTGGAAAAGATTAAGACCGCACAGCGGAACTGGATTGGACGTTCTACCGGTGCAGAAGTAGACTTCCAGACCACTGCTGGTGATACCCTGAAAATCTATACCACTCGTCCGGATACCCTGTTTGGTGCAACTTACATGGTTATTTCTCCGGAACATCCGCTGATTGAAAAGTGGGCAGACAAGCTGGAAAATATGGATGAAATCCGTGCATATCAGGAAAAGGCAGCTAGAAAGTCTGACTTTGAACGGACAGAAATGGCAAAGGAAAAGACGGGCGTTTGCCTGAAGGGTGTTCGTGGTATCAACCCAGTCAATGACAAGGAAATCCCGATTTTCGTTTCGGATTACGTTCTGATGAGCTACGGAACAGGTGCAATCATGGCAGTTCCGGCACACGATACCCGTGACTATGAATTTGCAAAGGTGTTCGACCTGCCGATTATCGAAGTAGTCAAGGGCGGCGATGTCACCAAGGAAGCGTTCACCGATTGTGCAACAGGTACGATGGTCAACAGCGGATTCCTCGATGGGATGTCTGTGGAAGATGCAAAGGTAAAGATTAAGGGCTGGCTGGAAGCAACTGGCAAGGGCAAGTCCAAGGTCAACTATAAACTGCGGGACTGGGTATTCTCTCGGCAGCGGTATTGGGGCGAACCGATTCCGGTTGTTTACTGTGACAAGTGCGGCTGGGTTGGATTGCCGGAAAGCGAACTGCCGCTGACACTGCCAGATGTAGAAAGCTATATGCCGACAGATACCGGTGAAAGTCCGCTGTCCACACTGGAAAGCTTTATCAATACCACTTGCCCGAAGTGTGGCGGTGCTGCAAAGCGGGAAACCGATACCATGCCGCAGTGGGCAGGTTCTAGCTGGTATTATCTGCGTTACTGCGACCCGAAGAACCCGAACGGCATTGCCTCCAAGGAAGCACTGAATTACTGGATGCCGGTTGACTGGTACAACGGCGGTATGGAACACACCACTTTGCACCTGCTGTATTCTCGGTTCTGGCATAAGTTCTTGTATGATATTGGCGTTGTCAATACCAAAGAACCGTACAAGCGGAGAACCTCTCACGGTATGATTTTGGGCGAAGACCCAGACCATCCGGGCAAGTTCACCAAGATGTCCAAGTCCAAGGGCAATGTCATCAATCCGGACGATGTCATCAAGGAATACGGTGCAGATACCCTGCGTTTGTATGAAATGTTTGTCGGTGACTTTGAAAAGGCTGCTCCGTGGAGCACCTCCAGCATTCGTGGATGCAAGCGGTTCTTAGACCGTATCTGGGCATTGCAGGATAACCTGATTGACGGCGATACCTATCGGGAATCATTGGTACGGAAGATGCATCAGACCATTCAGAAGGTTTCCAACGACATCGAAACCCTGAAGTTCAATACTGCCATTGCTGCTATGATGGAACTGTTGAACGAAATCACTGCAACTGGTTCGATTAACAAGGCAGAATTCCGGACACTGTTGATTCTGTTGAACCCGTTCGCTCCGCATATCACCGAAGAACTGTATGAAACCTACTGTGGCGGAATCCTGCATGAACAGAGCTGGCCGACTTATGACGAAGCACTCTGCAAGGAAGACACTATTGAAATCGTTGTACAGATTAACGGTAAGGTACGCTGCAAGATGAATATTGCAGTGGGTGCAGAAAAGGATGCTGTTCTGGAACAGGCTCTGGCAGAACCGAAGATTGCAGAAGCTGTTGCTGGAAAGCAACTGGTGAAGCAGATATATGTACCAAATAAACTGGTTAATTTTGTTGCAAAATAACCAAAATTAAAAAAACTTCCGATAAGGCTTGACAAACCATTTTCTGTGTGTTATAATAAAACATATTTGAAATGCCGAACAGAAAACTGCGGATTTTTCGTGTGTTTCTGGATGGCTGCCATGCCGGAAACGGTGTGATAAAAACCAAGTTGATTGCTAAGGACAGATTGATGTAGTATCCCGAAGTTCCGATGTCGGGACCATCGGTGGTATAGGTCAGAAGCAGGGGAAACTTTGCGGATGATCAGCCTCTGCCGTGGCGGCAAAGGGAGGGAAATGTAAGTGGCAGAAGTTCGTGTTGGCAAAAATGAATCTCTGGATACCGCACTGAAGCGGTTTAAGAGATCTTGTGCTAAGGACGGCGTAATTGCTGAGGTTCGGAAAAGAGAACATTACGAAAAGCCTTCAGTAAAGCGTAAGAAGAAGTCTGAAGCTGCTCGTAAGCGGAAATATTAATTTTTGACGCAAACAGCACAGCGGACACACTTGAAAAAGTGTGTCCGTTTTTTTGTAAAACAAAACCGATTCGACTGTTTTTGACACGTTCAGAGGCAGGGATGCGGTATGATAAAAGCAGAACAACAAGAAAGGAGCGAAGCGATTGATGTTTCGGATAACAGCAGCACTGCGTTCCGTGTGCGATATTACCCCAACAATGTTGCAGCATTTCGGAATTCGAGGATTGCTGCTGGATTTGGATAATACCCTGACCACCCACGACAACCCTCGTCCGGCGGAAGGTGTGCTGGATTGGATTGCGGTCATGAAAGAAAACGGCATTGCAATGTGTATAGTATCCAACAACCATCCGCCCAGAGTCAAGCCGTTTGCAGATTTATTGGGGTTGCCCTTTGTCTGCGAGGGAAAGAAACCGCTTTCAAAGGGATTTCGAGAGGCGAGAACCGTTATTGGACTTCCTTGGAAAGAACTGGCGGTTGTTGGCGACCAGATTTTTACGGATGTGCTGGGGGCAAACCTCAAACGGTTGAAATGTATTTTTGTCTTTCCGATTGCACACGAGCAAACTCGGTTTTTCCGGTTCAAACGGCGAATGGAAGTACCATTCCTTCCCCGTGAAATTTATCAAGAAGAGAAAGGAACACAATCATGAAAAATGTACTGGTTATCCATGGGCCAAACCTGAATTTGTTGGGAGAACGTGACCCTGCATTTTATGGAAATGTGACATTCGACAAGCTGAATGAAATGATTTTAGAGCGGGCAGAAGCACTCGGTCTGCATTGCGAAATTTTCCAGTCGAACCACGAAGGTGCAATTATTGACAAGCTGCAAGCCGCAAGAAAAACAATGGACGGCGTAGTCATCAATGCCGGAGCATATACACATTATAGCTATGCCATTCATGATGCGATTGCAGATATGCAACTGCCGTGTGTCGAAGTACACATTAGCAATATTCAGGCAAGAGATGCATTTCGGTCGAAGTCCGTCATTGCACCGGTCTGCACCGGAACGATTGCCGGCTTTGGCATTAATAGCTATTTTCTGGCGTTGCAGGCATTGGCAATGCTTTAATTATGGATGATAGAATTGCTTAGAAAGGGGCTTTTGACGATGACTCGGATTGAACAATTGATGCAGCGGCTGCCGGAGGGCATTGACTGTGCGTGGATTTCCGCAGATGTCAACCGCCGATATTTTACCGGAATGGCATCTTCTGCCGGAAATGTGATTTGCTTTCGGGATGGAGCATACTTGCTGATTGACTTTCGGTATATTGAAAAAGCAAGAGCGTGTGTCAAGGATTGTCAGGTAATAGAACTGGAAAATCTGTCGGTACAGGTGGAAAATCTGTTGCAGCAGCACCACGCAACGACCATTGCAGTGGAATCCGCAGAAATGACCTTGCAGCAGTTTTCCAACCTGCAAAAGCGGTTTTCTCATCAGTATACTTGGGATACCAGCAATGTGCTGAGTGATGCGATTAAAGAATGCCGGATGGTAAAAACACCGGATGAAATCGAACAGATTCAGGCAGCCCAGCGAATTGCAGAAGCTGCCTTGCAGAATGTAATAGACTGGCTGCATGTAGGCGTAACAGAACGAGAAATTCAGAGAAAATTAGATTTCACGATGTTGGAACTGGGTGCAGAAGCAATGTCGTTTCCGACCATTGCTCTGACGGGTGCAAGAACCTCCATGCCGCATGGTGTGCCATCGGATGCAGCCGTACAGGCAGGGGACTTTGTGCTGATGGATTTTGGTGCAATGGTGAATGGCTATCACAGCGATATGACCCGAACGGTCTGCGTTGGAACACCAACCGAAAAGATGAAGAGCGTCTATGAAGTTGTTCGGCAGGCACAGGCAGCTGCCCTGCAAGCGGCTCGTGCTGGTATCACCGGAAAAGCATTGGATGCGATTGCAAGAGATATCATTACAGCGGCTGGCTATGGCAAGCAGTTCGGGCATTCGCTGGGGCATGGCGTTGGAATGGACATCCACGAATATCCAAACGCAGCACCGTCTTCTCATGTATCATTAGAACCGGGAAACGTGGTTACTATAGAGCCAGGCATTTACCTGCCGGGAGAATTTGGCGTGCGGATTGAAGATTTCGTCGCCATCACAGAAACAGGCTGCCGAAATCTGACCGCAGTTACACCGGATTTGATTTGTATTCCGGCAAAATAAGCAAGAATTTCCTTTTTGTTCCGTTGGTTTGCTGGCAAGTGCAGCTGGTAAAGAAATTGATCGGGAAACCTTGTGAAATGATTGCTTTGCAGGTGAAAACAAGTCTTGACAGATTGCATGATTCTGTGCTATCATAAAGCTATCTTCTATGGATTGTGATAGATAGAAGAACATTTTGAAACCATGCAACATTCAGAAAGGATGAAGTGATACCATGAATCCATCTTATAGACGTCGTTTTTGCGGTATTTTGGCAGCTGCTTGCATGCTGACCACAGCAACTGTTCCGGCAGTTTCACCGGTTTTCTCACAGGTTTCCTTGTCTGTAGCAGCAGCAGAGGAAACGGATTTTTATAAGGGCTTGAAATATTTGAAATACAGTGATTATGCAGAAGTCATTGACTGCGACCAGACCCGTACGACCATTAAAATTCCGTCCTCCATCGGCGGTTTACCGGTGCGAGTAATTGCAGAGCGTGCTTTTTACGGTTGTAAGAGTCTGGAAACGGTAACAGGTGGCGGAAACGTGCAGGTAATTGCTCCAAATGCCTTTTCTTCCTGCACCTCTCTGACCAGCATCGGAGCAATGGACTCCTTGCAGTCCATCGGAAGTTCTGCCTTTTCGGATTGTGTTTCCCTGAGCAATATCCCGTCTTCACAATCGCTGAAGAGCATCGGCGACCTTGCCTTTTTCAACTGTGTATCGTTGCAGAGCGTTGCCATTCCAGCAACCCTGACAACACTGGGAGAAAATGTATTTGGAGATTGCATCAGCTTGCAGACGTTTGCGGTTGAAAATGGAAACACTGCATTTTCTGTTGAAAATGATGTGTTGATGAATGCCGAAAAGACAACGCTGTTCTGCTATCCGCCTGCAAAAACGGGAACAACTTATTCCGTACCAAATACGGTTACAGAAATCGCACCGTATGCGTTTGCTTCTGCTGCGGATTTGACAGATGTAACGCTGCCAACGGGCTTGCAGACCATTGGAGCGTGGGCATTTTCTCAGACGAAACTTACTTCCATTACCATTCCAAATACGGTAACAACGATTGGAAGTTATGCATTCTGTAATGCGGCATCTTTGAAACAAGTACAGTTGCCGAACAGCTTGCAGGAATTGCAGGCGGCTGCATTCTGGGGCTGTTCGTCTTTGGAGCAGGTGACTTTGCCGAACACCTTGCAGGAAATTCCGATTTATGCATTTTATGGTTGTACCGGTTTGCAGAAATTGACTGTTCCATCTAGCGTGCAGACCATCGCTAGCGAAGCCTTTCAGGGAATGTTTCAAAAAATCACCGTTGCCTGCTATCAGAATTCTTATGCAGAAACCTATTTCCAGAAAATTATTTCAAGCGATAACTCCCAAGGACGGGAATCCCGCTATACCCTGCAAACTATGGAAACACCGACCATTTTAAAGGGCGATGCAAATCAGGATGGGGAAGTCAATGTTGAGGATGCGGTTTTTGTTTTGCAGTATTATGCAAAGAAAGCGGCTGGCAATCCAGTTTCCGTAACAGAAGCCGTTTATCAGGCGATGAATGTCGATGACAGCGATGATCAGATTGATGTTTCTGATGCTGTAAAAATTCTGACGTACTATGCAAAGAAGGCTGCTGGGCAAAATCCAGACTGGAATTTTTAATCGGATTGAAAAAAATTTATGGAAAAGGCTTGCAAAACGCCGAAATCTGTAGTATAATAAAATATATACCTGTGCTTTCTGTCCGGAGGACAGCGGCAACAGAACAGGAGATAGAAACAAACAATCACGGAGGTTTAATTTTATGATTTCAGCAGGCGATTTCAGAAACGGTGTCACCTTTGAACTGGACGGCAACGTTGTACAGGTTATTGAATTCCAGCACGTAAAGCCGGGTAAGGGTGCTGCATTCGTTCGTACCAAGTATAAGAATGTCATCACTGGTGCAGTGGTAGAACGTTCTTTCAACCCGACTGATAAGTATCCGACCGCTTACATTGAACGGAAGGACATGCAGTATCTGTATGAAGATGGCGGTCTGTATTACTTTATGGACATGGAAACCTACGAACAGCTGCCGATTGATGGCAAGAAGCTGGGCGATGCATTCCGGTTCGTAAAGGAAAATATGGAAGTTAAGGTTCTGTCCTATAAGGGCAACGTATTCGGTGTAGAACCGCCGTTCTTTGTAGAACTCGAAGTAACTGAAACCGATCCGGGCTTCAAGGGCGATACTGCAACCAACGCAACCAAGCCGGCAACACTGGAAACTGGTGCAGAAATCAAAGTTCCGCTGTTTATCAACACTGGCGACAAGATTCGGATCGACACCAGAACCGGCGAATATATGGAACGTGCATAAGAATCGAGCTCGATTCTTGGCATAAATACAGGTACATGGTATCTGTGAAAAAACAGTCTGTTTCAGCAATGGACAAAAGAAAAGAAAGAGGGCGGAGCATATGAATTTGAGTGACAAGATGTCTTATCTGAAGGGCTTAGTAGACGGCATGGAACTGGACTTGACCACAAAAGAAGGCAAAGTTCTGGGTCAGCTGCTGGACGTGCTTCAGGAAACGGTTTTGTATGTAACGGATTTACAGGATCAGGTAGATGAACTGACAGAACTCTGCGAATCTCTGGACGAAGACCTCGGCGACGTGGAAGATGCAGTCTTTGGCGATGAAGAGGATGACGAAGACGAAGCAGACGAGTTTGAAGACGATGACGACGATTATGATGACGACGACGACGATGATATGTATGAAGCAGTATGTCCGAATTGTCAGAATACGATTGTATTGTCAGATTCTGTTCTGGATGAAGGCACGATGCATTGTCCGTGCTGCAACGAATTGCTGGAATTTGATTACAGCGATTTGACCATGGATGATTTGGAACACAAAGAAGAGGATGCAGAAGATGCAGAATCGGAAACAGAACCAGAAGCATAAATGACATCCATTGGAATCTGCACAGAAAACATGTAAGAAAAAATAAGCTGACAGATTGTTGTCGGCTTATTTTTTTAGAGTGAAATATCACAAAGTTGACAACCGCATCTTTTCCAATGAGGCAGCGATTTGCCCAGTTACTGCTTAAGATATTTTAAAAATTAGAGAAAATTGTACAAAAAATCGTATGGAAAATGGGTTGTATTTTCAAAAATTGCGTGGTATAATAAAATTACGATTATTTTTATGAAAGAGAGGGAAAATTGTGTTTCCAATCATCGAAAAAACCGTGTTGAATCCATCGGTTGTTAAAATCAAGCTGGATGCACCACTGATTGCAAAAAAAGTATTACCGGGGCAGTTTATCATTTTCCGGATTGACGAGTACGGAGAACGTGTTCCGCTGACGGTTGCCGATTATGACCGGGAAGCCGGAACAATTACGCTGATTTTCCAGATTGTCGGTCATACGACCGAACGGCTCGCCGCTCTGAACGCTGGCGATTCCATTCTGGACTTGGTAGGGCCTTTGGGCGTGGCAACCGAAATTCCGGAGGGCGTAGAATCTGTTTGTGTTGTTGGCGGCGGCGTTGGATGTGCAATTGCGTATCCGCAGGCAAAGCAGCTGTTCCACATGGGCAAAAAGGTAGATGTCATTGCTGGTTTCCGGAGCAAGGATATTGTCATTCTGGAAGACGAATTCCGGCAGTGCAGTGACAACCTGTTCCTTTGTACCGATGACGGCACATATGGACAGAAAGGTTTTGTTACCAACGTGTTGCAAGAACAGATTGATGCCGGAAAGAAATATGATATGGTCATTGCGATTGGTCCAATCCCGATGATGAAATTTGTTTCTAAGGTAACTGAACCGTATGCAATCCCGACAATCGTTTCCCTGAATCCAATCATGGTAGACGGAACAGGAATGTGCGGCGGATGTCGTGTCACCGTAGATGGTCAAATTCGGTATGCCTGTGTCGATGGCCCAGACTTTGACGGTCATAAGGTAGACTATGACGAATTGATGCGGCGTGGTGGAACGTATCGGGAACAAGAACACGCATGTAGAATGATGAATGCGGAAGTAAAATAAGGAAAGGAGTATCGTTTCCTATCGGAAGCGGTGAAAAACGCAATGGCAAAACCAAATATGGCATTGGAAAAAGTGCCGATGCCGGAACGAGATCCAAAAGAACGGGCAACTTGTTTTGAAGAAGTTGCAATGGGATATACGCCAGAAATGGCAATGGAAGAAGCAACTCGCTGTCTGAACTGCAAGGCAAAGCCTTGTGTTGCAGGATGTCCGGTTGGCGTTCGTATCCCAGAATTTATTCAGCAGATGGCAGCTGGAAATTTCTTAGAAGCTTATCAGATTATCACCTCCACCAACAGCCTGCCGGCAGTCTGCGGAAGAGTCTGTCCGCAGGAATCGCAGTGTGAGGGCAAGTGTGTCCGTGGCAAGAAGGGTCAGCCGGTCGGAATCGGTCGTCTGGAACGGTTTGCCGCAGACTATGCGAGAGAACACGGAAACTTGCAGGCAAAACCCGTTGCACCAAACGGGCACAAGGTTGCTGTTGTTGGCGGCGGCCCTGCTGGCCTGACCTGTGCTGGCGATTTGGCACGGCTGGGCTATCAGGTAACCATTTTTGAAGCATTTCAGGTTGCTGGCGGTGTTCTGATGTACGGCATTCCGGAATTTCGTCTGCCGAAGAGCATCGTACAGAAAGAAGTAAAAACACTGGAAGAACTGGGCGTTGAAATTCGTCCAAATATGGTAATTGGCAAGATTCTCTCCATTGATGAACTGATGGAAGACGGCTATGAAGCAGTATTTGTTGGTTCTGGTGCAGGTCTGCCTCGGTTTATGGGCATTCCGGGCGAATCGCTGGTTGGTGTTTGCTCTGCAAACGAATATCTGACCCGAATCAACCTGATGAAGGGCTATCGGGAAAAATATGATACACCAGTCATAAAGTCCAAGGCAGTTGCCGTTGTCGGCGGCGGAAACGTTGCAATGGATGCTGCAAGAAGTGCATTGCGGATGGGTGCAGAACATGTTTATATTGTTTACCGCCGTTCTGAAGCAGAAATGCCGGCAAGAAAAGAAGAAGTACACCACGCAAAGGAAGAGGGCGTAGAGTTCCTGAACCTGAACAATCCGGTAGAAATTCTGGGCGATGAAAAGACTGGCAGAGTCAATGGCATGAAGTGCATCAAGATGGAACTGGGCGAACCGGACGAAAGCGGCAGACGGCGGCCAGTTGCCATTCCAGGCAGTGAATATGTGCTGGATGTAGATACCGTTATTATGTCCATTGGTACTTCTCCGAATCCGCTGATTCGGACAACCACAGCTGGATTGGAAGCCAACAAGCGGGGCTGTCTGATTGTCAACGAAGATACCATGCAGACTACCAAGGATGGTGTATATGCAGGCGGTGACGCAGTGACCGGTGCAGCAACGGTGATTCTGGCAATGGGAGCTGGTAAAAAAGCAGCAGCATCCATTGACGAATATATCAAAACGAAGGCGTAAGCCGGAAAGGAACACAGCATGAGAAAAAGAATGGCAAAATACGGATTGGCAGTCAGTGTAGCAGCATTGACGGGGGCTTTGAGCATGATGCCTGCCGCTGCATCCAGCGGCAGCAGCAGTTCCTCCTCTACTGGAAGCGGTGGAATGATTGGCTCTCTGATTATGATGGTATTGCTGTTTGCGGTCATGTATTTTATTCTGATTCGTCCGCAGAAGAAGAAGGAAAAGGAACAGCAGGCGATGCAGCGTGCCGTACGGGTTGGCGATGAAATCGTTACCATCGGCGGAATTGTTGGTCTGGTAACCCGTGTGGAAGACGATACCATTCAGATTGAAACGGGTGGCGACCGTCACAAGATGCGGATTAAGACTTGGGCAATTCAGGAAAACATTACCGTTAAGGAAGACAACGAACGAGCAAAGGCTGCTGCGGCAGAAGAAGCCAAGGCAAAGAAAGAATCCAAGAAAAAGAAGAAGGACGACGAAGAAAGCGTTCTGAAAGACTAAGGATTTTTCAAGTACATGAAGGAAAAGGCGGCAAATCAGAAATTGGTGAGCCGCTTTTTTCGTCAAAAGGAGGATGTATATGAAGTTTTTGAAAAAGGGATTAGCAGTTCTATTTGCTTGTACATTTGTTTCTGTACCGCTTTATCATCCTGTGAAAGCAGATGCTGTTAGCATGGATGATATGGGCGATATGAATGAAGACCAGGAAGTTTCTGTTTCGGATGCGGTAGAAATTTTGACGATATATGCAAAAAGTGCTGCCGGACAATTGCCCTCTGTAACAGAGCGGAAAAGATTTGTTGCAGATGTCAATTATGATGTCCAAATCACGGTGGAAGATGCAGTTTATGTGTTGACTTATTATGCAAAAACGGCAGCTGGTTTGTCGCCATCCTGGGAGAGCCTTGGTATTTCCATGCCCCAGCGTTGTCCAGAAACAGCGTCATATAAGAGAATTCATACAACTGAAACAGAAACCGGAAATTTAGTGAATGTATCGTTTCTTGATATCGATGATGATGGAAAAAAAGAAACTGTTGCGAAATACAAAGTGGAAGCTTATGAATATGAAAGTGATGATTGTTTTTTTTATGAGGGTTGCAGTTATTTCTATAATGTTTATGAAGAAGATGGTTCTATAAATACTTATGATGGACTACGGTCAAGATATAATAAACCAGAATACAGCACACTTGTTTATGATAAGAATATTGATAAAAAATACCTTGCAAATATGGAATATTTTTCATTATACTGGGATGGAGAAGGTTCGAGTTTAACTCGTTATGATGGAAAACAGGTGGCATCCTATTATACGCTTAATACTAAGTATCCAAAGTATCCAAACTTAGTAGAATTAAACACCAGTACGGAATTTACCATTTCCGGAAATCCAGTGACATTGGAAGAAGCACGGAACTATTTTGAAAATATTGAAATTTTAGATTCGGATGAACGAAATCTGGCGAATCGGTATTCCAATTACTTGAAAAATTATAATAAGTATATGGAAACAATATATTTAAAAAATCCGGATAAGTGGGTTTCTTCGTTGGATGGATATAATGCATGGGATTTGATGTCCATAAGCCGAAGTAATTTCATTGCTGGTGTGAATGGAGATTATACAGAAGTTGGACAATGGTCAGAATCTGGTGGATATGGTGTAAAGTCTTCCATGTTCCCAGGATATATCATTGATTATCCAGGGGAATATCCGAGAGAGCTTGGTGTTTATTCTGGAGAAATTACAGATTCTACATGGGTAGGAATGTCTTATTCCGAATTGGTTTCTGCATTGGGAAAACCAGATAGCTATTATCTTTCATTAATTGATGGGAATTTTCCGGTGGTGAGTTATAATAATATTGATGGAATGCATATTTCTTTTTATTTTTATGATGTTACTGCAGACCGTGAGGGATTAGACGATAGGAAAGATGCAAAGAGATGTTTGGAAGAAAAGAACCCATCTGTAACACATGCACTGATTGTTAATGGTTTATGGGGTTTTTAACTTTTTAAAACGCAAAAGGCGGCTGACCGAAATGGTGAGCCACCTTTTTGTTTTCGATTTATTTTTTAGGGTAAGGTTGTTTTTCATCAGTTTGGTTCAGCAGGTAATCAATGCTGGTATGATAGAAGTTTGCCAGCTGGATGAGGATACTGGTGGGAATATCTCGTTTTCCCAGTTCATAATAAGAATATGCAACCTGCGAACAGTGCAGATAATCCGCAAGGTCTTTTTGATACAAATCATGGTCTTCTCGCAAATCTCGGATTCGTTGGTATCGCATCATCCACCTCCATTTTTCTGTTATTATACGACAAAATCCGAGTGGAAATTGACAAATAAAACAATTTGTTTTATAATAAGAGAAAAGGAGGGGATGCTGGTGGAATCGTATGAAAAACCCTATTTTCAATTGTTCTGTACGGTTTGCGATGTAATTGAAAATGTAGAATTATTTTTGGGGAATGCCGCATTGACGGGGATACAGCAGCAGTTTTTGAGGAAGCAGGTTGAACAGCATCCACGCATAATTTCCCACCCGCTTGCATACATATCCATCAGGAATTCCACCGATGAGAGAGGGGCATGATTACAATGCATCCAAAACGCTGTTCATCCTGTCCGCCACCGCCACCCTGTAAAAAACGCCCTGTCCGGCGAACCTGCTGGCAGTCACCTGTCTGGAGCACAGTGCTTGCGGTACTTGCAGGGCTGGCAGTGGTGTTGCTGCTGTTGCTGTTGTTTTCTCTGTTGATTAGTAATATTGATGCTTCGGAAGAACTGGTTGCCGCAATGGGTTGTGTTTCCCTCTGTGCCGGCAGTTTTACTGCTGGTTTTGTTGCTGCAAAACGCAGACGCTGCAAAGGGTTGCTGATTGGGCTTGCCTGTGGCATCGCCATGTATCTGGTCACGTTTTTAATTGGCTTGTTGTTGCTGCAAAGTTTTGCGGCTGCCGGAACATTTTCCAAGTTGATTTTTATGGTTCTGTGCAGCTGTATCGGCGGGGTGGTCGGCGTGAATACCAAATGCCGTGTGCCACGCTGCTGAAAAATTGGCAGGAAAGTAACCAAAAGAACTTGTGTGCAATTGTGCAATATGTAAAATTTTTTTGCGAATCGGAAAAGGCTATTGAAAACAAAGGGGGATTATGTTATAATAGTTCATATCCCCTTAGGACGATATCGTCCCAAGGATTTCATGCAGTTTCTAAGGCGAAAAGCAAGTGCAGAACTGTAAGTATGTTTGATAGGGAGGATTTTTGTTATGAAGCACATCAAGACCATCAATAAGGCAAATCTGAAGGAATCTGCTGCTAAGGGCGGCTGCGGTCAGTGTCAGGCTTCTTGCCAGTCTGCCTGCAAGACTTCTTGCACCGTTGCAAACCAGAAGTGCGAACGGTAAGCAAACGATTTTGATTCGTTCGAGATAAATCCGTACACCGGATTCGGTGTACGGATTTTGCCGTACAGGACAAAAAACAGTCGATGCAGCCTTGCTGTATCCAGAAAGAACCTGCAAGAATTGCAAAATAGAAAGAGTGAAATTATGATTCATAAGTATAAATTACATGGCTATAATGTCGTGTTGGATGTCAACAGCGGTGGCGTGCATCTGGTCGATGATTTGACCTATGATATGCTGGACAATGTTGCACCGCCGTTTGCAGAAGTCTGTCCGCCGGAAGTCGTAGAAAAGCTGTCTGCTTTTTATCAGGAAGCCGACATTCTTTCCTGCTATGATGAAGTATTAGAGGCATACAACGAACAGATTCTCTTCTCGGAAGATGATTATGAAAAGTATGCGGATTGTTCCGTTGCTTCTCCGATTAAGGCAATGTGTCTGCATATTGCCCATGACTGCAACCTGCGTTGTGAATATTGTTTTGCTTCTACGGGTGACTTCGGTGAGGGCAGAAAGCTGATGCCGCTGGAAACCGGAAAACAGGCAATTGATTTCCTGCTGAAGCATTCCGCAAACCGGAAGAATCTGGAACTGGACTTCTTCGGCGGCGAACCGCTGATGAATTTTGAAGTGGTGAAGCAGGTCGTTGCTTATGCAAGAAGCAAGGAACAGGAATATGGGAAACATTTCCGATTCACGATTACCACAAACGGTATGCTGCTGAATGATGACAACATTGATTTCATCAACAAGGAAATGTCCAATGTTGTTCTTTCCATTGACGGCAGAAAGGCAGTTAATGACCGGATGCGGAAGCGAGTAGACGGCAAGGGCAGCTATGACATTATCCTGCCGAAATATCAGCGTCTGGTTGCACAGCGTGGCGATAAGGAATACTATGTGCGTGGTACATATACCAAGTACAATCTGGACTTCTCCAACGATGTATTTGACTTGCTGGAACATGGATTTGACCAGATTTCTGTAGAACCAGTTATGGCAGATGAAAATGACCCATATGCAATCACAGAAGCAGATCTGCCGGCAATCTTCAAGGAATACGAAGTATTGATGAATAAGATTCTGGATTATGAGAAGACCGGAAAGAAGTTCAATTTCTTCCACTTCATGTTGGATTTGGATCAAGGTCCTTGTGCCATCAAGCGTCTGCGTGGCTGCGGTTGCGGCAATGAATATGTTGCGATTACACCGGACGGTGACATTTATCCGTGCCATCAGTTTGTTGGAATGGAAGAATGGAAGATGGGCAACCTTGAAGAGGGAACATTTGACCAGGCAAAGAAAGCAGACTTTGCAAAGGCACATATCTACACCAAGCCAGATTGTCGGGAATGCTGGGCAAGATTCTATTGCAGCGGTGGCTGCAATGCGAACAACTATCAGTATGCCGGCGACATTCGGAAAGCACATAAGCTCTCTTGCGAAATTGAAAAGAAGCGGCTGGAATGTGCGATTGTCATGAAGGCAATCCGGATGGAACAGGCAGAACAGGCAGCGGCAGAATCCAATTCTTAACAAGAAAATGATAGCAGGATACAGAGGACAGCAGTAAAATGTTGTCCTCTTTGTCTATTTTCAATAAAAAATTGTTGAAAATTTGATTCATATTCACTATATTCAATACCTTGACACACAAAGGGGTAATATGGTATACTATAAATAGAAATCCAATTGATTTCTATAAAAAATAAAAAGGAGAAAGGATGATTTTTATGAAAAAGAAGGGTTTCGTTGCAGCTGCAATGGCTGCGGTTTTGGCAAGCAGTATGCTTTCTGTTCCGGCATTTGCCTGGAGCAAAGATGATATCATTGCTGGTGATGAACATACGCTTATCGTGTCTTATCATTGGAGCGATATTGATCGGTTGACCATTGGTGATACACAAGATGGAACGCACTTTATCACCAGTCACAATTTAAACTGTATTGCGATTGTGATGGAAGATGAAAATACTGTTCCAGATATGACAACGATTTCTTCTGATTTGACCGCTGTGCCTGCGGAAAGCTATCAGTTTGATGGACTTTATGAATATTGGAATAATCAAATTGCAACATTGTTCTCACCATTACTGAACTTGAAAACAACTTATTTTGTTTCTGCTTCTGAGCAGGATGCAGAAAAGTTTTATCAGTTGTCGGGTGTAGAAGCGGTCTATGAAATTCATTCAGAAGCAGAGCATGAAACATGGATTGGAGATGGAACAAGTGCTTCCATCAATGTTTCTGTGAAAGTTCCAAAGGGAACAGATTTTGGCGTAGAACAGTGTGCGGATTTACCCTATACGGTTTCTTCTGTTACAGAAATCGAGAGCACAGACGATGCAATGGATGCATACAAATTGGTTGTAAAAGTGCCAGACGGAAAAATCTATAAAGCAGCATTGGATATGATTAGAACGCTGTTAGAAGAGGACATTGTGCCGGATGCATCTGTAAGTTATATGATGACAGAGTTGGCATTAGCAGGGAAGCCCGTTTTGAAAGAAGTTCCAAACCACTACCTTGCTGCCAACAGTGATTTAGACGGAGATGGAATAGTAGACGTACAGGATGCCGTAGAACTTCTGACTTATTATGCGAGAAAGGCAGCGAATCTGCCGGCAAGCTTCTCTCACCTCGATGACCAGGAAGCAGCGTTGCAGTTGGCGGATGTCAATCAGGATGGAACTGTAGATGCTGCTGATGCAGTGGAAATTTTGACATATTATACCAAACAGGCAGCTGGATTGCTGTAATCAGAAGGGTGATGATTTTTATGAAAAAGAAGGGTTTTGTTGCAGCTGCAATGGCTGCGGTTTTAGCAAGCAGTATGCTGTCTGTTCCGGCATTTGCTTGGAGCAAGGATGATATCATTGC
>HF997975.1:46697-54924 GCA_000433635.1 Ruminococcus sp. CAG:254
CAATTGTGATGGAAGATGAAAACACAGTTCCGGATACTACAACAATTTCTTCTGATTTGACCGCTGTGCCTGCCGAAAGCTATCAGTTTGATGGACTTTATGAGCGTTGGAATGAACAGATTGCAACATTGTTCTCACCATTACTGAACTTGAAAACAACTTATTTTGTTTCTGCTTCTGAACTTGAAAACAACCTATTTTGTTTCTGCTTCTGAGCAGGATGCAGAGAAGTTTTATCAGCTGCCAGGTGTGGAAGCGGTCTATGAAGTCCGTTCAGAAGCACATCATAGTGCATGGATTGGAGATGGAACAAGTACTTCTATCAATGTGACTGTAAAAGTTGAAAAAGGAACAGATTTTGGCGTAGAACAGTGTGCGGATTTACCCTATACGGTTTCTTCCGTTACAGAAATCGAGAGCACAGACGATGCAATGGATGCATACAAATTGGTTGTAAAAGTGCCAGACGGAAAAATCTATAAAGCAGCATTGGATATGATTAGAACGCTGTTAGAAGAGGACATTGTGCCGGATGCATCTGTAAGTTATATGACAACAGCATTGGCATTAGTAGGAAATCCGGTTTTGAAAGAAGTTCCAAACCATTATCTTGCTGCCAACAGTGATTTAGACGGAGATGGAACAGTAGACGTACAGGATGCCGTAGAACTCCTGACCTATTATGCGAGAAAAGCAGCGAATCTTCCAGCAAGCTTCTCTCACCTCGATGATCAGGAAGCAGCGTTGCAGTTGGCGGATGTCAACAAGGATGGAAACATAGATACTGCTGATGCTATAGAAATTTTGACATACTATACCAAACAGGCAGCAGGCTTATTATAAAGAATCGGTAAAAAGAACAAAAACGCACGGGATTTCTTTGAGATTTCGTGCGTTTTTTTGCAGTTTCACGAAAAACTGTAAAAAAACGACAATTGTTTCATCTGCAATTTGTGTGAATTTACAGAAAAATGGAAAATCCATTGACATTTCCAGGAAACCGTGCTATAATAAGGGGCAATCAGATGGAAAAAAGTGGGTGAATTGGAAAGATACCAACGCTTTTTCCCATGAAAAGTGTGGAAAAATGGAGGAGTTTAGAATGAAAATGAAGAAAATGTTGGCAATTCTGGCAGCTCTTAGCGTATTGGGAACAACTGGTCTGACCGTTGGGGCAGAAGACGCAGCCACAACGGAACCGGCAACCGAAGCAATCACCACGACTGAACCGACCGAAGAAACAACGGAAGCAGAAACCACTGCTGTGGAAGCAGAAACCACAGAAGAAACAGTTGCTGCGGAAGAGAATCAGGTTGTTGGAATGGAAGATGCATCGGCTGATATTTCAATCAGCGGGGTAGCATTTACGGTAAAAGTTAGCGTAGCTGCTGATAATAGTGTTGTTTTGTCCGTTTTAAAGGGCGGAGTTGAAACCAACTTAAGTAATATCTGTGTTGAAAGCAGAGTAACCGGAGAACTTCAGGTAAATGATTATTACTCTGTTAATGACCTTAATGGGCTGGTTATCCATGCAGTAGATGGTAATCATATTTATACTTGGGATGAAGCGTATAATGGATTTACTGCTTGTTCACTTAATGAAGATGGGGAAGAGAAAGACACAAAAATTAATGATGCTTCTACATTCCAGATGAATGGGAAAACTGTGAAGGTTGTTCTTTTTGGCTATGCAAATGATAAAGACGAATTATT
The DNA here is from genome assembly GCA_000433635.1 of Ruminococcus sp. CAG:254. Taxonomy (GTDB): domain Bacteria; phylum Bacillota; class Clostridia; order Oscillospirales; family Ruminococcaceae; genus Ruminococcus_C. The sequence goes on from HF997975.1 coordinate 48,411, forward strand.
AAGACTTTCTGTCTATGTAGATGGAAAACTGACAAATCTTTCTGGAATAGTTGTAAATTCAAACTTACAGGGGATACAAGGCTCTGTAAATTATACTGATGAAATAGTTTATCAATACTCTGCACGTCAGTATTTCTCTGTTTCCGGCAATGTGCTTACCATTAAGCCAAGAAGTGGTTATGGAACGACTGCAAGCTATACACTTGATGCAGCAACCAACACATTTGTAGCCAGCACAGCACCGACTACAACCGCTACTACTACAGACAGCACAACGACGACAACAACAACGATAGACCCAGCTGAAACAGAAGAAGCACTTCGGAAGATTTTCGAGGAATATGTTGATGAAAAGAAGAAGGAATTGCCATATACAACTGCTATAGATTCTTTCTATTATGATGAATCTGCTAAAAAAGCATATGGTATATATACTTGTGAAGATAGTGCTTATTTATCTGTATTATGCATTATTACAAAAGACGGTGTTGTAGAACAGAGCAACATTACTTATAAGAAAGATGCACATAGATTTGAAGAAGCAGTATGCTTTACTTGCAATGGCTCTACATTTATTGCTGCAATTGTCAATCTTTCCAGCAATGGTGGAAATTTGTATGCTTTGAATATCTACAATGTAAGTGGAAATGAGCCGACAAGAACCAATTTGTATACGATTTATGTTGGAAATGTAATCAGTCCGTATGGTTATGAGATTACTGATCCGGATTCTTCTATTGCTTTGGATGATTATTTCACAGTAAAGAGCGACAGTGTTATTACTGTAAAGGGTGTAGATTACACCTATGATACAGAAAGTGGTCAGTTTGTTAAAGTTGGTAGCGACAGCGGCAAGACCGACAACGGTTCTGCAAGCAACGCTCCAGCTTCCACTGCTACAAAGAACACCTCCGGCACACCGAAAACTGGTGACGTTACTACCGTTCCAGCGGTTGCAGTAGGTTTAACCCTGACCGCCGCTGGTGTGGTTGCATTCATCAGCAAGAGAAAGAAGAAGTAAACCACCGTTCGTTTTTTCATTTTTCTGTTTTTTATAACATTCCGAACCGCCGCAGGATGCAAAATGCCTGCGGCGGTTTTTTTGCAGGATTTCCGGAATTAGACAGTTGCATTTTTCGAGAAATGGTGCTATAATATAACTGTATGTCAACACCGATGCACAACGGAAAAAAGGAGTCATTCCATGAAAAGAATCACATTGATTACCGGACATTATGGTTCGGGAAAAACCAATTTTGCGGTTAATTTGGCACTGCGGCAGGCTGCGGAAGGAAAAAAGGTGACAGTGGTCGATTTGGATATTGTCAACCCTTATTTTCGGACAGCAGATTTTGCGGAACTGTTTGAACAGAACGGCATTCATCTGGAGAAAACGCTCTATGCCAATACCAGTCTGGATATTCCGGCGATTTCCTTTGACCTTGCCCGGTTGGCATATGAGGAAGAATGCCTGATTATTGACGTGGGCGGCGATGATGCCGGTGCAACTGCACTGGGTCGATACGCCGAAATGCTGCGTTCCTATCAGGCGGAATTGGACATGTGGTATGTGGTGAACCGCTACCGCTACCTGACCGCTCAGCCGCAGGAGGCTTTGACGCTGCTCTATGAAGTGCAGCAGGCAGCCCGTTTGCAGCCGACTGGTATTGTCAACAATTCCAACCTCGGCAGCGAAACCACAGCGGAATTGATTTTAGAGGCTGTTCCCTATGCAAAAACCATTGCAGAAGCAGCCGGTCTACCGCTGATTTGTACCACTTATCGGGAAGATTTGCCCGTACAGGTGGAAAACGGTTTTCCGGTACAAGTCTATGTCAAGCCCGTCTGGGAGCAGGATGATGCATTCTAAATCCTACTGACGGACGATTCGGCGGAAGGAGGGAAAGAGCAATGGAAAAAATGAAAGTGCGGTTTGACCGCTGTAAGGGCTGCGGACTGTGTGTCAGCGTCTGTCCAAAGAAGCTGGTAAAACTGCAAACAGAAAAGCGGAATGAAAAAGGCTACTTCACTGCGGTCTGCACCGATCAGGATGCGTGTATCAGCTGTGCAATGTGTGCAATGATGTGTCCGGACTGTGCAATCCAGATTGAAAAATAGAAAGAAGGCGTAACAACGTGGAAAGAAGTCTTATGAAAGGCAACGAAGCACTTGCAGAAGCTGCGATTCGGGCAGGTTGTAAATGTTTCTTTGGGTATCCGATTACGCCGCAGACAGAACTTTCTGCTTATATGGCAAAGAAGATGCAGAAAGCAGGCGGTGTATTTTTACAGGCAGAATCTGAAATTGCTGCCATCAACATGGTTTTGGGGGCAACCTCAACCGGCGTACGAGCAATGACCTCTTCTTCTTCTCCGGGGATTTCCCTGAAGGCAGAAGGCATTTCCTATATGGCAGGTTCTGACCTGCCGGGTGTTATTATCAATGTGCAGCGTGGTGGTCCGGGTCTGGGTTCGATTCAGCCGGCACAGTCTGACTATTATCAGGCAACCCACGCAATGGGACATGGCGACTTCCATATTTTCGTATTTGCACCATCTTCTGTACAGGAAATGGTCGATATGGTTACATTGGCATTTGATAAAGCCGATGAATACCGGATGCCAGCAATGATTCTGGCAGATGGTCTGTTGGGACAGATGATGGAACCAGTAACCTTCCCAGAACCGCTGGAAACGCTGCCGGACAAGTCCGATTGGGCAACCAATGGACACCAGAACAAGCGTGCACACCACATCATTAACTCCCTGTATCTCGACCCGGCAGAACTGGAAGCAAAGGTCAAGGAACGGTTCAAGCGGTATGCAATTGTAGAAGAAAAGGAAACCCGTGCAGAATCCTATCTGTGCGACGATGCAGAAATTGTAGTGACCGCCTATGGTGCTTCTGCAAGAGTTGCAAAGTCTGCGGTGAATACGGCAAGAAAAGCTGGCATTAAGGCTGGTCTGTTCCGTCCGATTACCCTGTGGCCATTCCCGAAGAAGGAATTGCAGGCAGCAACAAAGTCTGCAACCCACATTCTTGATGTAGAAATGTCAATGGGTCAGATGGTAGATGATGTACGGTTGGCAACAGAATGTCGCATTCCGGTTTCGTTCTTTGGCAGAACCGGCGGTGTCATTCCGACACCAGGCGAAGTTCTGGCTGAATTGAAAAAGCTTGCAGGAGGTGCAGAATAATGGCAGTGGTATTTGAACGGCCGAAAGCATTGCTGGACGTGCCGATGCATTTCTGCCCGGGCTGTGGGCACGGGATTGTGCATCGTCTGGTCTGCGAAGTATTGGATGAAATGGGCATTGAGGGAAACACCATCGGGGTTGTACCGGTTGGATGTTCTGTTATGTCCTATGATTATTTTGGATGTGATGTCATCGAAGCACCGCACGGCAGAGCTCCGGCAGTTGCAACCGGTGTGAAGCGTTCCAATCCGGACAAGATGGTCTTTACTTATCAGGGCGATGGTGACCTTGCCGCAATTGGTACGGCGGAAACCGTACACAGCGGAACACGTGGGGAAAATCTGGTTATTATCTTTATCAATAACACGACTTATGGTATGACTGGCGGTCAGATGGCACCGACTACCATGCCGGGACAGGTTACTCAGACAACCCCATATGGTAGAGATCCGAAGTATGCTGGTTACCCAATTCGGGTTTGTGAAATGATGTCCACCTTGACGGGTGTTGCATTGGCACAGCGTGTTGCTGTAGACAGCGTTCCGCACATTCGGGAGGCTAAGAAGGCAATCCGCAAGGCATTTGAAAACGAAAAGGCAGAAAAGGGACTTTCGATTATCGAAGTTCTGTCCACTTGCCCGACCAACTGGGGCATGGCACCGCAGGAGGCAATGCAGTTCGTCAAGGATAAGATGAGCCATTATTATCCGCTGGGCGTATATAAAGATGGTGCAGCAGGGGAGGATGAACAGGCATGACAACCGAATTTATTTTAGCTGGTTTTGGTGGACAGGGAATTTTGTTCGCCGGAAAAATTCTGGCATACTGCGGACTGATGGCAGGAAAGGAACTGTCGTGGCTGCCGTCCTATGGCCCGGAAATGCGTGGCGGTACGGCAAATTGTTCGGTATGTATTTCCGATGAACCGATTGGTTCGCCGCTGGTAACTGCTCCGAATTGTCTGATTGCCATGAATGGCCCGTCCTATACCAAGTTTGTGAATACCGTACAGCCGAACGGCTTGATTCTGCTGGATAACTCTGTGGTAGAGGAAGAAGCCGTACGGGATGACGTGAAAACGATTTCCCTGCCGGCAACCGATATGGCAACCGAAAACGGTCTGAATGGTTCTGCAAACATGATTCTGTTGGGCAGAATGCTGGCAGAAACCAAGCTGTTTGATTTGGATACCGTACAAAAGGCAATGGAAAAGTGCATTCCGCCGAAGCGTGCACATTTGATTGAAGCAAATATGAAAGCGGTTCGGATTGGTGCAGAAAGCAAGTAAGCACGTTCTGAGATACAAAGATAATAAAAAGGCTGTCGTATGATGATTGCATACGGCAGCCTTTTTGTATTGATTTTATTATCCTTCTCCCTGCGATTGCAGTACCCACGGCAAAAATTTTGCTTTCCTAGTAAAAATCCATGTTTGCGAATAGACCATATTGTCTTGCATATCGAATACCGTGCGACTAGCAGTTTCGTCCGTTAGAAAGGTGCAGGAAATCACGATGAAATTTTCCCGTTTACAGCCGTAGTTGCTGCATTTCCATTCGGTCTGGCAGAGGGATTCCTCGTAAGAAAATGTTTGAGCAGTTGCATGGATTTGTGGAGAAAGCGGATGCCAGATGGTGAAATCTGCGGCTGTTTGTTGAATCGCAGCCCGAATTTCCCATTGTTGAAACACATCAGAATCAGAAATGGTAATGACGCTATTTTTTTCGATTTGAGAAATAGAGAGGAAACGGGCAGAACATCCAATCAGAATGATTCCGCCGACCAGTGCCCATTTTTTCCAGTGTTTCCACTTCATCCGCAGAGTTCCAGAATCGCAGCTGCCATCATCCGAACATCTTTCATCAGGTGTTCAATCGGAACAAATTCATCATCACCATGCATGTGATAGTCCCAGTTTGGGAACTCTGCCCCGAATGCAACACCGCCCGGAATGTCATGAACATAAGTACCGCCACCAATGGCAATGCATTCACCCTTTTCTCCGGTTTCTTCTTCATAGATGCGGAGCAGGGTCTGCACAAACGGGCTTTCCTTTGGAACAACGTGAGGGTCATTCTGAATGATAATCTTGCAGGAACAGCCAGTTTCCTGTAAGCGTTTCTGTACCTGCTGGAAGATGGCTTCTTTGGTAGTGCTGATCGGGTAACGAATATCTATCATACCAACCCATTTATCGCCCTGAATCTCCAGTTGGCTGCAAATGCAGGTCAATGCACCAGATTCCGCATCTTCGCAGGCAATCCCCAGATTGCTGCCGTCTGTGCAACCGTGCGGGAAACAAGCAGACAGTGCCTTGCACATCGGGAAATCTGGCAGTTTGGCGAGCAACTCCAGCAGTCCTGTAATGGCATTGTTTCCGGTTTCGGGGGTTGAAGCGTGAGCAGCTTGCCCGTTCCAAGTCAGCTTTACAAAATCGCTGTTGGCGATGATGTTGCAGTTCTCCGGTAGCAACTTATGATATAAGGCAGGCAGAACACAAACAGCCTGTGCCGGAACGGCATTGGGAGCAGTGCCAGCTTTCAGCAGTAAAATAGAATCTTTGGTGGCTGGTGCTTCAAACTGGATTCGCATCATGCCTTTTTCAATGGAAATTAGCGGATAGCTGCCGTCTGGTGTAAAGACCAGTGGCGGCATGGTATCTTTTTGGTTGTAATATTCCAAGTCAGTAGAGCCGTTTTCTTCGTTGCAGCCGAGCAGCAACCGAACCGGCTTTTTCAGCTGGATTCCAGCGTCTGCAATTGCCTTGATTGCATAGAGAGCCGCAACCGCAGGGCCTTTGTCGTCAATTGCACCTCTTCCATAAATGCAGTCGTTCTGTATCGTGGCAGTAAACGGCGGCGTATGCCAGTTTTCTTCCATGACAGGAACAACATCCAGATGGGCTAAAATACCTAGATACGGGGCAGTGTCCGTGCTGGTATCAGCAACGCCAACATGGTAGTCAAAATTGGTTGTGTGCAGTCCAAATGATTTCGCAGTTTGCAGCATAAAGTCCAGTGCTTTGGCACAATTTGTGCCATAAGGTGTTCCGTTTTCTGGTTCAGCTGTGGCAACGCTGGGAATACCAATCAGCGTTTGCAGGGTATCCAGCATGGCGGATTTGTTTTCCTCTATTTTTTGCTTTACAAATTCTGGTAACATCGAACCAATCCTTTCTTATGGGTTAAGGGCAACTTTTAAAGCTGTCTCGTTTTTACTTCATTTTGCAACGGTTTTCCATCAAAGAAATCTGTTCCATTTTGCAGGGTAACTTCTGCGATGTTCTTTAATGCCTCGTTGGTCAAAAATGCCTGATA
>HF997975.1:55015-55212 GCA_000433635.1 Ruminococcus sp. CAG:254
TTGGTCACGTGGAAAGCAATCTTTAAAGCTGCCCCGTTTTTACTTCATTTTGCAGCGATTTTCCATCAAAGAAATCCGCTAGATTTTGCAGGGTAACTTCTGCGATGTTCTTCAATGCCTCGTTGGTCAAAAATGCCTGATACAAGGGTCAGTAATTTGTTTGGTATGGACAATAGTAAGAATAATGCTTGGTCACG
>HF997975.1:55244-71615 GCA_000433635.1 Ruminococcus sp. CAG:254
TTGGTCACGTGGAAAGCAATCTTTAAAGCTGCCCTGTTTTTACTTCATTTTGCAGCGATTTTCCATCAAAGAAGTCTGCTAAATTTTGCAGGGTAACTTTTGCAATATTTTTCAATGCCTCGTTGGTCAAAAACGCCGGATGCGAAGTCAGCAGTACATTCGGCATAGACAGCAGCAATGATCATACTTGGTAACAGTGGATATTCTCAAAGAAGAACTTTTAAAGCTGCCCCGTTTTCACTTCATTTTGCAGCGGTTTTCCATCAAAGAAGTCTGCTAGATTTTGCAGGGTAACTTCTGCAATGTTTTTCAGTGCCTCATTGGTCAAAAATGCCTGATGCGAAGTCAACAGTACATTTGGCATAGACAGCAGCAACGATAATACTTGGTCACGGTGGATATTCTCAGAGAAATCCTCAAAGAAAAAAGCAGTTTCTTCCTCATAGACATCCAGCCCAGCCGCCGCAATTTTTCCGCTTTGCAGGGCAGAAAGCAAAGCTTCACTTTCAATCAGCATCCCTCTGGACGTATTCAGCAGAACAACGCCGTCTTTCATGTCCGCAATGGTATCTTTGTTGATAAGATGCTTGGATTGTTCCGTCAGCGGGCAGTGTAACGAGAGAATATCGCTCTGCTGGAACAGCGTATGCAGGTCTACATAGTGAATAGAAGGGTCGTTTGCTGGGTAGGGGTCATATGCCAGCACTTCCATCCCGAAGCCCTTGCAGATATTCATGAAAATTTGCCCGATTCGCCCCGTTCCGATGACGCCGACTGTTTTTCCATGCAAATCGAATCCGGTTAAACCGTTCAGTGTAAAGTTAAAATCTCGAGTGCGATTGTATGCCTTGTGAATTTTGCGATTCAGGCAGAGCAGCAGCCCCATTGTGTGTTCTGCAACTGCATACGGAGAATAGCCCGGCACACGCAAAATTGGCATCTTTCCGTGAGCAGCGTTGCGGTCAACATTGTTATATCCAGCACAACGCAACGCAATCACCTTGACGCCGAACCGATAGAGGTCTTCGATGACAGGTGCACTCAGGTTATCGTTTACGAATGGAATCACAGCACTGCATCCCTGTGCAAGAGAAACGCTGTCGGGAGTGAGTTTGTGTTCAAAGTAGCGGATGCGGAAGCGGTGGTTGAGCTGGTCGAACCAAGTGCGGTCGTAAGGTTTGGTATCAAAAAAAGCAATCTGTTCCATGTGGAAACCTCCTATTCTATGATAGTTTATCGTTTGCAGAAGCAGTGGAATTTATACTTGCAAGTGCAGTTTCGGCAATACTTTCACCCGATAAAATTCCATGCCAGTTACCAGAGAGAAATCATAACTCAGGAACATGACATTCAAGCAACCAGCTAAAATATATGCTCCATATTTTCCGAACTCGCCTAAATTCTCCAGAAATTCCGCCATTCCGAACAGGAAAATGACCAGCCCGAAATAACAGCCAATACAGAGATTAAAAATTAACAGCTTTATCAGAATCCGGAGAATACCCGGACGAATCCGGCTGAGATAAGGGCGAAGCAAGGGATAATGCCCGAAAAAGAGAATAAAAATCAGGCTTGCATCTTTATTCGGCGTGATAAACAGCGAGAGCACACCGACTGCCAGATACATGATAAATGCCCAGTAAGGAGATGTTGTTTCCGCCATAATCAGGATGAGCAGGCTGCACAACATCGGCATAATGAGATAAAACATCGGCAGAACGCCGGTAATAAACAGAAACAGCAGACAGAACGAAGCGAGCGTTCCGCCGAGGGCAATGCGGTAGGGAAGTGGTTGTTGACGCATACGGAAACCTCCTAGAAAACGTGCAAAATTGTGCAGAATGCAAAAAAATGAAGCTTGTACTTGTAACAATATTATAACAGTTTTCGTGGATTCTGTCAACGGTGTGGGCAGAGAAAAACGGTCTGCTGAAGGACTCGGCAGACCGTTTATAGGGGAAATACTGGCGGAGATTAAAGGGCAAGCAATGCCCGTTTTAACAGCATCAAATCCAGTACGTTGATGCTGCCGTCACCGTTGTAGTCGGCAAGCTGGGCTTGGTCAGCGGTGAGGGTGGTTTGACGGAGAAGCGATTGCTGGAGGGGGATAAGGTCAGTGAGGGAGAGCGTGCCGTCTTGGTTGAGGTCGCCGGGGATTTTAATGGTATAATTTTCTATTTTTAAAATTTGAAATGCTTGTGCAGCAGTATCGTTTTTTGTATACATTTGTACATTTGTGCCTTCGTCAGTTTTTCCACCATCAATATCCATCACACACTCTGTATATTTAGATTTTAGAAAATATGAGTCAGATTGTTCGAATAGATCCCAGCTTTGACATTCATTGTTGCAATCTTGATAAGTATAAACATTTGCTTTAGGTTCTGTTGTTTCAGTAGAATCTAAAGCAAGCTTGTTTTTGCAGTTGGTAATTTTGTAACTGCCATCCTCTTTTCGAGTAAATTTCCAAACTTGTTCTGGACTTCCAAAACGAGAGATTTTGCTTTTTACATCTACATTATTGTTAGATTCTGCTGTTAAATATTTTTGTACTTTTAGGTTCATATTTACACTCATAGTAATCCTCCTTTTTTCATCCAAAAATACAACGAATGATGGTTTTACAAGAATAAAATACCATATTTGTTGTAAAAAATCAAGCCTGCGTCCGCATTTGTGGTATAATTTCGGAAACTATCATAAAAAGGAGTTTTCCAAATTATGCAACATTACCAAAGAATTCGAGATTTACGGGAAGACAGCGACCTCACACAAGAGGCACTCTGTAAAAAGCTGTATATGCATAAAACGACCTACACGAATTATGAACAGGGCAAGCATACCGTTCCGCTGGATTTTGCGGTACAGCTGGCAGATTTCTATCAGGTGAGCATTGATTATATCGCCGGAAGAACCAACTTTCCGCAGGGAATGCCAGTTGTTGCGGAAGAAACCGACTGCCCGAAATATTTCTCCGACCTTACCGAACGCAACAAGGGCAGAGTAGAACAGTTTGTGGAACAGCTCTATGAACAGCAGCAAACCGAATTTCAGCAAAAAGAAGCCAAATAACCTGCCGAAAACGCCCTTGACAGAACAAAAAAAGTTCGTTATACTGAATAGCAAAGGAAGAAACAGGAGGTTTTTATTTTGCAGACTACGCAATTACTGACAACCACTTTTGAAACGACTTCGCCACTGACAGAAACCCAGACAGCCCCTTTGGAAAATGTTGTGGAAAGCATGGGCGAAGAAGTTCATCACGCATCTCGGGTGTTGAATGCCGTCCTAACGCCCATTAAAAACGCCATTCCATCCCTGATTATGGCAATTATTTTTGCCTTTATTGGTTATGCATTGATTAAATATCTGCTGCGGCTTGTTTCCCACGGTTTGAAGCGTTCGAACCTTGACCGCATTGCAGTGGGATTCATTCGTTCTGTGATTCAGATTATTCTATATGCAATTTTAGGTGTGATTGTGCTTTCAATTTTAGATGTACCAATGGATTCGATTGTGGCAGTGATTGCCTCCGCCGGAGTTGCCGTTGCACTGGCGTTGAAAGATAGCCTTTCCAATCTTGCAGGTGGTTTTATTTTGCTATTTTCGAAACCTGTAAAGCAGGGCGATACGGTTCAGATTGATGGCACTATCGGAAAAGTGGAACAGATTGACATTCTTTATACAAAAATCGTTACAGCAGATAATACGGTTGCTTTTATTCCAAACGGAAAAGTAACTGCTGCAAAAATTATCAATTATACCGAGAAAGAAACACGGCGAGTAGAACTCAATTTGGGAATTTCGTATGAATCGGATTTGGAAACGGCTCGGAAGATCATTCTTGAAACGGTTGCCAAACATCCATTGACCTTGAAAGACCCAGTTCCAGATGTGGTTGTGAAGAATCAGGGTTCCGATGCAATTGAATTGCTGCTGCGTGTCTGGTGCAATAGTACGGATTACTGGACGGTTTACTATGACATGATGGAACAGACTAAGCAGGCACTGGATGAGAATGGCATTGAGATTCCCTATCACAAGGTGGATGTGCATGTGCTGGAGTCGGCAGACGAAGCATAATTGTAAAGAATCTGTGAATTATAGAAAAAAGTGCTTGACAAATTTCCCTCTGCACCCTATAATATAAGTATCCTTTCTTAAAATTTTTTTCATAAAAATCCCCTTACTAAAATGCCCATCCGTGCAAACGGATGGGCATTTTACTATCTCAGATTTCTGCCAGATGTGAATACATTTATCGAAAAATGTAAAATAAAAAAAGTCGGGTAAAATTGCTTGACAAATGCTCTTGCTGCGGGTATAATATAAGTATCCTTTCTTAAAAATTTTTTTCATAAAAATCCCCTTACTAAAACACCCATCTGTGCAAACGGATGGGTGTTTTACTTTTCTTCGATTCTGTGCGAACGGATGGGCATTTTACTATCCGGATTTCTGCCAGATGTGAACGCATTTGACGAAAAATGTAAAATAAAAAAAGTCGGGCAAAATTGCTTGACAAACACCCTTGCTGCGGGTATAATATAAGTATCCTTTCTTAAAAATTTTTTTCATAAAAATCCCCTTACTAAAACACCCATCTGTGCAAACGGATGGGTGTTTTACTTTTCTTCGATTCTATTGCTTTTTGCTCGCTTTTTCTTTGAAATTCTACGAAATTCTGTGAAATATCACAAAAATGCAAAGAAATTCATTCCCATCTTGCAAAAACGGAACGGATATGGTATAATGAAAGACAATACATAGTGGGGAATTCTGTGAGACTGCTGTGTATCGGTTTTGTTTTGAGCGATCAAAGATCATTCTGTGTTAGGAGGATATGAAAAGTGGATTTCGTGAAAAAGGGAAAAAAAGTAACCGTCATTGGTGCTGGTAATGTTGGTGCTTCCATCGCATTTACCCTTGCAATTAAGGGACTTTGTTCTGAATTGCTGCTGGTAGATATCAATAAGCCGAAGGCAAAGGGTGAAGCAATGGATATTATGCAGGGTACTGCATTTTGTCCGGCAGTTGACGTGCGGGATGGCGATTATGCAGATGCAGTCAATTCCGATCTGGTTATCATCACCGTTGGTATCGCAAGAAAGCCGGGTCAGACCAGAATTGACCTGTGCAAGACCAATGCAAAGATTATGGCATCTGTTATGCCGGAAATTACAAAGTATGCACCGAATGCTTGCTACATCATTGTAAGCAATCCGGTTGATGTTTTGACTTATGAAGCCATTCAGGTTTCCGGTCTGAATCCGAAGCACGTATTCGGTTCTGGTACGGTTCTGGACTCTTCTCGTCTGCGGACATGTCTGGCAGATCACGCAAACCTGAACATCAAGAATATTCATGCTTATGTATTTGGAGAACACGGCGATTCTTCTATGATTCCGTGGTCGCTGTCTTCCATTGACGGTATGAAGTTCGATGATTACTGTGCACACATCGACAATCTGGGCGATAAGGATGCAATCGAACAGGAAGTTCGTGCTGGTGGTGCAGAAGTCATCAAGTGCAAGGGTGCAACCTATTATGCGATCGCACTGTCTGTCAGCCAGATTGCAGAAGCAATCCTGCGGGATACCAAGATGATTCTGACTGTTTCCACATTGCAGGACGGCAGCCGTTACGGCGTTAAGGATGTTTGCCTGAGCCTGCCTTGCGTGGTTGGTGCAAACGGAATTGAACGGGAAATCACACCGCCGCTGCTGCCGGAAGAAGAAGAAGCTGTTCGCAAGAGTGCAGCTGCTCTTCGGGAAGTAATTGACGCAATGAAAGCAGAATAATCAACGCTGTTCTTCATACGCTAATTGCAGTGGGTGAAACCGCAACAATTTGAAAAGAGTGAATACGGGCAGCGGCAATTTTGCTGCTGCCCGTATTTTGTGCGATGGCGAAAACCGGTTATTTCCGGAATCAAATGTAATTTGTAAAACGAAGGGAAGTTTTCAAAATGGATTACGCAAAAGAATCTTTGAAGCTGCATTACGACTGGCAGGGCAAGTTTGAAATTGCACTGCGTGCACCGCTGGAAACCTCAGACGATTTGTCTTTGGCATATACTCCGGGTGTTGCACAGCCTTGTCTGGAAATCCAGAAGGATGTTGACCTGAGCTATAAGCTGACCAGAAGAGGTAACCTCGTTGCTGTTGTGACCGATGGTACTGCTGTTCTGGGTCTGGGCGACATTGGCCCGGAAGCAGGTATGCCGGTTATGGAAGGTAAGTGTGCCCTGTTCAAGAAGTTTGGTAATGTAGATGCGATTCCGCTGTGCATTCGCTCCAAGGATGTAGACGACATTGTGAATACCGTTCGTCTGCTCGCTGGCAGCTTCGGCGGCATCAACCTCGAAGATATTTCCGCACCTCGTTGCTTTGAAATTGAAGAAAAGCTGAAGGAATGCTGCGATATTCCGATTTTCCACGATGACCAGCATGGTACTGCCGTTGTAACACTGGCAGCCATGATGAACGCTTTGAAGCTGACTGGCAAGAACCTGAAGGATGTCAAGGTTGTCACCAGCGGTGCTGGTGCAGCAGGGATTGCGATTATCCGCCTGCTGATTGCAATGGGTCTGGATCCGCATCATGTTATTCTCTGCGACCGGAAGGGTGCAATCTATGAAGGCAGAGAAGGTCTGAACAAGGAAAAGGAACAGATGGCAAAGATTACAAATAGCGGTCATAAGGCTGGTTCTTTGGCAGATGTTCTGGTTGGTGCAGATGTTTTCATCGGTGTTTCTGCTCCGAACTGCGTAACACCGGAAATGGTAAAGAGCATGGCTGAAAAGCCGATTCTGTTCCCGATGGCAAATCCGACACCGGAAATCATGCCGGAAGAAGCACTGGCAGCTGGTGCATATTGCGTTGGTACTGGTAGAAGTGACTTCCCGAACCAGATTAACAATGTTCTGGCATTCCCGGGCATCTTCCGTGGTGCACTGGATGTACACGCAAAGGAAATCAACGATGCTATGAAGATTGCTGCTGCAAAGGCAATTGCATCCTTCGTAACAGATGAAAAGCTTTGTCCGGAATATATCATTCCGAGTGCATTGGAAAAGGGTGTTGCAGAAGCAGTTGCAGCTGCGGTTGCACAGGCTGCAAAAGACACCGGCGTTGCAAGAATCTAACGGAATCAAAAACAATTACGAGGGGGGAAAGACGGCATCCGTTGTCTTTCCCCTTTTTGTAAATGGGCATGAAGATGAAACGAAAACAACTTTGGAAATCGTTGCTGGGTTTGGCAATGATGGGAACGGCGGTGGTCGTTTTAGCTGTGCAGAGCTTCGCCGAGCAGGATACCATTCCGGCGATTACATGGGTTACAACTGCTTCGGAAGAGTCAGCAGAATCCGCACTACAAACCGAACCACTGGAAACAGAAGCGGATTCTGAAAATGCAAATCGACAGCCTGTTTTTGACTGGGACAAGCCTACAAAAGCAGAAACCACTACAAAATCAGCAGGTTCTACAACTGCTCCAGTAAGACAAACAGAACCAGCACAGCCAGATGCAGCGGAATTGGCATTCCCAGAAGAAGCTGAGCCGGAGATTTCTTATCCATTGGATTTGAATGCGGCAACAGCGGAAGAACTGGAAACGCTGCCGGGTGTTGGTGCAATTTTAGCGGAGCGGATTGTTTCTTATCGGGAGGCAGTCGGCGGATTTCAGACATTGGAAGAGTTACAGCAAGTCAATGGAATCGGAAGTGGAATCTATTCCCAAATTGCCCCATACCTATTTATAATAGGAGAACTGCAAACGATTTCACCCGAACTGGATACACAGCCATCAGAATCATCAGAGCCGACGATGCCAGAGGAGAAAACGGCATCGGATTCAGAATCCATTCCCCATCTGGACATCAACACCGCTACGGCAGAGGATTTTCAAAAGTTGCCGAACGTCACACAGGAACAGGCGGAAGCCATTGTTCGGCTGCGGACACAGATTCAGTATTTTCAGAATATTTATGAACTGCTCTATGCGGACGGCATGACAGACCGGCTTTTTCTTTCGATTCGGGACTATTTGTATGTAAGTTTTGCTTAAAATGGGAGGATTCTCAAAAACCTGCACAAATATGATTTAACCGTTTTGTAACCTTTTCTGAAAACGCCCCCTATTTTTTGTGGAACTCATACAAAAAAGTGGACATTTATTTGTTTGAAATCCCTAAAAAAAATGAAAGAATGGTTTTTATCATTGACAATCCCCGAAAATTGTTGTATATTTAGTGTATCAAAAGGGGCTTTTATGCACGCCTTGCCATGGGGGACAGGCGGTAAATGACCCTTGCTGCTTATCTTGTTCTGGTTGTTCGGAACAAGGTAATATATTTAAGGAGGAAATTTCCAATGAACAAATTAACAAGAACTTTGGCATTGTTGGCTGCTCTGGCTATGACTGCAACTGCATTCGTAGGCTGCGGCGACGACAAGAATTCTTCTTCCAGCTCTTCTGAAGCTGCTACTACTGTAGCTGAAGAGTCCAGCGAAGAAACATCTGCTGCTGAAGAATCCAGCGAAGAAACATCTGCTGAAGAATCCAGCGAAGAAGCTTCTGACAGCGATGCAACTGCAAGCACTGAACTGGGTGCAGTTTCTATGCCGGATACCGGTGATGCACTGACCGTTCTGTGCTGGACTGACACTGACCTGAACGCTATGATCCCGGTTGTTGAAAAGGCATATCCGGACATGGCTGGCAAGATCAAGTATCAGAACGTAGGTTCTGCTGGTACAGAAGCTATGGAACAGTATCTGACATACTTCTCTTCTGGTTCTGACGTTGACCTGTACATCTGCGATGCAGACTGGGTTCTGTCTTATGAAAACAACGATGAAAACTCTGCTCCGCTGGAAAGCGTTGGTATCACTGCTGATATGTACAGCGATGCTTACAGCTACACCGTAGCAATGGGTACCGATCAGAACGGCGTTCTGAAGGGTGCTTCTTGGCAGGCAGCAGCAGGTGGTTACTGCTACAGAACCGACCTGGCTGAACAGTACCTGGGTGTAAAAACTCCGGAAGAAATGCAGGCTAAGGTAGCTGACTGGGATACATTCTGGGCAACTGCTAAGGAAGTATACGATGCATCTGGCAACAAGACTGCTATGGCTGATACCCTGGGCGGCGTTTGGAGAGCTTACTCCGCTGGTAACAGAAGCACTGCATGGGTTCAGGATGGTAAGATCACTGCTGACAACGCAAAGGCTTGCTTGGGCGACTTCATCAACATGGCTAAGACCAACTATGATGCTGGTTACATCGGCACTGTAGATCAGTGGACAGATGACTGGTATGCAATTGGTCAGGCTGACGGTGCAATGGCTGACGCTACCATGGGTTACTTCTTCCCGTCTTGGTCTCTGGCAGCTGGCGGTCAGCTGGAATCTGCTGAAGGCGGCGAAAGCGGTTCTACATATGGTAAGTATGCAATCACAGAAGGCCCGACCGGCTGGTTCTGGGGCGGTTCTTGGATCTGCGTAAGCCCGAACTGCGACAATGGTACCTTCGCTGGTCAGTTCATCAAGGCTATGACTGTTGATGACGCTACCATGAAGGAATATTGCGAAAGCCACAGCGACTTCGTTAACAACAAGTCTGTTATGAAGGAAGTTGTAGAAGGCGGCAAGAACAGCAACCCGCTGTTCAAGGATGGTCAGGATCAGTTCGCTGTTCTGTACGATTCTGCTGACGCAATCGACCTCGACGGTATCGCAACTCAGTATGACGGCACCATCAACTCCAAGCTGCAGGATGCTGTAACTGCTTACTGCACAGGTGATCTGGCAGACGAACAGGCTTGCTACGACGAATTCCTCGACACTGTAGCATCTGCTATCTCTGACATCACTGTTGAATAAGCTGAATAGCCAAATTTGACACGATCAAATATAATCGCCTACGGGGTAGTTCTATCCCGTAGGCATATATTTGTCATTATCTCTTTACGATTATCTATTCTTACTATTTTACTTAATTTTTGAGAGGGTGTGTTTTATGGCATCAGCTGCACAAAGAAGAATTAAATCAATCAGCTACGCCAAGTATGGATATTTTTTCATTGCACCATTTTTCCTTGTATACGCTTTCTTCCAGATCTGGCCACTGATCAACACCTTTATCTTGAGTGTATACGGAAATGGTTCTGAAGGGGATACCTTCGTTGGTTTGCAGAATTTCCAGACATTGCTGTTCGGTGGCGATGACCGTTCCGCACGTCGGATTCATGCAGAATTTGTCCGTGACTTTGGAAACACTTTGATTCTTTGGATTGGTAACTTCATCCCGCAGATTCTCTTGTCCCTGTTGCTTGCTGTTTGGTTCACAGATTCCAAGCTGCACATTCCGGGTCAGGGCTTCTTTAAGGTTGTTATGTACCTGCCGAATATCATCACCGCTGTATCTGTTGCAGCGTTGTTCATGCGTTTCTTCTCCAACTCCAACATGTGTTTGGTAAACGGCTTGTTGACATCCGCCGGAAAAGATGCCTTCATGTTTGAAGACAATGCGGCGTGGTCACGAGCAATCGTTATGTTTATTCAGACATGGTTGTGGTTTGGTAATACCATGATTATGATGATGTCTGGTATTTTGGGTATTAACCCGTCCCTGTTCGAAGCTGCTGCAATCGACGGTGCGACAAGTGGTCAGGTACTCCGCAAGGTAACTCTGCCGTTGCTGCGTCCGATGGTTGTTTACACCTTGATCACTTCCATGATCGGTGGTTTGCAGATGTTCGATATTCCGTTCTTGTTCCACACCAAGAGATCAACCATCAACAAGTATTTGGAAACAGCTGCTGTATTCGTATATAAGAACTTCCGTACCAGTGAAGATAAGGTACAGTATGGTTATGCCGGTGCGGCTTCCATCATCCTCTTTATCATCACTGCAATTCTGGGTATTATCGTATTCCGGATGAACCGGGATGCTGATGAAGCTCGGAAGAAGAAGGAACGGAAGGAACTCGTTAAGGCTTATAAGCGGGAACAGAAGCTGGCAAAGATGGGAGGCGTGGACTAATGGAACAAGTTGGTGTAAAGGATAATTACAGACTGGTACAGAACTTAAAGTCCGCTGGATGCTTCATCGTTTGCATTCTGTTGACATTGGTTTGTTTAGTACCGTTGTACTTGATGATTGTAAATGCTTGCCGTGGTCATAATGCCATCCTGCAGTCGCCGGTATCGCTGATTCCGGGCAGCAACTTTGTTGAAAACATGAAGAATATCACCACACAGTCTCCGCAGTGGAATCTGTTTCGTGGTTATCGGAACAGCTTGATTATCGCAGCTGGTTCTACGATTTTGACCGTATTCTTCTCTGCAATGACTGCATACGGTTTGACTGTTTATCAGTTCAAGGTTCGTGATGGTGCTTACACGCTCATTCTTGCCGTTATGATGATTCCAATTCAGGTAACTTCTACCGGTTTCGTACAGTTCATGGTTGGCACACTGGGCTTGGCAGACTCCTTCATTCCGCTGATCGTTCCGGCAATTGCCGCTCCGGCAATCGTATTCTATATGCGTCAATATATGAAGTCCTCTTTCCCATTGGACATCGTAGAAGCCGCTAGAATCGACGGATGCAGCGAATTCAGAACCTTTATTTCCATTGCAATTCCGATGATGAAGCCGGCAATTGCAGTACAGGCAATCTTTGCATTTGTACAGAACTGGAACAACTACTATACACAGAACATGATTTTGATCTCGAATGACAAGATGATCACCATGCCGATGATGGTACAGAAGGTACTGGGTCAGGATAAGAAGATTGACCTTGGTGCACAGTACGCAGCAGTTGCATTGTCTGTTATTCCGATTATCGTCATTTATGTTTGCTTGTCTCGGTTCATCGTTGGTGGCGTTGCCCTCGGCGGTGTAAAGGAATAATCAAACACTTCTATGTAGCACAACAAAAAGCACTGTGGATTTTCCGCAGTGCTTTTTCTTTTGTTTGATGCATTTTTTGTATAAAAACAGGCAGCTGGGAAATATTTCCCGACTGCCTATTTTTTTATGTGATTGTTTGTATGCCTTATGCTAAGTTGTGCTGTAACTTTGCAGCATGCAGGGTGTTTTTCATCAGCATTGCGATGGTCATAGGGCCAACACCGCCCGGAACAGGTGTGATGTATCCAGCCTTTGGCTCTACCGAATCAAAGTCCACATCGCCACAGAGCTTTCCATCCTCCATGCGGTTGATGCCAACATCAATGACAATTGCCCCTTCTTTCACCATGTCCGCAGTGACAAACTTCGGCTTGCCGATGGCAACTACCAAAATATCTGCACTGGCTGCTAGTTCTTTCAGATTCTTCGTGCGAGAATGGCAGATGGTAACCGTTCCATTCTTTTGCAGCAGCAGCATTGCCATTGGTTTTCCAACGATGTTGCTTCTGCCGATGACAACGCACTGCTTGCCACTGATGTCAACGCCTGTGCTTGCAATCAGTTCCATGATACCAGCAGGCGTACACGGCAGGAAATCATAGTCACCAATCATAATCTTTCCGACATTCACCGGATGGAATGCATCAACATCTTTCAGCGGAGAAATGGCATGAATCACAGCCTGTTCATCAATATGTTCCGGCAACGGTAACTGCACCAGAATGCCGTTGACCTTGTTATCTTTGTTCAAAACACCAATCAAATCTAGCAACTGTTCCTGCGTTGCATTTTCATTCATGCGGTATTCGTACGGATGAAATCCGACTTCCTCGCAGGCACGCTGCTTGTTACGAACATAAACTTGAGATGCTGGGTCATTGCCCACCAAAATAACTGCCAGACCCGGCACGATGCCATGATTTTCTCGTAGTTCTTCGGTTTCCTTTTTGACCTCGTTTCGTACCTTTACCGATACGATTTTTCCACTAATCAATTTCGCCATGATGAAACGTCCTCCTATCCTCTCTCATTCATCATTTATCGTTTTCTTCTGGAGCATCTGTTTTTGCTTCGGAAGTTTCTTCCGGCTCAGAGGTTTCGTCCTCTGGCTCTTTTGCAGAATCCAACGCCACCGAGGCAGCAGCTTTTTTGCCGGATGCTTCTCGTTTGGCATCCAGTTCCGCCATCATCTGTTTGCAGGCTTCTGTGTTGCAGTAAAGCTGATAGTCCGAGCCCATCCGGCGAACCCGTCCGCCGATTACCAGCAGCAGAATCACAGACACTACCACGCAAATTCCAGCAATCAGCTGTGAAATTCGCATGTTTCCAATCACCAAACTATCTACTCGCAGCCCCTCAATGAAGAATCGCCCTAAACCATACCAACCAATGTACATGATAAAAATTTGCCCGTCAAACTTCCGGAATTTTTTTCCGCAGATGGCAAGTACGACAAACCCCAGCAAGCACCAGAACGATTCATATAAGAAACATGGATGTACTGGCGTTGCAGCATCCATAGTCTTTCCGAAATTCTGACAAAAGTTGGTTGTCGGATAGACGTTGGTAATCCAATTCTGAATCGTTCCGCCAGTCATGCCGAAAATCGAGTTTGTGTTGCAGCCGAATGCTTCTTGATTGAAGAAGTTTCCCCAACGTCCGATTCCTTGCCCCAGCAGAAAACCAGCTCCACAGAGGTCTAACAGCGGCAGCAACCGTACTTTTCGGATTTTTGCAATGATACATCCAACGACTAACGCCCCAATCAGTCCGCCATAGATGGCAAGCCCACCTTGTCGCAGGTTGAAAATTCGTTTCCAGTCGCCAGCGTAGTTGTCCCATTCTAAGATGACATAATAGGCTCTTGCTCCAACAATCGCCCCGATGATGCCACCGATGATGGCATCGATAGCACGATCAGGGTGAATGCCGTAGGAACGCATGTTGTGGAACGCATAAATCATTGCCAGCAGCAGACCGCAAGTAATCAGTAAGCCATACCACTGAATATCAATTCCAAAAATTTGAAAGGCGGTGCTGTCAACGTGTAGGTCAATTCCGAGATGGGGGAATTGAATTTCGTTTTGCTCTAACATCGTTTTGATTCGGGATTCCGGAGCGGAATCCCGCTCCTTTCTGTTTAATCCTGATTCTTCATAATGGAAAGTGTTGCCTGCTGTGGCAGCAGTTCTTCCCGCAACCAACGGTTTGCATCTTCAATTGTCAGGCTGGAAAGCATCGTGACAGTATCAAACGGTGCAATGCCGCTCATAGCAGAATTAATCATCAGGTTGGCAACAGCTTCTACATTGTTGAACTTCATAATCAGGCTGCCATAGGCATTCTTTCGGCTGTTTTCAAAGAGCGTTTCGTCTAAGCCGTTCTTTGCAGCTTCTTCGACTGCTGCAAAAATCCGTTCCCGTACAGCGTATGGGTCTTTGGATTCGCCCTCCAGCATCGGAACAAAGAAATCATCGCCGTTGAAAATTTCAGTCGAGAAAGTTTCATTGATTAAACCATCTTTCAACATACCCTGATACAGCGGGGATGTGACGTGTGTTAAAACTTTCAGAGCAAGCGTTGCCAGCAGTTCCTTCTTGAGATTTTCCAGACCAGATGCCGGCTTGCACTTATAGCCCAATACAAACATCGTTGTGCCAATCGGTGCAGTTTCTACAGTTTCTGCCCGTACAATCTCCATCGGTTCTTCCGGGAAGATGCATTCCAGCTGCATATCTTCGCACGGCTTCAGCAATTTGTCTGCCAATGCAACTACTTCATCTACCTTGCAGTTTCCGGCAACCGACAACACCATGTTGTGCAGGTTGTAGAAGGTGTGATAGCAGCGGTACAGCAGTTCCGGCGTAATCTGAGCAATGCTTTCAATCGTTCCGGCAATGTCGATTTTTACTGGATGGTGGTGGAATAAGCCTTGCAGGGTGTTGAAGAAAATCCGCCAGCCTGGGTCATCGTTGCACATCTGAATTTCCTGCCCAATGATGCCTTGTTCTTTCTGAACACTTTCCTTAGTGAAGTAAGGGGACTGCACGAAAGAGAGCAGGATTTCGAGCGATTCCTGATAGTGGGAAGAGCAACTGAACAGGTAGCAAGTCTTGTCAAACGAGGTGAAAGCGTTGGCATTTGCCCCCGTCTTTGCGTAGAGGTCGAATACATCGCAGTCTTCATTTTCAAACAGCTTGTGTTCCAGATAGTGAGCAATGCCCTCCGGCACACAGCAGAAATCTTTTTCCTGCTTGGTCTTGAACTGGGTGTTGATTGAACCGTATTTTGTACCAAACAGGGCTTCTGTGGTGCTGAATCCCTCCATTTCGCTGACGTAAATAGAAAGACCGCTCTTGTGTTGAATATGGGTGTACTGCTCGCCAATCTGCGAGCAGGAAATGCGTTCAATTTTTGTTTCTGCCATGATGTTACGCCTCCTCTTTCTTGGTATCCATGATATAGACGGTATCCAATTTCAGGGTACGGGCAGCCTTGGTAATGTCTTCCTTGGTGATGGCAAGATACTGTTTCAGAGAATCTTCCGGCGTGTGGTAGTTGTTCCAGTAGTAGCAACCCTGATACCAGTTGATATGCGAGCCTGGCGTATCTCCGATACCATTTAAGGTGTTGTAGATGCTCATTCTTGCGGATTCCAGTTCTGCATCTGAAATATCCCCGTTCTGAATGGCAGTCAGCTGTTCCAGAATGGCAGTCTTTGCCTTTTCCAGATTGTCATGTTCCACACCGCTGCTGATAATCATCGCTTGTTTTGGTGTAGAATAAGAGCTGGAGCAGTAGTAGCAGAGGCTCATTTTTTCCCGAACGTTGGCGAACAACTTCGAGGACGGCAATGCACCGAGAATATAGCTGACCATCTGCATCACATAGCGGTTGTCGCAGTCTGATTTCAGAACCAGCACCATTTTTGCCTGATTGACCGGAAGCGGTTCTACAACGGTAACAGGTTCTGTCTTTGCCGGGCTAGGAACGTGGAACGTGTAAGAAGGCACATTCGGGCGGTCAATCGGTGTCAGAGCTGCTTTCAGCTTTTCTAACAGCATTGGCTGAGATTCTGCACCAACAAAATAGATTTCAGCCGGAGCAGTATGCAGCACTTCCCGATATGCAGCAAGTGTGTTCTGCGGTGTCAATGCTAAGACATCTTCCTTTTTGCCATAGCAGGAGAGGGCAGCCGGTTCGTTCTGGAATGCCGTTTCCAACGCCTGTGCAGTGGCATAAGCACGCTTTTCATTGATTTCTGCTTCGATGGTGTCCAGCAAGTCTTTCTGCTTGGTCTGAAATTCAAATTCTGTGAAGCCATCTGCTACACAGTTCAGCTGAAGCAGGCAGGTCAACAGCAAGTCTGTCATTTCCTGCAAAAGCGGTTCTTGATGCAGAGCATAGCGGTCAGCAATGGTGCGAACCGTAATGCCGCACGTCTGAA
>HF997975.1:71641-97244 GCA_000433635.1 Ruminococcus sp. CAG:254
CGTCTGAAAGTCACCGAACTTGGTAACGCCAGACGTGAGCGAGATGCCATAGAGCGTATCCAGCTTTTTCGCCAGTTCTTCCATAGACGGATAAACAGCGTTGCTGGTGGTCAGCAGCGAGAAGGCAAGAGCATTCTTTGCAGCCGATTCTTTTTCCAGTGGATGAAAGAATTGAATGCGGAGGGTATTGGTTTTCAGTTTTGGGTCAAGAATTTCCGAATAACCGATGGA
Organism: Ruminococcus sp. CAG:254; assembly: GCA_000433635.1. GTDB lineage: Bacteria > Bacillota > Clostridia > Oscillospirales > Ruminococcaceae > Ruminococcus_C. The sequence goes on from HF997975.1 coordinate 71,873, forward strand.
ATCGGTCAGGGAAATCCGGTTATAAGAAACAGGCATAATGTCATCCTTTCTGAAATGATGTGAAGCCAAAAAATCGGCATCCACTCCTATTATACCATATCCTGTTTGCAATTACCAGAGAAAATTGAAAATTTCCGCAGAAATTGCAGAGCAATTGAAATTGAGAAAACCTGTTTTCCACCATGGTTTCGGTCTTTTTTACGCAGGCGTCATGAAAATATCATATTATCCACTTGAAATTCCAGAGGCGTTGTGATACAATAATACGAATGTGACAAAAAAGAAATAGAAAGGAGTATGGTTATGTGGTTTCAGAATTTTTACGACACATTCTATAAATGTTTCATAAAAGAAGACCGGTATCAATTATTGCTGGACGGCATCGGTGTAACCGTAAAAGTTTCTCTGTTGGCAGTGGTATTCGGCTTGCTGATTGGCTTTCTGATTGCCTTGTGTAATCTTTCTAACAAAAAGGGCATCCGACTGATTGGAAAGGTTTATACCGACATCATTCGGGGAACGCCAACGGTTACACAGCTGATGATTATTTATTTTGTCATCTTTGCTTCCGTGCACTGGCCAAAGTGGGTAATTGCTGCAATTGCATTCGGGATCAATTCTGGTGCATATGTTTCCGAGATCATTCGGGCAGGGATTCTCTCTGTGGACAAGGGACAGACGGAAGCAGGTCGTTCGCTGGGCTTAAACGGCAGACAAACCATGATTCGGATTGTCGTTCCGCAGGCTGCAAAGAATATTTTCCCAGCACTCTGCAACGAATTTATCACCTTGATCAAGGAAACGGCGATTGTTGGTTATGTTGGCTTGGTAGACATTCAGAAAGCCGGCGACTTCATCAAGACCTCTACGTATGAAGCCTTTATGCCGCTGATTGGAACAGCAATCATTTATTTTGTAATCATCAAGCTGCTGACGCTGGCACTGGGCAGACTCGAAAAGCGGCTTAGAAAATCAGAAGTTCGATAAGGAGGGGTCAACTGTGATTCGTGTAGAAAATTTGCACAAGTACTTTGGAGATTTAAAAGTTCTGAAGGGCATCAATGAGCACATTCAGGAGGGCGAAGTGGTTGCAGTCATTGGCCCATCCGGTTCGGGAAAAAGTACCTTTTTACGCTGCCTGAATCTGTTGGAAACGCCGACAGATGGGAAAATTTTTGTCGATGACGAACAAATCAATGCCCCGAAAGTGGATGTCAACCGCATTCGGCAGAAAATGGGCATGGTGTTCCAGCAGTTTAATTTGTTTCCGCATCTGACAGTCATGGAAAATTTGACGTTAGCACCGGTGCTGTTGAAAAAGATGACCAAGGAACAGGCTGTGGAAAAGGGCAAAGAGCTGTTGAAACGGGTTGGTCTGGCAGAAAAGGCAGAATCCTATCCGAATCAGCTTTCCGGCGGTCAGAAGCAGCGAATTGCGATTGCAAGAGCACTGGAAATGAATCCGGAAATCATGCTGTTCGATGAACCAACTTCTGCTCTTGATCCGGAAATGGTCGGCGAAGTATTGGATGTTATGAAAGACCTTGCAAAATCCGGTATGACCATGGTTGTGGTTACACACGAAATGGGCTTTGCAAGAGAGGTGGCAACTCGGGTTCTGTTCATGGATCAGGGGATTGTCATGGAAAGCGGAAAGCCGGAGGATGTATTCGGCAACCCACAGAATGAAAGAACCAAGCAATTTTTGAGCAAGGTTCTTTAAATAGGAAAAAGGAGATTGAAAATCATGAAGAAGTTTACAAAAGTAGTATCGCTGATGTTGGCAGCCATTTTGATGATGGCACTCTGCACCGCTTGCGGCGGCGACAGCAAAAAGGATGATAGCACGATTACATTTGGTACAAACGCAGAATTTCCGCCGTTTGAATATGTAACCGCAAAGGGTGTCATCGGAGAATTTGACGGCATTGATATGGCAATTGCAAAGCAGATTGGCGAAGATAACGGCATGGAAGCAAAGATTGAAAACATGGAATTTGACTCCCTGCTGCTGGCACTGGAAAATGGTCAGGTGGATGCAGTCATCGCTGGTATGACCATCACCGATGAAAAGAAAGATGCAGTTGATTTCTCAAAACCGTATTACACCGCAAAGCAGGTTATGATTGTTAAGGAAGATTCTGACATCCAGAAGGCTTCTGATATGGCAGATAAGAAAATTGTTGTTTTGCAGGGCTTTACCGGTGAAACTTGCGTCAATGAAATGGGATACAAGTACGAATCGTTCAAGAAGGGTACAGAAGCCATCATGGAATTGGTCAATGGCAAGTGTGACGTGGTTGTCATCGACTCTGCAACCGCTGAAAAGTATGTTGAGGACAATGAAGGTCTGAAGATCGTAGAAGACAACGATGCATTTGAAGCCGAAGAATACGGCATTGCCGTTAAGAAGGGCAATACCGAACTGCTGGATAAAATCAATAAGTCTTTGGATAAGATGATGGAAGATGGAACGATTTCTGAACTTTCCGCAAAGTATGCAGAAAGCAGCGATGCAGAATAACATTGCATTGTAAAAAACAAAAAATATCAAAGGCTGGCAGAGAAAAGCGTGGTTCTGTCAGCCTTTTTCTGTTGACAGAACTACAGAAAAACGGTATAATAAAAGAAAAATAAGTGCTTACAACAGTGCAGAAAAGAGAGAGAACATGAAAACAATTACCGTACACGCTAGTCATACTTATCCAATCTATGTGCAGCACGGATTGCTTGCAGAATGCGGAACGTATATTCGAACCGCAACCAAAGCAGCAGCTCTTGCTGTCATTACCGATGATACCGTAGAAAGCCTTTATGGAGCGGCAGTTGTTTCTGCTCTCCGGAACGCTGGATTTCGGGTGGAAATCTTTGTATTCCCACACGGCGAAGCCTCGAAGTGTGCGGAAACCTTGCTGCAAGTCTATGATTTCCTGTGTGAAAAGCAGTTTACCCGTACAGATGCCATTGTTGCTTTAGGCGGCGGCGTTGTCGGCGATCTTGCTGGTTTTGCAGCAGCGACCTATCTCCGTGGCATGGACTTTATTCAGATTCCAACCACATTGCTGGCACAGGTGGATTCTTCTGTGGGCGGAAAGACTGCCATCGACCTGAAAGGCGGAAAGAATCTGGTTGGTGCGTTTAAGCAGCCAGTTTGCGTACTGTGTGATCCAGATACCCTGCGGACATTGCCGAGTGCGACATTCTCCGATGGAATGGGAGAAGTTGTGAAATACGGCATGATTCGGGATGCAAAACTGTTTGAACTGCTGGCAGCACACAATCAGGAAACGATTTTCTCCGTTTTGGAAGATGTGATTTGCACCTGCATTTCGATTAAACGGGACGTTGTAGAGGCAGATGAATTTGACACTGGCGAACGGATGATTTTAAACTACGGACATACCCTTGGCCATGCTATTGAGGGCTATTATCACTATGAAACCTATTCTCACGGCAGTGCGGTTGCCATTGGAATGTGCCTGATTGCAGAAAAGACTTGCACACCGGAACAGACCGCTGCTCTGAAAGCGTGCTTGCAGGCGTATCATTTGCCGACCTCTGTTCCTGTTCCAATTTCAGATTTGCTGCCGTTCTGCGGTGTCGATAAAAAGCGGGCAGGCAACCAGCTGCGGTATATTGTCTGCGAAACACCGGGCAAGGCAGAAATTCGGACTGCCTCTATTTCAGAGTTCGCTGCATGGATGGAGGAACAGGCATGAATATTCAAGTAGAACCACGCACTTTGAGTGGAACGGTTTCCATTCCGGCATCCAAAAGCATGACACACCGCATGTTGATTTGTGCTGCTTTGGCAGAGGGAACATCTGTGATTGAACATGTCAGTTTCTCCAAGGATATTACAGCGACCATGGAAGCTCTGTCGGCTTTGGGTGCAGACTTTGAAACGAATGGAAGCACGATTACCGTAACGGGAATCCATCAGGTTGCCACAACACAGACAGCAGAAATGAACTGCTGCGAAAGCGGTTCAACCCTGCGGTTTTTGATTCCAGTTGCAGCCGCTCTGGGCGTTCATGCAACATTCCACGGACAAGGCAGACTGCCGCAGCGTCCAATTACTGCCTATGTGCGGGAACTTTCCAAGAACGGCATTACTTTTGATTATCAGAACACCATGCCGTTCACAATTCACGGACAGCTGCAAAGCGGAACGTATTATTTAGAGGGCGATGTTTCCTCGCAGTATATCACGGGTCTGCTGTTTGCACTGCCACTGTTGAAAGGGGATTCGGAAATTGTCATGCTTTCCCCGTTGCAGTCGAAACCCTATGTGGATATGACGATTGCATGCATGCAGCAGTTTGGATTTGTGGTAAGAGAAACAGAGCAGGGTTATTTTGTCCCTGGCGGACAGCGTGCCCACGCTTGCAGTGGAACAGTGGAGGGCGATTATTCGCAGGCTGCCTTTTTTGCAGTGGCGAACGCCATCGGTAACCAGATTACAATGACCAACTTAAATCCGGATAGCGTGCAGGGTGATAAAATCATCATTGAAATTGCAGAAAAAATGTGTTATAATAGAAATAATCACAAGCCGGCGTGCTTTACATTGGATGCAGCAGATATTCCGGACTTAGTGCCAATTCTGGCAGTTTTGGCAACATTTGGAACGCATCCGTCTGAAATTCACGGAGCAGCCCGTCTGAAAATCAAAGAAAGTGACCGCTTGCAGGCGACCGCAGATTTATTGAATCGGCTGGGCGGACAAGTTACGATTTTAGAGGATGGCTTACGCATTCAGCCAGTAGAACGGCTGCACGGCGGAAAAGTTGACAGTTATGGCGACCACCGCATTGCAATGTGTGCGGCAATTGCAGCAACACGCTGCACCGCTCCGGTGGTGATTCAAGGCGGAGAATGTATTGAAAAATCTTATCCGCAGTTTTATGAAGATTATAATCGATTAGGAGGAAATGCCCATGTCATCGTTTTGGAATAACCGGATTTCCATTTCTATTTTTGGGGAATCGCACGGCACGTCTATCGGCGTGGTGATGGATAATTTACCGCCGGGAGAATATATTGATATGGAAAAGGTGCTGCAATTTATGGCAAGACGTGCACCGAAAAAGGACGGTACGACCACCCCAAGAAGTGAAAAGGATCTGCCACAAGTGCAGTCCGGTATGTTGAACAATCGGACAACGGGCGTTCCACTTTGTGCCATCATTCAGAATACGGATACCCGCTCAAAGGATTACAGCAACCTCGAACGGCTGCCTCGTCCGGGTCATGCCGATTATACCGGAGCAATGCGGTATCGTGGCTTTCAGGATGTTCGGGGCGGCGGTCATTTCTCCGGCAGACTGACCGCACCGCTGTGCTTTGCAGGGGCAATCTGTGGGCAGATTCTGGAACGGCGTGGCATTTATACCGGTGCTCATATTGCAGCCATTCACGGCGTGGAAGATGATGCATTTTCAGAAACAGACGTTTCCAGAGCCGATATTTTGGCAGTACGGGAAAAGCCATTTGCAGTCATCAACGATGCACAAGGTGAAATCATGCAGGAGGACATCCGCAACGCTGGCAAGGGCGGTGAATCGTTGGGTGGTCTGATTGAATGTGCGGTTGTCAATATGCCGGCTGGCGTTGGTTCCCCGATGTTTCAGGGATTGGAAAACACCATTGCACAGCTGATTTTCGGCATTCCAGCTGTAAAGGGCTTGGAATTTGGTGCTGGTTTTCAGGTTGCAGAGATGGTGGGCAGCCAGAACAATGACCCATTCTATATGGATGAAAACGGGCATGTTAAGACAAAGACCAACCACCATGGCGGAATTTTAGGCGGAATTTCTTCTGGAATGCCGATTATTCTGCGAGTTGCCATCAAGCCGACTGCTTCGATTGCAAAGCCGCAGGAAACCGTTGATTTCCGGGCAGGCACAAATGAAATCTTACAGATTCACGGCAGACATGATCCGTGTATTGTACCGAGAGCTGTGCCGTGCGTAGAGGCAGCCGTCAATCTTGCATTGCTGTCCCATATGATGGATTATCCGCACTTTTAAAAACCGCATGGATTGGAGGGAATCGAGATGCAGGACGAAAACTTAATGAAAATGTCGCAGATTGCAACACCGCCACTCATGGACACCCATATGGCGAACATTCTGATTTGCTGTTTATTAGACCACTTAAAGAAACCCGTTACCCCGACACAGCTTTATGAGATTGCCGTAGAAACGGAAATCATCAACTATTTTTTCTATCAGGAATCGATTACTTACCTGCAAAAAAATGGTTCTCTCCAACTAAAGCAGGACGAAAACGGACAAGACTGGTATTCCCTGACGAAAGTTGGAGAAGAATGTGCCAAGGAACTGAAAGAATACGTTGCAAAGCCATATCGGGATAAAATTATCAGCGAGGCAAAGCAATATTTCATTCGGGAAAAACGGCGGGAGGAAGTCAAAATCTCCTATTTGCCATTGAAAAAGGGCTATCATGTACAGGTGCGGTATTTGGATTTACAGAGCGACTTAATGGACTTGAAACTCTATGCACCGGACATGAAGCAGGCAAAATATCTGGGCACGCAGATTATGCGAAACCCAGCGAATTTTTACGGAAAAGTGTTGGAAGCCGTTTTTTCCAACAAGGAAGAAGTGAAAAAACAGCCGCCGCAGCCACCGAAAAAGAAAAAATAACCTGCCTTTTGTGGAAAAGCAGGTTCAGAGAGAAGATAGAAACCGCCCTGCCGAATTCGATTAGTGGAATTCGGCAGGGCGGTTTTGGTTGTCGTTGAAACGTGATTTATGCAAAAATCGTCTTTTGTGCAGCGGATACAATGATGTCTGCACAGAGCGGAATACCCAGTGCACCACTGTTCAGGCAGAGTGTGTAGTTTTCCTTGTCATACCAGTTTCCGCCGGTGTTAATGCTGTAGAAAGTTTCTCTCCGTCGGTCAGACTTCCGCAGGGTTGCTTCTGCACGTCTTGGGTCAACCGAGTATTCTGAAACTGCCCGATTTACACGGGATTCCTGGTCAGCATAGACGAAGGCACTCATCATATGTTCCATATCCCGCAGAATGTAGCTGGCACAACGACCAACGATGACGCAGTCACTCTTTTCTGCCAGTTCCTTGATGATGTTGGTTTCAATGATATAAACCTTATCCGACAATGGCAGATTTTCCTGAATCGAACGGGTTGGGTTCGAGGAAAGCATCAGCGTATACAAAAAGCTCTTTGGTGCAGCTTCTTCTGCACTTGCCAGATAATCCACCGATACGCCGCAGCGTTCTGACGCCATCTCTAAAATTTCACGGTTGTAGAATGGAATCCCGAGTTGTTTTGCAACCAGTTCGCCAACTTCTCGACCGCCGCTTGCATATTCTCTTTCAATTGTAATAATTCGATTGCTCATTGTTCAATGGCCTCCTTCTGCCGTTTTTTCTATTTTCTTATTATACCATATTTCACACGGAATTGCAGATTTTATTTGAAAGTTTTCCAAAAAATCTACGTTTTTCACAACAATCCGCAAACTTTTTTGTGAACATTTCTAATTATGCTTGCAGTGCCTGCATCATCGCATCAATGATAGACGGTGCATACCAAGTCAAATCTTTCCGGTTCAGCAAGCCAAATTCGCTTTCTGTACCGTTGTCCCAGACAAAGCAAGTAATGCCGTGTGCTTTGGCACTCTTTACATAATATGCATAGTACTGTGCCCGTATGCTGGTATTGTTTTTGTTGACTGCACCGAATTCATCCAGCAAAACGGGAACGCCCTTGCTGATAAAGGTATCTTCCAGATACTGAAAATTGGTGTCCAGTTCCTGCTTGTCGGCATCGCTGCCCCAGTCGGAACGGGTATCATCTGTTCCGCAGAAATCCCATGGAGCATAGCTGTGAATGGAAACGGCAATGTGTGCATCATCTGGAATCTTGACAGCACTGACCGCCTCTTTGGTGATGGACTGTGCATGAGAACTGATAATCAGGGTTCGGTCTGCATTCAAGCCGCCTGTTGCCCGAACCGTGTCTACAAATGCCTGATAAAGCTGATTGATGACATCTCGTTCTTCCGGTGTGCCGCCGCTCCATTCCGTTGCAGAGCCAATGACACGAGGTTCATTCATGCCCTCAAATACAAGATGGTGGTCGTAGTCGCCGAACCGTTCGCAGAGTTGTTTCCAGATGGAAGTAAGCTTTTCGGTAACAGCAGCCTGTTCGCTGTAAGTCGGATGCAGCCACAAAGCATCATCATGATGGACATTCAGAATAACATATAAATTATCATCTATTGCATAATCGACAATTTCCTGCACCCGATTCAGGTAATCCGCATCAATGGTGTTATCAGCGGAGAGGTGTTCGCCCCAGGTGACCGGAATCCGAACGGCATTGAATCCAGCATCTTTTACGGTGTCAATCATTGCTTTTGTGGTTTTCGGGTTGCCCCAGCCGGTTTCGTTGTCGCTGGAACTGGTGTCGTAGCTGTCCAGCGTGTTGCCGAGATTCCAGCCTACTTTCATATCTGCTACAATTTCCGAGGAACTCATTTGATTGACTTCTTCAGAGGAAACCGCAGCAGCCCCTTCATTTTTGACGGCTGTCTGTGCTTCTTCCTTCTTTTTAGTGTCAGATTTTTTCACTGTTCCGGTGGCGTTGCTGTATCGAACAGAAACCTTGTTCAGTGTAACGGTTGCCTGGTCGCTCCACCAGTAGCCCAGCATCAAATCACCCGTTGGGTCGATGTAATCCTGAATGGATTCCGGAACAATCCACGTCAGAGAAACAGAAGAATCCTGCGTAAAGGTGACAATATTTCCGGTCTGATACCAGTTTTTATCGGTTTCCGCATCGCATCCGCTTGTCAGCGAAACACCAAATGCACCCGTGAATTTTCCCAGCGAACCGCTGCTGCTGATGTCAAAGGTGACAGTCTGTAAGCGGTCGTCCTTGTCGATGAAGTCAGAGAGCGGCAGTTTTACTTGCTTGTCAGTGTCGCTGCTGTAGTCCAGTGTAGCAACTGGGCTGCTTTCTGAAGTGCCATCCACAGGAACTTCTGCGGTGCGAGTATACGTGCAGACAATGCTGCTCAGCTTCAGCTGCTGCAAATCGCTCCACCAGTAACCAATGAGGACATCGCCGTTTGCGTCAACATCTGCTGCAACATCTGTCGGAACATTCCAAGTGATTTCTGCATAAGCACCGTTGACACTCTGTTCAAAGTCATCGGACTGATACCAGTTTTTATCGGTTGCTGTGGCACTATCTGCCTTGACAGAGATCCCGCATCCGCCCTTATAGGTTCCCATGTTGGAAACGCCATCCGGAGCATAGAAGATAAAGGTAAAGGATTGAATGACATCGCCATCCTGTACGAAGTTCTCCAGTTTGGCTTTATAGGTGTTGTCTGCATCTCGGTCTAACAGGACATTTAAATCGTCCAGTTCTGCACCCAGCGTGCTGGAAACGGTTTCTGTTGGGCTGATGTGGGTCGTGGTTGTTTCCGTTGCTTCGGTTGTTTCCGGAGCAGTGGTTTCTGCATCTGCATTTGCTTCTGTTTCTGCCTCTGTTGCTGCTGTAGTCGTCTGTGCAGCAGAGGAAGCAGAACTGCTGGATTCCTGTTTGTCGCTGCATCCTGATAGTGCTGACAGTGTCAGAATACCAGCCAACAGAATAGAAAGCATGGATTTTCCGGGTCGTAAGTTCATGATTTGACATCCTTTCCTGTTGGAGAAATTCCATTGATGGGCAGTTATTTGGATTCTGCCGCATCGGTTGGATTTTCTCGATTTTTGAATACGAACAATTTGCTGAAGGCATAGTTCACCAACAAAATAATTACCTGTGCGGCGATGGTGACCAGATATTTATTCCAGCCCAGAATACTGATTCCCAGTACACTGATGCCCCAGTCTAAGAAAAGAGAAGCCCCTCTTGCGGAATAAAATGAAATAAATTCCGTCCAGAAAGCTTTTTTGGTATGGGTTTCACTCTGAAAGACATATTTCTTATTGGTGAAAAATGCAAATGTCACTGCACAAATCCAAGAGAACACCGTGCAGAACGTAACGGAAAGCTTGCCCTCGCCCAGAAAATACATGGGGACAAGTTTGGTAATCATGGAAACCAAGGTTGTCAAAGCTCCATAAAAGCAGTACAGCAAGCCTTTCTCATATTTAAAATAGATATTTTGAAGGGGTTTGGGCAAATGCTTGACCACCCATAAAATCAATTGATTCATAAAATCACGCACACCTTCCTAAAAAATTTTTATTTTTCTTGAATTTAACTTGCCAATTTCCAAAAAATATGGTACGATAATGTCATACATTTTATCAAAAACATGGAGGAACTTGAATGATTGTCATCATTATCATCTGTATTGTGCTTTCTGCGTTGTTTTCCAGTTCAGAAACAGCGTTTGCAAGTGTCAACAAAATTCGCCTGAAATCTATGGCAGACCAAGGAGATAAACGGGCATTGAAAGCCCTGCATATTGCCGAACACTATGAAGATTCCCTGACTGCTATTTTGGTCGGGAACAACATTGTAAACATTGGAGCATCTTCTCTGGCGACGGTTGTCTTTACCCAGTGGGTCGGCAGTGCTGGCCCAGCAGTTTCCACTGTTGCAATGACGATTCTGGTTTTGATATTCGGGGAAGTGCTCCCGAAATCCTATGCAAAATCTCATGCAGAAAAAATGGCGTTGTCTGTGGCATCTGCACTTTCTGCATTTACCGTTGTTATGACCCCGTTCGTGAAGATTTTCGATGTATTATCTCGGGCATTGAAGCCGAAAACAGAAGCTCCCAGCGTGACCGAGGACGAATTGAAGTACATCATTGATGAAATTGAAGAAGAAGGTGTCTTAGAAGAGCAGGAAAGCGATTTGGTCTTGTCTGCATTGCAGTTTGATGAAACTACCGTCAACGACATTTTGATTCCAAGAGTGAAAATTGTTGGCGTTTCCAGCGAAGCGACCACCGATGAAATCTGTGAAATGTTCCTGCACAGCCATTTTTCCCGATTCCCAGTCTATGAAAAGAGCATGGATAACATCATTGGCATGATTACCAGTCGGGACTTTTTCCGGTTGGAGCATGGTATGTTCCATTCTGTTTCTGAAATCTTGCAGGATGTCATTTATATTCCGGCAACAAAAGCCATCAGCGACAGCCTGAAAGAAATGCAGCGTTCCAAGACGCATATGGCAGTAGTTGTTGACCAATACGGCGGAACAAAGGGCATTGTAACCCTTGAAGACATCATTGAAGAACTGGTTGGGGACATCTACGATGAGAGCGATGAAATCGTTCATGAATTTGTCCGTACCGCTCCGCATTGCTATACGATTGTAGGAACATTCAGCATCAGTGATATGCGGGATGCATTGGACGAAGAAGATATTCCGTCCCAGATGCCAGAGGCAGCGTCAACCTCCGTCGGCGGATGGGTCACAGAACTGTTGGGGCATATTCCGGAAGTAGGGGAAACGGTTCAGGTTGGAACATTTCAGTTTCAGGTTCTGGAAACCGACAACCAATCTGTTACAAAAATCGCCTTGCAGGTATCTCCGGAACAAAAAGAAGAACCGAAAGTATAACCATCTCTTCTGTGTATGGGGAAAGCAGACCGCCGTCTATTGGGACGAGGGTCTGCTTTTTTATTTTTTCTTGTACTTCAGCAAAATCAATGCTGTGAGCAGGGTTGCCACAATTGAAACGACAGTTGGAAACCACGTATGTTCCGCAAACGGCAAGTCCAGCGTATTCATCCCGTAAAAGCTAAATACCATCGTTGGGATTGCCAGAATGATGGTGACAATGGTCAACTGCCACATCACCATGTTGACGTTGTTAGAGATGACGGAACTGCACGCATCCACCATGTTGGCAAGAATGCTGGAATAAATGCTTGCCATTTCTTCCGCCTGTTTTAACTCAATCAGAACATCTTCCAATAAGTCTTGGTCGTCCTCATAGAGTTTCATCAGTTTCCCACGCAGAATTTTATTCATGGTTGCATCATTGGATTTGAGAGAGGTGGAAAAATAGACCAGAGATTTTTCCAGCTCCATCATTTGCAGCAGCTGTTTGTTCTTGACTGCCTTTCGCAGTTCCCGTTCCAAGGTGTTGGAAGCCTTGTCGATTTGTTTCAGATAGACCAGATAAGTAGAAGTCAGCTGCATGATCAGCCGCAAGACGAATTGTGTCCGGAAACTGGTCTGAATATTCCGAAGCCGTCCGTCGATCAGGTCTTCAATCACCTTGTTGTTTCGCAGAGAAATCGTAAAAACCAACTGGTCTTTGATGATAATGCTCATTGGCATGGTGTAGAACACCAGTGTATCATTTTTTTCAATCTCTGAAACAGCAGTGTCAATGATAATCAGGGTCTGGGTGTCTTCTCGTTCCACACGAGAGGATTCTTCTTCATCGAGTGCGGACTTGATGAAGTCGCTATCCAGACCAAATTCTTCAATCAGCATTTTTCGTTCCTGTGCCGTTGGGTCAACGACAGAAACCCAGCTGCCAGGCTCTGGTGTACTGCATTCTACCAGATGATTTTGCACGGTTTTATAGTAAGAAATCAAAACGATTCCGCCTTTCCGCAAAGGCAGAACCGTTGAAAAGATGCGGCTTCTCCTTTGCAATCTTATTTTTGATCTTGCATCCATCGTCGGGGATAAGGATCCGCTCGCATCACTGATTCCTCCAAACTATTTTTGATTGGTGTTGACAACACCCTTTCTATTATAGCAAAGTTTTGCTCGAATAGCAAGGGTGGAATGTTACTTTTTACTTGATTTTTACCAAATGCCCAGAATGAAACGCATAAAAATATAGGAATTTTTACGCCATGCCGAGAAATTGCTCGAATAATGCCATCCATTCCCGTACCCAGTAAGTTGGGATGAGAATGCGTCTGGTTTTCCCGCTGACCGACCAGCTTTCCAGCCCCAGTTCTGTCGCCATGCGGTGGGCACGGTATTGATGAAAGCCATCCGTGAGAATGGTAATCCGGTTGGGCAGCCCTTGTTGCTCCAGAATCTGTTTGCTGAACAGCAAGTTTTCATGGGTATCGGTGGAACGGTCTTCCATGAGAATCCGGTCTGCTGCAATGCCGGCAGCGGTCAGGTAGGTTTTCATCGCCTGTGCTTCGGAGATGTCCTCGCCCGTTCCCTTTCCGCCGGAAACAATGCAGGGAATATCGGGGTGCTGTTGTAAGTAGTCCTTTGCTGCCTCTAGTCGCCGTTGCAGCATCAGACTGGGAACAGTCCCCTTGACTTTGCAGCCTAAAACAACCACAGTGCAGGGTGTTTGTGGGGGATTCTGATAATATTGCACCATCTTGATGGAACAGAATCCAGCAAATGCAATGCCAGCGGTCAGGAGCAGGGCAAGAATGCTCAACACGCACTTTCCGCAGAGGTTGCCCCAGATACGGGAAAGCAGCTGCCCGAAAGGGCGGTGAAAGAGCGTCAGTAGAAAACAAATTGCTGAAACCGCCATGCCGAACAGATTTCCAGCGTTGAAAATCCGCAGAAAGAGCGGTGCAAAAAATAGGAAGAACAAGCCAAGTTCCAACAGCAGCAGAACATCATAGAGCAGCGTCCGAATGGATAGGGTCATCATCAATCCCTCACTTTAAGATGTAGTTGGTAATGCCGTTTTGCAGCCCGAAACTACGGGAAGCAATCCGAGCGTGTTTGAAATCTTTTCGCACCAGTTTTTGCAGGGCTTGCCCACTGTGATAGCCGTGAATCACTTCCACTTCTGTGACGGTTTTCGGGCAATGTTCCAAGACTTGTTTCAGCTTTGCCCGTGCCTCTGCAACAGAAAGCCCGTGCAAGTCAATGGTGACAACATGACGGGGGCGAATATCAAAAGAAGTGGATGTTGGCATTGGCTTTGGTTTGGATGGGTAGCGTTTCACTCTGGATTCGCCTCCTTGACATCTGCCGCCAGCTGTTCCGCCTCTGCATAAGATTGCAGCTGATAACATCTTGCCCGAAAGGCAGCTGCTCCATGTAAACCGCTGATATACCAAGCAGCGTGTTTGCGAGCCTCTCGAATGGCAAGTTCCGGTGGCTTTCCATCAGCAAGTTGCAAAATCAGGCGGATATGATAGAGCATGGTGTCCATTTTTTCAGAGAGGGTCGGCTTTTGGTAAGGCGTTCCAGCCATTGCCGCTGCAATTTCAGAAAAAATAAACGGGTTTCCATAGCTGCCCCTGCCGACTAGCACCAAATCGCAGCCCGTCTGTTCATACATCTTCAAGCAGCTTGCCGCATCGGTCACATCTCCGTTTCCGAAAACAGGAATGGAAACGGATTCTTTCACCTGCCGGATGATTTCCCAGTCAGCTTTTCCGGAGTAAAGCTGTGCTTTGGTTCTGCCATGAACGGCAACTGCTGCCACTCCAGCTTGTTCCATTTTTTTGGCGAAGGAAACCGCATTGCGGTCGTTATCATCCCAGCCAGCCCGGAACTTGACGGTAATCGGAACGGGTGAAACAGAAACCGCTGCCCGTACCAAATCTGCTGCGAGGTCTGGTTTCTGCATCAGTGCTGAACCAGAGCCGGTTGTAATGACTTTATGAACCGGACAACCCATGTTAATATCAATCCAGTCCGGCTGATAGGGCAGGACAATTTGAACTGCTTTTGCCATGAAATCCGGTTCGCTGCCGAACAGCTGCAAGCCCATCGGGCGTTCTGCATCTGTAATCGTGCAGAACTGAGCAGTTTTCGGGTCGCCGTAGCAAAGCCCTTTTGCAGAAATCATTTCGCTGACCAGCAGAGCAGCTTGATGTTCCTTGCAGAGAATCCGGTAAGCACGATCGGCAACGCCAGCCATAGGGGCAAGTCCAGCGGTACGGGGCAGCGTCAAATTTCCCAGTTTGATGGTTTGTTGCATGGAGTTCCTCCTTTTATTGTGGGGGTCGGGTCATCAGTACCGCACCTTCGTTCGGATTGGTATAATAGCGTTTCCGGAAACCGACTTGCTGATAGCCCAATTTTTGATAGAGGGCAAGTGCTGCGGTATTATGTTCCCGTACTTCCAACAGAAACGGACAGGTTGGAAATTGTGCGTGTGCCGTTTCCAGCAGCTGTTGAGCGATTCCCTGTCGCCGAAATTCCGGAGCAACAGCAATATCATCTACACTTTCTTCATCGCCGAGCCGCTGTAAAATCAAGTAGCCTGCCAGCGTATCGCCTGCCATTGCAGCAAAGAGGGTGGTGTTTGGCTGTGAAAAGGCAGCCTCAAACAGGGCAAGCGACCACGGGTCAGGGAAACAACGTTGTGCAAGGGCAGCCGCTGCGGGCAGCTGCTCCTGCGAGAACGGGAGAATCTTAACCTTTTGCATCATACCAGCTTTTTCCCTTCTTTACTTCCACGGTCAGCGGAACGGCAAACTGCACAACGTGTTCCATTTCTTCTTTCAGAATCTGTGCAGCAAGGTCTGCCTGCTGTTCGGGAACTTCCACAATCAGTTCATCGTGTACCTGTAAAATCAGCTTTGCAGCTGGGCATTCTTCCTGCAACCGATTGGAAACGTGAATCATAGCAATTTTAATGATGTCAGCAGCCGTTCCCTGAATCGGGGTATTCATGGCAATACGTTTTCCAGATGCCTGAATCATCTTATTGGACTGCCGCAGTTCCGGAACAGGTCTTCTCCGCTTGAAATAGGTGCTGACATAGCCCAGTTCCTTGGCATGTTCCACCGTTTCTTCCATGAATGCTGCAACACGTGGGTAACGAGCAAGATAATTTTTGATATACTGGTCTGCCTGTGCGACAGAAACGTGAATATCCTTGGAAAGCGAGAATGCACCAATACCGTAAATAATGCCAAAGTTCACGGCTTTTGCAGCACTCCGCATGGAATCTGTGACCATTTCCGGCGGCAAATCAAAGACCTGTGCAGCGGTTGCCGTGTGAATATCTGCACCGTGTAAGAATGCCTCTTGCATAGCAGTGTCACCGCAGAGATTCGCCAAAATTCGCAATTCAATCTGGCTGTAATCGGCATCCAACAGGACATTGCCAGCACCAGCAACGAAGAACTTCCGCATATTGCTGCCGAGTTCTGTCCGAACCGGAATGTTTTGCATATTTGGTTCAATGGAAGAGATTCTACCAGTTCGGGTTTCTGTCTGTTTGAAACAAGTGTGGATTCTGCCATCTGCGGCAATTGTTTTCTTTAACCCGTCAATGTACGTCGATTTCAACTTGGAAACCTGCCGCCACTTCAAAACGTGGTCGACAATCGGGTATTCTTCTCGCAGGGATTCCAAAATTTCTGCATTGGTGGAATAACCCGTCTTGGTCTTTTTGCCATGCGGCAATTTTTGTTCGCCGAAAAGCACATCTCCCAGCTGTTTTGGAGAGCCGATTTTGAAAGAATGTCCAGCTTCATCATAGACCATTTGCTGTAATTCTTCCATCTGTTCGCTGAGGTATTTGCCGAATGTTTCCAGCCCGTCTACATCAACCAAAACACCAGCCTGTTCCATTTCTGCCAGAACACGGGTCAATTCCAGTTCCATTTGATACAAGTCGGTCATGTTCTGTTCCTGAATTTCCTGTTCCATCGCATCACAGAGTGCTGGCAGGGCAACCAATGCCGCCAAATCTTCCAGAGCTGTATCATAGAGAACGTGGTAGGTGACACTCAGACGGGCAACTGTATATTCAGAAGAAGCCGGGTTCAGCAGATAGGCAGCAATTTCACCATCTGCAACGAGATTGTTCAGGGCTGTTCCCTGCTGCATCATGTAGCGATAATGCGGCTTTGCACCAAAGGTTCGCTTTGGAATGACACTGCCCAAGAATGCAACAATCAAAGCTTCATCTGTGGTTTCATAGATGGTCTGTTCCTGTAGGACTTGCAGGCGATGTTCTGGAAGGTTCAGTTCATAGCAGAGTGTTGGCAGGTCGGTTTTCCACTGTTGAAACAGGGTATCGGTCAGGGGTTGTTGTTGAATGGCAATGGATGGCGTTATGGCACAGGAGAGCGGTTCTTCTTCCAACTGGTCAGCAGCTGCTTCCAGATGCAATTTATCCAGTAACTTCACCATTTCCAGTTCCATCAGCAAATCTCGCACTTCTCTGGCATGAATCGGCTTTGGCAGATAGTGTTGCAATTCTGTCGGAACGGGGGCATCTTTTACAATCGTTGCCAGCCATTTGCTTTCCATTGCAGATTCCTGTCCGGCAATCAGTTTTTGAATTGCCATTTTGCTGACATTCAGCTGATGAATGTGGTCATAGACGTTTTCCACAGTGCCCCAACTGCGAATCAGCGTAGACGCAGTTTTTGGGCCAATTCCGGAAACCCCAGAAATATTATCGGAGGCATCGCCCATGAGTGCCTTCAAATCAATCATAGAGATGGGATAAAAGCCGTATTCCTCCCGAAACCGCTGTACGGTGTAATCAATATCTTCCCGATTGGTGACGAGTCGAACGGTTACATGGTCGGTGATGAGCTGTAAGGTATCCCGGTCACCGCTGAGAATGGTGCAGTCGTTTCCCTGTTCTTCCATTGCCTGAGCGAGTGTGCCGAGAACATCGTCCGCTTCATAGCCAGGACATTCCACAATCTGCACACCCAGCAGGGTCAGCAGTTTTTTCAGATACGGCATCTGCATTGCCAGTTCTTCCGGCATGCCTTTCCGGTTTGCTTTGTAGGATGATACTTTCTGATGGCGGAAGGTTGGTGTGTGAACATCAAATGCAACAGCGATGGCATCCGGCTGTAATGCGGTGACGTGCTTTAAATAAATATTCATAAAGCCAAAAATCGCATTCGTATAAATTCCCTTGTGGTTGGAAAGCAGGCGAATGCCATAAAAGGCACGGTTCATAATACTGTTTCCGTCAATTGCTAATAGTCGCATAATTTCCTCCATATTGGTTCGCTTGGGTTGCTGAGCGAACTGGTTTGATGATGGGGCTATCTGTTTTTTACAGCAGAAACACCCAGTATCATTTTAGTATAACACTGTTTCAAAAAAAAAACGATACAAAATTTAAAATCTATGGTAAAATTAAATCGCATATTTCTTTTCAAAACGCAAAGAACGAGAAAAGACGGTTGACAAATGCAGGACACTACGCTACAATAAAAGTATTCCGAACGGTTATTTTTCAGAGAGAGCAGGTGCTAAATTGATTGAGATACAACAAGTTTCAGAACAGAAAAAGCAATACTTGCCCTTGTTGCTGCTGGGTGATGAACAGGAATCCATGATTGACCGCTATCTAGAGCAGGGGACACTTTATGTGATGCAAAAAGCAGGCAATCCCATTGCAGTTTGCGTGATTTTACGGGCTTCTGAAACAGAATGGGAAGTGAAAAATTTAGCAGTTGCCGTTTCGGAGCAGGGAAAGGGTTATGGACGCAAATTCTTGCAATTCTTAGAACAACAGCTGGCAGGAACAGCAGAATGGCTGATTCTGGGAACGGGAGATAGCCCAAAAACCATCCCGTTTTATCAAAAATGTGGATTTGTGCCGTATCGCCGGATTCCACATTTCTTTTTAGAACATTATGACCATCCGATGATAGAAGATGGCGTTTTGTTAGATGATATGGTTTATCTGCGGAAATCGCTTTCTTGATAAACCAGTGAATTTTAATGATATAAAAAAGGATGAGATGATAATTATGATGAAGCATATTGTAATGTTCAAATTTCAGGCAGAGGC
The DNA here is from genome assembly GCA_000433635.1 of Ruminococcus sp. CAG:254. Classification (GTDB taxonomy): domain Bacteria; phylum Bacillota; class Clostridia; order Oscillospirales; family Ruminococcaceae; genus Ruminococcus_C. Next base: position 90,578 of record HF997975.1, read on the forward strand.
AAACGGAAAGACGGCAATGGAAAATGCAGCGGCTGCAAAGGAAAAGGCAGAACAGCTGCCGGCACAGATTCCGCAGCTGAAGAAGTTGGAGGTACGGCTGAACAGCCCGTCTGCTGACCCGACCAATTATGAATTTGCCTTGATTTGTGACTTTGAAACGATGGACGACCTGAACACTTATCAGGTACATCCGGCACATGTTGCTTTTGGACAGTTTATCAAGCCGCTTCGGGAAGCACGGGCGTGCATTGACTACGAATATTAAGAAAAAATAGGATACAAGCATACAAATGAGGAGGGAAAGTGCCATGCAAATCCGAACCATGCAGATGGAAGATTATGATGCAGTTTTTGCCCTGTGGAAATCCTGTTCGGGTATGGGGTTGAATGATGTCGATGATTCCCGTTCCGGAATTGAACGGTTTTTGCAGCGAAATCCGGAAACCTGTCTGGTTGCCGTGGAAGAAACGGCTATCATTGGGGCGATTTTGGTGGGAAGTGATGGCAGACGAGCCTACATCTATCATACCGCAGTTGCACCAGAACGGCAAAAGCAAGGCATTGGTTCGCAGCTGGTGCAGGCAGCAATAAACGCCGTGCAGAAAATCGGCATTGCAAAGATGGCATTGGTGGTATTTTCCCGCAATCAAAGCGGCAATGCATTCTGGGAAAAGCAGGGGTTTTCTGTACGGGAGGATTTGACTTACCGGAATCTCGCCTTGCAAGAAATGACTCGAATGGATACTTGACTAAAAAAGGGGATTCTATGACAGAAGCAGCGTTGCAGGAATTGATAAAGCGAGAATTTCCAGCAGAGATGTCGGTGACAGAAGTTGCAGACAAATTGGATACCATGCAGGCACATCCAGACATTGAACAAATTCGAATCTGGTTTAATAATGTTTTACTGGCTTTTATTACATTAGATTATTTGGAATATTCAGAAAATAGAAAAAATTTTTTAAAAGAAACATCAGTGCAGTTGTTTTTTCGGAATACAGAAAAGATTCTAGGGAATCCTTATTTTCAGGCAGTCGCTTGTTTTTTCAAAGGACAGTATGAAAAGAGCTTGCGGCTGGTTCGAACTGTGATGAAGAGCAATGCAGAAGAAGAACCGTATAACTTGCAGGAACTGGCTTATTGTTATATCGTTCCGTTTAAAAATGCATTTCCCGGTTTCTGGCAGATGGTTGTATTGCAGCTGAAACAGTCCGGTGCAGAGCAACTTGTCATTGAACATGCCGAACTGGTTCGGGATTATTATTTCGCTGCTACAGAGGAAGAAAAATGTTTGCTGCTGACTGGCTTTTTGCAAAGCCATTCGGATTCTGTGATTGCCCATGAACTGCTTGGAATGACTTATGGCAGGATGAAACGCTGGAAGAATCAAATCGCCTGTCTGGAAACCATCGAAGAACAGCCCTGTCTATTCACAAAAGCCTGCATCAATTTTCAAATTGGCTGGGCATATGGGAAAGAAAAAGACTGGGAACAAGAAGAAGCCTATTATCGGAACTGCTTGGAATTGGAATGGGACTATCCATTTGCAAATAATAATCTGGCATATAGCTTTTATCAGCAAAAACGATATGCGGAAGCGAAAGAATTGCTGGAATTTTGTCTGGAAAAGGAATTGGATTTATCCTGTGCAGCGAATAATTATGTGCGGGTTCTGCTTGCAATGGGCAATGGAACAGCCGCACGTTCCTTTATCAAATCCGGAGCATATCCGGTTTCTAAATCGCTGGTCAAGCGGGCAAAAACGGCGAAAAATCGGCAATCAATTGTTTTATCAGCAGAATCAGCAGAGCAAACCAAAACAGGGCTGCAAAAGAAACCCCTTGAAAAAGCAGAACAGTTTTCCAGTGAATGGATATTGGAAGAAGAATTGACTGCTCGCATCGAAGCTGGATTTCCAGTGTTCGGGAAACAGCTGCATCTTTATCGGCGAAATGGCGAATATGGCAGGCAGTACGTCATTCCAATCGGTCGGCTGGATTTGTTCTGTGAAGATGCTGACGGAAACTTATATGTGATTGAGTTGAAGAAAGATGGCGGATATGGGGATGCCTATGCACAGCTCGCTGCTTATTTGGATTGGTTTCAGAAGAGCAAACGATTTTCCAAGCATTCTGTATCTGGAATTCTCTGCGTCAATCATCCCAGCCCGCAATTATTGCAAAAAGTGCATGCAGATGCAAGAATGCGTCTGTATGAATATCAAATCTCTTATACAGAACGATGAGGAGAAGAACATATGCTCATTTTAGGAATCGAAAGTTCCTGTGATGAAACCGCTGCCAGCGTGGCGGAGGATTACACCAAAATCCGTTCCAATGTGGTTGCATCACAGGTCAAAGAACATCAGTTATATGGCGGTGTTGTACCGGAAATCGCCTCTCGGCGGCACTGTGAAAACGTCCTGCCTGTAGTACAAAAGGCGTTGGACGATGCACAGGTTACGCTTGCCGATTTAGACGGTATTGCGGTTACGTATGCTCCAGGTTTGATTGGGGCGTTGCTGGTTGGTGTGAACTTTGCCAAAGGGTTGGCACTGGCAACCGGAAAGCCATTAGTTCCCGTACATCACTTAGCTGGACACATCGCAGCGAATTATATTGCTCATCCGGAATTGAAGCCGCCGTATCTTTGTCTGGTGGCAAGTGGCGGACACAGCCATATTGTAGAAGTCCTGTCCTATACCCAATTCCGAATTGTCGGCAGAACACGGGATGATGCAGCCGGTGAATGTTTCGATAAAACAGCCCGTGCGATGGGCTTTCCATATCCAGGCGGCATTCACATTGACCACGCTGCACAGGAGGGCAATCCAGAGGCATTTCACTTGCCCCGTCCGAAAGTGGAGGGAAATCCCTATGATTTCAGCTTTTCCGGCTTAAAGACCGCAGTTGTGAATCTGTTGCACAATGCCTCCCAAAAGGGGCAGACCGTTCCGACTGCCGACTTGGCAGCCTCCGTACAGAAAACCATTTCTGAATTGCTGACCACGCACACCATGCAGGCGGCGAAAGATTTGGGTTACCAGACCATTGCCGTTGCTGGCGGGGTTTCTGCAAACAGTGGCGTTCGCTCTGCCATGGCAGCAGCCTGCGAAAAGCAGGGTTGCAAGCTGTTTGTACCGCCGCTTTCACTGTGTGGAGATAACGGGGCAATGATTGCCTGTGCTGGCTCTTATGCGTATGCAGCTGGCGTTCGGGCGGATGCTTCTTTGAATGCCTATGCGACCATGTCGCTGGAACAGCCAACCTTTTAATTTTTGACATTGCAAAAAATCTGAAATTCTGGGTACGATAATCAAACGGGAATCGGAAAACGACAGTTTTTTTGAAATTGTTCATCCACGGAGAACAGCCGTTTGCAAAACATGAACAAAGACTGAATTTCAAATGGAATTTCCCGAAAACCGCTTGACAAGATTTCCGGTTGGAATTATAATAAAGGGGAGAAGAAAATTTTTCTTCTCCCCGCCGGTTTGACTGGTGGATTGATATATTAGGAGGTATTACCGATGGCATTGACAAACAACAAAAATGTTCTGGCATGGGTTGACGAAATGGTTGCTCTGACCAAGCCGGACAAGGTCGTATGGATCGATGGTTCCAAAGAACAGCTGGATGCACTGACAGAAGAAGTTACTTCTCTGCCGGAAGGCAACCGGGATAAGATGTATAAGCTGAATCCGGAAAAGCTGCCGGGCTGTCTGTATCACAGAACGCTGCCGAATGACGTAGCAAGAGTAGAAGACAGAACTTTCATCTGCACCAAGAAGAAGGAAGATGCAGGCCCGACCAACAACTGGATGGCTCCGGACGAAATGAAGGCAAAGCTCGTTCCGCTGTATGACGGCGTTATGAAGGGCAGAACCATGTATGTAATCCCGTATTCTATGGGTCCGATCGGTTCTCCGCTCGCAAAGGTTGGCGTGGAACTGACTGACTCCATCTATGTTGTTCTGAACATGAACATCATGACCAGAATGGGTAAGCAGGCATTTGAAAACCTGGGCGATGTTTCTAACGACTTCGTTCGTGGTCTGCACTCCAAGGCTGACGTTGATCCGGAAAACCGTTATATCGTACAGTTCCCGGAAGAAAACACAATCTGGTCGATCAACTCCGCTTACGGCGGTAATGTTCTGCTGGGCAAGAAGTGCTTCGCTCTGCGTATCGCTTCCTTCCAGGGTAAGAACGAAGGCTGGATGGCTGAACACATGCTCATCTTGGGCGTTCAGAAGCCGTCTGGTGAAACTGTTTATATCACTGCTGCATTCCCGTCTGCTTGCGGTAAGACCAACCTGGCTATGCTGATTCCGCCGGAAGGCTATCAGAAGGCTGGCTACAAGGTATTCACCGTTGGTGACGATATCGCTTGGATGAAGCCAGGCAAGGATGGCAGACTGTATGCAATCAATCCGGAAAATGGTTTCTTCGGTGTTGCTCCGGGTACCAACGAAAAGTCCAACCCGAACGCACTGGCTTGCACACGCAAGAACACCATCTTCACCAACGTTGCTCTGAACAATGCAGACAACACAGTTTGGTGGGAAAAGCTGGATAAGAATCCGCCGGTTGACGCAACCGAATGGAAGGGTTCTAAGGTAAATGGTCCGGAATTCGTTGCTGAAGTAGACGAAAAGACCGGCAAGAACAAGACTCTGGCTCATCCGAACTCCAGATTTACTGCACCGGCTGAAAACTGCCCGTGCATCTCTCCGGAATTTAACAATCCGGCAGGCGTTCCGATCTCTGCAATCATCTTCGGCGGTCGTCGTGCTTCCACAACACCGCTGGTATATCAGTCTTTCGACTGGACACACGGCACTTATATGGGTTCTGCTGTTTCTTCCGAAACAACAGCTGCTGCAACTGGTGCAGTTGGCGTTCTGCGTCATGACCCGATGGCTATGAAGCCGTTCATCGGTTACAATGTAGGCGACTACTGGGCACACTGGCTCGAAATGGGCAAGATCCTGGGCGACAAGGCTCCGAAGATCTTCAACGTTAACTGGTTCAAGCAGGACGAAGAAGGCAACTTCCTGTGGCCGGGCTTTGGCGACAACATGAGAGTCCTCGACTGGATCATCAAGCGTTGCGAAGGCACTGTAGATGCAGTTGAAACTGCAATCGGCTACCTGCCGAAGAAGGAAGACCTGAACCTGACTGGTATCGAAGACGAAGTAACTCCGGCTGTTCTGGACAAGCTGCTCGCTGTAGATACTGATCTGTGGAAGAAGGAAATCGCAGAAATGCGGAGATATTATACAGAAGACATCGCAGCAAAGGGCGGCAAGGTACCGGCTGAACTGATGGCTGAACTGGATAAGATCGAAGCAAGACTGAACAAGTAAGTTCTTTCTTGGAGTAATCCGAATCTATGAAAAAAGCAGACCGCTTTGTGTGAAAACACAGGGCGGTCTGTTTTGGTTTATGGGAGAATCGTAAATTCATGTTGAAATTGTACGGTGCGGAGCAGGCTGTTCCAGTCCTGTTCCTGATATAGCTTGTAACATTGCTGCCGCAGACAGGCTTCCAATTCGATGACATCCGCTTGATTTTGCTGAATGGTTTCCCGTTCGGCAGCCTCACAGGCAATTTCCAGCCGTTCTCGCAGAGCAATGGCATTTCCTGTTCCATGAATGGAAATGGAAACGGTTACAATGGGAATTCCGTTTGCGGTGATGGCGGTGTATCTGGTCGAAGCACTGGTAATGAGAAAGTCGCTTGCTTGACCGTCTGTCGATAAGCTGACCCGTTCTGGATAGTTGTTGCCACGCAGCCAGCACAGTCCTTGAATGGCATCGTTGGAGAGCGTTTGTGTTGTTCCGTTCGAGGCGATCAGCACCATGGAAAAGCCGTTGGTAATCCGAAAGGGCAACAGAGCCGTTCCGGAGGAATTGCAGCGTTCCTTTAGAATCGAGAGCAAGTCGGTTTCGGGAATGCGTCCGTTTTGTTCTTCTTGTTTCAGGCTTTCCAGCAGCGTTTCCGTGTTGACTTCTGCAAGCGAGCGAGTCGTATAGAGCAGTTTGCAGCCTGAAGAAAGGCGATATTGTTGTAACAAATCTGGAAGCTGCTGCAAGAATTTTGGTTCTTGCAGAGCGAGCAGTTCCAAATGTCCCAAGAAGAGGGATTTTCCAGCTGGAATTTCTGCGGATTCCAGTGCAGCAGAAAGCGTGCTGCCACTGCCGGAACAGTCTGCTTCTTCCGATTGAAAAGCGTGCAGTTGAACAGTCGGGTAACGATAGTTGGAGAGTTCCAAGGATTGCAAATACAGGCGGTCTTTGACCTGCGTTGCAGAGCAGCCGGAACAGCAGAGTGAAAGACACAGCAACAGCGAAAGCAGCGATTTTTTCATAGCTGGTATTTCCTTTCTAAGTGATTCGATTTCAACAGTCGTTGTGGAAATCGTGGAATCCGATGGGAATGATGTGGATTACTGTTTTTGCGAGGCGGGTTCAGGTGGGTCTAATAGCAGTAAACTCCACGGAACGCATACCGTTAATAATACAATCGGAACAATATACCACCAGCTGGACGAAAGCCCTAAGATTCCGATTCCAACCGCATGCCCTAAGATAATCAGCAGGCAAATGCCGTTCCGGAAACGAAGTTTTGGGAACGCTTCACCCAGCAAATGGGCAGATAGCGTT
>HF997975.1:97278-114337 GCA_000433635.1 Ruminococcus sp. CAG:254
TTGTGAAGAGCGTCAGCCGTAAAATGCAGAGCAAAACAAATACAATCAAATACAAGGCATCTGCCCGTTGGGTACGAAATGGCTGCGAAACGCTCGCAATGGTGAAAAACGGATAGGCTGCGTGCGGCATAAAGCTGCCTAAAATCGTAATGCCCAAAAATAGCACAAAAAACCAGATGCCAAACGAGAACCCGAAGAAACGAAATGTGCTCCGAACGGGCTGCTTCTCCAAAAATCCTAATAGCAGTACTAAAACGGGAAGTTCATCTGCTAAGGAGAGATGTTGTAGAACACTGCTCCAGATGCAGCTATCCGGCGAAAAGGCGAGGTTTTGCAGGTGAATGGAACGGTATCCGCCTAAGAGCATGACTGCCAGCGTGAGCAGGAGAACGCCAAAAGTCAGCGTGCTGCTGCGGGCAAGCGTCTGAATGCCCAGCGTAGACGTATAGAAGCAGATTCCAGCAATTAGGGCTGCTGCAAGCAGGGCATTGTGTACCGGAAGGGAAAGGCTGCCGGAAACATTCCAGAGTTGCACCACAGAGCGACCGCCAGCAAGCAGCAAATAATAGCAAAAGAACAGCGGTAAAAATTTATGTCCCTTGCAATGGGCTGCAAGGCTGTCCGTTCGGCGAGTCAAAAGAAATGCTGGAATGCAGAGTAAAATTTGCAGCCCGATGGAAATCGCTGTGCCAATGAGCTGTTCCAGCGTAAACGGAAACGCTGCACACATCACAGAAAAGGCAGCCGAAAGCGTTAAAATCATTGTCAATTGGCTGGGTTGTAGTTTGGCTGGTTTATTCATGATACTCCTCCACCGTAAAATTACCGGACTGCATTGCAGGAAAATCTGCACGATATAAAATATCCCGCATGCCACGTTTTCGGAACGGTGCAACGGGGGCAGTCAGTGGAAATCCGTGGTTTTGAGCGGCACAGATATGAAAGAGAACAGCTGCTCCCAACAGGCTAATACCGAACAGTCCGCCCATACCGCCAGCTAAGACAAATGCTAGTCGTAGAATGCTAATCGGCGGATTCAGGTCAGGAATGACAAATCCTGCAATGACAGAAATCGCCGTGACGGTCAGCATTGGTGTGCTGATCAAACCGGAGGAAACGGCTGCGTCCCCGACAATCAAGCCGGCAACAATACTCACCGCTCCGCCGACCGCCTGCGGCAATCGTAACCCAGCCTCCCGAATGATTTCATACACCAATAGAATGCCGATGGCTTCAGTTGTCAGGGAGAGCGGAGCGGTTTCTTCCGATTCTGCCAATATGAGCAGCAATGTGCGGTTGAGAAGTTCCGGATGATGCAGGGCGATTGCCACATACAAAGCAGGCAGCAGCAGGGCAACCAAGAACGCTGCATATTTCAGCCAGCGGAGAAAGGTTGCATAATAGGGCTTATAGCAATAATCATCCATCGACTGAAAGCTTTCATTGAACAGCTTCGGAATCATGAGGGCAAACGGTGTGCCGTCAATTAGGATGCCAACCCGCCCTTCTAATAGCTTTGCACAAAAAACATCTGGACGCTGTGTAGTGCTGATGGTATCGAAGAGAGAGGGGCGGCTGGTTTCCAAGAACGGGCGAACATAGCCGGAAGAGAGAATGGACTCCAGTTTCATGCTGCCCAATTGCCGCTTGATTTTCTGAATCAGTGCCTGTGGGACACGGTCATACAGATAACAGATACAGAGGTCTGTTTGGCTTTTATCTCCGTAACAACCAAGTTCCATCTTGAGAAATGGCGACTTCATCCGCCGGCGAATCAAAGACATATTGGTGCGGACAACTTCCACAAATCCATCTTTTGCCCCGAAAATATTATTTTCACCGGAGGGCGTGGAAACGCTGCGTTTGTCGTAACCTTGCACCCCGAAAACCAACGCTTTCGGGCAGCCATCTAAAACCAAAACCGCAAAGCCGGAGTTTAAAAAGCGGAATAAATCCCGATAGTTCAAAGCCTCTGCACGGTCTGTGGAAAAGAGTTGGTGTTTCTGGATGTGTTGAAAAATCTGTTCAGCTGTGGGATGTTCCAGTTGAATCTCGACAATGGGACGTAAAATCAATTCTGTAATGGTGCTGGTGGAAAGCATACCCTCACAGCAGAGTAGGGCTGCTGGCAGACCGCTCAATACAAATTCATTCACCAATAAATCGGAACTATTGTGGGCAATTTCCCGAATTCGCTGGAGATTTTGGGAGAGTTTCGGCAGGATGCGTTCTTTTGCATATTCATTCAAGGTGGAAAAGCTCCTTTCAATTCAAAATGCTGTCCATAGCGTGCCCCGAAAATGGGAATTTATGTAGAAAGCGTTTGCGATTGGAAAAAGAATCATCCTGCCATAAACCTGTATGAAATTGCTTGCAATTTGTCGTTATCTCTGTTATAATAAAGATAATCAGACTCGTTTTTTTCGAAAGAGCGAGTACAAGAAAAAAATATCATAAAGTGAGGATGTAAAAAAATGGAGAACCAACCGTTCCAGCAGAAACCAATTTCTGCCCGTAATTCTGGACAGCAGCGTCCGCCACAGCGAACAACACCCCCAAGAATGCCGCAGCGGCAGCCGATTCAAACCCAGCGACCACCCCAGCAACCGCCTCGGCAGCCACAGAATCAAAACCCAAAAAAGAAGAAAAAGGGTATCGGTTATCGCAGACGGAGAAATGCATTGCTGATTTTATTGGCATTGCTGATTGTAATCGTGTTGGTTTGTACCCGTTGCAACAGCTGCCGTTCTATTTCCAAGGGCGATGGCGTGCAGGTCAATGCACCAACAGAAGTAACGACACAGGATGCCAGTGCAGCAACAGAAGCTGCATCTGATGCAACCGAAGCTACAACCGAAGAAACTGCCAAGAGCGGAACGGTTCACGTTGTCGCTGCCGGTGATCATTTCGTACAGACTTCCGTTTATAACAGTGCTGCTGCTCATGCAGAAAATGGCGAAACCTATAACTTTGCCTATGTTTATGATGGCGTAAAGGATCTGGTCAACGGCTCAAATGCAGATTTGCGGATTATCAATCAGGAAACTTTGATTTGTGACAATCCAGATATTGAAATCAGCGGCAGCAACTTCAACTTCAATTCTCCGCCGGAAGCTGGCGAAGCCATTGTAGACTTGGGATTCAATGTCGTTTCGATGTGTAACAATCACTTGTTGGATAAGGGCGTAGAGGGCTTGACCTCTTGTATGGATTATTGGGACAGATTGTTGCAGGAACATTCCGACCTGCTGACCTATGGCGTTTATCGGGATGTAGACGACATGAACAACATTCGGATTAAGGAAGTAAATGGTTTAAAGGTTGCCTTCTTGGCATATACCGAAAACATCAACGGCTATACCGTTCCGGATGATTCCACCATTCAGATTACCTTGACCACGCAGGACGATGTGATTCAGGAACAGATTGAACGGGCAAACGAACTGGCAGATATTGTCGTTGTTTCTGCACACTGGGGCGATGAAGATACCTTTGAAGTACGGGATGGCGTCAAGGCACAGGCACAGAACATGATTGAATGGGGTGCAGATGTCATTATTGGCAATCACCCGCACGTTCCGCAGACCATGGAATACATCACACGTTCGGATGGAACACAGGGCTTTGTGTTCTATGCAATGGGGAACTTTGTTTCTGCACAGACCTTTAACATCAATCTGATCAGCGAAGTGGCTGATTTTGATTTGGTATACCACGAAGAGGACAAGCAGGTAACGGTAGAAAATGTACAGGTTCATCCGATTATCACACAGTATGATGATGGTTCTTTGTCCAATCTGCGACTGATTGCATATAAGGATTATACCGAAGAATTGGCGGAAGAACACGGTTTGCCATATGCCATGTCCGGAGAATACGGTATTTGGAATATGGACAAAATCAAGGAAATCATTGACACTGCCATTCCGGCAGAGTTCCAGAAATTAGACTAATCAAAAACAAATCAACGCCGCCGTAAGGTGTCCAGCATACAGCAAAAAACTGTCGGGATGCATACGGCGGCGTTGTGTGATTGTAATGAAAATGAAAAGGGAGTAAAACGATTATGCCACATCTTTATTTTGTCCGGCACGGACAGACCATTTGGAATGTTGAAAACAAAATTTGCGGTTCAACCGATATTGCCTTGACACCGCTGGGGCATGAGCAGGCAATTGCAGCCGGAAAACTGATTTTAGAGCGGCAGTATCCCATTGATGCCATTCTGTATTCGCCTTTGATGCGAGCAGCCGATACGGCAAAACACATTGCAGAGGTGACCGGCTTGCCAGCGTTTGCAGAGCCACGGCTACGGGAGCAGAATTTCGGCAAGTATGAATCCACTGCACGGGATGGAGCAGCCTTTCAGCAGGCAAAAACACAGTTTGCGAACCATTACGAGGGCGGAGAATCCATGTTGCAGCTGGCACAGCGGATTTATAATCTTCTGGATGAACTCTTGCAGCAGGAAAAGAATTATTTGCTGGTGGCACACAACGGCATTGCTCGGGTCGTGCGGTCGTATTTTCAGGATATGACGAATGAAGCATATGCAAAGTATGGCATTGGCAATTGTGAGGTGTTACAGCTTGTTTAAAAAATCAAGGGGAATGCGGTTGCTGGGCGGTATCAGTTGTGCCGTACTTTGCAGCAGTCTGATTGGCTGCCTGCCAACGGTTGCAGAAACCGTGGAAATCAACGGGAAATCCTATCGAACAGGCTTTTATGGCGATTGTTATTTGATGGATGATTTACCGCTGAGCGGTGTAGAATACGAACTGGATGAAATCACCTATCGAGCATTACAGCATCCGAAATTTGATTTTTGGTATAACGGTGCAGATTCTGTTATGTACTGTGCAGAAGACCAGTGGGAAGCGGCAAAAACATACTATGCAGATGACCAGCAGTATTTTTATTATTGTTCGGTTGGTGTGACGATCAAAGATCAGACTGAGCCAACGCTCTATGATATTTCTGGAAAAGTGGATACACAGAAATTCAAGGAGTTGTTGGAATTTGGAGAGGGGAACGAATATATTCCGTTTGCCTATGGAAAAAACAGCGAGCAGGAACGGAAAACCGTTACAATGCCCTTGCCGGATAACAAACAACGATTGATTTTTTATCGGGAGAGTAAAGACGGCTGTTTCTGCTCTTATCGGGGAAGTCATTTCTATGTGGTGGACGGACAACTCTATCTGACCTATCAATATCAGATGGGAAGAAAGGAATGGATTGCAACGCCCGTTCCGGAAGCATTGTCTAATTATTTCTGCGAACTTGTAAAAGATTTCGATGAAATCAACAAAGAAACTGCAACAAATGAGGGAAAATCAACGAAAAGTTAGAATTGCAGGAAATGCCTTGCAACGGGAAAAAGAGTGTGCTATAATAGTACCACACCTGAGGAAGAAGAATAAAGTTGATTTGAAAAAGAGAACTGTGGGTGTGATTGTTTAATTAGATTTGCGGTTCTAATAATAAAGAAAAATCCCCCAAAGTGCTGGGACACTTTGAAGGATTTTATCAGTTTTGGAATGTATTTCGGATATTGTTTTATATGCTTGCTATTAATATCCTCGGAATATTTTCCGCAGGGTGATCCATACCACCCAGACAACAAGTCCAATTAAAATCAGCTGTACCATTTTATATACCCCTCCTTAAAATCATCGAAGTCCATACTTTGTAACGCCTACTACAAGGATAATCAATACAACAACCCCCATAATACCCATGTTCTTTTCACCTCCGGTTAAAATAAAGAATCTGGTATTTACCAGGTTTTCTTTTTCAATGAGTTTCTTCTTTTTCTTTATTATAACACTGAAAGTTGTATCTGTCAACCCTAAAAGTGCGTTTTAAAGAAAAAATAGCAGACCAATTGCAAAAAATAATGGATGATACGTAGAAATCAAGAACATCCATTGGAACAGAAAAGAGGAATGAACGATGTATGTACCCAATACAGAACGATATGCAGCCATGGCATACCGCCGCTGCGGAAAGAGCGGTTTAAAATTGCCGGAAGTATCCCTCGGCTTGTGGCATAATTTTGGAGATACAAACACCTTAGAACATATGGAGGCAATCTGCAAGGCAGCGTTTGATGGCGGTATCACGCATTTCGACCTTGCAAACAATTATGGTCCACCGGCAGGGGCTGCGGAGCAGAACTTCGGAAAGATTCTGAAAACCTTGTTTGCCGGCTATCGGGATGAGTTGATTATCAGCACAAAGGCTGGATTCGATATGTGGGAAGGCCCTTACGGAAACTGGGGCAGCCGGAAGTATCTGCTTGCCAGCTTAGACCAGAGCCTGAAACGGATGGGATTGGAATATGTCGATATTTTCTACCATCACCGCCCAGACCCGGAAACGCCACTGGAAGAAACCATGGGAGCACTGGCACAGGCAGTACAGAGCGGAAAAGCGTTGTATGTCGGGCTTTCCAATTATGATGGTGCAACCATGCAGCAGGCGTGTGCCATCTTGAAAGAATTGCACTGCCCGTTTGTCATCAATCAAAACTGCTATTCGATGCTGAATCGTACCATTGAACAGAATGGTTTGTTGGATGCCTGTGCAGAGGAACAGAAAGGGTTGATCGTATTCAGTCCGCTGGCACAGGGCTTGCTGACAGACCGTTACTTGCACGGCATTCCGGCAGACAGCCGGATGCGGACAGACGGACGCTTTTTGAATGAAAAGCAGCTGACACCGGAACGCTTGCAACTCCTGCAAAAATTGCAGGCAGCTGCACAGGCAAGAGGCGAGAAGCTCGCACAACTTGCAATGCACTGGATTTTGCGGCAGCCTGCTGTGACCAGCGTTTTAATTGGTGCATCAAAACCGGAGCAGGTACAGGATGCATTAGAAATGGTACAGCAAGCACCGCTCACAGATGCAGACATTCAGGAAATCGAACAGATTCTGAAAGCAAATTGATTGTAAATCGTTCCAAAGATGCATAAAAGCCCCATCGCCGTGCACACTAAAGGCGGAGGTGTTTCGTGTGAAAAAAGGAACGATGAAAGAAAAGCAAACCAGCAAGTACAAAGGATTTTATACCGCCATTGGCATCAGCGTTCTGATGATTGGTGCAGCCTGTGTGTATGCCTATCAGGTGACGATGGAAACCAATCAGACGTTAGAGAATGAATTGTCCCAGACGGCAGAAGAAACCCAGCCGACCACCAATTTCATTGCAGAAATCTATGATGCAGTTACGACAACGCAGCCGGAATATGATGCAGTTGCGAAAGTCAAGACAGATGTTCCCGTAGAAACGACGACAGAAGCGGTAGAAGAAACTGAGCCGCAGGAAGAGCCAGAATCAGAGCCGGAAGAAACAGAAGAAGTGATTTACTCCCATATGCTGATGATTCCGGTAGATGGAGAAGTTGCCCAGCCGTTCAGTGATGGGGAACTGGTGAAGTCGCTGACAACAGGAACATGGCAGACGCATAACGGCGTAGATATTCTGGCAGAACAGGGCGTTCCTGTTCGGGCAATGGACAACGGAACGGTTGTGGAAGTTGTCAATGACCCATTGTGGGGTATCTGCGTGTCTGTTGACCACGAAAACGGAATTGTCAGCCGCTATTGCAACCTGTCGCCGAATGTTGGCGTACAGGAGGGTGACACCGTAGAGAGTGGGCAGACGTTGGGAACAGTTGGGGATAGTGCCGATATTGAAAGCAAGATGGAATCCCATTTGCACTTTGAAGTCACAAAAGGCGGGGACTATATTGACCCCTATGCCTATGTGCAGCATGGATAAGCATTCTAAAACCAATGAGAAACACAAAAGCACCGATTTTCTGTAACTGGAAAATCGGTGCTTATTTTTTATGGATTCATTCGCAACAGATGTGAATTTGTGAAGTTATTCTGCATCGGTTGTTTTTGAGGTTTCCTTGATTTGAATGCCCAGAACGTCCAGACTTGCGGTATCAACCGGAGCAGGGCATTCGCTCATCAGTTCGCTTGCATTCTGAACCTTCGGGAATGCAACTACATCCCGCAGGCTTTCAGCTTGCAGCATAACCATTGTCAGACGATCCAGACCAATGCCCAAACCACCGTGCGGCGGTGCACCGTAGTGGTAAGCTTCTACCAAGAAGCCAAACTTTGCTTCGATTTCTTCATCGGTCAAGCCCAGAGCCTCGAACATCTTCTGCTGCAATTCATAGTCTGTGATACGGATCGAACCGGAGGACAATTCTGTTCCGTTCAGAACCAAGTCAAATGCCTTTGCAATGACCCTTTCCGGATTGGTGTCCAGATACGGCAGGCATTCATCCATTGGCATGGTGAAAGGATGGTGCATCGCAACCCATGTTTCGGTTTCGTCATCCCATTCAAAGAACGGGAACTGTGTAATCCACAGGAAGTTGAACTTGCCAGCAGGAATCAAGTCCAGCTGCTTTGCAACCTGTAACCGCAGAGCACCCAGAACTGGCAGGGTTACCTTGTCCTTGTCTGCAACAATCAGAACCACGTCACCTTGTTCGCAGCCCAGTGTTTGCAGGATGGTTTCCAGTCTGCCTTCCGGCAGGAACTTTGCAAACGAGCAGGTCGGCTTTGCATCGTTCCAGCGGATAAATGCCAGACCCTTTGCACCAATGCCCTTTGCCTTTTCGGTCAGCTTGTCGATTTCTTTTCTGGTCAGGGTTTTTGCTGCCTGTTTTGCGACGATTGCCCGCACACTGCCGCCAGCTTCGATGGCAGAACGGAATACTACAAAATCCAGATCGGAAACCAAATCGGAAATATTCTGCAATTCCATGCCGAACCGTGTATCTGGCTTGTCTGAGCCATAGCGTTCCATCGCTTCCTTGTAGGTCATTCTCGGCAGCGGAGTCGGAATGTCCATGTTCAGCACCTTTTTGAACAGGTACTGTACAAAGCCCTCAGTCATCTGCAAAATATCTTCAACATCTACAAATGACATTTCCAAGTCGATTTGGGTAAATTCCGGCTGACGGTCTGCACGCAAGTCTTCATCACGGAAACATCTTGCAATCTGGATATAGCGATCCATACCAGCAACCATCAGTAGCTGCTTGTAGATTTGCGGTGATTGTGGAAGGGCATAGAATTTTCCGTTGTGTACACGGGACGGAATCAGATAATCTCTCGCCCCTTCTGGGGTGGATTTCATCATCATCGGGGTTTCAATTTCGATGAAATCGTTTGCATAATAATATTCTCTGGCAGCCTGTGCGATTTTGTGCCGCATAATCAAATTTCTTTGCAGCGGAGCACGGCGTAAATCCAGATACCGATACTTCAGACGCAATTCTTCATTGGTCTTGGTTTCATCCGAAATGGTGAATGGCGGTGTCTGTGCCTTTGAGAGCACACGCAGTTCTGTGACCTTAATTTCAACAGCACCGGTTTTCATATCGGTGTTGACGCTGGCACGTGGGATGACTTCCCCTTTTGCCAGCAGGACATATTCGCTGTGGCATCCGGCAGCCTTTTCAAAGATTTCCCGGTCGGTTTCATCGTTGAACGCCAGCTGTACAATGCCAGTTCTGTCCCGCAGGTCGATGAAAATCAAGTTTCCGAGATTCCGGACTTTCTGAACAAATCCGCCGACAACGACGGTTTTTCCGGCTTCAGTGACTTCGCCGCAGTAGCAAGTACGGCGTAAATTTTGCATGGTATCCATTTATGCTTCCTCCTGTAACGTATTCTGGAACATATGAGAAATGGCAATGTTGTCAAATGCTTCTGCGAAGCGGTCATCCAGCGGAATGGCAATCTGTTCGCCGGTTTCCATCTGTTTTAGCTTTGCGGACTGCTGTTCCAATTCATTGCCGCCCAGCACCAAGACATATGTCGCATGAATTTTGTTGGCATATTTCATTTGTGCCTTTAATCCACGGTGCATCAAGTCATATTCTGCCTGATAGCCGCTTTCCCGGACTGCCTGTGCAAGCTGCATGGCTTTCGGCAATGCCTCTGCATCCATCGGAGCGATATATAAATCGCAAGGCGGTGTTTCTAAGAAGTTGCAGCCTTGCTGCTGCATCGTCAGGAGCAGCCGTTCCAGACCCATTGCAAAGCCCAGAGCTGGTGTATCTGCTCCGCCCAGCTGTCCAATCAAGCCATCATAGCGACCGCCGCCGCAGACTGTACCCTGTGCACCGATTTCTGTGGTGACAAATTCAAAAACAGTCTTGGTGTAGTAGTCCAGACCCCGAACGATTTTCGGGTTGATGGTGAAATCAATCTGCAAGGCTTTCAGGTGGGATTGCAGTGTCTGGAAGTGTTCGCTGCATTCGTCGCAGAGATAATCCAGAATGATGGGAGCATCTGCTGCAATCTTGCTGCAAATTGGGCTCTTGCAGTCCAGAATCCGCATTGGGTTCTTTTCCAGACGGCTCTTACAGGTATCGCAGAGGTCATCTTCATAGGCTGCAAAATAAGCACGCAGAGCCTTGTGATAGTTGGCACGGCAGGTCGGACAGCCGATGGAATTGATGTAGAGCTGAATATTTTTCAGACCAATGCGGTCTAAAATCGACTTTGCCAGACTGATGATTTCCGCATCTGCGGCAGCGTCTGCACTGCCTGCCATTTCCACGCCGAACTGGTGGAATTCTCTCAGTCTGCCGGCTTGCGGCCGTTCGTGGCGGAAACAGGAGAGAATGTAGAATACCTTTTGTGGAAGGGCTGCGTTCAGCATGCCATTCTGGAGCATGGAACGAATCGTTCCGGCAGTGCCCTCCGGACGCAGGGTAAATTCGGTTTCCTTTGCCTTGACCGTGTACATTTCCTTCTGTACCACGTCTGTGGTTTCGCCAACAGACCGCAGGAACAAGTCGGTGCTTTCAAAGGTTGGAATCCGCATTTCATGGAAGCCGAAACACTTTGCGGTGTCCCGTGCAACCTGTTCCACGGTATACCATTTGGAAATATTCTCTGGTGTAATGTCTTCCGTCCCTTGCGGACGTGTGATTTTGAGTGCCATAGATAACCTCCGATAATCGAAAAAATTGTCCCTTTCTGATTGCAGAAAAGGACAGAATCATTGGGAACGCTTGTCAGATGGGCAGGTTGCCGTATTCCCGCCAATCCAGATCGCCACGTTCCAATGCCATAATTAACGCTTCTGCTGTTGCAATATTGGTTGCAACCGGAACATTGTGGACATCGCAGAGGCGGAGCAGTGCCATTTCGTTCGGTTCCGATTCCTTGCGGTTGATCGGATCCCGGAAGAACAGCAATACATCAATTTCATCGCAGGCAATGCGAGCTGCAATCTGCTGATCGCCGCCCTGTCTGCCGCTGAGATAACGCTGGATTTCCAGACCGGTTGCTTCACTGACCAGTTTTCCGGTTGTACCGGTCGCACAGAGCTTATGGCGAGATAAAACGCCGCAGTATGCGATACAAAACTGAATCATTAGTTCTTTTTTTGCATCATGTGCAATGAGTGCAATTGTCATATCAGAAAACCTCCTTTTTCGGATCAAATGGTTACAGCATGTACTTGTTTTCAGAACCCGAATCTATCTATTTTTTCGGGAATGGGTTTCGAGCCAACGCCGTCTTACCTTTTATTATAACATAAATTGTCCGAATGTCAAAGATTTTCGCTCTTGGAATTGCAAAATTGTGAAAAATGAATTGAAATTTATCACCAACTTTGCACAGATTGCACAAAAAATATGTCAAAATTTAGGGGTTTGATGTGGTATTTTTTTCCATATTGGTTTTTTGTCGGGTTTCCATTCTTTCATATGCTTTCAGGACATCCCGAATCATATACTTGCTGTATTCCGCCCCTTCTACAACGCAGGCGAATGCAATTTTCGGGTTATCCGCAGGGGCATAACCGATGAAGAAAGAATCCTGAACTCTGCCGCCGCCAGCCTGTGGCGTACCGGTTTTGATGGCAACATCATAGCCCAAATCAGCCAGTGAATATTTGTCCGGCATGTTGGTAACAGAAGCGGCAATCATTCCCTGTTGGATGTAAGTGTAGACATCATCGTGCTGAATCGGAATCGTTTCCGCAACCGTCGGTTCGATGTCTTTGATTTTTTCTGTGAGGTTGTAGTCCCACAGGCTATCGACCAGATGGGGTTGATAGCGAACGCCCTTGTTGGCGATGGTGCTGGCAACGACCGCCATTTGCAGCGGTGTGACAGCGGTTTCCGATTGACCAATTGCGGCTTGCAGGACGTGACCGACGGTCCATTCCCAGCCATATTCTGCATAGGTTTCCGGATTGGCGAATCTGCCGGCAGCGTCACCCGTTTCAATTCCGGTTGGACTGCCCAAGCCGTACAACTCTGCATATTTGGTGAGGTTGTCAATCGTCAGGGCTTCGGAAAGCTGATAGAAATAGATGTTACAGGAATACTGCAACGCCTGTACCACGGAAATATTCCCATGAGAGCCGGTACAGTAGTAAGTGTGTCCCTTATATTCATAGGAATGTCCGCAGAAATAAGTAGAAGAACCAGCAACAATGCCTTCATTTAAACCAGCAGTTGCGGTGATCGTCTTAAAAGTAGAGCCTGGACGGTATAAGCCTACTGTTGCCCGATCAAGCAGCGGAGAGGTTTCATCCGATGCCAGCTTATCATAATCTTTGGTGTAGTCATTGAGGTTGTAGGTGGGGTAGGTTGCCAGCCCTAAAACGCTGTTATCTGTGGTATCCAGTACCACCAACGCACCGCTGGTGACTTTTCCTAGTCCTTCGCCCTCTGTCTTTGCATCTCGCAGCTTATCAAAATTTTTGATGAAGTTGCCAAGAATGTTCTGCAAGTCTTTTTGGAATGTGCTGTCTACCGTCAGCATGACTGTATGCCCAGCCTGTACCGGAACAGTCACTTCCGAAGAAACCACAGTGCCATTTTGAACGGAGATGGTTTTTGTGCCGTCTTTTCCTCGCAGTTCGGATTCCATTGCCTGTTCAATGCCGCTTTTGCCGACGGTGTCATCCAAATCATAGCCCTGTTCGGCAAGCTCTTCGTATTCCTCTGCATAGATAGGTCCAACCGTTCCGATTTCATGCGGGATGACATCCCCTTGTGTGACTGTGCGAATCGCATCTTCAATGATATTCACGCCTGGCAGAGATAAGCCCCGCTCTTTGATTTCCGTGACAATCTGCAACGGAATATCTTTTACCAGCGTGAATTGATTGCTCATGGAGAAGCCACGCAGCTGCATTTCATAGCGGATTCCGGCAATCATTCGCTTTTCTTCCTCTGTGTAGGTGTCTGCAATCTCGTATTCGTCAATCAAGCGATCCATGCAGTTTTCAGCAGTTGCATAGAGGTTGAGGTTTAGCGTTGTCCGGATTTCATCTAGTGTGTCTTGGTCGTCTGTTGTAAAGGTAAACGGTGCTGTTTTAGAGATTGGGAGTGATTCTTCAAAAGTCACATCTACATCTGCAAGCAGGTGTAGCAGCTGTAAAAGCACTTCGTTTCCGCTTTCGTTGTCTTTCGGGAACGAATCCGGTTCAATGATGATGTTATAGCCGACACTGTTCTGTACAATGGGGTCGCCGTTGCAGTCTACAATTTCCCCACGGGTTGCAGCAATGGTTTGGGTGTAGGTGTCCGTGCTGTAGTGCTGGCTGATATAGGTGTTGCTGTCTACAATCTGAATTTTCATCAGCCGATAGCCACAAAGGCAGGCGGATGAGAGCACGAGCAGGGTTGCACCAGCAGCTTTTACATAAACAGAAATTGGTTTTTTCATAAGCTTCCTCCGGAAGAACCCCGTTCGTAAGATTCAATGGTTGTATGAATCGCTTGCTCAATGGTGCGGTTGCTGTTCGGCATCAATCGTTCGTGGATGAAGTGGAAGATGCCATAGAGCGGCAGGGCAGCGATTAGCGTATACCCACAGCTGGGCAGGATGACCTTGAGAAAGACCAGCGAAATATGTTCATATCCCCAAATGACATAGTAAAAGAGAAAATCCTGTGTCCCTAAAATCAAGCTGACCACTGCGGTTAGAATCAGCAGATTCCAAACACGCTGTTGCAGAAACTGCGTATAAAGCCAAGCGGTGATGAAGCAAATCAGCATCATGGGGATAGCATAAAAGCCAGCTAAGCGGTTACAGCTGAAATCCAGCAGAAAACCGCAGAGAATCCCGATGAAAACCGCTGCCCCTTGCTTGACATTGGAGGCAATGCAGAGTGCAACCGGAATCAGCAGCAATGGTTTCACATAGTCGCCAGCGTTTTGAAACGCTGTGCAGAGCACAATGACAACGAAGTAAAAAATCCAGCGAACAACCGAATTTCGTTTTTGAGCCGGCGTTGTGCGGGCTGGTTTAATTTTGCCCATTTGCAGCCTCCGTTTCGGTCGTCAGAACTGTGACAGTTGTAGTGGTTTCGGTTGTCGTTTCTGCAAGCGTAGTTGTTCCAGTGGTGACGGTTGTTTGAACGGCAGTCTGGTCTTCTGGAATCGTTTCCGCACCCTTTCCGTCATAGTCCAGAATCACCATGACACTGGTCAGGGCATCGAAGTTCACAGCTGGATTCAGAACGGCATATTTGCTCAGACCGCTGTCCATCAATTCCAGATGGTCAACCGAGCCGATGAGGTAGCCTTGCGGAAATAGTCCGCCCGTTCCGGATGTTTTAATGAGGTCGCCCTCTTGCAATTTGGTGTCCCGTTCCAGATAAATCATGCGGCACTGATAATCCGCAGCAAGGGAAATTTCTCCCTCTAAAATACCGGTATCGCTGCCCGTGGCAGACATTGCACCGATGGAGAGTTTCGGGGAACAGATGGTTTCCACGGTGGAATATGTATTGGAAACGCTGGAGATAATTCCAACAATGCCCTCTGCGGTTACCACAGGGTCTTGCAGTTCAATGCCATCATCCGAACCCTTGTTGATAATAAAACTGTGGAAGGGGTCGTTTGTGACATATCCAATGATGGAACAGGGGTCAGAAAGCACATAGTCAGCGTGTTCTTTTTTGATGCCCATGAATTTTTCCAACTCTGTCAACTGCTGTTTGGTATCCTCATAGTCCAGCAATTTATTTTTCAGTGCTGCATTTTCTTCTTTCAGGCGGTCATTTTCTGTTTGGTAGCTGGTTTGGTTGGTGAATGCGGTCACCAGACGTTCTGCTTGTTTCGAAACGGTCTGGGTAACTTGCCGCAGCGGATTCAGCACGACCCCCATCACGCCAGTAGTTTGTCCGCCTTGCATGGCAGCATAGAGTAGGACGCCGATTAACAACGCCAGAATACAAAGTAAAAAGCGAAGTCGATTTCGCTTGAAGAAATCACCCATTTGTTTTTCCCTCCTTTGGATTCTGCATTAATAGCGGTTGTCTTCCATGAAAGCATCCTGATAGCGTTCTAAGTTGGAAAATAGTTTTCCTGTGCCCTCTGCAACGCAGTCGAGCGGATATTCTGCCACCAAGACCGGCATGCCTGTTTCCTTGTGAATCAGGCGGTCAATGCCTCGCAGCAATGCACCGCCGCCGGAAAGAATAATACCTCGGTCAATAATATCAGCAGACAAGTCCGGCGGAGTCTGTTCCAAGGTATACTTGATGGCATCGACAATGCGGGCGAGTGGCTCAGACATGGCATCTCGCACTTCAGAGCCTGTGATGTTGATGGTTTCCGGCAATCCGTTCAGGAGATTTCTGCCCTTGATTTCCATGGCATCTTCTCGCTCCATTGGGAATGCAGAACCAATTTGGATTTTAATATCTTCCGCAGTGCGTTCGCCGATGAGCAGGTTATACCGCTTTCGGATGTGGTTGATGATGGCAGCATCCAGCTCATCGCCGCCGCAGCGAATGCTTTTAGAGGAGATGATACCGCCCATGGAGATGACAGCCGCTTCGCTCGTACCGCCGCCAATGTCAACAATCATGCTGCCGATGGGTTCAAGCGTTGGCAGACCTGCCCCGATGGCAGCCGCCATGGCTTCTTCTACGATGAGCACATATTTTGCCCCTGCCTGTTCGACTGCTTCCTTGACAGCACGCCGTTCTACCGTCGTAACGCCGGAGGGCACACAGATGATGACACGGGCTTTGGTGAATGTTTTTCCACGCAGTGCCTTGCGGATGAATTCCTGTAACATTATAGTTGTGGTTTCAAAGTCCGCAATGACACCATTTTTCAGCGGTTTCACTGCAACAATAGAACCGGGCGTTCTGCCAATGACTTCCTTGGCTTCTTTTCCCACATATTTTGCAGAATCGGTGTGGGTATTCACTGCCACAACGGAGGGTTCTCGGATGATAATGCCTCGTCCCCGCAGATAAATCAATGTATTTGCAGTACCAAGATCGATACCAATATCTTTGATAAACATTTTGTTTGCACCTTTCTATGCCAAAAGACTCTGACGGCGAGCGAATGATTGTATTTGTATGATTTCTGTCGCCGGACGGGTAAAAAACAATCCAAAAAAAGCAAAAACCGCTTTACAGAAAAAACGGTCATGCGATGCTGCTGAGAAAAAAGGCAGCAAATCAAATGAGAAGAGAAAGTTTTGTTTTTATTTTTTATTATAGCACAAATTGCTGGGACTTGCAATTGCAGATGCTGTAAAATTATCCGAAAAAGTCGGGGAAAAAAGTGTATGATTTGCAGCAATCAGCTGGTGAGTTTGCCCACGATCTTGGGTGCAGTGAAAATGCAGACCACAATCATGATAATTTGCCCAACGGATATATGAAACTGTAACGCAAGGGCGAGATTAATCACTTTTAAATTCAGATGGATGGTATCAAAACCCCAGTCCATGGCAGTGCTGAGGAATCCCAGAGCGGTAATTTTTTCTCCGATTGCAGCCAGCACGCCGCCAACTGCCAGTGCGACGACATAAACCAATATGTAAAGCAGAATTTTCTTAAATTTTTCCATGAAAAAAGGACTCCTTCTGTCATCATTCTTTGTTTGGAAGCGGTTCAGACAGTCGGCACAGCAGCGGAGAAAGGTGCTGCACCGCTACACGCTGAACCATGCATTAAAAAGCTCCAGTAGAACCGAATCCGTTTGAACCTCGTTCCGTTTCTGGAAGCTGTTCCACAACGGTG
>HF997975.1:114388-126322 GCA_000433635.1 Ruminococcus sp. CAG:254
CACAGGTAATACCACCAACTGTGCGATTCGCATGCCAGGTTCTACAGAGAAGGGTTCTTTGCCGAGATTCATCAGCGGAACGAGCAGTTCGCCCCGATAGTCGCTGTCGACCAGCCCAACGCCGTTTGCCAGATTGATGCCGTGTTTAGAAGCCAGTCCGGAGCGTGCCATGATGAACAGAGCAACATCTTTACGGTCTGGAGCAGCTGCAATTCCGGTGGGAATGCGGACAATTTCCCCAACTGGAATAGAAACAAGGGCTTCAAGAGCCGCATATAAATCATATCCGGCACTTCCGGCAGTTGCTTGTGTGGGAATGGTTGCATAGGGTCGTAGGCGTTGGATTTGTAATTGCATAAAAACCTCCATGGTGTTGGTGTTTTGATGGGACGATTATTTCCCGACAACGGACGGGAGTCCTCGGAGAAGCAGCCCACGGGTATAAGCTGCCGGAGCAGATGCACAGGGTGCTTGATAATCCGCAAGAATCGCCTGAATCTGTTTCGGGGATTCAATGGAAAACGACAGCAGCAATGTGGAAAAGCCTCGCAGCTGTTGAAAACGGTCTGCTACCCAAACTGGAACAGCGTTGTAAATAACGGTGTATCCCTCTGTGCAAAAGACAGGGAATGTGCGGTTGGTGCGGTCTTTGAGCTGATGCTTGCAGGAACGGCAGCCAACTTCTTCCCGAATCGGGCAGAGCCGTGTTTTCATCACCGGAAGGTGTCCATAGGCGAAGATACCAGCCGGCAGGCGGTCGCAGCAGGACAGAGCCTGTCGAATGGTCAGTTCCACAGAGAGCAGAGTATCGGATACGCCGTACTGCTGAATAACATTCACGCTGTGGCGGTTGGTCAGATTCAATCCCGTTCCGCCGTGCAGTTCCAAGCCAAGTTGCTTTCCCAGTACGAGATGTGCGATGGTGTCGCAGAGAATAGCGTTCCAACCGATAGCCTGACAGGCTTGCAGCCGTTTCCGGAGGGTTGTTTCATCCGGAGCAAAAGTTGGAAGCGTCAGAATGGCGTTTGGAATTGGCTGTGAAAGCTGTTCCGCCAAGTGCAACGGCAACAGTAATTTGTCAGTTGGGAAGTCGCTGTTTTGCACAGCTTGCAGCTGTTCCATAGTTTGCACCTGTACCCAGTAATTCGGCTTTTTGGGGGCAGAATGAGGCTGTTTTGGCAGGTGCAGCGGAACTTCTGCCAGTGTATATTGTGGGGTGTTGGCAGCTTTTCGGGCGGCTTGTAGCTGTTCGATTGCCGTTCTGCGGAGTGCATTCAAAGTTGCAGCAGAAACGGTTGCTTTTCCGTCACAGATTGCGGTCAGACTGTCCAGCTGGTAGGCAGTGTTTCCGAGTTTTCCAAGCTGCCGCTCTAAAAATGCTGCATCGCAAGGCTTGTTTTTCGCCAATTCCGGCGGTGCATCTTGAACAGTTACCGATGTGCCATCTGGTAAAGTTGCAGTCAGAGAAACCGGCTGCTCCAGAATGACCGTTGCCGCCATTGTGAGTGGCAGGCGAACAGCTGGCTTTTTCGCCAGTTCTGCCAGCTTCGGCAAAACAGCGTTGGCAGCAGTGACATCTTCTTTCTGCCGAACGCCGAACATTTGTTTCCGCTGTCCGGTATAATAGCCGTCTGTGAATCCGCTGCGAGAGAATACCGCACGCAACATCTGTAAATCTGGCTGTTTGCCCGCTTTCAGTTGCCGGAGAGCGGTAACTGCTGCTGCTACATATTCCGGCCGTTTCATTCTGCCCTCGATTTTCAGAGAAGCAATGCCATCTGCACAGAGTTGCTGATAATGGGGTAACAGACAGAGGTCTTTCAGAGAGAGTGCGGCTGCCTGCGGATTTTTTGCAGCGGTAAAGGGCAGTCGACAGGCTTGTGCACAGCAGCCACGATTGGCACTGCGTGCACCAATCAGAGCGGAGAGATAACACTGTCCGGAAATACACATACAGAGTGCTCCATGGACAAATTGCTCCACTTCCAGTCCAATTGCACAGACTGCCTGAATTTCAGAGCGAGTCATTTCTCTGGCGACAACGACACGGGAAAATCCGTGTTCTTTTGCCCAGATTGCACCGGATGGGGAACAGATGGTCATCTGTGTGGAGGCATGCAGCGGCATTTCCGGAATCCGCTGATGAATGTAGTCGGCAACGCCCAAATCCTGTACAATGCAAGCATCCATTCCAATCGCAGCAGCAGTTTGAAGCAGTTCATCCAACGCTGTCCATTCGGTGTCAAATACCAGTGTATTGACCGTCAAATAGAGTTTCACACCGTTGGTGTGGCAGAAATCAGCTGCTTCTTGGAGTGCAGCAGCATCGAAGTTATGGGCATTTTGTCGGGCAGAAAAGAGCGTTGCACCAATGTAAACTGCATCTGCACCACAGTGCACGGCAGCAGTCAACGCTTCCATGCTGCCGGCAGGTGCTAAAATTTCAGGGGATTGCCTCATGCGTTTGCCGTCTGCCGATTATTTTGCAGTTCCTTTTCAAGGGCTTCAATTCTTGCCAGTAACTGCTTATTTTCTGCGATGGCGTTGTCATAGGCGAGTCGATTTTTTCCGGCTTCATCGACATATTCTTTTGCCTGTTCCCGCAGAGCGTCCAGCCGCTGGGTTGCCTTGTTCAGGTCATCCAGTGTGGAGAGAGCCACCATAATGGCAGCTGCAAACGGGGAAGTACTGGAGTTTGAACCGGAAACCTCAGAAATACGGTTTTCCAGCGTACGGGCAAGACCGATGACATAATTCGCAGATTCTGCGGTTTGGAGCATGAAGTCTTTTCCGCAGATTACAACTTTTACTTTATTAGTCATAATTTGGAAGATTCCTTTCAGTTTGTTGATTCCAGCTGCAAATAGAAGATACCACTTTTATTATAATGCTTTTTTCGGGAAAAGAAAAGATTTTTTGTGAAAAAATGTGGAAATCTATTTAAAATGCAGGGGCAATTCTTATTTGCTGGCAGCCTGTTCTCTCCGCTGCAATTCTTCCAGAATCATCTTGTTGACTTTGTTGATGTCGCCGCAGCCCATGGTGATGACCAAGTCACCTGGTTCAACGTGGTCGCAGACATACTGGCAGACATCCGCAAAGTTCTTGTATTTGCGTTCATCATTGGATTCTGGGTCGGTTTCATCCTGTGGAAACCAAACAGCCCCTGGAATTTTTTCGCCAAGCTGACGGGTAAAGATGTTATAAGTGTTCTTTTCCCGAGAGCCCATAATATCCGTTAAAACAGCATGGGTCGGAATGGAGAGAGCTTTTGCAAAGTCATCGAGCAGCACAGCGGTACGGGAGTAGGTGAATGGCTGGAAAACTGCCCAAACGGCATGGAATGGCATTTCCATGGCTGCCTGTAAGGTAACGGTCAATTCTGTTGGATGGTGACCATAGTCGTCTACAACGGTAACACCGCAGGCTTCGCCCTTTTTATCGAATCGTCTGCCAGCACCGTGGAAGTTGCCCAGACCCTTTACCGCATCTTCAAAGGAGATACCAACATAGCGAACCGCTGCAATTGCTGCGAGAGCGTTCAAGACATTGTGCACGCCAGCGATGTGCAGGACAACCGTTCCGAGCAATTCGCCGTGGTAAAGGACGTCAAAGTGTGTTTCCAGACCGGAAACATGAATAATGTTGGTTGCAACGTAGTCATTGCCTTCCTTTTCGCCGAACGTAATCAGTTCTTTTCCAGTAATGCCTTCCACAGCCTTGCAGGTCTTTTCATCATCGCCGTTGTAAATGACCACTTTAGAGGTGTTTTCTGCAAACTTGTGGAAAGAACGAATGATGTTTTCGACTGTTCCAAAGTAGTCCAGATGGTCAGCGTCAATGTTCAGCAGGACGGCAATATCTGGATACAGCTTCAGGAAGGTGTCCACAAATTCACAGGCTTCACAGGTCATGATGTCACTGTTTCCACAGCGACCGCTGCCATGAATGCAGGCAAGCTTTCCGCCAATGACAGCGGACGGGTCTGCTCCGGCATCGAAGAGAATTTGTGTTGTCATGGAAGTAGTGGTTGTTTTGCCATGTGTGCCGGCGATGCAGATGGCGTTGTCATACCAGCTGGTTACGAGTCCGAGCAGTTCGCTCCGTTCCATCAGGTCAACACCATGTTTTGCAGCTTCTTTTGCAGCAATCAGTTCCGGATTATCTGCCATAATGGCAGCGGTGTAAACAATCAGGTCAGCTCCTTCGATGTTTTCGGCACGCTGTCCCATCATAACCGGGATACCCATATCTCGAACGGCTTGCAGGGTTTCCGATTCGTTATTGTCAGAACCGGTGATATAATAGCCTTTGGTATGCAGGATCTGCACCAGTGGATACATTCCAGAGCCGCCAATTCCGATAAAATGGATATGCTTTTTACAATTTAATATTTCTTTGTTCAAAAAAATCACTCTTTTCTTTCTTGTAAACTTCATTTGATTCGTGTATACTATTACCCATATTCCAACCAGTTGCAAATTTGTGACAGGATGGAATATGTGTAACGTCTGTCTGATGATTCTGACCGCATCCAAAAGCTGCGGATGTGGGAAAGAAACATCGGGTATTCGTAGCCACAGCTGCAAGTCTGGTTACGCTGTCTTAGAGGAGGTCATCTTATGGAAATTACAGATATCAAAATCAGAAGAATCATCACCGAAGGACGGCTGCGTGCAGTTGTTTCGATTACGCTGGACAATATGCTTGCGGTACATGACATCAAGATTGTACAGGGTGACGAACGGTTGTTTGTGGCAATGCCGAGCCGGAAGGATGAAAATGGTGTCTTCCGAGATATCGTCCATCCGATTTCTGCCGCTGCTCGAAAGAAGCTGGAAGCAGAAATCATGGAAACCTACCAACAGCACCTGGCACTGATGGAAGCGGAAACAGAGGCTGCACAACATGCACAGCATGTTTAATGGGAAACCATATTTTTATTCTTTTTCCTGATTTTTGATTTTGGGACAACCTGCAAAGAACTGGCAGGCTGTCCTTATTTTTTACCCTGAATCTGGAGCAGTGCCCAAGTCTTGAGAATGGCAAGCTGGGTTTTTGCATCTGCAATTTTTCCATCCATAATCATGGTAACAACTTCTTCCAGCGGCAGTTCCAGAACATCCAGAAATTCGCCAGCGTCTAAATCCTGCTGCATGGGAGCGGAGAGGTCTTCTGCCAGATACATATGAATGACTTCGGTATCATAGGCAGGGGTTGGGTAGAGATAGCCGAGTTCGGTATATTTTTTGCAGGTTCTGCCGACTTCTTCCCGCAGTTCCCGCAGACCACATTCCAACGGGTCTTCACCGGGTTCTCGTTTTCCGGCTGGGATTTCTAAGGTGACTTCGTGGAACGGATAGCGGTACTGTTGTACCATCAGAACGGTTTGCCGTTCGGTCAGCGGAACAACGCAGACACCACCGCTGTGGTGTACCACGTCCCGTTGTACAATTTTTCCGTCTTCCAGTTCCGCAGTGTCTTTGGTGACATGGAAAATTTTTGCCTGATAAACCAAATCACTGCTTTTTGTGATTTCATTCAAATGCATCTGTCATCTTCCTTTCTATTGGATACAATGGATATAATTAGTTTGCCGTTTCTTCCGTGGAATAATCCACGCAGCAAATTGATTCTGTTTTTGGATTTGGATGCCGTTTGTTATAGATGCCGGCAACTGTGAGGTATCCGGCAAATAAGACCAGACCGCCCAGAGAGAGTAATGCACCGGCTTTCAATCCAGGGGTGTGATAGGTGAATGTAATTTCGCTGTCGCCAGCAGGAACTGGAACTGCCATAAAGCCGACATCTGCCTTTTCAATAGAAACTGGTTTGCCGTTGACTTCTGCCGACCAGCCTTCCTCCCAGGGCACACTGAAAAAGACGAGGTTTTCATGGTCTGTGGAGATGGTTGCATGGAAGCCCTTGCTGTTATAGGTGAACGAGTCGCAGGCAGTTTTTGTCCGTTCGGTGCACTCTGCCAGTAAATCTTCATCGGACATCTGGTGAACAGCATCTGGCAGCTTCTGCATCCAGTTTTGATATGTTTCTACGGTATCATCTTCCAATACCAATGCACGCAATAATAAATTGCAGCGGTCAGATTCGGAATAAGTTTCCCACTGGGAACGGCTGACATAGGTATCAAAGGTAAAGCCCATCGGCAAAGCGTAGTCATTTTTATAGATATAAAAGCCATTCTGGGTATCATAGTAGGAGAAGCCCGGCAGGTCGATGCCCTCTGGTTCTAGGTTATCCGGTGTAACTTCATCGAAATAATACCGGACAGAGAATAGATAGCGGATGGCCTTGCAGGAGCGTTCCGGACGAGAGGCAACATCTCTTGTTACGCCGATTTCCGGATAAAATTCCATGATAGAGGCTGGAACAATGCTGTGAAATGCCCGAATACACGGCAGCCCCCAGAACATCGGGTAATTATCTCGGTCTTTGGAGATGTCAATGCGGAAGAAATCATCCTCTGAAACGGCAATTTTCACATCGCCCTCTTTGTCGATGGCTTTGTCAATATATTCTTCTGCTCGCTGTGGTGTGTATGCACCAAAATAAACCACGGTCATTGTACAGAATGTGCAGGCTGCTACGGTCATTGGCAGTGCCATTGCAAGGATGGGCTTTCCAGCACGCCGGCGGTGGAACAGAAAAGCAGTTGCCACCAGAGAAAGTATACAAATGCCCAGAACCAAATAAAAATGCAGCGGATATTCTGCAAACTTTCCCCATGTCACCTTGTCGCCGTTCTTTGTCGGCAGAATCGAAATCACGCCGAAAACTGCCATCATCAGGGCAGAAATGCCCAAACCGTATTTTGCAGAAATCGTGGTGTTGTCCAGAACGTATGCAGTCATCAGTGCCATGATGCAGATGGGCATATAGAACCATCTTGCATAGTAAGACCCATTCAACGCATAGAAGCAGCTGTTCAAAATCGGAATAAAAGCACAAATCGTACAGAGCAGAACCAGCCGCTTTGCCCAGTGTCCATCTTTGTATTTGCAGAATGAGAGCACCCCAACCATGGAGAATAGCGGTAAATAGCCGCCAATGGATGCCCATTTTGCATCGTTGCTTGAGAATAAGTTCGGGCGAGCCGGAACATCTGGAATCAGGAAAAAGCTTTCAATGATTCTCCAGATACGGGTGCGGTCGTTGTAGGCGAGCATATCCATGCCATATAGACGGGAGGTAATGCGGTTGTTTGCCAGAATCGCAAGGGCAGACGGCAGGAGCAGGAAGCAGGCGAGTAATACGCCAATGATGGCTTCGAGTGCCAGCCGGAAAAACTTTTTCGGGGTTGCGTGAAAATCCTTGGAGAAACACCGCACAATGAAATACAAAACCAGAAAGACAGCTTGCCCCGTGAAGAAAAAGTAATTGATACAGCCCATGAGAGCGACCGCAAGAGCAAATACGCCTTTTCGATTCTGATTAATGGATTCTTCCATGGCAATCAGCATCAGCGGAAAGAATGCGGTAACATCCTGAAAGTGGTTGAAAAAGAGGTTAAACAGCTGAAATCCCGAAAACGCATACAGCAGCCCACCAATCAGGGCAGCGTTTCGACTGCGGACAAATCGCTGAATATAAGCGTAAGCCGTCATGGCTGCAATGCCATGCTTTACAGAGAGCAACACCGGAAGAGCATAGAGCATCCAGCTGCGGGGCAGAATCGTGGTAATCCAGAAGAACGGACTGCCTAGGAGATAAAAGGCATATGACCCGATGAAGTTTGCACCCAAATCGGTGTACCAGTTCCAGCCAAAACTGCCGCTGCGAACTGCATCGTTTGCGAGAGAATAGAACGGCAGCTGCTGAGAATTGTAGTCCCCGTAGTAGAGAAAATAGCCATGTTCCAGACACATCGCCGGCAAATAGACAATCAGCAGTGCACCAAATCCCAGCAGAAATGCAAATAGATAATTGTGGAACAGACTGTGGCTGGATATGGATTTTCGGATGGAAAAACGCATGACTTAGAAACCTCCGGAGTGATGAAAAAATATAGGAAACCTTTTTGCAGCTGCTGCATAGAATAAAGACAGGAATACCAGCAGCCGTTTACAGAGAAACGTGTGAAATAAAAATACCGCCCTTTTCATAGTCAATGTAGGCATAAGACGGCGGCATGCCGTCCCGTGGCTGAGCGGCACTGCCTGGATTCATCAGATAAACGCCGTTGCGGTATTCGTTGCGGCGAACGTGGGTGTGTCCGTGCAGGACGATGTTACAGTCCTCAGCAATCGCTTCTTCTACCAGAATATCGGGAGTGTAGCGAATCGCATGGCGGTGTCCATGCACGGCAAAGATGCGATGCCCCGGAATCAGGTCAATGGTGCGGCTGATGGGTAAGCTGCTGTTAAAGTCACAGTTTCCCCGTACTGCATAGAACTTGGATTCCCATTCTGGATGACAGGATAAAAATAATTTGACATCCCCTTCGCCATCGCCGAGATGAATGCAGGCATCTGCATCAGCGTGTCGGGCTAAAATGGTTTCTAATACCTTGGGGTTGCCGTGGGTATCGGATAGAACAATAATCCGCATAAGAATGTTCCTTTCTATGGATTGAAATTTCTCCTCTGGAACAAGGTGCAGAGGAGCTGGTCAAAAATGACATCCCTTTTATTATAACATAAACGAATCACAATTACAACCTATTTTTGAAAGGAGTTTGCCATGAAACTACCGCCCTCTAAAATGGATGGACTGCTGGAAATGGTGGGGAAAAAGCTGGGGGTTTCTCCGGAACAGCTGCGGTCGGATTTAGAATCTGGAAAACTGGAGCAGGCAATGCAAAATCTGCCGAAAAAAGAGGCAGCGAATGTACAGAACCTGTTGAAAGACCAGAAAAAAGTCGAGCAGCTGATGAATACGCCGCAGGCAAAAGCGTTATATGAAAAATTGATGGGGAAGTAACGAATTCATGGATGGGATGATGGAGAAAATGCAGTCGCTGCTCTCCGACCCAGAGAGTATGCAGCAATTGCAGGAACTGGCACAGATGTTGCAGGCGGACAGCGGACAGGAGTCCACAGAAACAGAATCCGCTCCGACTGCTACAGAACAGACGGATGCAACTGCTTCCGGCGGCGGTCTGGATTTGGGAGCATTGATGAAAGTTTCTCAGCTAATGGGGTCGGCAAAAGAGGACAGCGATGCCGCTTTATTGTTGGCGTTGAAACCGCATTTGCGAGAAGAACGGCAAAAGAAAGTGGAAAAGGCAGTGAAGATGCTGAAACTGCTGTCGATTTGGAGCATGTTGAAAGAAAGCGGCATGCTGAAAGATTTCTTGTGATGATTTTGCATAGAGGCGGTGCAGCTGCCGGAAAGGGGGCGAATGGACGATGCCGCAGTATACCCGACAGGACGGCGATGCAATGCGGCAGGATGCCATTCGCCGTTCTAAAGAGATGTACCATCGGGCAGCGATTCCGCAACCAACGCCGCAGCGAAACTATGATTTTTTACCGCTGCGAGAGGAATCAGGGGCAGCTTCCGGCGGCATGAAGAAAAATCCGTTGGATTTGGGAAATCTGCTGGGCGGATGGAATCCAGCAGATTTGCTGGAACATCTCGACAAAGACCAGATTTTGATTCTGGTGTTACTGGTCATGCTCTATAAAGAGGGCGGCGACAAAAAATTGATGATGGCGTTGGCGTACTTACTGACCTGAAAAACGGAGGATTTTGGCAAGATGGAACAGATTGTTTTCTGGGCAATTTGGGCAGCATTGGCGGTATTTATGGGCTATTTTTATCTGCATCATGCACATGGCATTCGTTCTTTTTTGCGAGGAACGGGAACGGGTCTGGTAGCATTGTTGCTGCTGCATGAACTGGGCGGATGGATTGGATTTGCACCGGAGGTGAACGGTTTCAATCTCATGCAAGCGGGAATTTTGGGTGTGCCGGGGGTTCTGTTGATGATGGCGGTTCATTTTTTTCTGTAATGGGATAATGAGAAACGCCGCAGGCGACTGCGGTCAAGCTGTCCCTCTTAACAAAGGTATTGATGAGAGAAATTTGAAATCTAGAAGAAACAGAGAAATGCTGTTCGCCATTCCAAAAACAAAGAAACTTCAAGTAAACTACAATCTAAGAAAGATTCCTAACAAATTCAGACAACGCACCCACCGGCGAACCGCACAAAGGCAAGGAGCAAAGCGATTCTGCCGAACGGTTCAGAACGGTTTTCCCTAGAAGATAAAATTCAAGACATCCTCTTGATTTTTTCCGAGAATCTGCTATAATAAAGAGGATGAATCCAGACAAGATTCACCAAAATTTTTGGAAATGAGGAATCTGTCATGCGTAAAAAATTGGATACTACCGGCAATGTATTCCCGATGCCGGTCTTGATGGTGGCAACGTACAATGAAGATGGCAGCGTGGATGTTATGAATGCTGCTTGGGGAACGATGCAGGAAAGTGGCATTGTTGCTTTGAATCTGTCGGAATCCCACAAGACCACCCAGAATATTTTGAAAAGAAAAGCCTTTACGGTGAGCTTTGCAGATGCAGCCCACGTTGCAGAAGCTGACTATGTCGGCATGGTTTCCGGCAACAAAGAACCGGACAAGTTCGCAAAAAGCGGCTTGACGGCTTCCAAGGCGGAATGTGTGGATGCACCGGTCATCAATGAATTTCCGATTTGTCTGGAATGC
This sequence comes from Ruminococcus sp. CAG:254, assembly GCA_000433635.1. Taxonomy (GTDB): domain Bacteria; phylum Bacillota; class Clostridia; order Oscillospirales; family Ruminococcaceae; genus Ruminococcus_C. Next base: position 125,074 of record HF997975.1, read on the forward strand.
GAATTTCTGGCATATCAGGACGAGCCGTATAGCTGCGGTGTCATCGGTAAAATTGTCAATGTGACAGCAGATGAAAGCGTTCTGAAGGATGGAAAAGTGGATATTTCTCTGGTCAATGCCATTGCGTTCGACCCGTACACTCACGGCTATTATAAAGTAACAGAACGAGTTGGCGAAGCTTTTCAGGATGGCAAGAAGCTGATCAAGTAAATCTGTTTTTGAGAATCTCCGGGACATTTTCCGCTGTGGCAAAACGGTCGCAGCGGAATTTTTTTCTTTTTTTCGATTTTTTCAAAAAAACACTTGACAAATCACAAAAAGTGTGTTATAGTAAATGACGTTGTGTAATACAACCGAATATCGTATTCTAAAGACAGCTGGTGGTGTTTCACCGTAAGTCCAGCCGAGGAATTGCTTTATCAATGAAAGATACTGCCGCATTCCTTGTCGAATGACGGCTTTTTTTGGATTGTGATAGCATTTCTTTGATACGATAACAATAGTATCGGAGGTGAATTCACATGGCAAGTGAAAAGATTCTGGAAAGCAAAAAGGCAAAGGTTGCTGCTTTGACCGAAAAGCTGCAGAACAGCGTTTCTTTCGTTCTGGTTGACTACAAGGGCATTACCGTTGAAGAAGATACCAAGCTGAGAAAGGAACTGCGGGAAGCAGGCGTTTCTTACACAGTAGAAAAGAACTCTATGCTGCGTTTTGCATTGAAGGAAATGGGCATCGTTGATTCTTTTGAAGATGTACTGCACGGTACAACTGCAATCGCTGTTTCTAACGATGACCAGACTGCTGCTGCTCGTATTCTGGGCAAGTTCGCAGAAAGCAAGCCGGAAACCTTCAACCTGAAGGCTGGTTATGTAGACGGCGTTGCTTATGACACCGCTGGTGTTATGGCTCTGTCCAAGATTCCGTCCAAGGATGTTCTGTTGGCACAGCTCGTTGGTTCTCTGCAGGGTCCGCTGCGGAAGCTGGCTGCTACACTGCAGGCTCTGGCAGACAAGAAGAACGAAGAAGAAGCTGCATAAGGCAGTGCTCGTTCCCACATACCGCTGCTGCATGACAGCATAGCGGATGATGAAAATATTACAAAGGAGATTATTATCATGGCATCTGAAAAGATTACAAAGTTTATTGACGATATTAAGACTCTGTCCGTTCTGGAACTGTCTGAACTGATCGACGCAATTCAGGAAGAATTTGGTGTAACTGCTGTTATGGCAGCTGCTCCGGCAGCTGG
>HF997975.1:126336-146729 GCA_000433635.1 Ruminococcus sp. CAG:254
GGCAGCTGCTCCGGCAGCTGGTGCAGGTGCAGCTGCAGCAGAAGAAAAGACCGAATTCGACGTTGTACTGGCTTCCTTTGGTGACGCTAAGATGGCTGTTATCAAGGCTGCTAAGGACGTTCTGGGTCTGGGTCTGAAGGAAGCTAAGGCAGTTGTTGAATCTGCTCCGGCTACCATCAAGGAAGGCGTTTCCAAGGCTGATGCAGAAGCTCTGAAGGCTAAGCTGGAAGAAGCTGGTGCTACCATCGAAATCAAGTAAGGTTTTCTTACTTTTTTCAGTCAAAAAGAATCCCCTTGCGGCAATCGCTGCGAGGGGATTTTTGTTTTTTCGGAAACCACTGTTGGTGATAAAAATCCAACAGTGGTATTTTTTATCGTATTTATTTGGAATCTATATATGGGAAATGGCATGATAGGGCGTAATCGGCAAGATTTTACAGTAAATTTCAGGAAAATTAATTTTATAGTTTTCTTTTTCTGGTATAATTGGCTTAATATAGATGATTTCCAATTATTTTCAAATGAGTTGGGCGAATCGAAAAGGAGAAAAATGTATGAAAAAGGTACTTGGTTTGGTTATGGCAGTCGCAGTGCTGGGGGGAACATTGACAGGTTGTGGCAGCAGTGGCGGCGGCAGCGGTAAAGATGGATACAGCAGTGCAGAAAAGGCAGCGGTGGCATACTGGGAAGCATATTATACGCTTGGAACAGATAAGATGATGAAACTGATGCCAGCAGAAGCAAAAGAACACTGGGAAGACGAACTGAGTTTGACATCAGAACAGTTGACGGCTTATATGGAACAGGAACTGGAAAAAAAGAGTGATATCATTAAAACTTTTAAGTCTGTGTCTGTAGATGAACAAGAGGAACTTAGTATAGATAGAATACAGAATTTTAATGAGAATTATTTGGGTGAAGTTGGTATCAAAGCAGATGAGGCAGTAAGATGCATATGCACGATATATGATGATACTGGTCATATTGACGATTATCGAGTTACTGTGTATCAATATAAAGGGAAATGGTATTCACATTCAGCAGATGCTTTTTTTGAATAAAAGAATGCTGTAGTTCCCAAAAAAGAAACCACTGCTGGACTCTTCCAAACCAGCAGTGGCTTTTCTTTTTATTATCGTTTATTTGATGCGGAGGGTACGAATTGCATTGCAGATTGCAATCATGGCAACGCCAACATCTGCAAATACCGCAGCCCACATATTTGCAAGCCCCAAAGCCCCTAAGATTAACACAATGCCTTTTACGCCCAGTGCAAATACAATGTTTTCCCGTACAATTCGTTTTGTCTTGCGGGCGATTCGAATCGCAACTGGCAATTTATCCGGATTGTCATCCATCAATACTACATCTGCTGCCTCAATTGCAGCATCACTGCCCATTGCACCCATAGCAATGCCGACATCTGCACGGGTCAAAACCGGTGCATCGTTGATGCCATCACCAACATAGGCAAGCAGTTTGCCTTCCTTCTGCGAATGCAGCAGGTCTTCCAGACACTGTACTTTATCCTGTGGAAGCAGCTGTGCATGTACTTCATCCATGTGCAGCGTGTTTGCAACTGCCTTTGCAGTCTGTTCGGTGTCGCCACTGAGCAGAACCGTCTTTTCAACGCCCAGTGCCTTGATTGCCTGAATGGCAGCGGCAGAAGTTGGCTTCAACGGGTCAGCAATTAAAATGCAGCCCTGATAAACATGGTCAACTGCAACAAATACTTTTGTACCCGTCAGTGATTTTGTTTCTGCCGGAACGGAAATATTTTGCTGTTCGAGCATCGCTGCCTTTCCTGCGAGAACAAGATGTCCTTGAATGGTTGCCTGTACGCCGTTTCCGGCAACTTCCTGCACATCCTGAATTTGTTCTTTTGCGATGGGCTTTCCGTAAGCTTCCCGCAGAGAACTTGCAATTGGATGTGTAGAGAATGCTTCTGCCATGGCTGCCCATTCCAGCAGCTGAGCTTCTGTTGTACCGTTTTCCGGATATTGTCCCGTAACGGTGAATGTGCCTTGTGTTAGAGTACCAGTTTTGTCAAATGCAATCGTATTGACATCTGCGAGAGCCTCCAAGTAGTTGCTGCCTTTGATGAGAATACCGTTTTTCGATGCACCGCCAATGCCGCCAAAGAAGGAGAGGGGGACAGAGATGACCAGTGCACACGGACAAGAGATAACCAAGAATGTCAGTGCACGGGAAACCCATTTCAGCCAAACTGCACCGTTTAAGAGGTTTCCGGTGAGAATCGGCGGAAGAATAGACAGCAGCACGGCTGCAATCACAACAAACGGCGTGTAATATTTTGCAAAACGGGTGATAAATGCTTCGCTCTTGCTTTTGCGTTCGCTTGCTTCTTCGACCAGTTCCAGAATTTTGGAAACGGTAGATTGTTCAAACGGCTTTGTTACCCGAATTTTCAGCAAACCACTTTGATTGATACAGCCGCTCAACGCCTCATCTCCGACCGTAACGGAACGGGGGAGAGATTCCCCGGTAAGAGCAGCGGTATCTAAAGTGCTTGTTCCCTCTAAAATGATGCCATCCAACGGAATCCGTTCGCCAGTTTTTACAACAATGGTTTCTGAAACAGCAACTTCATCTGGGTCAACTTCCAGCAGTTCGCCGTTTCGTTCTACTGTTGCAACATCTGGTCGTAATTCCACCAAAGAGGAAATCGCATTTCGAGATTTGTTGACGGCATAGGATTGGAACAGTTCTCCGATTTGATAGAGCAGCATAACCGCAACGCTCTCATCAAATTCCTGCATGGCAAATGCACCCAAAGAGGCGATTGCCATCAGGAAATTTTCATCGAAAATCTGTCCATGTGAAATGTTACGAATGGCTTTCCAGAGAATATCCCAGCCGACCACGAGATAAGCAGCTGCGAAAATCGGCAGGACGATCCACATAGACGGATGCAGCGTGTGGTCTGTAATCAGTGCTGCGAGAAATAGAACAGCGGCAATGAGAATCCGAATCAGCATACGTTTTTGTTTGCGAGTCATACTGCATCCCTCCTGATGTAAAGAATAAAGTCGTTAGTCTAAGATGGTAACGTCTGGGTTAGCTTTCTTTGCCTTTTTCTTCACTTCTTTCCAAACGCTGTCGAAGTTTTCGTCGGCGATTTCGATGGAAAGCTTCTGGGTCATGAAGCTGACGTTGGCGGAAATCACGCCTTCTACCTGCTGAATGGCACGCTCCATTTTAGCGGCACAGTTTGCACAGTCCAGATCCTGCAATTTGAATGTTTTTTTCATGATGAATCACCTTTCCCTTTTTGATTTTTGAACACATGAGCAATTGTTCATGTTTATGAGTATAGTATAGCATAGGGAAGGGGATTTGTCAAGGGGTTTTTGCAATTTTTTTCAAGAAATTTTCGAGCAATGGGAAAAAGAAAAAACCGCATAGCCTGTCCGAAAACAGGTTATGCGGTTTACGCTTATAAAAAAGTGTGGACTTTGTGATCAAACACCATACTTTGTGGTAGATACCTTAACGCCAACACCCATAGTAGAAGTAACGGTGCAGGACTTCAGGTAAGTACCCTTTGCAGCGGACGGCTTTGCCTTTACGATTGCGTCCATCAGAACTTCAAAGTTCTGAACCAGCTTATCAGCACCGAAGGAAGCCTTGCCGATTGGGCAGTGGATGATATTGGTCTTGTCCAGACGGTATTCAATCTTACCAGCCTTTGCTTCGTTGATTGCCTTTGCAACGTCCGGTGTAACAGTACCAGCCTTCGGGTTTGGCATCAAACCACGTGGGCCGAGGATTTTACCAAGACGACCAACCAGACCCATCATGTCCGGAGAAGCAATTACAACGTCAAAATCCATCCAGTTTTCCTTGGTGATCTTGTCAACGAGATCCTGACCGCCAACGAAATCAGCACCAGCTGCCTTAGCAGCTTCATACTTATCTTCCTTGCAGAATACGCAAACCCGTACAGTCTTACCAGTGCCGTTCGGCAGTACAACTGCACCACGAACCTGCTGGTCAGCGTGTCTGGAGTCAACGCCCAGACGGATATGAGCTTCTACAGTTTCATCAAACTTTGCCTTAGCGTTTTCGCAAACCAGACCCAGTGCTTCTTCAGAAGCATACTGCTTGCTGGCATCTACAGCCTTGCGGCTGTCAACATACTTTTTTCCGTGTTTCATTGATATGATTCCTCCTGATTCAGTGGTAATATCGGTGTGCTGGAACGCACAGCCGATTAGCGGAATGCTCCTCCCACCATTTGAGAAGACAGAGCCGTGCAGCTTGCTGCTGCACCTCCATGCCGCATTTTCATTCTCTTTTAGTCAACAACCACAATTCCCATGGAACGTGCGGTACCAGCGATCATGCTCATAGCGGCTTCCAAAGAACCAGCGTTGAGGTCTGGCATCTTGTGTTCCGCAATCTGCTGAATCTGTTCTTTTGTGATGTTTGCAACCTTTGTCTTGTTCGGAACGCCGGAAGCAGTTTCCAGACCGCAAGCCTTCTTCAGCAGAACAGCAGCCGGCGGAGTCTTTGTGATGAATGTAAAGGAACGATCTGCATAAACCGTGATAACAACCGGGATGATCATACCGATATCATTCTTGGTTCTTTCGTTGAATTCCTTTGTGAATGCCATGATATTCACACCATGCTGACCCAGTGCAGGACCAACCGGCGGAGCAGGGGTTGCTTTCCCTGCCGGAATCTGAAGCTTAATATAACCTGTAACTTTCTGTGCCATGTTGCACACCTCCATAATGTGGTAAACGGCGGGTGCTGAAACCAGCAGCCCTCCCACGGGAATCCAGTGGATTCCGCTTGCTTATGCGTTTTTTAAGAATCCATCAGAACGACTTGATTCAAAGCAACGGTTGCCGGTGTCTCTTTTCCGAACATCGAAACGAGAACATCGACTGTGCCTTCTTCCATGTTGATATTCTGAACCACACCAACAAAGCCATCCATTGCAGTGCCGCTGATCATAATCGTATCGCCGACTGCATAGTTGACTTCGATGGTTGTTCCAAGGTCAACGCCCAAAGCCTGTACTTCCTGTTCCGAAAGCGGGGTTGGTTCTGACCCAGGGCCAACGAATCCGGTGACACCACGAATATTTTTGACAACATGCCAAGTATCATCTGTATAGATCATTTTGAGAAGTACATAGCTCGGAAATGTCTTCCGTTCCACTTCTCGGATTTTGCCGTCGGTAATCTCGGTTACCTTTTCTGTGGGAACCCGCACTTCCAAAATCATGTCATGCAGTTTCCGGTTTTCCACAACTTTTTCGATGTCCTGGGCTACTTTATTTTCATAGCCGGAATAAGTGTGGATGACGTACCATTTTGCAGTTTCTGACATACAAAGTGCCTCCCTGTGTCCTTACTTAGAAAGTCCCATCAGGAATTGCATCAGGTTCAGGAAGCCCAGATCCAACAGACCGATTACAACGCTGCCGACAATTACAACGCACAAAACCACGAGGGTATTGTTGAATACGGACTTTTTGGTAGGCCATACAACCTTTTTGAATTCCTTTTTCAGATCCTTAAACCAAGCGGCAATTCTCTTGAAAACGGACTTTTTTTCTTTTTCTTTTTTGGATTTTCCGGAGTCTGCGGCATTCGCCTTTTTTTCCTTCTTGGTAGCCTTTTCTTCTGAAAGAGCCGCCTTTTTTTCTTTGTCGGACATCTCAGAACCTCCAGTCATCACTTTGTTTCTCTGTGCAAAGTATGTTTCCGGCAGAACTTGCAGTGTTTGTTCATTTCAATCCGTTCCGGATTGTTACGCTTGTTCTTCTTGGTTACATAGTTGCGACGCTTGCATTCTGTGCAAGCCAGTGTTACCTTCACTCTCATTATCGGCACCTCCTGCTCTTATACTCCTCCCCGTCCTGCGAATGCAGCGGGAGACGGTTCGTTTGCCTCCCTCAAATACAGGTTTCTCTTGTAAAAAAGCACAAAAAGAAACCCCTGTAACAGAGGTGCTATCATTATATCATGTTTCGCAGCGTTTGTCAAGCAGTTTTCCAAAAAAACCGCAAAAAATCTGATTTTCCCGGATTTCTGGAAAAAGCGGGGCGAAAAAGGCTTGCAGAATGTTATGAAACCTGCTATAATAAAATAGACTATTGTATGGAGGGCGTTTTTTGGCGGTTCTCCGTAAATGAATCAAAGTTAGGAGTTTTTTCTTATGGCAAAAACGAGAGTAGCCGTTTTGTTTGGCGGCGTTTCCAGCGAACATGAAGTTTCCCTGATGTCTGCAACCAATGTGATTCGCAGCATTCCGAAGGAAAAATACGAAGTCATTTGTATTGGGATTACCAAGAAGGGCAGATGGCTGTATTTTCCGGGCGATGTCAGTGAAATTGCTTCTGGTGCATGGGAAACGAACCCGGACTGCACCGCTGCAATTATTTCCCCAGACCCGATTCACAAGGGAATTATCACGATTGAAAACGGGGAAACCTATAATAAAAAGATTGATGTTGTCTTTCCGGTGCTGCACGGCAGAAACGGCGAAGACGGCAGATTACAGGGACTGTTGGAACTGGCAAAGCTGCCGTATGTTGGATGCGGTACTCTGAGCAGTGCTCTCTGCATGGATAAGTGCATGACGCATACCGTTTTGGACTACAATGGTATTCGTACAGCAAAGTGGGCTTGCGTCAGCCAGCGGGAAATTGGAAAGATGGAAGAAACCTGTCAGGCAATTGCAGAAACATTGGGCTTTCCAGTCTTTGTAAAGCCGGCAAATGCAGGCTCTTCTGTGGGTGTCAACAAGGCAACCGATATGGAAACCCTTCGGGAAGCCATTCAGATTGCATTTTCTCATGACTGCAAGGTCGTAATTGAAGAATTTATTGACGGCAAAGAACTGGAAGTTGCCGTATTCGGCTATGATGCACCGTTTGCATCTTATGTTGGAGAAATCCAGCCGGCAGCAGAATTTTACGACTATGAAGACAAATACATCACAGGCACTTCTCAGCTCTTTATTCCGGCACGGATTACCGATGCACAGTCGGATATGCTGCGGGAAACTGCTGTTAAGGCATACAAGGCACTGGGCTGCAAGGGCTTGTCGAGAGTGGACTTCTTCCTGCAAAAGGATGGCGGCATCATTCTGAACGAAATCAACACCCTGCCGGGCTTCACCAACATCAGCATGTATCCGAAGCTGATGGAACATCTGGGCATGTCACAGGAATACTTAGTGGATAAGTTGATTGAACAGGCAATGGAAAATGCAGAACGGATGTATTAATACAGCCGGAACGCAGTCATTTCATGGAGAAGCAGAGAGGATAGAGAGCATGAAAAATGATGCCATCGGTGTATTTGATTCTGGCATGGGCGGTTTGACAACGGTCAAAGAACTGAATCGATTGTTACCGCATGAGAATATTATTTATTTTGGAGATACTGCTCGTGTTCCATACGGCAGCCGCAGTCCGGAAACGATTCTGCGGTATGCAAAGGAGGACGTTGCATTTCTGCGACAGTATCAGGTGAAAATGATTATTGCAGCCTGCGGAACGGTGAGTTCCATCGTTGGCGACCAGCCATTTGTAACAGATATTCCGTTTGCCGGTGTCATTTATCCGGCAGTCGAGGCAGCTTGTGCCGTCACCAAAACCAAACGCATTGGAATCATTGGCACATCCGCCACCATTAAAAGCAAGAGCTATGAGAGAGCCATTTTGCAGCAGCATCCGGATTTCTTTGTTGCAACGCAGGCGTGTCCGCTGTTCGTTCATCTGGTGGAGAACGGTTATACCGATTTCAACAATCCTGTGACCCGACTGGTTGCAGAGGAATATTTAACGCCGATAAAAGAACAGAAAGTGGACACCTTGATTTTAGGATGTACCCATTATCCGGTGATTGCGGATTTAATCGGGGATATTATGGGACGGGACGTTGCCCTGATTTCTCCGGGTGCAGAAACCGCCGGCTATGCAAAGAAATGTCTGGCAGAACAAAACCTGCTGAGCGACCGGACAGAAAAGGGTAAGAACACATACTATGTCAGCGACAGCGTTTCTCTGTTTACCGAGAATGCAGCCCATTTCTTACAGGAAGAGGTGTCCGGTGCGGTTTATCAGAGCAGCTGGCAGAAGGAGGCAGGCTGTTGAAGAAAAAAGTAGAAATTATCCTGCGGAGCGTGCAGCGAAACGAAGAGGAAGAAAACGAAACAGAATTGCGAACCGAAGGCGTTTATGAGCACGACGGAAAAAACTGGTCGGTTTCCTATGAAGAATCGGAAGCAACCGGCTTTGAGGACTCCACTACGGAAATCACTGGAACAGAGGGACGGTGTGTTTCCATTGTACGGCGTGGTTCGGCAAATTCCAACCTGATGATTGAAACGGGGAAGAAACATTATTGCCTGTACGGAACACCGTTCGGTGATATGACCCTTGGGATTTATACCAACAAGATTGAAGACAATCTGAGTCCGCAGGGCGGTCGGTTGTATCTGCGGTATACGCTGGATGTCAATGCGTCTTTCTTATCCGATAATGAAATTTATCTGGAAGTCGTAACGCAGCAGGAAGCATAAATACAGGAAGCAAACACAAAGAGAGTGAGGAATTTTAGAATATGGCAGATTGCATGAAACTTGCAGAAAAGGAATTATATACCTTATTATTAGAGAGCGTTGGCCGTGCAGTTGCGGCGGGCACATTGCCGGCAGAGCCGATGAACACTTTTAAGATTGAAGTTCCGGCAGATAAAAGCCATGGCGATTTTGCCGCAAATATTGCAATGGTAAATGCAAAGGCATTCCGGATGCCGCCGAGAAAGATTGCAGAGGCAATTTTCAACGAATTGCAGTTGCAGGGCAGCAGCTTTGAAAAGGCAGAAATTGCAGGGCCGGGCTTCATGAACTTTTTCCTGAAACGGCAGTGGTTTTCTAAGACCGCACAGACCGTTCTGGCGGAAGGCGATGACTACGGCAAGACCGAAACCGGAGCAGGCAAGCGGATTTTGGTGGAATTTGTATCCGCCAACCCAACAGGCCCGATGCATGTCGGAAATGCAAGAGGCGGTGCACTGGGCGACAGCCTTGCAGAAATCTTGAACTGGGCTGGCTACCATGCAGAACGGGAATTTTACATCAACGATGCTGGTAATCAGATTGAAAAGTTTGCCACTTCACTGGAAGTGCGGTATTTGCAGCTGTTTGACCCGTCTGTTCCGATGCCGGAAGATGCGTATCAGGGCGTGGACATCATCGAACACGCAGAAGCATTTCGGGATTTGTATGGCGACAAATATGTGAACTGCGACAGCAAGCAGCGGAGAGATGCATTGGTTGGCTATGCTCTGCCGAAGAACATTGCCGGACTGGAACGGGATTTGAAGAAGTACCGCATTGTCTATGACAACTGGTTTCGGGAAAGCACCCTGCACAAAAATGGCAGCGTAAAGCATGTAGTAGAAGAGCTGACCAAGCGGGGCTATACCTATGAACAGGATGGAGCAGTTTGGTTCAAGGCAACAGAATTCGGTGCAGATAAGGATTTTGTACTGGTTCGTGCGAACGGAATCCCGACTTACATTGTGCCGGATATCGCTTACCACTATGACAAGCTGATGACCAGACACTTTGACCGTGCGATTGATATTCTGGGTGCTGACCACCACGGCTATGTACCACGCTTGAAAGCAGCCCTGACTGCAATGGGGGCAGATGCAAACCGGCTGGATGTTGTTCTGATGCAGATGGTAATGCTGATGCGGGACGGCGAAGTCGTAAAGCTGTCCAAGCGGAGCGGAAAGGCAATCACACTGGTAACCCTGCTGGATGAAATTCCGATTGATGCAGCAAGATTCTTCTTTAACACCAGAGAAGCAAATTCTCACTTTGAATTTGATTTGGATTTGGCTGTGGAACAGTCCTCTCAGAATCCGGTTTACTATGTTCAGTATGCCCATGCAAGAATTTGCAGCTTGCTGCGGAACATGGAAGAAGAAGGCGTTTCTGTGGGCGAAGCAGATTTGTCTGTTCTGAATCTGCTGGAACAGCCGCAGGAAATTGCTCTGATTCGGCATCTGGCCGCACTGCCATCCAGAATTGATGCAGCAGCTGCTTCCTATGACCCGTCTGAAATGACGAAGTATGCAACGGAACTGGCAACGCTGTTCCACAAGTTTTATGATGCTTGCACGGTTAAGCACGCAGAACCGGAACTCCAGCAGGCAAGACTGCTGCTCTGTCAGGCTGCCAAGCAGGCTCTGCGGAATACACTGCGGATTTTGAAAATCGATTGTCCGGAAAAGATGTAAATCCAATTTTCCGGAAGAATCACTGGAAAATAACTCTTTTTTTGCAAGTTCCTTTGTGATAGTTTCATGAAAAATATAAATTTTACAATTCGTCTATATCTTTTTGCGGTCGGATGTGCTACAATTTTCTATATATTCGAGCAGTTTGCTCGGATAACGGACAAGAAACCGTTTTGCGTTGTTGTATAAGATAGAAAACGAAAGGATGTTTCAATATGTCGAATCGATTGTTTCAGGGGCTTGTCCATCAGATGCGGGATACCATTGATGCGACTGTCGGCGTTGTGGATGATAGTGCAACCATTATTGCTTGCAGCGATCTGACGAAAGTCGGCACCACCAATGAATTCGTTTCTTTGGATCTGAGTGATGTCCATGATATTTTTATCCGGGACGGATATACATATAAGCCGTTCGGCTCTCCGAATAAGCCGGAATATGCGGTATTCGTAGAGGGCGTAGATGATGCAGCTGCAAAGTATGCCAACATTCTGGCAATTGCACTGTTTAACGTTAAGCAGTATTATGATGAAAAATATGACCGCAACAACTTCATCAAGAATGTGGTTTTGGACAACGTCCTGCCGGGCGATATTGTCATCAAGGCAAGAGAACTGCATTTTAATGCGGAAGTCAGCCGGGTTGTCCTGCTGATTCGGATTGTATCCACCAACGATGTTTCTGCTTATGATGTCATCCAGAACCTGTTCCCGGACAAGAACAAGGATTTTGTCTTTACCATTTCGGAAAGTGATATCGTTCTGGTAAAGGAAATCAAGGGGGCTGTGGACGCCAAAGACTTGGAAAAGCTGGCTCGTTCCATTGCGGATACACTCAGCGGCGAATTTTATACCCGTGTCAATGTCGGTATCGGTACCATTGTGGACAGCATCAAAGAACTGTCCCGTTCCTTCAAGGAGGCACAGACCGCTCTGGAAGTCGGAAAGGTCTTCGATACGGATAAAGCCATTGTCAGCTACGATAATCTGGGCATTGCACGCCTGATTTACCACCTGCCGACCACCTTGTGTGAAACATTCTTGCACGAAGTGTTCAAGCGGGGCAGCATTGAATCTTTGGATCACGAAACACTGTTTACCATTCAAAAGTTCTTTGAAAATAATCTGAATGTTTCTGAAACTTCCAGAAAGCTGTTTGTACACCGGAATACGCTGGTATACCGGCTGGAAAAGATCAAGAAGCTGACAGGTTTGGACTTGCGGGAATTTGACCACGCCATCATCTTTAAGATTGCATTGATGGTTAAGCGGTATCTGTCCGCAAATCCGGCAAAATTCTAACCATTTTCGGTCTGTCATCTATCTGAACATAGAAAGGACTGTATAAGACACATGGTGGAAATGAGAGATGTCTCTGTTGTGTACTCCGGCGGTGTCGATGCTTTGCATAACGTCAACCTGAAAATCAATGATGGGGACTTTGCATTTGTCGTTGGACCATCGGGTGCAGGAAAAAGTACCATGATCAAGCTGATTTTAAAGGAAATCAACCCAAGCAGCGGTACGGTTTTCGTCAACGGCTACCATCTCGGAAAACTGAAGCAGCGGCAAGTGCCGGCACTGCGGCGGACGATTGGGTTTGTCTTTCAGGATTTCCGTCTGATTCCGTCCATGACGGTGTATGAAAACATCGCATTTGTGCTGCGAGTGATTGACGCACCCACTTCGTATATCAAAAAGCGAGTGGCGTATGTGATCGACTTGGTTGGCTTGCAGGATAAAGCAAAAAATTATCCGAACGAGCTGTCCGGCGGCGAAATGCAGCGGGTTGCCATTGCAAGAGCATTGGTCAACGACCCGCAGCTGATTATTGCGGACGAACCAACCGGCAACATTGATCCGGAACTTTCCTATGAAATCGTAGACCTTCTGCGGGAAATTAACGAATGCGGCACAACCATTCTCATGGTTACGCATGAACACAGTTTAGTTCGTTATTTTGGCGGGCGGATTATCACGATTCAACAGGGTCGGATTGTGTTTGACGAAGTAGTTGGAGGCAATTTAATTCATGAAAGTTAGTGGCTTAAAGTATTTGGCCAAACAAGGAGTGGAAAATATCTGGAAAAACCGGATGATGTCGTTTGCATCATTTTGTGTGCTTCTGGTTTCTCTGCTTCTGGTTGGTGTTGCAACGCTGTTCTATATGAACATTTCTTCGATGATGGGCGGTATTGAAAATAAAAATGAAATCATTGTTTATTTGGATGAAAATACCACACAGGAAGAGGTCAGCGTCCTGAAGGGACAGCTGAGCCAGATTGACAACATCGCAGAGGTCAATTTTTATTCCAAGGAAGAATCATTTGAAGACTTGAAAAACAGCATGGACGGGTACGAAATGCTCTTCGATTCGCTTGGAGACGACAATCCTTTGGTTGATGCTTATCGCCTGCGGGTGAAGAATATCGACCAGATTGCAGATACCATTGTCCAGATTGAATCTCTGGATCATATCTATTCCATACGAGCACCGATGGATTTCGTCAATCTGTTGATGGAACTGCGGCGAATCATTACCATTGTATGCAGCGTGATTATTGTTGCATTGATTGTAATTTCGCTGGTCATCATTGCGAATACTACAAAAGCAAGTGTATTTGCAAGACGTTCCGAGATTCAGATTATGAAATATGTTGGTGCGACCAATGCATTCATTCGGATTCCTTTTTTCGTAGAAGGCATGGTGACAGGATTTTTGGCCGGCTGTGTGGCGTTTGTCATCACGTGGGTCAGCTATGATTCCCTGATTAACCTTGTAACGAATCAGACGGATTTTGTTTCTGTCATCGGCAGAGGCAGCATCATGTCATTCGGACAAGTTGCCGGAGTCGTTGCTCTTGCCTATATTGGCAGTGGTGTGCTGTTTGGTGCACTTGGCAGCGTCTTATCTATGAGAAAACATCTGAATGTCTAAAAGGAGGAAACAGTATATGATGCGTTTAAAAGGAATGAAGCGGTTTCTGTCGGTAGTCCTGTGTGCAGCAATTTTAACCGGCGGCGTTTATAGCGGAACAGGCGTTGTAAAATCTGTTCCAGTTTCCGCAATGACGCTGGCAGAATTGCAGAGCGAAAAACAGGCAAATGCAGACAAGATTGCAAAAATGCAAAAGGAATTGGATGACCTGGGCAGCGAACAGCAGGAACAGGCAGGCTTCCAGAAGACTTTGGAAGAAAAGATTTCTTTGCAGCAGTCAAATTTGCAAATCGTCGATGAGGAACTGACTCGTCTGGAAGACGCAATTACCGACAAAGAACAGGAAATTTGCGATTTGAAGAATGAGGTTGCTGCACTGGATGCAGAAATCTCAAACGGTTTGGAAGAATTTAAGCAGCGGCTGCGAGTCATGTATGTACAGGGCAACGACAGCTTAGCGTCTGCTTTGGTTGGTTCAACCGACTTTTACGACTTGCTTTCCAAGTATGACTTGATGTCACGGGTTGCAAAGCATGATAATGAATTGGTTTCCAATCTGAAGGAAAAGCTGGAAACCTGCCAGCAGAAGCAGCAGTCTTTGGAAGAAGAAAAGAATGCACTGGCAGAACAGAAAGCATCTGAAAAGCAGAAGAAGGAAGAATTCTCTGCTGCATTGGAACAGCTTCAGGATGATTATGCAATGTCAACCGATGAATCCATTCGGTCAGCAGTGGATGAACATCACGACCATGAAGATGATGCATCCAATCCGGACAGCGTTGTAAGAGATGCAGAATCGCAGCAGATTCAGGCAGAAATTCGGAAGTCGCAGGAGGCAGCTCGTGCAACTGCAACGACTACGACCACCACTACAACGACAACCGAAGAAACAACGACAACCACCACAACGACAGAAGAAGCGTTTGACGTTGTAGAAACCACTGCGGAAGAAACCACAGAGGAAACAACCACCACAACGACAACGGAAGATCCGTGGTCGGTAGAAGATTGGGAAACCACAACTACTGAAGAAACGACTACCACGACAGAGCCGGAAGTGACAACCATTCCGTATGAAACGGTAGAAACAACCACTTACTGGGAGGAAACCACTACCACAACGGAAACGACCGAAGCAATTGAAACGGAACCAGTCGTGGAAGAAACAACCACCACGACCACAACGGAAGAAGTAACCACTGCTCCGGAAACAACCACAACACCAGAAACCACAACGACCATTGCAACCACTGCTGCTCCATATAATGAATCGCAGTTTGCATGGCCAGTTCCGGGATTCTATTATCTCTCCAGTGGTTATGGTCCACGTTGGGACAGCACACACGGCGGTATTGATATTGCAGGTGGCGGCATTAGCGGTGCATCTGTAGTAGCATCCAGAAGTGGTACTGTAATTTATGTCAGCAATACCTGCACCCATAACTATGGGAAGGATTCCAGCTGTGGATGCGGCGGCGGCTACGGCAACTATTGCATCATTGAACACGATGGTACATACTCCACCGTATACGGTCATATGGCATCTTTGAATGTGTCCTATGGACAGCATGTCAATCAGGGTGATGTGATCGGTTACGTTGGTTCGACTGGCTGGTCAACCGGTTACCATCTGCACTTTGAAATCCGTGTCAACGGCAGCAGAGTCGACCCAACAGGGTATTTGTATTAAAAATTACAGAAGAAAAAACGGTATTTGGAATAGCATATGAATCAGACAGAGCAGGGGGACTGGGGACAGTTTCACTGCTCTGTTTTTTAGAAAGGAATCAACAACATGCAAAAACGTACTTTTTTCAAGCGGCTGTTTGTAGGGTTGCTGCTGGCAATCATTGTTTGTATGGGCGTTGTGATTTATCGGCTGCAAGCAAGCCTGCATGCAGTACAAACCGCACTGGGTGACAATCAGCGAATCAGTGTGTTGGAACAGGCAGTCGGGGATAATTATTATGAATCGGTCGATGATTCCAAGTTGATGGACGGTGCATTGAAAGGCTATATCAGTGCACTGGATGACCCCTATTCTGGCTATCTGACCAATGAAGAATATCACCAGTGGCAGAGCAATGAAGCTGGCGTTTCCGTTGGAATCGGGGTAACCGTCACTTTGACTGAGGATGAAAGCGGTTTGCAGATTGTTTCTGTTGAAAATCCATCTCCTGCAAAATTAGCAGGCTTACAGGCGGACGACATTATTACAGCTGTGGACGGAGAAACGGTTGCCGATTTGGGCTATCAGGAGGCAGTCAGTCATGTGCGTGGAGAGGCAGATACCAGCGTAGAACTGACGATTCAGCGTGGAAAAACAGAACTGAAAAAAACGGTTCAGCGGCAGGAAATGCAAGTCACATCTGCTTATGGAACGATGCTGGAAAATAAAATCGGATATATTCGCATTGCCTCTTTTAAAGAAAATACCGTGGAACAGTTCCAAAATGCATTGAATCAGCTGCTGAAACAAGGTGCAAAAGGACTGGTATTTGACGTTCGGGAGGATGGCGGCGGACTGGTTGCTGCCCTTGAAAAGATTGTAGACCCGTTGCTTCCGGCTGGAGATATTGCAACAGCAACTTATCAGGACGGAACAACAAAAGTTTTGGTGCATTCCGATGCAAACGAATTGAACTTGCCCATGATGGTATTGGTCAATGGAAATACTGCTAGTGCAGCGGAATTGTTTACCGCTTCGCTGAAAGACTTCGGAAAGGCGGACGTTATCGGCGAGCAGACATTTGGAAAGGGCATCATGCAGAATACATTTGAACTGCCAGACGGCGGAGCAGTTACCTTGACGGTTGCCACCTATCAGACTACAAAGGGCGAATGCTATCACGGTGTTGGAATTACGCCGGATGTCATCATGGAAGAAGATTATGAAAAAGTAGACTTCGACCACCCAAATTCGGAACAGGATGCACAGTTGAAACAGGCAATGGAATTGCTGCAAAGTAAAATCAATAGCTAAATGGAAAGAGAACTGCATGGATTTGATGCGGTAAAATCTCTAGAATATCAGAAATCCCTCTTGCTGGAACGGAAATCGTTTCGGAAAGGGGGATTTTTGTGAATAAATTGCAAGATGTATTGGCAGTGCTTTGATGCAACTGTATTTATTGTTTCGCTGAAAAAACTTCGGAAAAAGCATCATGCAGAATACGTTTGAACTGCCAGACGGCGGAGCAGTTACCTTATTCGGAGCAGGATGCACAGTTGAAACAGGCGATGGAATTGCTGCAAAGCAAAATCAGCAGTTAATTTGAAAGAAAATGGCATGGATTTGACTTGAAATATCAGAAAATCCCCCTGCTGGAACGAAAATCCGTTCAGCAGGGGGGATTTTTATGAATAAATTGTAAAATACAGCAAAACCATCTTGACACAACTGTATCTACTGTATATACTGTATATATACGGTAGATAAGGAGGAATGCATATGCAGCTGATGATTCGCAACAATACTGCTGCTCCAATTTATCAGCAAATTTATCAGCAAATCAAAGAACAGATTATCAACGGAACATTAGAAGAAGACACGATGTTGCCATCTATTCGCAGTCTGGCGAAAGAACTGCGGATTAGTATTATTACCACGAAACGGGCTTATGAAGAACTGGAACGGGATGGATTTGTCTATACCATTGCCGGAAAAGGCGTTTTTGTCGCACGGAAAAATACAGAAGTCCTGCGGGAAGAGTGGCTGCGACAGATTGAATCGCACATGGAAGCGATTGCAACACTGGCAAAGGGCTGCGGACTTTCCAAAGCGGACTTACAGGAAATGTTGAATATGATTTATGAGGAGGATGCATCATGCAATATGCCATCGAAATAAAAAATCTCTGTAAACAATATCCGAAATTTGCATTGCAATCGGTCAGCTTTACGCTGCCAATGGGCTATATTATGGGCTTTATCGGAGAGAACGGAGCAGGAAAAACAACCGTCATGAAGTCCATGCTGCACTTAGTACGTCCAGACAGCGGAACGGTTCTGCTGCTCGGACAGGATGCCACAAAGGAAAATGCAGCGTTGAAACAGCAAATTGGTGTAGTACTGGATACGGCAAACTTTCCACAGAGTTTCACCACGCAGGATGTGCATCAGATGTTGAAACGGGTCTATTCCAACTGGGACGGGGCACTATATCAACAGTATCTGGAACAATTTCACTTGCCGGAAAAGAAAAAGTTCAAGGAATTTTCCATGGGCATGAAGAAAAAGTTAGCCGTGGCAGCTGCTCTTGCTCATCATCCAAAGCTTTTGATTTTGGATGAAGTAACTGCAGGGTTAGACCCCATGGTGCGAGAGGAAATCTTGGATGTTTTTCGGGATTTTGTCAGCGATGGGGAACATTCCATTTTGATTTCTTCCCATATCATCAGCGACTTGGAGAAAATCTGCGATTACATCACGTTTCTGCATGAAGGAACGGTACTGTTTAGCATGGAACGGGATACCTTATTGGATACCTATTGCATGGTACAGTGTACGGCGGAAGATGCAGAAGCACTCATGCCGGAGGCAATCTGCGGCAGACGAGAAACGCCGTATCATGTGGAACTGCTCTGTAAACGGGATTTGCTGCCATCTGCATTTGAAGCAGAACCGGCAAACATCGAAGATATTATGGTTTTCCTGACAAAGTATGCAGTAGGGGGCGAATAAAATGCAAACACTGCTATGGTATCGGTTTCAAACAATCTGGAAACAGATGAAAGTGGTTCTTATTTGTATGGGTGTGCTTGCCGGAGCGGTGTTGCTGTTCGCTTTGATTGGCGGAGCAGCTGCATGGGAAGCAGGTTCTTTTTTCTTTGGTTTTTTTGTTGTATTTCTTTCCATCTATGCTTCTATGCTGCCGATTTTTGTTTTACAGGTGGAGGAGCAGGAAAAAAATACAGATTTGCTGCTGACTCTGCCACTGACTCGGAAACAAGTTGCTCTGGGCAATTATGTTTTAACCTGGATTTGTGCGGCAATCATGGGCGGCTATGCATTGCTGTTGGCGATTGCCTTGCAGGGCATATGGGGAATTGTTGCAGTTGCAATGGGCATTGTTCTGTTGGTGAATACGATTTATCTGCCCTTGTTTGTGTATTTCGGCAGCCAGAAAGCATTGATTTTCGTACTGCTGTTGATGGTTTCGGGCGGAATTGGCTTTTCTTCTATTTCCGACCAGACGAATGGTTTCCCTTTTGATGGCGGTTTCACAATGGTTTGGATTGTTGGAATCCTTGCAGGATTATTATTGCTGCATGGCGTTTCGTTGCTGTTGACGCTGCATAAATATCAGACAAAAGACTTTTAAGGAGGGATCGTTTCATGCTTGGGATTCTATGGAAAGATTTAAAAGTGATGCGGATGCAAACTGCAATATTAACGAGCGTTTTTCTTATGATGACGGTTGCATCTGTTTGGAACACAGGTCGTCAGGATGACATTTCGTTTTTTTTCAATTTTTCAACTTTGATGCCAATTTTTTTCACGTTGCTGCCCTGTTCTGCCTTGGCATTGGAGCAGCAGGAGCAAACCAACGCTTGGCTGATGACATTGCCATGTTCCAGAAAACAAATGGTGTTGGAGAAATATGTATTGTTGTTGGTGTTTGGCTTGGGTTCAGCGGCAGTTGTTGGGATTGTCACAGCGATTTTAACGGGAAATGCGTTATCATTTGCGTTGGCAATGCGTTCTGGCATCTTGGGAATTTGTTTTCAGTGCGTTTTGCTGCCATTGTATTATAAGTTAGGCTTTCAGAAAGCAAAATTTATTTATATG
Source organism: Ruminococcus sp. CAG:254 (assembly GCA_000433635.1). GTDB lineage: Bacteria > Bacillota > Clostridia > Oscillospirales > Ruminococcaceae > Ruminococcus_C. Next base: position 145,362 of record HF997975.1, read on the forward strand.
CTGCTCTGTGTACTGGTCGGCGGTGTAACGGGATTTTTGAGTGGTTCTGGTTCTACATGGTTGACATCCCTGCATCTTTCTATAACGCTGTGGATTTGCAGTATTGTTTGTCTGGTGTTGCTGCCAGTTTCTATGCGGTTTTCTGTGCAGTGGATGGCAGAGAAGGAGTATTAAAAGTTAGAAGAAGTAGGTTCTATTTTGTATGGTTGACATCTTTGTCGCTTTCTGTTACACTAAGAATGGCAGGATTGCCGATATGGGATTGCTGCCAGTTTCCATGCAATGGATGACAGAAAAGGAGTATTAAAAAATGGAACGGACGTTGAAAAAGGCAATTCGGACAGCCTCAAATGTCAATTCTCTCATGTTGTTGTTATTTTACGGGCTGATTTATGCGGCAGTGTTTGGGATTCAGTTGTTGATTCCGCATCTTTTGCCGGAAGATTCTACTTATTATGAGGCGATTTATGAAGTCATCGTCTACTTTGTGCAGTATGTTGTCATTGTACCCGTGCTATTATTCTTGTTTCGGGCGATTCTGGGCAGAAAAATCGGCTGGAACTTGAAAGACAGCTATCGAAAACCACAGGCTTCCGGCGGACAGTTGTTCCGGTGGTGTCTGATTGCATTGGGGCTGGTGTATGCCACTTCGATGGCAAGTCAAATCTTTTTCAATGTGATTGAGATGGTCACGGATGTGGAATTACAAGCACCCTCTATGGTTGCAGAAGAAAACTGGGTTGGTTATCTGAATAATATTGTTGCATTTTCGCTCTACGCACCAATTTTTGAAGAAATGCTGTTTCGGGCAACGCTTTTCCGCAATACCGAGCGGTTCGGCAGCTGGTTTGGTGTCATTACGATTGGAATCACCTTTGGACTGTGGCACTGCAATTATGAGCAGTTTTTCTATACTGCGGTTTTGGGCATCTGTGCCGCTTTCTTAACTGCAAAAACACGTTCGGTTCTGCCAGCGATGGCGATTCATTTCACGATGAATTTCATTGGAACGATGCAGTCCATTGCTTATAGTGGATTGGATACGGACAATCTGGATTTAGAAGGAATGTTGCAGCATCCATTGAAAATGCTGCTGTTGGCAGGTATGAATTTCTTAGTGATTGGGATTCTGATTGCCGGATGTGTACTGTTCATCGTGGAATTGGTGAAACATCGGGAAACATTCCGGTTGGGGAATACTGTTCCGCAGGCGAGCGGTGGCAAGAAAGCACTGGTTTACTGGACAGCCCCAGTTACCATTGTTTGTGTGATTGTCTCTTTGGCGATGGCAATCGTCAATGCAATTGGGTAAAATGAAAAAAATAAGTGCCTCTCCGGCGGTTGCTGGAGAGGCACATTTTTGTTATA
>HF997975.1:146752-151947 GCA_000433635.1 Ruminococcus sp. CAG:254
CATTTTTGTTATAGGGGATTTTCAGTTATCGGATGATTTTTTTAACTTGATAGCCAGCGTTTTGAATGGCGGTGCGAAGTTCTGCATCGGTCGGTGTTCCTTTGCAATATGCCCGATTTTCTGACAGAACCACTCTCATTTCTGTAACGCCGGAAACAGATTGCAAGGCTTTCGTAACAGCTGCCACGCAGTGTTCGCACATCATACCTTTGATTTGAATGACAATTTCGCCATTTGCAACGGGTGTTGTATCCGGTTTTTTGCTGGAAGATTTTCCGAATGGACGGAATCGCCGCAGCCGCAGGGCATTGCTGACCACAAAGACAGAACTAAAACTCATGGCTGCTGCACCAATCATCGGGTTCATTTCCCATCCGAAAATCGGATAGAATACACCAGCTGCAATCGGGATACCGATTAAGTTGTAGATAAATGCCCAGAACAGATTCTCTTTGATGTTGCGGATGGTTGCCCGACTCAGCTGAATGGCTGTGACAGCGTCCTGTAAATCGTTCCGCATCAAGACAATATCAGCAGAGTCAATGGCAGCATCTGTTCCCGCTCCAATGGCAATCCCGATATCAGCTTGTGTCAGTGCCGGAGCATCGTTGATCCCATCGCCAATCATGGCAGTTTTCTTGCCATCTGCCTGTAACTGCTTAACTTGCATTGCCTTGTCTTGCGGCAGAACATCTGCAATGACATGCGTAATTCCTGCCTGCCGTGCAATGGCTTCTGCGGTCAGGCGGTTGTCACCCGTTAAAAGGATGACATCCAGCCCCATCCGCTGAAATTCTGCAACAGCAGTTCGGCTGGTCTGGCGAATCGGGTCAGCAGCGGTGAGCGTGCCGAGCAATTTTCCATCTGCTGCGAAGTAGAGCGGTGTTTTGCCTGCTTTTGCAAAAGCTTCCTGTTTTTCCGTACTGGGGAGGGAAATATGATTGGCTTCCATCATCTTTTGATTGCCGCCGAAGCAGTGCATGCCGTTGCAGATACCGGAAACACCTTGTCCGGCAGTTTGTGCAAATTGTTCTGCTGGCTGGAGCGGAATGTTTTGCTGTTTGCAGTAGGTTACAATCGCAGCAGCAAGCGGATGTTCGGACGGCTGTTCCAGTGCATAGGCAACGGATAATAAGGTTTCTGCGGAAACACCCTCTTCCGGCAGAACATCCATAACCGTTGGAACGCCCTCTGTCAGTGTTCCGGTTTTATCCAAGACAACGGCTTTCACGCTGTGAGCAGTTTCTAAGCTTTCGGCAGATTTGATTAAGATGCCGTTTTTCGCACCCTGTCCAGTTCCGACCATAATTGCAGTCGGCGTTGCAAGTCCTAAGGCACACGGGCAGGAAATAACCAGAACGGAAACCGCTGCTTTCAGTGCCATGCTGAACGGATTTCCAGTCAGCAGCCATACAATCAGGGTTACAATGGCAATGCTAATGACAATCGGAACAAAAACGCCGCTGATTTTATCAGCTAAGCGGGCAATCGGAGCTTTGGAGCTGCCAGCTTCTTCGACTAAGCGGATAATTTGCGAAAGGGTCGTGTCTGCTCCTACTTGCTCTGCTCGGTATTCAAGATAACCAGAACGGCAAGTGGTTGCACTTAAAATGCGGTCACCAACCTGTTTTTCGACTGGCAAGCTTTCGCCAGTCAGGGCGGATTCATCTACAGAACCCTGTCCACTGATTACCGTTCCATCTGCTGGAATGGCAGCACCAGTTTTTACGAGAATCGTATCTCCAACTTGAATGGAAGCGGTTGGAATTTCCTGTTCCACACCGTTTCGGCGAACCAGTGCGGTTTGTGGGGTCAGCTTTACCAGCGAGGAAATCGCATCGGTGGTTTTGGCTTTAGAACGAGCCTCTAAGAATTTGCCGAGAGAAATCAATGTGAGAATCATGCCGGCAGATTCATAATAGAGCTGGTTCATGTGGCTGTGTGCAGCATCCATATCCATTTGTCCCATATCATAGGCAATGGCAAAGGTTGCATATAAGCTGTAACAGAAGGAAACCGCAGAACCTAACGCAATCAGGGTATCCATCGTGGGAGCACCATGGAGCAGAGTCGTTGTACCCTTGATGAAATATTTTCGGTTGAGAAAGAGAATCGGTGTCACAAGAACCAGTTCAATGAGTGCAATCAGCATCATGCTGCTGTGTCCTTTGAGGACGGACGGCAGCGGAAAGAGATTAATCATATGCCCCATGCCAATATAAAACAGTGGAATCAAAAAGACAATCGACCAAATCAGCCGGTTTCGTTCCGCATGAGCGGAAACAATCGATGTTCCACCAGTTGGAGCAGCAGTCGTTCCGGATTCGGAAAGCGGTGCAGCCCCGTAACCAGCTTTTTTGACCGCAGCAAAAATGGTTTCCGGTGTGGTTTCTGCTTCTTCAAATTCTACCGTCATATTATTTTGGAGTAGGTTGACTTGTACCGAATGCACACCGGGAACGGCAGCAACTGCCTTTTGTACATGGGCACTGCATGCACTGCATGTCATTCCCGTGACGGCATAACGTTCTTTTTTCATAATGGGTGAAACCTCCGTTCTGCTTGTGGACAAGCAAAGTAATGAAATACAATTCGCAGCCGGAGAACCAATTATTTCATCAGCTTTTGCAGCGTGGTAACCAGTTCTTCAATGACTTCATCGTGACCCTCTCGAATATCCTGAGCCACACAGGTGCGGATATGCTGGGATAACAGTTCTCGGTTAAATGCATGCAGAGCAGCGTTGACAGCGGCGACCTGCACCAGAATATCCGGACAGTAAGCACTTTTTTCGACCATGCCACGAATGCCACGAATTTGCCCCTCGATGCGGTTCAGGCGGTGGATGAGTTTGGTGTATTCCTCTTCTGACCGTACTTTTTTCTTATGGCAACAGGGACATGTTTTTTCTTCTTGTTCTTCCATGAATGGCATCCTCCTTTTTTGTTATAGTCTTATTATATACCCCTATGGGGTATTTGTCAAGAGGAAATCGAAAATTTTTGAGGGGAATCTGCCGAAATTTTTTCAAAATGCAAAAAAAGTCTTGTATCTGTTTTCCAATTGTGGTATACTATTTCTGTAAAAAAGAAGTGAGGTTGAAAACATATGGTAAAATTGATTGCTGCGGATATGGATGGAACACTTTTGGATGACCAGAAACGCTTGCCGAACGGCTTTCCAAAGCTGCTGGAATGTCTGGCAAAGCGTGGGGTTGCGTTTGCCGTTGCAAGTGGTCGTTCTTATCCGGCATTACAAATGCTTTTCGGCAAAAAAACAGAGGAACTGCTTCTGATTTGTGACAATGGTGCACACGTGCGGATTCCGGGGAAAGCACCTGTTTATCAGTGTATGCCGTTTTCTGTAGTGCATGCGATATTAGACCTCTGTCAGAAATTGCCGTCTGTTGTTCCGGTTTTGTGCGGGGTGGATGGAATTTATTACCCAAAGGCTGCAAAATCTCAATTTGAGCAGGAAATTACCAATTTTTATGTGCAGTTTTCTGCAATCCCTTATGCAGAATTGTATACCGTGACTGACCCGATTATCAAGATTGCCCTTTGTGCGATGGATGGTTCCTTGGAACATGCTTATACTGCTTTGCGGGAACGGTTCGGAGAAAATTATGAGATCGTCATTTCCGGAGATGTCTGGATGGATATGATGTGCAAGCAGGTCAGCAAGGGCAATGCACTTTCCGATATTCAGTCGCTTTTGCAGGTTTCTCCAGCGGAAACAATGGCGTTCGGCGATTATCAGAATGATATTTCCATGTTTGCAAAGGCAGATTACAGCTATGCCATGGGACAGGCAAGCGATGCGGTCAAGCAGCATGCACGATTTGTTGCACCGCCCAACACGGAAAATGGTGTCGTACGGACAATCTGTGAAGTCTTACAAATAACAGAGAAGGAATTTATGCAATGAAAAAGCATATATGGCTGCCGCTCAGTATTTGGTTTTCTGTGTTGCAGTGTTTTTGCTGGAACTGGAAACTTCCGGTTTCTGCGGAAACAACACAGACTTTGCGAACGGCAGACGGAATTTATTATGAAATTCTGGACAATCAAGCAGTGCAAATTACCGGCTCGAAAGATACCCTCTCGGAACTCGTTGTTCCCAATGAGATTGACGGGCTGCCTGTGACGAAAATCAAAGACTATGCCTTTGTGAATCATACACGGCTGCGGTCGGTCAGTATCTCGGAATCTGTGCAGGAAATTGGAAGCTATGCGTTTATCGATTGCAGCCGGCTCGAAACGATTACCATTCCGGATACGGTGCAGGATGTGGGCTGGGGAATTTTCTCCCATACCCCTTGGTTGAATGCACAGACAGACCCCTATGTCATCATCGGCAATCAGATTCTGATTGCTTATAAGGGAACTTCTGAGGATGTTGTGATTCCAGATGGTGTTCGCATCATTGCTGGATTTACATTTGAGAATGACATGACCATTCAATCTGTACAGCTGCCGGATTCCTTGATTTCGCTAAATGCTTATGCATTCGCAGGCTGCCGAAATTTGCAGGAACTGCAACTGCCAGGACAGCTGCAAAAAATCGGAGCGAATGCATTTTTTGAGTGCAAGCAGCTGCAAAGTATGAATGTTCCGGATACTGTACAGCAAATCGGCGAGCAGGCGTTTTATCAGTGCAATGCCCTGCGATGTATTCGATTGCCGGACGGCATCACGGAAATCAGCACCCGAATGTTCTACCATTGTACAGCATTGCAGGAGATTTCCATTCCCGATTCTGTCCGGCATATTGCCCCCGGAGCATTTCAGGGGTGTACATCATTGACAGCAGTTGTATTGCCGGAATGGTTGATTAGTGTTGGAGAATCTGCCTTTGCGGAGTGCAGCAGATTGCAGCAGATTCTGTTTTGCAGCGTTGCCTGTACACTGGACAGTTCCGAAACCACATTTCCGGAGCAGGCAATTTTAGTTTCTGAGCCGAACGGCAGTTTCCGCAACTATGCAGATACTTATCAGCGTTCTTTTGTAGCATTGCCCATTTCTTATGGGGATGTGGATGACGATGGAAAAATCGATGTTTCAGATGCGGTTCTGATTCTGGTCGCTTATGCAAAAAGCTGTGCCGATCAGCCGAACAGCTTTAGCGATCGGCAGAAAATCGTCGCAGACTATAACCAAGATGGAAAAATAGAAGTCGGTGACGCTGTGCAGGTG
>HF997975.1:151990-162829 GCA_000433635.1 Ruminococcus sp. CAG:254
GACCTCCTATGCAAAGCTGGCAGCCGGACAGCAGCTGCCATAAATTCGTTGGAAATGAAAAAAGTTTGTTAATTTTTAAAAAACGTGCTTGACAAAACAACAGGGCTGTATTATAATGTCTAACTGTGTGGCATTGCCACATGAGAAAAGTACAATCAGAAAAGGAGGAAACTTATGCCAACGTTTAACCAGTTAGTCCGTAAGGGAAGAAAGGTTCAGGCTGTTAAGTCCACTGCACCGGCTCTGCAAAAGGGTTACAATGCAAAGAAGAAGGTAACAACTGATCAGAGTTCTCCGCAGAAGAGAGGCGTGTGCACCGCAGTTCGTACTGCTACACCGAAGAAGCCGAACTCTGCTATGCGGAAAATTGCCAGAGTTAAGCTGACCAACGGTTATGAAGTAACTTCATACATTCCGGGTATTGGTCACAATCTGCAGGAACACAGCGTGGTTCTGATCCGTGGCGGCCGTGTTAAGGACCTGCCGGGTGTTCGTTACCACATCATCAGAGGCACTTTGGATGCTCAGGGCGTTGCAAACAGAATGCAGGCTCGTTCCAAGTATGGTGCTAAGAGACCGAAGGCTGGCAAGAAGTAAGATTCTGCCAACGACCAAAACAGGAATTACAACTACCACAGGAAGCGTGTGGAGATCATATAGATGTCCGAAGGGACACAGCGATCCTCTGCATTGGCTTCTGACGGTCGGCAGGCGAAAGCTTGCTTGAACGAGTACCTGTGAATTCACGAGAAGCAGCGGCTTCGCTGCAAACAAGCAAATAATGTGAAGGAGGGAAGCGAAAATGCCAAGAAGAGGTAAAATCGCAAAACGTGACGTGCTGGAGGATCCGATTTACAAATCCAAGCTCGTAACCCGTCTGATCAACAATGTAATGGTTGACGGTAAGAAGGGCGTTGCACAGAAGATAGTTTACGGTGCATTCGACATCGTTTCCGAAAAGACCGGTAAAGAAGCATTGGAAATGTTTGAACAGGCAATGGAAAATGTAATGCCGGTTCTGGAAGTAAAGGCTCGCCGTATGGGTGGTGCAACTTACCAGGTTCCGATGGAAGTTCGTCCGGAACGCCGTCAGACACTGGGTCTGCGTTGGATTACAAAGTATTCCAGACTGCGGAACGAAAAGACCATGAAGGAACGTCTTGCAGGCGAAATCCTCGATGCACTGAATAATACAGGCGGTGCATGCAAGAAGCGTGACGATACTCATAAGATGGCAGAAGCAAACAAGGCATTTGCTCACTACCGTTGGTAATCGGACTGCCTTTGTAAAAGAAATAGGAGGATTACTATGGCAAGAGATTGTTCCCTGGAAAATACCAGAAATATCGGCATCATGGCTCACATCGATGCTGGTAAGACAACGACCACGGAGCGTATCTTGTTCTACACCGGTATCAACCATAAGATTGGTGAAACCCACGAAGGTGCATCGACTATGGACTGGATGGAACAGGAAAAGGAAAGAGGTATTACCATTACCTCCGCTGCAACCACTGCATACTGGGGTGGTCACAGAATCAACATCATCGACACACCGGGACACGTTGACTTCACCGTAGAAGTAGAACGTTCTTTGCGTGTATTGGATGGTTCTGTTACCGTTTTCTGTGCAAAGGGCGGTGTTGAACCGCAGTCTGAAACCGTTTGGAGACAGGCTGATAAGTATCAGGTTCCGAGAATGGCGTATGTCAATAAGATGGACATCATGGGTGCAAACTTCTACCGTGTTGTAGAAATGATGCACGACAGACTGAAGTGTAATGCTGTTCCGATTCAGCTGCCGATTGGTGCTGAAAGCGATTTCAAGGGCATTATCGACCTGGTTGAAATGAAGGCTTACGTTTACTATGATGACCTCGGAAAAGATATCCGTGTGGAAGAAATTCCGGACGATATGAAGGAAAAGGCAGAAGAATATCGTGCTTCTTTGATGGAACACGTTGCTGAGCAGGACGATGCATTGATGGAAAAGTACTTCGCTGACGAAGAAATCACCATTGATGAAATCAAGGCTTGCATTCGGAAGTCTACTATTGCAAATACGATGGTACCGGTTGTTTGCGGTACTTCTTATAAGAACAAGGGCGTACAGAAGTTGCTGGATGCCATTGTTGATTACATGCCGTCTCCACTGGACGTACCGTCTATTAAGGGTACGAATCCGGAAACTGGCGAAGAAGAATTCCGTCATTCTTCTGATACAGAACCGTTCGCAGCTCTGGCATTTAAGATCGCAACAGACCCGTTCGTTGGTAAGTTGTGCTTCTTCCGTGTATATTCTGGTACCGTTGACGCAGGTTCTACCGTGCTGAACGCAACCAAGGATAACAGAGAAAGAATGGGACGGATCCTTCAGATGCACTCCAACCACAGAAAGGATATCGAAACCGTATATGCTGGTGATATCGCTGCTGCTGTTGGTCTGAAGAATACCACAACTGGTGATACCCTCTGCGACGAAAAGAATCCGATCATTCTGGAATCCATGGAATTCCCAGAACCGGTTATTCAGCTCGCAATCGAACCGAAGACCAAGGCTGGTCAGGAAAAGATGGGCATCGCTCTGGCAAAGCTGGCAGAAGAAGACCCGACCTTTAGAACTTATACCGACGAAGAAACTGGTCAGACCATCATCGCTGGTATGGGCGAACTGCATCTGGACATCATTGTTGACCGTCTGTTGCGGGAATTTAAGGTAGAAGCAAACGTTGGTGCTCCGCAGGTATCCTATAAGGAAACCATTAAGGGCGAAGCTGACGTGGATTACAAGTATAAGAAGCAGTCCGGTGGTAGCGGTCAGTACGGTCATGTTAAGATCCGTGTAAGACCGAACGAATCCGGTAAGGGCTACGAATTCATCAACAAGATTGTCGGCGGTTCGATTCCGAAGGAATATATTCCGGCTGTCGATGCTGGTATCCAGGGTGCAATGCAGGCTGGTATTCTGGCAGGCTATCAGGTTGTTGACGTATCCGTAGAACTGTACGATGGTTCTTACCACGAAGTTGACTCTTCTGAAATGGCATTTAAGATCGCTGGTTCTATCGCATTCAAGGAAGCAATGCGTCAGGCTCAGCCGGTTTTGATGGAACCGATTATGAAGGTTTCTGTTATCGTGCCGGATGAATACGTTGGTACAGTTATCGGTGACCTGAGTTCTCGTCGTGGCCAGATTCAGGGTCAGGAAACTAGAACCGGTACCGTACAGGTAGACGCTTTGGTGCCGCTGTCTGAAATGTTCGGTTACACCAACGACCTGCGTTCGAACACTCAGGGTCGTGGTCAGTACACCATGGAACCGCATAGCTACCAGGAAGTACCGAAGAATATTGCTGAAAAGATTATGGCTGCCAGAAAGAAGTAATGCACGTTTTCTGAAAATCAGAAGAAATTTCTGTATTTTTTTGAAAAAAGACTTGCATTTTTCTTGGAAATCTGGTACAATAGTCTTATCACATATCACGGCATAAGCAAGAATAATTTTTAGGAGGATTTTTCCAATGGCAAAGGCTAAATTTGAAAGAACCAAACCGCATGTTAACATTGGTACCATCGGTCACGTTGACCATGGTAAGACCACTTTGACTGCTGCTATCACAAAGACTCTGGCTCTGAAGGGTCAGGCTCAGTACGAAGCTTACGACATGATCGATAAGGCTCCGGAAGAAAGAGAACGTGGTATCACAATCAATACCGCTCACGTTGAATACGAAACTGAAAAGCGTCACTACGCTCACGTTGACTGCCCAGGCCACGCTGACTATGTAAAGAACATGATCACTGGTGCTGCTCAGATGGACGGTGCAATCCTCGTAGTTGCTGCTTCTGATGGCCCGATGGCTCAGACCAAGGAACACATCCTGCTGGCTCGTCAGGTAGGCGTACCGGCAATCGTTGTTTTCATGAACAAGGCTGACCAGGTTGACGATCCGGAACTGCTCGAACTGGTTGAAATGGATATTCGTGAAACTCTGAACGAATATGAATTCCCGGGCGATGAAGTACCGATTATCGTTGGTTCTGCTCTGGCTGCTCTGGAAGCTCCGGACGATCTGTCTAATCCGGCTTACAAGCCGATTCTCGACCTGATGGATGCAGTTGATGAATACATTCCGACTCCGGAACGTGACGATGCTAAGCCGTTCCTGATGCCGATCGAAGATACAATGACCATTTCTGGTCGTGGTACTGTTGTTACCGGTCGTGTAGAAAGAGGAAAGCTGAACGTTAACGAAACTGTTGAAATCGTTGGCCTTTCTCCGGAAAAGCTGTCCACTGTTGTAACTGGTATCGAAATGTTCAGAAAGACTCTGGACTTCGCAGAAGCTGGCGACAACATCGGTGCTCTGCTGCGTGGTATCACCAGACAGCAGGTTGAAAGAGGACAGGTTCTCTGCAAGCCGGGTTCGATTCACCCGCACACCAAGTTCAAGGGTCAGGTTTACGTTCTGAAGAAGGAAGAAGGCGGCCGTCATACACCGTTCTTCAACAACTACAGACCGCAGTTCTATTTCAGAACAACTGACGTAACTGGCATCATCACTCTGCCGGCTGACGTTGAAATGTGCACACCGGGCGACAACGTTGAAATGACTGTTGAACTGATCGCTCCGATCGCTATCGAAGAAGGTCTGCGTTTCGCTATCCGTGAAGGTGGTAGAACCGTAGGTTCTGGCGTTGTAACTTCTGTTATTGAATAATCAACGTAATATGTGATAATTCACGGGGTTTCCCGTGCGAAATTGGGAGAATGGACGAAAGTCTGTTCTCCCTTTTTGTATGTCTCGGCGGATTCGACAAGAAATTGTTAAACTTGCACAAAAACAAATTCTTTTTGAGATTATTTTTTTAGTTCTTTTCCAGCACTCTCTTATTGATTTTTTGGGCGAAATCGTGTATAATGATAACATGCGGTGAAATGTGGGGAAGTTTCCCCTTTTGTGGGGGGATTTTCCGTTACTTTCTTGATTTCAAGCAGAAGGGCGGCGGCAAGGTTGACTTCGCTGATTGGCACTTATTACCACGTTATAGATGCCAAAGGCAGAATGAATTTCCCAACCAAACTGCGAGAATTGCTCGGCAGCTCGTTCTATGTGACGAAAGGTCTGGATGCACATTGTTTGGCAGTTTACCCTGCGGAAGAATGGGAGCGGCTTTCTCAAAAAGTAGCAGCCATTCCAGAATCAAAAGGTGCACAGTTGAAACGATGGCTGTTTTCCGGTGCGTGTGAAATGGTGCCGGATCAGCAAGGGCGAATCTTAATCCCACAGGACTTGCGACAGTTCGCCGGTCTGGAAAAGGATGTTGTTGTCATCGGTGCGAATAATAAAGCGGAAATCTGGAACCGTGCAAGCTGGGAAACAGCAAATGCAGCGGTGGATTTGGATGAAATGATGTCCATATTGGATACGCTGGGCTTTTAAGAAAGGAAGAAATTTATGACATTTCAGCATGTTCCTGTTTTGTTGCAGGAAACACTTTCCGGTTTGAACATTCAGCCGGAGGGCATTTATGTAGATGGCACGGTCGGCGGTGCTGGTCATGCCTGCGAAATTGCAAAGCAATTGCATGGGGCAGGCAGATTGATCGGATTGGATCGGGATCCGGATGCGGTTGCAGTTGCAACGCAGCGGTTAGCTCCCTATCCGGCAACGGTGATTCATGCCAATTATGACGAGATGGCACAGGTGCTGCAACGGCTGGAAATTCCAGCTGTGGACGGTATTTTGTTGGATTTGGGCGTTTCTTCTCATCAGCTGGATACGGAGGAACGTGGCTTTTCTTACCATACCGATGCACCATTGGATATGCGAATGAGTCAGTCGGGAATGTCTGCTGCGGATGTGGTAAACACTTGGTCGCAGGAGGAACTGACACGGATTTTATTTGCCTATGGAGAAGAATCGTTTGCTCGTGCGATTGCCCGCAATATCTGTCAGGCAAGACAAGAGCAGCCGATTACAACCACTTTGCAGCTGGCGGAAATTGTGAAAAGCAGTGTTCCACAGCGGGTACGACGGGCAAAAAATCCCTGCAAACAGACGTTTCAGGCAATTCGAATCGCTGTAAATGATGAATTTGGACACTTGGAACGGGCATTGACCGCTGCATTTTCCTGCCTGAAACCAGGCGGAAGATTGGCGATTATTACGTTTCATTCTTTGGAAGACCGTATGGTAAAACAACAGTTTGCAAAATGGTGTCAAGGCTGTACTTGTCCACCGGATTTTCCAAAATGTGTTTGTGGCAAAGTCCCGCAGGGAAAATTGGTGAATCGAAAGCCAATTGTTGCAGATGCGGCGGAACTGGAAGAAAACCGGAGAAGCCGAAGTGCAAAACTGCGTGTCATAGAAAGGAGTGCGGCGATTGATGAAAGTAACCGATGAAACCGTACCGGAAGAGGATTTAGAAGAAGCAGAAGATGCGGCCGTTGTAGAAAAACGTCCAAGACGAAAGCTGTTCTATATCGAAGCTGGAAAACGGGGAACGCTGGCAAAAATCATGATCGGCAGCATTCTGGCTTTAGTGTTGTTTTCTTTGGTCATCAATAGTTATGTCCAACTGAATGAAGTTTATTCTCAAATCTCCGCTGCGGAGAGCACCCTGAACGATTTGCAAAGCGAAAACGTCAGAATGCAAACCCAGCTCGAGGGACAAGCTTCCATTCGGAATATTAAAGAATATGCGGAGGATCGATTGGGCTTGCAAAAGCTGGATCGTTCCCAGATTCAATACATCCAGATTCAGACGGAGGATGAGGTTGTCGTCGAAGAACCGGATCAGAACATTTTTGTTCAGATCAAACGGAAATTCAACGACCTAATTGCATATTTAAGAGGTTAATGTGCATATAGTTGGGTAAAACCCGTTTTTGAAGCGGGGAAAATGGTCTGAACATTATTTATTGATACTATCAGCGAGTGCAGCGTTCGCTGCATATTATATAGAAAAAACATCGCTGTTAGTATATAGGCAAAGAAAGAGATACGAAATCGGGTGTCGGAAAAGGAATCGTTCCGGCTTCGTTTACGCAGAATGAGCTGTCGGACAGGGCAGACAAGACGAAGCCGGGCACAATTCCGTTTTATATGCAGGTTCCAGAAATTGCTTTCTGCATCATCGAGAAATTCCTGTCGAATCGGGACAGTTTTATACAGGCGGGGGATTCAAAAACAGTTCCCTGCCTCTTCTATTTTTATGCGGAAAGGGCGTGTCATTTCCTTTGGAAACCATGGACAACAAACCATATGATAAGCTGCGGGCATCTGGGGTCAATGCACCAACTGCAAAAATGAAGTTTCGTACCAATGTTGTCATTCAAATTGCAATGATGTTGTTTGCTTGTGCGATTATTATCAACCTGTTTAAGGTTTCTGTTGTGCAGAACAAAAAATATGAAGCACTGGCGAATAATTACCATTTCGGTACGATGCGATTAGAGGCACAGCGGGGTGCAATTTATGATGCAACGGGGACACCTTTGGCTTGGAGTGCGACGGTTTATAATGTCTATATTGACCCGCAACTCTTTCGGGAGGAAATGGATGATGTTCAGAAAAACAATGAAAGTAAGCAGGCGGCTGCCGAAAAAAACGGCAAAACTGCTACCGACATTGTGGATGTTGCAACGCTCCGTGAAAATATTGCCACCTATCTGGCAGGAAAGCTGAACCTCCAGAAAGCTGATATTGAAAAGGCATTCGATGCAGACGGCAGATATTATATCTTGCAAACACAGGTGGAAAAGAATGTTGCGGATGAAATCGAAAACTATTTTGATAACTTGAATTTGGTTTCATTTGCAACGGAAGCAACCACCAGACGGTATTATCCGCAGGAAGAACTGGCTGCCAGCGTCATTGGGTTTACCAACGGGGACGGCGATGGACAGTATGGATTGGAATATCAGTATAACAATTATTTGGCTGGTGTAGATGGCAGAATTGTTTCTGCACAGGCTGCAAACGGCGAAGAAATGCCATACCGATATTCGACGACATACGAAGCACAAAATGGTTCTTCTCTGTATCTGACCTTGGACACCACCATGCAGTATTATCTGGAAAAGGCAATTGGTGAAATGGCGGTCAAGTTTAATGTGCAGCAGCGTGCCTGCGGCATCATCATGAATCCGAAAACAGGTGCAATTTATGCGATGGCAACCTATCCATCTTTCGATCTGAACAATCCTTCTGATATTTATGATACAGCAACTTCCAGAGCGTTGGATTCTCTAAGCGGACAGGAATACAGCGATGCTTACTTAGCAGCAAGAGAAACACAATGGAAGAATAAGGCAATTTCAGAAATCTATTATCCGGGTTCTGTTTTCAAGGTCTTTACAAGTGCAGCTGCATTTGAAGAAAACTTGATTGACTTGCAGAACGATTCGTTCTATTGTAGCGGTTACTTTACCGTTATGGGCGAGAAAATCGGATGTTCCAACCGAAGCGGTCACGGAACGCAAACCTTTACACAGGCACTTACAAACTCCTGTAACCCGGCATTTATGGAAATCGGGCTGCGTCTGGGCGTTGAGAAGTTCTCCTATTATTTCAAGGGCTTTGGTCTGACGGAAAAGACGGGAATTGACTTGCCGGGTGAAGTAGCCAGCTTGTATATTCCGGAAGATACCATGTCAAATGTTGACTTGGCATCCTCTTCGTTTGGTCAGGCAAATAAGATCACACCAATTCAAATGATTACCGCTTATTCAGCTGCCATCAATGGCGGAAAACTGGTAACACCATATCTGGTGCAGGAAGTTGTTGACGCAGATGGCAATATTGTGATGGAACACGAAACCGAAGAAAAGCGGCAGGTTATTTCAGAAGAAACCTCGAAAACCATTCGGGAACAGTTGGAAGCAGTCGTAGAAGGCAACGGCGGACATAATGCCTATATTCAGGGCTATCGCATCGGCGGTAAGTCTGGTACATCTGAAAAGCTGGACGAATATACAGAAGGTCAGGAAATGAAGTATGTTGCATCGTATGGCTGTTTCGCTCCAGCAGATGACCCGGAAGTTATCATGCTGATTATGGCAGACGAACCGGATAACTCCATTGCTTATTATGGTAGTACTGTTGTTGTACCGTACGCAAGAACAGTGATGTCTGAAATCTTGCCATATCTGGGCTTCTATCCGGAATATACGGATGAAGAATATGCTGACCGGAATGTTACCGTTCCGCTGGTACAGGAAAAATCGCTTGACAGTGCAACTGCAACATTAGACGATATGGGCTTGAGTTATGAAGTCGTTGGCGAGGGCAGCAGTGTTGTTTCGCAGTGCCCGAAAACTGGTGCTGTCATTGAAAAGGGCGGAAAGGTCATCCTGTATACAGAAGAAAATACCGAGCCGGAAGTTGTAGAAGTTCCAAACTTGGTTGGACTCTCCGCAGCAGAGGCAAATACAGCTTTGACACAATTGGGGCTGAACATCGTCACGATGGGAGCTTCTTCCGATAATGCGGATGCAAAAGTACAGTTCCAGTCCGAACCGGCAGGTACATCCGTTGAGGTGGGAACGGTCATCAATCTCACGATGTCCATCAATGACCAGAGCGGCTAATTTTGGAAAAGACGCAGCGATTTGCGAAATGGAACACCAACAGGCAGCCCCGTTGCGGTTATGCAAAGAGGAGAAAAGGGGGATGCTTTCTAAAGCGTCCCCTTTTTTGATAGAGCAAGGGAAGATTTCCCAGAATCAAACATTGGAAAAATGGTAAATGAAACAGAAAGGCGGTTATCTGTCATGCGGTTATATGCATTATTAGAAGGCAATGCAGAAACGGAATTAGAGGACAGAGAAATTACTGGGATTACAAATGACTCCCGAAACGTGGAGGAAGGATATTTGTTTGTCTGTATCAAAGGAGAACACTTTGACGGACACACAAAGGCTGCGGAAATGCTGGCAAAAGGTGCAGCAGCCGTGGTTGTTGAACGAGATTTGGGCTTAGGGAAACAGCAAATTCTTGTGCCAAACACCTATATTTTCTATGGACAGCTCTGTGCAGCTTGGTTCGGACATCCGGAACGGGAAATGACCTTCATCGGTGTTACGGGTACAAACGGAAAGACGACCACCACAAATGTGATTAAACACATTCTGACCGCAAATGGTTATTTGGTCGGCTTGATTGGCACGATTCAGAATGAAATCGGTGACCAGATTCTGCATACTGACAATACCACACCAATGGTGTATGATTTGATGGCACTGTATCGGAAAATGGCGGATGCTGGCTGTGATTATGTAGTTATGGAAGTTTCGTCTTTCGGTCTGGTGCAGCACCGCATTGGCCCGACCCACTTCCGGGCTGCGGTCTTTACAAATCTGACACAAGACCATTTGGATTATCATAAGACCATGGAAGCCTATTATCAGGCAAAGAAAATGCTGTTTTCTATCACGGATTATGCATTGATTAACATTGACGATGATTATGGCAAGCGGTTAGCTGGAGAAGTAACCTGTGCGATGGAAACCTACGGTATTTCTGCAAAGGCGGATTATTATGCAGATGCAATCAAACTGCGGGCAAACGGAACAAGTTTCTGGATGTGCTATGGTGGGAAGTCCTATCCGGTCGAAATCCAGATGACAGGCATGTTCAATGTTTCCAATGTTCTGGCAGCCAGTGCGGTTTGCATGGAACTGGGACTGACAAATGCACAAGTTTTGCAGG
Source organism: Ruminococcus sp. CAG:254 (assembly GCA_000433635.1). Classification (GTDB taxonomy): domain Bacteria; phylum Bacillota; class Clostridia; order Oscillospirales; family Ruminococcaceae; genus Ruminococcus_C. Next base: position 162,706 of record HF997975.1, read on the forward strand.
CAGTGCAAAAATGTCGGGGCGTACGGGGCAGATGCGAAGTCATTCCAACTGGAAAGCCGTTCTCTGTGATTTGCGACTATGCCCATACACCAGATGCCATTGAAAACATTTTGAAGAGCGTCAA
>HF997975.1:162856-179889 GCA_000433635.1 Ruminococcus sp. CAG:254
CGTCAAGGAATATACCGAGGGCAGATTGATTTGCCTGTTTGGCTGCGGCGGAAATCGGGATAAGACCAAACGCCCGAAGATGGCAAAGGCAGCCGCTGCCTATGCAGATTTTCTGGTGATTACATCTGACAATCCGAGAGATGAAGACCCGAACGCCATTATTCAGGATATTTTAGCAGGGTTAGAAGGCTCTACGATTCCATATGAAGTCGTAGTTGACCGAAAGGAAGCCATTTTACGGGGCATGCGGATTGCACAGCCGGGCGATGTTTTGGTACTGGCTGGAAAAGGGCATGAAGATTATCAGGTTCTTCCGAATAATGTGCATATTCACATGGATGAACGGGAAATTGTGGCAGATTGCTTGACAAAACTATAAGGTGAGGGACAAATATGGAGAAGTTACAATTATCAGAAATTGCCGCAGCGGTTGGCTCTGAAACACCGCTCGAAGCAGCAGTGAATGACATCTGTACGGATACAAGAAAATTAGAGCCGGGCTGCTTGTTTTTAGCACTGCGTGGGGCAAATTTTGACGGACATCAATTCGTAAAGAAAGCAATTGCCGATGGAGCAGTTGCAGCGGTAACCGATCAGCCAATTGACGGCTGTCCGTGTATCGTTGTGCCGGATACCGGAACGGCATTGCTGCAAATTGCAGCATACTACCGGAAAAAGTTCTCGCCGATTCTGGTTGGCGTAACCGGCAGCGTTGGAAAGACAACTACAAAGGAAATGATTGCACTGGTGCTTTCCGCAGCGTTTGAAACACTGAAAACACAGGGCAACTTGAATAACGAAATTGGCTTGCCGAAAACACTCCTGCACCTTGCACCGGAGCACAAGGCAGCTGTTATTGAAATGGGGATGTCCCACTTCGGCGAAATTCACCGCCTGAGCTGCACCACACAGCCGACCATTGGCGTGATTACAAATATTGGATTTTCTCACATCGAAAATTTGGGTTCGCAGGAAGGTATTTTAAAGGCAAAGTTGGAAATACTGGATGGTATGCAGCCGGATGCACCGCTGATTCTCAATGCGGATGATCCACACCTTGCACCGCTGGCAGGAACGCTTGACCGACCGGTTTATACATACGGTCTGAATGCAAAAGATGCCGATGTCACAGCGGAAGATGTTCAAGAGGGCGAGAATGCAACCACTTTCACGATTGTCACGAAAGACGGCAGAACATTCCCGGCAGAATTGCCTTGCGTTGGTCTGCACAATGTGATGAATGCGTTGGCAGCATTTTGTGTCGGTCGGATTTGCGGGATTGCACCGGATGTCATCTGTGCAGCCCTGAAACATTATCAGCCGATTCCGTTCCGGCAGAACATTGAACAGCGTGGACCTTATACCGTCATTGCAGATTGCTATAATGCCAGTCCGGATTCTATGCGGGCAGCGTTGTATGTGCTGCGGCAGATGAAGGGCGAGGGCAGACGAGTTGCTGTTCTGGGCGATATGCTGGAACTGGGAAAGCTCTCTCCAAAGTTGCACAGTATGGTCGGAGATATGGCATCAGCCAGTCATTTAGACCAGCTGTTCTGCTACGGAAAAGCTTCGATTGACATTGCAAAAACAGCTGCTGCCGATGGAACTTCCGTATTCCATACAGAAGACTCGACAGAACTTTGCAGTGCAGTACGGGCATATCTCCGACCGGGCGATGTGATTTTGTTTAAGGCAAGTCACGGAATGCATCTCGAAACCTGCATAGAAGAAATTTTCGGACAGGAGGAAGTCGCTCATGCCGCTGTGGAGCATTAACACCATTGTTGCACTGCTTTCCTTTGTGATTGCAGCTGCATTCGGAAAGGCATTGATTCCGTTTTTGCATAAGCTAAAATTCGGACAGCCGATTAAAATGAAGTTCGGGCCAGAATGGCACGCCAAAAAACAGGGAACACCAACTATGGGCGGGATCCTGTTCATTCTCTCTACGACCATTGCGGTCGGCGTTGGTTATGGACTGTATCGGGGCTTCTGCACAAATGCGGAAGTATCCGGTGTGGAACAGCTGGACTTGAACCGTGGAGCACAGATGTTCAGCTGTGCGATTTTTGCAATTCTGTTCGGTCTGATTGGATTCATTGATGACTTTAAAAAAGTCGTACAGAAGAAAAATGATGGGCTTTCCCCGATGCAGAAAATCATCTTGCAAGTTGTCGTTGCAGCCGCTTGGCTGGGCGTGCAATACTGGCTGGGCGATCGGGATACCCGATTGGATTTCTCGTTCTTCTCGTTTGATATTTCGTGGTTCTACTATCCATTGATGCTGCTTGTGATTCTCTATTTGACCAATGCGGTCAATCTGACCGATGGCATTGATGGACTTTGCGGAACGGTTACCATGGTGAATATGCTGCTGATGACAGTAATTTGTGTGCTGTTGTCCTTGCAGCAGATGTCGATTTTTACAATGGCACTCGCAGGCGGCTGTCTGGGATTCTTGGTTTGGAATCTGCATCCGGCAAAGTGTTTCATGGGCGACACTGGCTCGATGTATTTGGGTGCATCTGTCGTAGCCGTTGGCTTGGTGACGCATCAGCATTTGGTTTTGCTGTTGGTTGCATTGCTGTATATCTTGGAAGCCCTGTCCGTTGTGATTCAGGTGACTTATTTCAAGTATACAAAGAAGAAATACGGCGAAGGCAGAAGAATCTTCAAGATGACACCGATTCATCACCATTTTGAATTGAGTGGATTCAGCGAATATAAGATTGTCATTACATTTTCTCTGTTTGCCTTGGTAATGGGCATTCTGGGATTGCTGTTGGTATTGTTTGTTTAAAAGTCCTGTTCGCACAGCAGGCGGAAGGTAAAGATGTGCAGGGAGGTTGCATATGGCTGAAACAACTGTAAGTCAAGCAGAAAAAAAGAAGAACCGGTTTCGGTTTCCGCTGTGGCAGAAAGGCGTTCGGTACGGAGAGGTCGATTTGGCATTTTTCTTGATTGTCATCGCACTTCTGGTCATCGGAATTATTATGATGTTTTCTGCCAGTTACGCATGGGCGATTTCAGAGGGTTTAGAGGGCAGTTATTACGCAAAAGAACAGATTAAAATGGCAGTCATTGGGTTGGCTGCGATGTGGTTTTTATCCATTGTTGATTATCATCTTTATAAAACGCCCGGCATTGCGATTTGTGCCTATGTTGTCCCTGTCATTCTATTGATTTTGGTTTTGCTCGTTGGTACGAGTGAGGGCGGTGCACAACGTTGGCTGGTCATTGGCAGTTTTAACTTTCAGCCGTCCGAATTGATGAAAATCGGCATTGTCATTTTCTTTGCCTATCACATTGAAAAGAATTATGACCGCATGAATCGGTTTAAAACTGGCGTTCTGCCATATTTATTAGCATTGGCAGTAGTTGCAGCTTTGCTCATGATGGAGCCGCACTTGTCCGGTACGATTTTGATTTGTACCGTTGCCCTGTCCATGATTATTGTTGGTGGCATCCGTCCCATGCATTTTTTGGAACTGGCAGTCACTGGTGTTGCTGCAATCATTGGCATTGTGTTGTATCTGTCTATTTCAAAGGGATATGGATACTTCCAGACCAGAATCCAGTCTTGGCTTGACCCATTCGCCGATAGTCAGGGCGGCACATGGCAGACCTGTCAATCCTTGATTGCCATTGGTTCTGGCGGATTGTTTGGTTTGGGTCTGGGCGAATCCCGACAAAAATATTTGTATCTGCCAGAAACGAAAAACGACTTTGTATTTTCCATTGTTTGCGAAGAATTGGGCTTTGTTGGTGCGTTGACGGTTGTTTTGCTGTTCGTTCTGCTGCTGGTACGTGGCTTCTATATCGCAAGCCATGCACATGACAAGTTTGGAATGCTGCTGACCGTTGGATTTACCGTGCACATCGGCTTGCAGGCGTTTATTAACATCGGTGTTGTCAGCAACTTGATTCCAAATACTGGTATCAGCTTACCGTTCTTCAGCTATGGTGGTACGGCATTGATTTTGCAGTTGGCAGAAATGGGAATTGTCTTGAATATCTCTCGTGCTCGGTATCGAGCGGAAGTGCCGGAAAAAGAACCATCTGCCGCACACACAATGGAACAGAAACCAGAACAAAAGGCAGAACCAAAATCAGAGCCGGAACAGCATCCGGTTCATGAACCAACTGGAAACGGAAATCCTGCCGTTGGAACGGCATAAATGACCAAAACTATGATGCAGATTAAATGAGGTGAAAATTCTATGAAGGTACTTTTTGCAGGTGGTGGTACAGGCGGACACATCAATCCGGCGTTGGCAATCGCTTCGATTATTCAGTCCCATCAGCCGGATGCAGAATTTTTGTTTGCAGGAACGCCGAATGGGATGGAGGCAAAGTTAGTACCACAGTCGGGGTATCAGCTCGCAACCATTAAAGTTGCTGGATTTCAGAGAAAGTTGACGATGAAAAATATCCGTAGAAATGCACAGGCTGCGTGGTATCTTGCCACATCCGGCAAACGTGCCAAGCAGATTGTCAACGAATTTCAGCCAGATATTGCGATTGGTACAGGCGGCTATGTTGCAGGACCAGTGATTCGGATGGCTGCAAAGATGGGTGTGCCTTGTGCGATTCATGAACAGAATGCATTCCCAGGTGTCACCAATAAGATGTTGTCCAAGGAAGTCGACCATGTGATGTTGACGGTAAAGGAAGCACTGGAATATATGGATTTTGACTGTCCGTATACCATTACAGGGTTGCCCGTACGAGCAGGCATCTTGCAAAAGACAAAAGAACAGGCACGGAAAGAACTGGGCTTTGATGATAGCATGTGCATTCTGTCGTTCGGCGGTAGTTTGGGAGCAGGCTGTATCAATGAAGTCATGGAAGAATTGATTCCATGGCACGTTAAGAATGGCATGGCAATCAACCACATTCACGGATATGGCGGTATGGGTCGGGAAAGTTTTCCGGCAGCAATGCGGGCAGCAGGCATTCCAATGCGGAGCGACCGTTTGCGGATTACCGAGTATATTCATGATATGGATACTTGTCTGGCAGCTGCGGATTTGGTCATCTGCCGTGCAGGAGCGTCTACACTGGCAGAGCTGGAGGCAGCCGGAAAGGCTTCGATTCTGATTCCTTCGCCGATTGTTGCTGGTAATCATCAGTTGCACAATGCAAATGTATTGGGAAAAGCAGGTGCAGCGATTGTCATTGAACAGAAGAATGTCACAGTGGAAGGCATGATGCACCATGTGGAAGAATTGTATGAAAATCGTGCAATGTTGAAAGATATGGCGTATCAGGCATCGCAGCTTGCAATTCCAGACACCGCAGACCGGATTTATCGGGTTGTGGAAACCTTGATGGAAAAGGCAGGAAAGCCATTGCACGCATCAGCAGATGATTCTACGGAAACCGATTCTGCAGAAGTTCAGAAAGAAGAACCAAAGACCGAATCAAAATCCGAATAAGAACGGATTCGCACCAAATGATGGGCATTCGCATACCATGAGAAAAAAGAACTTGAGGTGGTGCGGATGCAAAAACTGGTGATTACAGGCGGCATTCCGCTGGAGGGAACCGTGACGCTGCAAGGGGCAAAAAATAGTGTGTTGCCCATTCTTGCAGCTTCACTGCTCTGCCGTGGAGAAACCGTACTGGAAAATTGTCCCCGTCTGACGGATGTTTTTTCTGCGTGCCGGATTCTGACGGCATTGGGCTGTCGCTGTTCTATGAAAGGGCATGTTGCCCGCATTCAGGCGGACGGTGTGGACTGTGTGGAAATTTCAGAATCCTTGATGCAGGAAATGCGGTCGTCTATTATTTTTCTGGGGGCACTGCTGGGGCGGTATGGAAGTTGTACGCTATCCTATCCGGGCGGCTGCGAATTAGGCCCACGTCCCATTGATATGCATTTGCAGGCACTGCGAAGCATGGGGGCAGAGATTGTTCAAAATGGCGGAAGATTGCTCTGTCGGGCAGCAAAAGGACTGCATGGCGAGAAGATTCCGTTTAAGTATCCGTCTGTGGGTGCAACGGAAAATATCATGCTGGCAGCAGTGCTCGCAAAGGGTACGACTGTCATCTATAATGCAGCCAGAGAGCCGGAAATTTGTGACTTGGCATCTTTTTTGCGGCAGTGCGGAGCAAATATTTACGGTGATGGCGGCGACACTATCACGATTGAAGGCGTTTCTGCATTACATGGAACAGTTTACCGGATTATGCCAGACCGCATTGTTGGCATGACGTATTTAACCGCTGCTGCTATGACGGGCGGCACGCTGCAAATGAAACAGACAGAACCATCCCAGATGGAAAACCTGCTGCCCGTGTTGGAACAGGCAGGCTGCCGGCTGGATGTTGCCCAGAAAACAATTTATTTGCATGCACCAGCACGGCTGCGAGCGTTGCCGCCGATTCGCACCATGCCGCATCCAGGATTTCCTACCGATGCACAAGCAATTGTCATGGCAATGCTGACTGGAGCAGACGGCGTTAGCGTCTTTGAGGAAACTGTCTTTGAAAATCGCTATCGCCATGTGGATGCCCTGTTGAAGATGGGAGCAGAGATTTATGTTTCCGGGCAGACCGCTGTGGTGAAAGGTGTTCGGCAGCTTTCCGGTGCACCTGTTCGAGCAACGGATTTGCGGGGCGGTGCAGCGATGGTTCTGGCAGGGCTTGCCGCACAGGGCGTGACAGAGGTCACACAAATTTTTCATATTGATCGTGGATATGAGGCGATTGAAACGGTGCTTTCCGGAATCGGAGCATCCATTCAAAGGGAGATATTGGAATAAGCCGGACTTGGCAAAAAAGACCGGAAAAATAGAAGCAGTGAAAGGCAGGGTGGCAAGCATATGCCAATGCAGGATGTGAAAAAGACAGATATGAAGTCGGAAACCAATGTAAAGCGGGTTCGGAGAAGAAACCGCTGGCTACCGCTTTATATTGCAGTGGTGTTGGTTTTGACAGCCGGTGTCGGCGTGGCGTTGTCTACGACCGTATTTTTTAATGTGGAAAACATTGTGGTAACGGGTGAAGCGGAACAGTATACCGTAACGGATATTGTAAAGGCAGCGGATGTCTGTTCCGGCGATAATCTGATTAAGTTGAATACAGATGAAGTCGCAAAGCGTGTTTATGACAATCTGATTTACATTGAAACCGTGGATGTTCAGAAAAAATTTCCGGATGAATTGGTGATTAACGTGCAGAAATGCCGGGAATCTTATAATATTGTTTATGATAACGGAATTTTATTGGCAAGTGCGACCGGAAAGATTATTTCCAACAGCATGGAAGCTGCGGAGGGGCTGCCGATCTTTTATGGATATTTGCCGTCGATTCTTTCTCCCGGAGAAAAGCTGAAATCACAGGACGAACAAAAGGATAAGATTTTCTATCTGTTTGCAAAAATCATGTCCAGAGAACTGAGCAGCCCCATCACTTCTGTGGACATGACAGACAAATACAATATGCGTGTTTGTTTCGATGACCGCATTATTTTTGATTTGGGCAACTGGAATGAACTGGAATATAAAATCACACTGGCGGAAAATGTCATTGACCGCCTTGGAATTGATAAATCCGGCTATCTGACCATGGTCGGCAATAATCAGTGTTCGTTCCGGGATAGCAGTGTGGTTGGGGAACTCGACCCGATTAAACCGGTGGAAACACAGGTAACCACTACCACAACCGAAACTGGAACAACCAATGCAAATGGTGCAAATAGCGGTTCTACCGAAACGACCACCACCGTTGTGACAACAACCGTTCCGGAAGAAGAACAGCAGTACCAGTAAACGGGAAACAGGGCGAATCTCGGCGAACTTTCACGGGAAATGAAAATTTTTTTCAAAACCACTTGCAATATGTGCAGAAATATGGTAGTATAATAGGTGTATTTACTGACAATGAAACAGAATGTGCGGTGTCCGTAGATTGCTGGGTGTCATAGAGCAAGAGTTTTTAGGAGGAAGAGGAAAAATGACGGATTTCATTTATGAAGACGCATTCGAGCCGGATGTAAATATTAAGGTAATCGGTGTCGGTGGCGGCGGCGGAAATGCCCTGAACTGTATGGTTGCATCAGGCGTACAGGATATTGAATATATCGCCATCAATACCGATGCAAAGGCGTTGAATAATTCCAAGGCAACGACCCGCATTCAGATTGGTGCAAAGCTGACAAAAGGCAGAGGTGCTGGAAATAAGCCGGCAATCGGTCAGCAGAGTGCGGAAGAAAACAAGGAAGAAATCGAAGCAGCCCTCAAGGGTGCAGATATGGTATTCATCACTGCCGGCATGGGCGGCGGTACGGGTACAGGTGCAGCTCCAGTCGTTGCAAAGATTGCACAGGAAGCAGGCATTTTGACCGTTGCGGTTGTCACAAAGCCGTTTGCATTTGAACGGGAACAGAAGATGGCACAGGCAGAAAAAGGCATCATGGAATTGAAAAAGTATGTCGATTCCCTGATTGTCATTCCAAATGAAAAACTGCTCGAAGGCATGGATAAGCCGCTGACGATGCGGGAATCGTTTGCACTGGCAGATGATATTCTGAAAACCGGTGTCAAGAGTATTTCCGACCTGATTGTAGAAGAAGGCTACATCAATTTGGACTTCGCAGACGTTTCCACCATCATGAAGGGTGCTGGATATGCACACCTTGCAATCGGTCACGGTTCTGGCAAGGACAAGGCAAAGGAAGCTGCAAACGCAGTTATCGCAAGCCCGCTGCTGGAAACTTCAATTGCTGGTGCAAAGCGGTTGTTGATCAACATCACCATGAGCGAAGATATTCTCTCTTCCGATGTGGACAACGCAACCAAGATGATTACCGACAAGGCTGCCGACAATGTAGAATTCATTTTCGGTACAGCATTCAAGGAAGATATGCAGGATGAAATGACCATCACAGTCATTGCAGCTGGTTTCGACGAGGAAACAGACGATTCCGAAGAAGCAGAAGAACCTGCTGCAGAAGAAGCAGCTGCTCCGGAAGAACCAGAAGCACAGCCGCAACCGCAGCCACAGCCACAGCAGACACAGGCTGCTGCAAACGGCGGCAAAAAGCCGGCTGACCCGGATGATCTGATGGCAATTTTTGAGATCCTCGACCGGAAATAATTGGGAAATTTAACGATAAAAAGCCGGATGTGAAACTGCATCCGGCTTTTTGTGAATATCACTGAATTTGATTCTGAAAAATTGGAAGAAATGACAGTTTTAAAGCCGGCAGGTTTGTTTTTTCAGAAAACATATTGACAAGATGCCTGTTTTTCGGTATAATAAGACAGTAGCGTGCCTGTGAAACGGGCGTTTTATGCTGCCTGAGAAAAACGGGTCGATCGCTTAATGAAAAAGCGTTGTTTTACAAAGATGTCGGTGGAAATCCGTTCTCGATCCAAAAACTCTTTATTGCAAATGCCGGCTGTTTTTTGAGATCGTAAAACAGAAACGGCGGAATAATGCGGTTTGTGTTATTCAGAAAGGAAAGGTCACATTATGTACGAAGATAAGACTTTAGTATGCAAGGATTGCGGAGCGGAGTTCGTATTCACTGCAGGAGAACAGGAATTTTATGCAGAAAAAGGCTTTGTAAATGAGCCGAAGCGTTGCAAGAGCTGCCGTGATGCAAAGAAGAATGCATCTGGAAATAAGCCGGAACGGGAAATGTTCACCGCTACTTGTGCAGCTTGCGGCAAGGAAGCAAGAGTACCGTTTCAGCCGAGAGAAGACCGTGCGGTATATTGCAGCGAATGCTTTGCAAAGATGAAGGAAGCTGAATAAGCACATTTCAAACATACGGGGCAATGGCATAGCGAATCCGCTGTGCCTTGCTTTGTCTTGTATAAAAGAATCCGTTTCGGATAAGCTAATCATATGCTAATGAGCAGGAGGAATCAAAAATGGCTGTAACAATTACAAAGGATACCATTATTGGCGACATTCTGGACATCGCACCGGAAACTGCACCGTTGTTTATGGCAATCGGAATGCATTGTCTTGGCTGTCCGGCTTCCAGAGGTGAAACCGTAGAAGAAGCCTGCATGGTACACGGCATTGAAGTGGAAGAACTGTTGGAAGAACTGAACAAGCAGATTGCATCCAGCACAGCCGCTACCACGACAGAAGCGTAAACGAGATAGCAAAACACACAGGCGGTCGTCCAAGGTTTGTTGGACGACCGTTTTTTATACCACTTGAACAGATAAAATAGGAGGGAACAGCGATGTTGAATCAACGATTGCAGGCTTGTGCTGCATGGATTGCAGACGGGAAAACAGTCTGTGATGTTGGAACAGACCACGCCTATTTGGCAGCAGAACTGCTCCGGAAAGAACGCTGCCAACATGTCATTGCGTCTGATATTGGAGAAGGGCCGTTACAGACTGCCAGACGCACCTTAGAACAAGCAGGGCTGCTGCAACGGGCAACCTTGCTGCTTTCGGATGGGCTGGAACAAGTCGATGGGACAGATGTCAGCCATGTTGTCATTGCCGGCATGGGCGGCGAAACCATCATTCATATCTTGCAGCCCTGCGACTGGGTGAAGCAGGGCGTGCAGCTGATTTTACAGCCGATGACAAAAGTTCCGGTTCTGCGGCAGTGGCTGGCGAAAAACGGCTATGCAATTTTACAAGAGCAAGTTGTAAAAGACGGAAAGTTTTTTTATAACCTTTTACGGGTGCAGTATGATGGCGTTGTTCGTACACTGACCCCATTGGAGCGAGAAATTGGCGTGCAGGATTGGAGCAATGCCGTGGTGCAGGCATATGGCAGAAGAAAACGAGAACGCCTGCAAACGATTGCAGAGCAGATTCAGAACAGCAATCCGGCAATGGCAGCGGATGATTTGCAGATTGTTGCAGAACTTGACCGCAGATTACAGCCGGAATCTGTCTGAATCAAATTAAATCATAGAAAGATAGAAAGGATGATTTTCATGCGAACCGTACAGGATGTTTATAGCATCATCAATACATTTTCGCCCTTTTCCACGCAGGAAAAGTGGGATAATTCAGGCTTGCTGGTCGGAACAGGCAGCATGCCCGTGCATAAAGTCTATGTAACATTGGATATCTCCAACGAAACCATTGCAGCTGCTCAGGAACTGGGTGCAGATTTGATGGTTGCCCATCATCCAATTATTTTTTCCCCGTTGAAACAATTATCTCCGGATTCTCCGGTTTGGAAATTAGCAGCAGCCAACATGGCAGCCATTTGTGTGCATACACCGTTAGACCGTGCAAGGGGTGGTATCAATGACCGTTTGCATCAGCTGTTGCAAGAACCGTTGCAGCTTAGCGGTGCGATGCAGACACCCGAGGCGGACTGCAATGGAATCGGGTTCGGCTGGGCAGACCAAAGCAATATCGACTGGAACACCAAAGATTTGGCAGAAGCACTGCGGTGTGTGCTGGGCTGTACCGTTGTCCGTTATGCTCCGATTGACAGACCGATTCGGAAAATTTATGTAGGTTGCGGCTCGTGTGCATCCATGCTGGAGGATGCTGCTGCATGGGGCTGTGATGCAATGATTACGGGCGATGTCAAGCATGACCGCTGGTATGCTGCGAAGAATCTGGGAATTGCACTGTTTGACTGTGGACATTATCATACAGAACAGATTGCCGCTCAGATTCTGACCGAACAGATTCAAGCAGCGTTGCCGGATTTGCCGTGCATCTGTGATCCACACGGCGACCCGGTTTGTTATGCAATGGGAGGCGAACAGGAATGAGTGTTTGGCGTTGTCCGATTTGTGCCGCTTCGATGCAGCATGAAGAACATAGTTTGCACTGCTTGAATGGGCATTGTTTTGATTTGGCAAAGAGCGGATATGTGAATTTGCTGCCTGTTCAGCAGAAACATACCAAGCAGCCAGGCGATAACTTGCAGATGGTACGGGCAAGACGGGATTTCTTGCAAGCAGGCTATTATCAGCCGTTTCAACAGGCACTCTGTGCAATGGTGGTGCAGGCAATGCCGCAGCAGGGTATTTTATTAGATGCCGGATGTGGCGATGGCTATTATACGAAAGCGGTTACCGAGGCGTTGCAGGCTGCCGGAAAAGCAGTACACGTCTATGGTGTGGATATTTCTAAATATGCGGTCGATTTGGCAGCAAAACAGGAAAAGGCAGCGACATTTGCAGTGGGCAGTGTCTTTCATTTGCCCGTGTCTGACCACTGTTGTGATGGGATTTTTTCTCTGTTTGCACCCTATGCCGGAACAGAGTTTCAACGGGTGCTGAAAAAGCATGGCACGATGATTTTAGGCATTCCGGGAGCAAAGCATTTGATGGGCTTGAAGCGGGCGATTTATGAAACTCCATATGAAAATGTCGTAAAACCATATGATTTAGAGGGATTTTCCTTTGTTGGAAAGCAGACCGTCACCGGAACGATTTTCCTGCCGAATCCAACTGCCATTCAAAATCTATTTGCAATGACCCCGTATTATTATAAGACGGGACAAAAAGAACAGGAACGGTTGGCAGCACTGGAAACGCTCGAAACAGAGATTTCTTTTGAACTGCTGCAATATCAGCGAGAATCTTAAACGGAAAGGAGCATCTTCATGGCTTTAGATGGTGCATTTTTATATGCTGTCCGGCAGGAATTGTCGGGGCTGATTGGTTCGAGAATTGAAAAGATTCATCAGCCCGCAAGAGAAGAGATTCTCATCTCGCTCCGAAATATGGAAGGCAGCCATAAGATTTTAATTTCTGCATCGGCTGACCGTGCACGGGTGCATTTGACACAACAGAGCATTGATAACCCACCTGCTCCGCCAATGTTTTGCATGTTGTTGCGGAAACGGCTGGGAAATGGAAAACTCCTTGCGATTCGGCAAGATGGATTGGAACGTGTGCTATATTTTGACTTTTCCTGTGTAAATACACTGGGCGATGTGGTACAGTTGACGCTTGCCTGTGAAATCATGGGGAAGTATTCCAACTTGATTTTGATTGATGAAACCGGAAAAGTTGTTGACAGCATCAAGCGAGTCGATGCAGAGATGTCCCGAAAGCGGTTGGTTTTGCCGGGCATTGCTTATGCATTGCCGCCAGCAGAACCACGATTGAATTTCCTGACGGATTCCATGAAAACCATTCAGGCTGCGATTACTGCACAGACCGGAGCACTTCCAAAAATTTTGTTGAAAACGCTGGAGGGCGTTTCTCCGGTGTTGGTACGGGAATGGGCATTTTATGCCGGAAATGGGGAAGAATGCCGAGCAGAATCCTTGACCGCCGTACAGTTGAAACGGTTACTGGAAATCATGCAGCAGACCAAGGAACGCTTATTGCAGCAGGATTGTGTGTTTACCGTTGCTGCAACAAAAGAGGGGCAGTTGAAAGATTTCTCGTTCCTGCCACTGCATCAATATGGCACACTGCTGATTACAAAGACGGTTCCATCTGCTTGTGCGGTACTGGACTATTTCTATGCGGAGCGTGACCGATATGCCCGTGTCCGGCAGCGTGCAAATGACTTGTTCCATCTGTTGTTGCATGCAACTGAACGGATTCAGAGAAGAATTGCTGCCCAGACAGAAGAACGCACGCAATGTGCGGAAAAAGATACCTTCCGCCGGAAAGCAGATTTGCTGTCGGCCAACCTCTACCGCCTGAAAAAGGGCGATACGGTTGCAGAACTGGAAGATTTCTATGAGCCGGATTGCCCGATGGTGTCCATTCCGCTGGATGTTCGCCTGACACCGCCGCAAAATGCACAGCGGTATTATCAGCAGTACAAGAAAGCTTGCACAGCAGAAACGGTATTGACCGAACAGATTGCAAAGGGCAAGGCAGAACTGGCATATTTGGAAAGCGTACTGGATGCGTTGACCCGTGCAGAAACAGAAGCAGATATGGAACAGCTGCGACAGGAACTGATTGAGCAGGGGTATCTTCGCAAGACCAGTCGCAACCGCAGACCAGTGAAAATTCAACAGCCGCTTTCTGTCACGGCAACAGACGGAACACAGATTTTGATTGGACGAAACAACCTGCAAAATGACCGTCTGACCCTGAAAACCGCAGCAAAAACAGATGTGTGGCTGCATACGCAAAATATTCCGGGGTCGCACGTCATTATTTGTACGCATGGAGAAACGCCATCGGAACAGACGATTTTAGAGGCAGCACAACTTGCCGCTTGGTATAGCAAGGCACAGCAGTCCGCACAAGTTCCGGTGGATTATTGCCTTGTAAAATATGTGAAGAAGCCAGTCGGTGCAAAACCGGGCATGGTGATTTTCACAAATCAAAGAACGCTGTATGTCACCCCTCGACAGACCTTGGAGGAAGAAGAAACCATATGATGGAACGACTGGGAGCAGATTTTTTTCATCGGGATTGTTTGGAAGTTGCACCGGATTTGGTGGGGAAGCTGTTGATTCGGCAGCTGCCGGATGGAACGATTTTGCAGGAACGCATTGCAGAAACAGAAGCCTATCGGGGAGAAGAAGATGAGGCTTGCCATGCTCACAAAGGCAGAACCAAACGAACAGAGTTGCTTTATCGGGAAAGCGGTTTGATTTATGTGTATCTGTGTTATGGGATGCATTGGCTGATGAATGTGATTACTGGCGAACCGGAGCAGCCGCAAGGGGTGCTGTTTCGTGCAGGCGTTGTGCATGATGGTCCTGCAAAGTTGACGAGATACTTGCAGGTGGATCAGCAGTGGAATGGCGATAGCTTTTTGACTTGTTCGAATTTGTGGGTTGCAGACGATGGATTTCGTTCGAAGATTCAGACAGCGGAGCGGGTTGGTATTGGATATGCTGGGGAAGTCTGGCAGAAAAAGCAATGGCGATTTCTCATTCAAAAATAAAGCATTGCCATAGATGAATACAATCAATTTGGCAGTAACGAAGCACAAAATAAAAAGTTTTTCGGTGCAGCAGTTTTTCAAAAATGTGCCGAGGTGTGGGCGAGCAGCCCACATTTGCGGAGCAAATAGAAACTGCACAATATGAAATGCAACAAAAATCTAAGAGAGAATCGGAAGAATCGCAATTGCCTTTAAAATTAAGGGGTTGTAATGAGGGACAAGGTTTCCGGGGCAATTGCGATTCCCAGGCAAGCTGGGGATGTGGCCCCAGCCTTGCGAAACCGGATTCGGGTGGTTTCTCTAAGAATAGGGGTTTATCAATTATAAACCGCAGGCAAATAAAAAATTTTTCGGTGCAGCAGTTTTTCAAAAATGCTGCCGAGGTGTGGGCGAGCAGCCCACATTTGCGGAGCAAATAGAAACTGCACAATATGAAATGCAACAAAAATCTAAGAGAGAATCGGAAGAATCGCAATTGCCTTTAAAAATTAAAAGGTTGTAATGAGAGATAGGGTTTCAGGGGCAATTGCGATTCCCAAGGCAAGCTGGGGATGTGCCCCAGCCTTGCCGAACCGGATTCGGGTGGTTTCTCTAAGAATAGGGGTTTATCAATTATAAACCGCAGGCAAATAAAAAATTTTTCGGTGCAGCAGTTTTTCAAAAATGCTGCCGAGGTGTGGGCGAGCAGCCCACGTTTGCGGAGCAAATAGAAACTGCACAATGAAATGCAACAAAAATCTAAGAGAGAATTGGAGAAATCGCAATTGCCTTTAAAAATTAAAAGGTTGTAATGAGATATAAGGTTTCAGGGGCAATTGCAGCAAGCTGGGAGGCAAAAGCAGGGGTGAACCCCCCTTTTGCCGGATGGGAGAGATTGTTTTCCCTAAGAATAATATTGATTGCTGGAAGATGTGCCCCAGCCTTGCCGCATTATACGCAAGTGGTTTCCCGAGAAGAGCACCTGTTTTTCAAAAAGCTGGCGGATACTGGCAAGATTGGCGGATCATTTGACATTTCTGTCGGTTTATGCTACAATAAAATGACCCCATATGTCGGAACGGCGTATGGGGCATTTTGCAAAAATAGAGGAGGCTCTTCACTTGACAGGAAAAACCCATCTTACGGTTGGAACTGCCGCAACCATTCTCATTACCCAGCCATCGGACTGGAAATCATTCTTACTCTGCATGGGGGCTGCTGCGGTCGGCTCTTGTGTCAGCGATATTGATGTTAGTACCTCCGGCAGCCATAAGGGCTTGCAGCGGATTTTGATTTTAATCGGGCTTGCAATCATTGTAGTATCTGTGCTGGATGGTATTTTTCATGCTGGTATCTGGACGATGATTCAACAGAAAAACGGACTACTGCAAAGTTTAGCTGGATTTGCGATGTTCATCGCCATCTGTGTGTATGGAGAACGTCAGCCACACCGTACTTTTACGCATTCTCTGGCAGGCGTTGCAACGCTGGGACTTGCTGTTTTTATCATGCTGCCGGAAGCTGTGTGGTATTTTATTTGCGGTATGGGAACGCATATTGTATTAGATTTGTTTAACTGCAAAAAAATTCAGCTGCTTTTTCCCTTTGAACGGGGCAAAATCTGCTTTTATCTCTGCAAAGCCGGCGGAAAAGTCAATCAATCGCTCTTCTGGGTGGGATTGGTGCTCTGGATTTTGGAAATCCTATGGATGGCGGCTACTTGGGTGATGGAACACGGCTGGCAGTAATGGCGGGTAGATTCAAATGGCGTTTGTACATAGAAAAAAGGAGGAGATTCCCATGGATTGGATGACGCAGCTTGCACAATATGTTCCGCAGACACCGCAGGAAGCCGCCGACAAGGCTGCCTTGCAGAACGATGTACAGAAATATGGAACGGCTGTGCTGGAACGCAGTTCCCCTAGTGGCAGCCATATTTGCTGTTCGGGGATGATTTTAGACCCAACAATGACACAAGTGCTCTTGGTGTATCATAATATTTACCAGTCTTTTTCTTGGACAGGCGGTCATGCAGATGGAGAATCTGATTTTCTAGCGGTTGCCATTCGAGAGGCACAGGAAGAAACGGGTTTGCAGCAGGTACAACCGCTTTGCAGTGCAATTTTGTCTATTGACCGCTTGCCTGTAAAGGCACACATTCGGCGTGGTGAGCCTGTCGCTGCCCATTTTCACGATTGCATTTCATTTGGATTGCTGGCAGACCCAAAACAGCCA
>HF997975.1:179923-201642 GCA_000433635.1 Ruminococcus sp. CAG:254
CTGCGGATTCAGCCAGCGGAAAATAGTGCCGTCTGTTGGAAACCGATTGCAGAATTGCCGGAACTCTGTCAAGAACCGCATATGCTGCCCGTTTATGAAAAACTCATTGCACGGATGAAACAGGTACGGCAGGAACAGCAGGCGATTTTGTCGCAAATGGTTGCACCGCTGTTGGATTGGTATGCGATTCATAAGAGAGATTTGCCGTGGCGGAAAGACCAGAACCCCTATCATGTCTGGATTTCAGAAATTATGCTGCAACAGACCCGTGTTGAGGCAGTCAAAGGCTATTATCAGCGATTCTTGACTGCTTTCCCAACGATACAGGCATTGGCAGAAGCTGCCCCGGAACAGGTGCGGAAATGCTGGGAAGGGCTGGGCTATTATACTCGGGCGAAAAATTTGCAGCGTGCTGCCCAGCAGATTTTAGAACAATATCACGGAGAATTCCCGACCAAGCACGAAGAAGTTCTTTCCCTGGCTGGAATCGGGGCATATACAGCTGGGGCGATTTGTTCGATTTGTTACGAACAGCCAACGCCGGCGGTAGATGGAAACGTACTTCGAGTCGTGATGCGGTTGCAGGATGCATTTGATGAGATTGACCGACCGGATGTGAAACGTGCCGTTACGGAGGCGTTGAAAACCTGCTATCCAGCTGGAAAATGTGGAATGTTTACACAAGCCCTCATGGAACTGGGAGCATTGGTCTGTGTTCCGAATGGAGCACCACACTGTCAAGAATGTCCAGTTGCAGCACTCTGTCGCAGCCGGAAACAGGAAACACAAGCTTTGTTGCCTGTTCGGAAGAAAAAAGCTGCCAGACGAAAAGAACAGCGAGTGGTCTGGATTTTGCAGTGTGGGGAACGGTATGCAGTCTGTCAGCGACCGGAAAGCGGACTGCTGGCAGGATTATGGGAATTCCCAAACCAGCTGGGAACAATGACAGAAGCCGAAGCGATTCAGCAGGCAAAAAACTGGGGATGCAAACCGATTTCTATTGAAAAAACCGCAGCCAAGAAACATATCTTTACGCACATCGAATGGAAGATGTTTGGCGTTTATCTAACCTGTGCTGCTATGCCGGAAATGTTTGTCTGGAAAACGGCAGCGGAATTGCAGGCGGAATTGACACTGCCCACTGCTTTTCGGCAGTTTTTACAGGAGGAGTTGCAATGATTTCGATTCGGGTTGCAGAGCAGGCAGACTTGCCGGCATTGCTACAAATCTATAACGAAGAAGTGCTGCACGGAACGGCAACCTTTGACCTGCATCCAAAGACACTTGCAGAGCGGCAGGTCTGGTTTGAACAGCATAATCGGGACAATCATCCGTTACTGACTGCGGAACTGGATGGGACGATTGCCGGATATGCGAGTCTTTCTGCCTATGCGGAAAAAGAGGCGTATTGTTCTACAGTAGAACTTTCTGTCTATGTTGCAAAATTTGCCCAGAGAAAAGGCGTTGCCAGTGCCCTGATGCAGGAAATTTTAGCGATAGCACAAATAGATGTCCGAATACATTCTGTGGTTTCCATTATTACGGGCGGAAATGCAGCCAGTGAACGGTTGCATGAAAAGTTTGGATTTCAGCGTTGCGGAATGTTGAAAGAGATGGGAAAGAAGTTCGGGCAGTATTTAGACGTTGTATATTATCAGTTGTTGGTATAAGACGATAAAATAAAAAATAGGAGGATGATTTTAATGAGAGCGGTAATTACTGGTGCAACATCCGGCATTGGAAAAGCAATGGCATGTCAGCTGGCACAGGATGGCTGGAGTTTGGTTCTGACTGGTAGAAATCAAACGGTTCTGGAACAGCTGCAAAAGAATCTGCCGACAGCAGTTGAGATTTTGCCGTTAGATTTGGCAGAGGAGGAAGCCCCCTATCAGCTATTTGATTTCTGTAAGAAGAAGCGGGTGGATTTGCTGGTGAACAATGCCGGATTTGGAATTTTCGGGCGGTTTACAGAAACCAATTTGCAGGAAGAAATGGATTTGTTGGCGGTCAATGTGCGAGCTTTGCACATCCTGACGAAACTCTTTTTAAAGAAGTTTCAGGCTCAGAAACACGGTCGGATTTTGAATGTTGCTTCGAGTGCTGGATTTTTAACAGGGCCATTGCTGTCCTCTTATTATGCCTCGAAAAATTATGTTGTGCGGTTGTCTTTGGCGATTGCAGAGGAACTCCGCCGGCAGCATAGTCCGGTTACGATGAGTATTCTTTGCCCTGGGCCAGTCGATACCAATTTCAATGCTCGTGCAGGGGTTTCGTTCAGTGTACCGCCGATGAGCAGCCAGCAGGTTGCAGCGTATGCACTGGAAAAGACGATGGAAGGGAAATTGCTGATTGTTCCGGGCGTTGGAATGAAACTGGCGTTGTTCGGTGCAAGATTTGTGCCGCATACATGGCTTTCTGCGATTACCTATGAAGTGCAGAAGAAAAAGTTGAAATAAATTTGCATGGAAAATAAAAGAACCAGTCGTCCAGAAAATTCATCTGGATGGCTGGTTTTCTTTGTCGTGCAGCAAGCTGGAATTTAGTATTACTCGACATGATGAAAAATTTTTAATCTTTGTGCCTCATTTGCCTCAAATCCGAATTTTTCATAAAAAGGTATCTTATCCGGAACCGCACATAGCTCTACAAAAATATCTGTTCCTTTTACTCCATTGTTATTTATAAACTTTCTTAATTCATTTATTAACATTCTTCCAATACCTTTTCCCTGATATTCAGGTCTAACAACAACATCTTTAATATAATAGTTAAGTCCCATATCACCATTCATTCTTGCCATAGCAACAATGCAATCTCCGTCCCATATAGAAACTCTAAATAGGGTATGTTTCATTGCTAGCCTTGTTTGCTCAAGAGATGGTCCATTTCCCCATACCGTTTCCCATAATTCAATAAACTGCTCTGCTGTTAGTTCGTTGTATTTGATTTTTAAATTTAACATATATTATTCTCCTATAATATTTTGCATTTTAAGGTTAATCGGATTTATAAATTTCGATTTGTCAAACGCATCTGTTTTTTCATCTGAGAAAACTTATCTGGATGTTGATTCTTTGTCGTGCGGTAAAGTGGAATTTCAATTTTCTATCTTTGATAAAGAATCTCCAAATCACCATCGACAAATCCAGCTGCAATTGCTTCGTATTTTTTTAATGCTTCTGCATACTTTCCATTTGAAATATATTGTCTGATCATTTTGCAAGAAACATTTAGAATTTCTTCCCATTCTGCATGTTCTTTCCAGGAAAATCTATTTTCTCCAGAGCAAAATGTTTCTTCACAGCACCAATCTTCCTCTTCTTCATCAAAACAGGATGCACCAATCAGTTGTATCGACCAACAGAAATCGGCTTCTTCGTAAAGATTAAAATTGAGGGCTACGCCGGGTATGGGCATATTTTCTTCCAATACCCCATTCAGCCATTTTTCAAAAGCTTTATACATCGTTTCTCCTTTGTAATTCGTAAAATCGCCATTTAATTATCGGATGATGTTTTTGTTAATACACCATCAACCAACTGATAAACTCTATCTTTATTGATTGCCATCTTCTTCTCTATTTCCGTTTCTAAATCAATATCAAGAATTTCGGATAATCCCATAAGATAAATAGCAATATCAGCAAGTTCTTCTCCGACGGTTGTTTTATTTTTACGCCATGCGTCATATGCTTCTGCAACCTCACCATAGAGTAAACAAAATTCTTCGTGAACATCTGTAACATTAAAACCCTTATTCAGCTTGTTTTGATATATCTCTTTTTGCATTTCGTTTATTTTCATTTTTTGTATCTCCTCCAGATTTGGATTTATGGAATACAGCGATTCTCTTCCTCTGAAAAGCCATTTCTGAACCGTTATCTTTCAAAATACCACTTAAAAAAATACCACCGTAATTCGATTAAAATTACGGTGGCCTTTTGGCGGAGACGGTGGGATTCGAACCCACGTGCCCTTGCGGACAACCTGATTTCGAGTCAAGCTCGTTACGACCACTTCGATACGTCTCCATACTGTTGGAATAGCGTCTGAAAAAGAACGCATACTACTTTTATAGTATACCATGCCGTTTGCAGAAAAGCAAGTCCCTCTTGAGAATTTTGTGAAAATCACTGAATCTATGCAGAAATAAAGCTGGTTGATTGTGAAAAATGCTTTTTTTCTGTCGTTTGATTGACAGCATTTCAAAAAAGTACTAAAATAATAGTAAAATTCGACTATGATTTTTTTCCATCTGGAGGCTTTTTATGAAAACATCCTTAAAAACAACGATTCAAACATTTTGCCATGACCTTTCTGCAAAAACGCGGATTACCGTTCTATGCTGTGGGTGCTTTTTGGTATTGACAGGATTCTTGCTGGTATTTTTAATGCTCTGTCCGGTGAAGAAAGAAAATCTTTCCAACCATGCCAACGAAAACCTGATGTCTGCCATTACAACCAGTGCTCCAACCGCAACTACAACGGCAGAGGAAACAACAACATTCAAGCGGACACGGAAAACAACTGATAAGAAACGTGCTCGTTCCACCACACAGACCACTGTGAAAACAGAACTGATAGAAACCGAAGAACCGCTGATGACAGAAGAGAACAGTTTAGACGACCTCTATAGCAATGATTACAATAATAATTATAATTACAACTATGGTTACGATAACAGCTATAACAACGGCTATGATAACAGTTATAATAATGGTTATGACAACGGTTATAATAATGGCAATGGTTATTACGAGCCGGCAACTGATGCACCGAATTATGACTCGATTCCAGATCCGGAACCTGTTCCAAGCGAGGGCGATGCAGGCGGATCGGATCTTGGATTCTAAAAAAATAATTTTTTTCAAGTTTCACTTGACAAACTGCAAAAAAACCGTTATAATAAAATCTGTAAAAGGGAGTAGCTGACAAGAATTTGTTTCTTGTTTATGCGGCGTCAATACGATTGCAGATTTCTGCGATCCGCTTCATAAGTTCAAAGCTATGCCTCGCAAGAATGGCATATGTGGAAAATGGCAAGACTTTTACTGAATAAATGGCAGCCTTAATGGGTGAAGTGTCGATTTATTCAGTAAGAGCCTTGCCTTTTTTGCTGTCAAAAAAAGATGAAAGGAAGTTTTCCCATGGCAAACAAATCCCCCTATCAACAACCCCTGAACGACCTGTATGCGGCGTATCACTCCGGACGAGAGGGTCTGAGTACCGCACAGGCAAACCAAAACCGGGAACAGTTCGGTAAAAATCAGCTGGCACAGAAAAAGAAGAAGCCAGTCTGGATGATTTTTCTCGAACAGTTCAAAGATTTTCTGGTTATTATCCTGATTATTGCTGCTATTATCTCTGCAATTACCGGAGAACTGGAAAGCACCATTGTCATTCTGGTTGTCATCACCATGAATGCGATTTTGGGCACCGTGCAGACGGTCAAAGCGGAAAAATCGCTGGACAATTTGAAATCGCTGTCTGCTCCGCATGCAAAAGTTCTGCGAGATGGTACAACGGTTTTGCTCCCAGCAGCAGAATTGGTTGTTGGCGATGTCATTTTGCTAGAGGCTGGCGACCAAGTTCCGGCAGATGCCCGTATTTTAGAGGCTGCATCGTTGCAGACCAATGAAAGTGCGTTAACGGGTGAAAGCACCAACGTAGAAAAAGAATGTTGTGAGATTCCGCAGGAAGTTCCGTTGGGCGACCGGAAGAATATGGTTTATTCCGGCGGTTTTGTCACCTATGGACGGGGTGTCTGTCTGGTCACGAATGTGGGCATGGAAACAGAAGTCGGAAAGATTGCAGCATTGATGCAGAACGCTTCGGAACGCAGAACGCCTTTACAGCGGACACTTGACCAGTTCGGCCAGAAACTGTCGATTGCAATTTTGGTCATTAGTGCGATTGTATTTCTGTTGGAATTGTTCCGTGTCGATGTTCTGAACTTCGACAGCATTATGAATGCTCTGATGTTTGCGATTGCTCTGGCAGTTGCAGCCATTCCGGAAGCCCTCAGTTCCATTGTTACCATTGTGCTTTCGTTCGGAACACAGAAGATGGCAAAAGAACACGCCATCATGCGAAAGTTGCAGGCAGTCGAGGGATTAGGCTCTGTTTCTGTTATTTGTTCGGATAAAACCGGAACACTGACCCAGAATAAAATGACCGTTCGGAAAATCGTTGCCCATGGACACAGCGTTGCAGAAGAAGATGTGAATCTGGAAAACGATGATGAAAAGTGGTTGATTATCGCATCTGTTCTGTGTAGTGATGCAACCTGTCAGGGAGAAACCGAAATTGGTGACCCCACAGAAACAGCATTGATTCGCTTTTCTCAGAAAAACGGCATGCAGGCAGAAGACCTCCGCAGCCAGTATCCCCGTCTTGCAGAAATTCCGTTTGATTCTGACCGAAAATTGATGTCCACCTTGAACCAGACCCCACATGGAAAGATTCTCTTCACAAAGGGTGCAGCAGATGTTCTGACAGAACGGATGCTGATTACTACAGAAGAAAAGGAAAAGATTCACAAGCAAGTGGAAGCCCTCTCCAAACAGGGGCTGCGGTTGCTCTGCTTTGCAGGAAAGCCATTCGATGGCGATACTATCTCGCTGGAAGACGAAACAGACTTGCAATATATGGGCTTGATTGCCATGATGGATCCGCCACGTCCGGAATCAGCGGAGGCAGTTGCAGCTTGTAAAGAAGCAGGCATCAAACCAGTTATGATTACAGGTGACCATGTTGTAACCGCTGCGGCGATTGCAAAGGAAATCGGCATTTTACAGCAGGATACCGAAGCCGTTGAAGGTGCGGTGCTGGATGCCTATACGGATGAACAGCTGGTGGACTTTGTCAAGGATAAGTCGGTTTATGCCCGTGTTACTCCAGAACACAAAATCCGGATTGTACGGGCTTGGCAGGCTCGAAATTGTATGGTTGCCATGACAGGGGATGGCGTAAACGATGCTCCGGCACTGAAACAGGCAGATGTCGGCGTAGCAATGGGCATTACCGGAACGGAAGTTTCCAAAGATGCTGCGGCAATGGTTCTGACAGACGATAACTTTGCAACGATTGTTAAGGCAATTGAAAACGGTAGAAACCTCTATGAAAATATCAAGCGTGCCATTTTATTCCTGCTCTCTGGTAACTTGGCAGGAATTCTGGTCGTGTTGGCTTGTGCTCTTGCTGGACTGGGACAGCCGTTTGCAGCGATTCACCTGCTCTTTATCAACCTCTTGACGGACTCTTTGCCGGCAATCGGCTTGGGCTTAGAACCGCATCAGGCAAGCGTTATGCGGAAAAAGCCCCGTCCTGCAAATGAATCCATTCTGACAAAACCATTCTTGATTTCTGTGGGATATTCCGGCTTGATTATCGGAATTATGACTTTTCTTGCTTATGTGCTCGGCAGAAGTGAGGGTGGCGATTATCTGGGCATGACAATGGCGTTTGCAACACTCTGTATGTCCCGTCTGTGGCATGGCTTCAGCTGCAAGTCCGAAGAACCGGTGCTGTTCCGGAAGCAGATGATTAACAACCCATTTGGCTTGCTGGCATTCTTTGCCGGCATGATTTTAATCAATGCAGTTCTGTTAGTTCCGCCGTTGAAGAGCTTGTTCAGCATTGCCAGCCTGACTGGTTTGCAGTATGCATGGATTCACATTTTCAGCTTTGGTTCAATGATTCTGATTCAGATTGTGAAGTTTGTGAAATCTATGGTGCAGCGGTCTGCGTCATAATGACATACGAACAAAAATGTAAAAAAATTATGAATCCTCTTGACAAATCCGAACGAAGTGACTATAATAAAAGCATCTTAAAATTCTTAGAGCAAAGGCAAGTAACCTGCTGAGCGGCAACAGAGAGAGTCAGGGATGGTGGGATCCTGATATGGAAGCGGTATGGTGAATGGATTTGTGAGAAGCACAGGGAATCCAAAATATTTGGTAGTAACTGTCGCCGTATGTCCTACGTTATCGGGACAAGAATATATCCGGTGGAAGTCCGGCGTATTCGGAAAGAGGGAAACAGCATTCCGGCAAAGTAGAATGATGTTTCTGAAATTGGGTGGCAACACGTTAAGGATTTTACGCCTGACGTCCCATAGCAGTGGGATGTCAGGCGTTTTTTGTTTTTTCTGCATCTCCATCAAGGACAATCGTGATTTTGATTTGACAATATAGAACAATATTCATCATTTTCTTATAAGGAGGAAAGCATATGCTTACACCATCATTGGAACAAGTGAAACAGCTTGCCAAACAGTATAATACCATTCCCGTTTTCTATGATTTCTCTGCGGACAATCAGACCCCCATCAATTTGTATCGGGCAATGTCTGAGGGTGCAAAGAATGCCTTTATTTTTGAGAGCGTGAACAACGGCGAACAGTGGGGACGGTATTCCTTTGTCGGAGCAAATCCGAAACAGGAAATTCAGATGCACAGCACAACGGCTTGCATTCTGGAAAGCAACCAGAAGAAAACATTCATGGTGGAACATCCCATTCTGTTCCTGAAAGAACGGATGGCACAATATTCCGCTCCGGTTTTGCCGGATGCACCGAATTTTACTGGCGGATTGATTGGCTATTTCGGATATGATACCGTGCGGTATATGGAAAAGACCTTGGTGAATGTTCCGGAAGATGACATTCACATGCCAGACTGCGATTTGTTCTTATATGAAGAACTGGTTGCTTATGACCACCTGAAACACAACGGGATTGTAATTCAGAATCTGCACACAGATGGCAACTTGGATGCCCAGTATGCAGCAGCTCTCTGGAGAGCCGAAGAACTGGCACAGAAGATTCGCACTTATAACCCAACACCAAAGCCAACCTTGAAAACAGGAACTGCCATCGTGCATTCCAACACGAGCAAGGATGCCTATATGGACATCGTTCGGCAGGCAAAGGAACACATTGTGAACGGTGATATTTTCCAGATTGTTCTTTCCCAGCGGTTTGAAATCCAGAATCCGCCGGATAGCTTTGATGTTTACCGGAAATTGCGGGTCAGCAATCCATCCCCGTATCTCTATTATTTCCATACACCAACTTATGATGTTGCCGGAGCTTCTCCGGAAATGCTGGCAAGCGTAAAGAATGGTACGATTCACAACCGTCCAATTGCCGGAACAAAGCCACGGGGTAAGACCAGAGAAGAAGATATGCAGAATGAAACCGATTTGCTGGCAGATCCGAAGGAACGGGCAGAACATACGATGCTCGTTGACCTCGGAAGAAACGATGTCGGTAAGGTTTCTGAATTTGGCAGTGTTTCCGTAACTCGCTATATGGTAACAGAACGGGCATCCAAGGTCATGCATTTGGTTTCGGATGTAGAGGGAACACTGCGGAAAGACTTGACCGCTTTGGATGCACTGATGGCAATTCTGCCAGCCGGAACACTTTCTGGTGCTCCAAAGGTACGGGCAATGGAACTGATTGACCAGTTTGAACCGAAAAAGCGTGGCTTGTATGGCGGTACGGTTGGTTATCTCGGATTCAATGGCAATATGGATACCTGCATTGCGATTCGAACCGTGCTCTTTACCAATCAGAAAGCATATGTACAGGCAGGAGCTGGCATTGTAGCGGACTCTGTGCCGGAAAATGAATACTATGAAACCGTAAATAAAGCATTGGCAGTCATCAATGCCATTAAGGAGGCAGCACAATGATTCTGTTTTTGGATAATTATGATTCTTTCACTTACAACCTGTATCAGTATATCGGGGAATTGTATCCGGATATTCAGGTAGTTCGGAACGATGAAATCACATTGGAAGAAATCGAAGCCATGCATCCGGATGCACTCTTGATTTCTCCAGGGCCGGGCTATCCGAAAGATGCGGGTATCTCGATTCCAGCGATTCAGAAGTTTGCCGGAAAAATGCCGATTCTGGGCATCTGTTTGGGACATCAGGCAATTGCAGAGGCATTCGGCGGAAAGATTGTCAAGGCAGAACACCTCATGCACGGCAAAGCAAGCAACATTGCAATTGACAATCAGTCGGTTCTGTTTGCAGGGCTGCCGCAGGTGATTGCTTGCGGTCGCTATCATTCCCTGATTGTGGAAGAAGCATCGCTGCCATCTTGCCTGCGTATCACCGCACGGGATGAAAATGGACAGATTATGGCACTGGAACATACAAAGTTCCCGATTTACGGCTTGCAGTTCCATCCGGAATCCATTTTGTCGGAAGACGGAAAGGAAATCCTGATTCGATTCTTGAACCTGCTGCCGGGCGTTTCGATTCCGACCAAGCAGCAGACACCGCAGCAGCCGAAGAAAGCTTTGCTCCCGTATGCAGAAAAGGTTCTGAACGGCGGAAATCTGACCGAAACCGAAGCCATGGAAGCCATGGATTTGATTATGAGCAATGCGGCAACCGATATTCAGATTGCAGAATTTCTCACTGCTCTGCGAATGAAGGGTGAAACCATTGAAGAAATCACTGGATTTGCAAAGGGCATGCGGGCAAAGGCAAAGACCGTTCCCAATTGCAAGGATGCAATTGATATTGTCGGCACGGGCGGCGACTGCTCGAACTCGTTCAACATTTCCACAACGTCTGCGTTTATCATTGCAGCAGCTGGGGCGAAGGTTGCCAAGCACGGCAACCGCAGCGTGTCCAGTAAGAGCGGTGCAGCGGATGTGTTGGAACGGCTCGGTGTAAAAATTCAGACCACACCGGAACAGGCTGCCAACTGCATTCACGAAATCGGCATTTCATTCCTGTTTGCACAGAGTTATCACGGTTCGATGAAATATGTTGCCAAGGCAAGAAAAGAAATGGGAACACGTACCGTATTCAATATTTTAGGGCCGCTTGCAAACCCGGCTGAAACCGATTATATTTTGCTGGGCGTTTATAGCGATGACTTGATTCCGGTGATGGCAAAGGTACTTTGTGGTCTGGGCATTCGTCATGCAATGGTCGTACACGGAGAAGATGGATTCGATGAAATTTCAATCTCCGCTCCGACAAAGGTTGCAGAAATCAAGGATGGCGGTATTTTTGAATACACCATCACACCGGAACAGTTCGGGTTGCCGCTGGCAGAAAAGGAAGAAGTTGTGGGTGGTTCGCCGGAAGAAAACGCACTGATTACACAAGGTATTTTGGATGGAACGATTCGGGATGCAAAGCGGAACATCGTTTTGCTGAATGCTGGCTGTGCTCTGTATGTGGTTGGTCAGGCTGGCAGTATCGGCGATGGAGTTGCACTGGCAGCAGAGATGATTGACAGCGGTGCAGCACTGGCAAAGTTAGAGGAACTCAAGCAGTTTACCAATGCTCTGGCATAAGAAAGGAGCAGGCTTATGATTTTAGATGAAATTGTTGGAAAACGGAAAGAACAGCTTGCACGGGAATTACAGAGAACCGACCGGGAAACCATGCGGAAACTGGCATTGCGGACGGAACGGGAAGTATATTCATTTCCGGATGCTCTGAAAACCGGACGGCTTTCCATCATTGCAGAAGTCAAGAAAGCGTCGCCCTCAAAGTCGGTTATCTGTGCAGACTTTCATCCGGTCGAGCAGGCAGCTGCTTATGAACGTGCCGGAGCAGATGCGATTTCCTGCCTGACCGAGGAACATTATTTTCAAGGCAGCAGCGACTATTTCCGGGCGATTCGAGAGG
This sequence comes from Ruminococcus sp. CAG:254, assembly GCA_000433635.1. Classification (GTDB taxonomy): domain Bacteria; phylum Bacillota; class Clostridia; order Oscillospirales; family Ruminococcaceae; genus Ruminococcus_C. The sequence continues at coordinate 191,593 of HF997975.1, forward strand.
CAGTTTCCATTCCGATGCTGCGGAAAGATTTTATCATTGATACCTATCAAATTGATGAAGCACGGGTCATGGGAGCAGATGCTATTCTGTTGATTGCAGCCATTTTGGACGCTCCAACCATGCGGCATTTTTACGAATATGCAACGGAATTGGGACTGCATTGTCTGTTTGAAGCACACAATGAAGCGGAAATGGAGCAGGTGCTTGCTTGTGGTGCAAAAATCTGCGGCATCAATAACCGCAACTTGAAAAATTTTGTGGTTGATTTAAAGACCACAGAACGACTGGCAGCAATGGTTCCGAAAGATTGCATTTTGGTTTCGGAAAGCGGCATGCAAACGCATGAAGATTTGGCAGCTGTCCGCAAATATGGAGCAGATGCGGTATTGATTGGAGAAACTTTAATGCGGAGCGGAGATGTTGCCGTTGCCATGCAGCAGCTGCGGGAGAACTTATGAAGATTAAGTTTTGTGGAATCCGGCGGTTGGAGGATGTTACAGCCGTGAACCTCTGCCAGCCGGATTATATGGGTATGATTTTAAGCGGTGGTTTTCGCCGGAGCATTTCTCAGGAGCAGGCACAACGCTTGGTGCAGGAAAAATCGGCTGCAATTGCAGCGGTTGGGGTATTCGTAAATGAATCATCAGAAACCATTTGCCATATGGCGGAGCAGTTGCACTTGCAAGTGATTCAATTGCATGGCAATGAATCGGCAGAGCAGATTCAAACCTTGCAGCAGAAAACCGGCTTGCCAGTTTGGAAAGCCCTTCGCATTGGCACGCTGGAAGAACTTGAAGCCGCCGGAACAAATCCGGCAGATTGCCTGATTCTAGAGGGAAAGACGGGTGCAGGGATTGGCGGAACAGGTGTTTGTGCAGACTGGGAGCTGCTCGCCCGACACAGCTGGAATCGTCCGTTTTTTTTGGCAGGTGGGTTGCAACCGGAAAATGTTTTGGAGGCAATTGCAACGGTTTCTCCCACGGGCGTGGACTTTTCCAGCGGCATTGAAGAGGATGGCGTAAAATCACTGAGAAGAATGAAACAATTGATGACATTGATACGAGGAGCGTAGAATTATGGGTAAAGTAGGAAGATATGGAATGTTCGGCGGACAGTATGTTCCCGAAACAGTCATGAATGCGGTACACGAATTGGAAGCCGCCTATGAAGAAGCAAAGGCAGACCCGACTTTCTGGGAAGAATACCGCACACTCTGTCGGGATTATGCAAACCGTCCATCCCTGCTGTATTATGCAGAACGGATGACAAAGGACTTGGGCGGCTGCAAAATCTACCTGAAGCGAGAAGATTTGAACCACACGGGTGCACACAAAATCAATAACGTATTGGGTCAGATTCTGCTGGCAAAGCGGATGGGCAAAAAGCGGATTATTGCGGAAACCGGTGCTGGTCAGCACGGTGTTGCAACAGCAACCGCTTGTGCCCTGTTTGACTTGGAATGCGAAGTCTTCATGGGGAAAGAGGACGTAGAACGGCAGAAGCTGAACGCTTACCGGATGGAACTGTTGGGGGCAAAGGTTCGCAGCGTTGACAACGGAACGGGTACGCTGAAAGATGCCATCAACGAAGCAATGCGGGATTGGGTCACCAACATTGACACCACTTATTATTTGATTGGCTCGGTAATGGGGCCGCATCCGTATCCGATGATGGTTCGGGACTTCCAGAAGATTATTGGCGAAGAAGCAAAGCAGCAGTTACAGGAAAAAGAAGGCGTGTTGCCGGATTGTGTCGTTGCCTGCGTTGGCGGCGGCTCGAATGCCATGGGCATGTTCTATGATTTCATCCCGAATGAAAGCGTTCGGCTGGTCGGTGCAGAAGCTGCCGGAAAGGGCGTGGATACTGCTCTGCACGCTGCAACGATTGCAAAGGGCAAGCTGGGAATCTTCCACGGCATGAAGTCCTACTTCCTGCAAAATGATGAAGGACAGATTGCACCGGTATTTTCGATTTCTGCCGGTCTGGATTATCCGGGCATCGGGCCAGAGCACGCAAATCTTTATCAAACCGGACGGGCAGACTATGTTGCCATTACGGACGAAGAAGCTGTTCAGGCGTTGGAATATCTGTCGAAAAAAGAAGGTGTTATTCCGGCAATTGAATCAGCACACGCTGTTGCAGCTGCAATGAAGATTGCACCGACTATGAGAAAAGACCAAATTATGATTATCTGCCTGTCCGGTCGTGGGGACAAGGATATGCAGCAAATCGCACAATACAGAGGAGTGAAGATTGATGACTGAGAATCGAATTGACCGCACTTTGCAGGCATTAAAACAACAGGGTAAAAAGGCACTGATTCCGTTTGTAACAGCTGGACACGGCGGATATGACCGTACGGAACAGCTGGTATTGCAGATGGAAAAAGCCGGTGCAGATATTATTGAACTGGGCGTTCCGTTTTCTGACCCGATTGCAGAAGGTCCTGTCATTCAGCACGCCAGCGAACAGGCTTTGAAGCAGGGAACAACCTTGGCAGGTATTTTTGAACTGGTTAAGCGGCTGCGGAAAAAAACCGATATGCCGTTGCTGCTGATGATGTATCTGAATACGATTTTCTCTCATGGAACAGAGGAATTTTTCCGCACCTGTCAGGAAATTGGCATTGATGGAGTCATTGTGCCGGATATGCCATTTGAAGAAAAGGACGAGATTCAGGGTAGTGCTGACAAGTATCACATTCACAACATCAGCTTGGTAACACCGGCAAGTGAAGGCAGAATTCAGATGATTGCAGAGGATGCAACCGGATTCCTGTATTGTGTTTCCTCGAATGGTGTAACAGGTATGCGGACAAAGTTCCAGACGGATTTCTCTGCGTTCTTTACACCGATTCATAAGTATGCAAAGATTCCGTGCATGGTTGGGTTTGGAATCTCCAGCCCAGAAGCTGCAAAGCAGATGAGCCAGTATTGTGATGGGGTCATTGTGGGCAGTGCCATTGTCAACATGGTTGAACAGTATCAGGAACAAGCACCGGAAAAGGTGTATGAATTTGTAAAGTCCCTGCGGACAGCACTGGACGAATAAACGGTGATTTAATTTTTTAAGTAACAAGCAGGCAGGAAGATGAAATCCGCCTGCTTGTTGTTTTAATTTTACTGCAGCAATGCGACGATACAGAAAAAAACAAAATTCGAGGATTTTTTCAAAAAACGCTTGACAAATACAGCGGAATGTGATATACTATATAAGTCGTCATGAGTAAGACGCAAAACAGTCTGAAAGAAGTTCAGAAAAAATTTTTTTGAGAAATTTGAAAAAAAGACTTGACAAACACAAAAAAGTGTGATATAATAAATAAGTCGCTGAACAACAGATGACAAAATGAAATATTGGGGTGTCGCCAAGTGGTAAGGCAGCGGACTCTGACTCCGTTATTCCGAGGGTTCAAATCCTTCCACCCCAACCAAATGAAAACCAGATGCAATGCATCTGGTTTTTTGTTTTTCAAGTATCGTACTGGGATGTTGATTCTTGTCCATGTGAAATTGAAATATGAAAAAGAAAAAGCGTATCCGCAAATTTGCACTGCGGATACGCTTTTTGGTTTTAACAATCAGATTGACTCTGTTTCATTGCTGGAACTGGAGCTTGTGGAGAAGTCCAATTTGAACGGGTCATACTTTTGCGTTCTTGGTTGCTCTGTTGGTCGATGTTCAAAGCGTTTGCCATTTCTTTCTTGTCATTGGTAAAAGTATCTGAGTACTTTTTAAAGGCACAGTTTTCAATGAAACACGACATAGAAACAAGAAAAAAGCGTATCCGCAAATTGAAACTGTGGACACGCTTTTTGACTTTTAACAATCAAATTGGTTTTATTTAATTGCTGGAACTAGAGCTGGAAGAGAAGTCTAACTTGAACGGGTCATACTTCTTGATTGCCCGATCACTCTGCTGGTCGATGTTCAAAGCGTTTGCCATTTCCTTCTTGTCATCGGTGAAATTATCCCAATACTTTCTAGAGGCAACAGCCTTCATCTGGTCTTCTGTCCAGAGGTCATCATCTGTCATTCGCTTGGTGATGTCAAACCGAACAATCAGGTAATAAGCTTCGTCATCTTCTACGATAAACGGAACATCCGTCTTTGCATCGTTGAAAATTGCTTCATAGGCTTTCTTAGACGGTGTATAGTTAATGGAATCTTCGTTATCCTTGTCCTTTTCGTCTGTTGTGGAAACCTTTGTGATAATGCTTTCGTTTGCGTACGGTGCAGTAGTCGTGGTGGTTTCTGTGGTATCAGAACTTTCTTCCTCTGTTGCACCGGAAACGGTTGTGGTTGTTGTTTCATCGGAACTGTCTGCGTCAGATGCTGCACGTGTTACGGTTTCTTCTGTGTCCGCAGTGGTTTCTGCTTCGGAATCCGATTCTGCATCTGCAGCAACAGTTGTAACAGTGGTTGTTTCTGCGGAAGTGGTTGTTGCAGTCGTTGCAGTGGTGGTTGCCGGAATTTCATTTCCGTTTTCATCTGTTGCAGAAGTTGCGGTTGCAGCAGCAGCTTCTTCGGAAATAGAAGTCACATAAGCGTTGTATTCTTCCTGAATGGTATCCATTTTGTCGTTGATGGCATCTTCATCCTTCAGCGTTTTCAGAACACTCAGGTAATCTTCTACCATGCTCTTCATTTCTTTTTTGCCGTCATCTTTCAGCAAATCGCCGTTGCCGTCTTTCAGGTTGAAGGTGATGTAACGAACACGAGCATCATTGTCTTCGTAGTATTCTTTCAGTTCGTCTTCCGTAACGCCCTTTTCACCATCTGCACCATAATAATGCTGGAACAGTTCCTGTTCTTTGTAGGTAGAAAGGAAGATATCCTGAACGGAGGATTCTGCAATTCCGTTCTTTTCAAAGGTTTCGCCGCTGCTGTCCCAAGCAGAGCTGATGTAGTTCTTCACCTGATTGGTCTGTTCGGTGCTCAGTTCCAGACCCTTTGCATCAAAGTCTTTCTGAATCGCAACGAATTCCTTGCAATATTCCATCGTGCGGTCTTTGATCCAAGTTTCCGCATCTTTGCCGTCAATCGTCTGTGCCTTTACCACTTCTTCATCAGTGGTGTCCAAGTCAGAATTCTGTTTTTGAATGGTGCTGGTTGCTTCGGTATAAGCCTGATAAGAATAATAGATGTAAATACCAGCTTTGATTTTTACGCCGTCAATTGTCAGCGGGTAAGCAAGTGCCTGATTGCCGCATCCAACACAGGAAACAGCAGCTGCAGCAGCTACAACCGTAGCCGCAAGTTTTTTCCATTTAATCATGGTATCTCGTTCCTCCATTTACACGAATCCTTCGATTCTGTGTGTATTTTTTCCCATCCAGATAACTTTTTTGGAATAGGACAATATAAAAGTAGTATAGCACACGGCTGAAACTTTGTCAAGGTTTTCTCTGTTTTTCTGGTGGTTTCTGCTGGACTTGCAGCCTTTTCATGAAAAAGCAAACAGAAATAGAAGAAATACGAAAAACAGGAGAACAGGACTGCGAAAAATTACCGAATCAGGCTGGAAATATCAGAAAAAAATATACAAAAATAGTTGAAAAATTTTATACACTATGCTATAATAAGACCATTGGAAAAATTTCTGAGGGAAAAGGAGTCAGGATGATGAAACGAAAATCGTTACAAACGGCATTGCTGGCGGCAGTTATGGGCGTGGTATCCATGCCGCATGCAGTACTTGCAGCAGATGCCCCATCGGAAGCAGCGGCGGCAGTCAATGTGTGGATTGGGTATCAGCTGCGGGACGATGCCGGACAGTATTTGACGGTTGCCAACGGAGCAGCGGAAACAGGCAGCCAGATTCTTTCATATGCCGCAAATGGCGTTGCAGCGTATAATATCTGGTACTTTACAGAAACGGGGACGGGAATTTATACCTTGAAATCCTCGCTCAATGAGGGCGAATTTTATGCAACAGCTTCTGACCGACAGACGTTGGAACTGCAATTGCAACAAGATGGTATGCAGCAGCAGTTTACTTGTACTGAAGTGGGCATGAATCGCATTCACTTGCAGCAAAATGAAACAGATTTTGGAACTTATACATTAGAGCCGGTCACTTGGCTGAAGCCGGGCGATGTCAACCGAGATGGAGTTGTGAACGTGCTGGATTTGTCACTGGCGAAACGATTGGTGTTACAGGGGGGAGGTTCCGATTTTTGTGCAGTAGCCTTGGCAGATGTGGACGGGAATGGAACATTGGATGCAGCAGATCTTGCAGCCTTGCAGGGCTTTTTGATGCAGCGGCAGACTGCATTCCCAGCCGAAACCGTAACACTGCCGGAAAATACGATTTTCCCAGTGGTTGAACCGGAACAGACAACGACCACAACAAGCATTGCAACCACAACCACAGCACCAGAAGAAACCACTACCACAACGACAACCACAACCGATTCCAAACAGACCTTGACGATTGCAGATATGCCGGCAAGCTATCAGTTTGCTGCGGATTGGATTTGGACAAATCGAGTAGAACGGGAACAGTCCACCGTTCGCCGAAATACCTTGTTTGATCAGATTGTTGCCGGAAATGGCGAATTGCATTATGTTGTTCGCTGGCAGTCTTATAAAACCGTGTCGTTGGAACAGCGGAAACAGTTTGAAAAATTGGTGGAAGATAGCATCAACGCTTGGACAGACTGGCTGAAAGATTATGAAGATTGGCCATATGACCATGTTACTGTGAAAATTGTCGGCTGGGCAGTTTTAGACCGGAATTGTCTGTTGGATTTGCAGCCGGATGAAGTGGTCTATGATTCTTTGATTAGCGATTACGACAGCAGTGGGGACACATCCAACGGCTATGAAACCATTCCGGATAAATTGCCGAGTGCACCAACAGACCTTTCCCGCATGGAGCACTTTATGGATACTAGCTATGTTTATCCGGGTGAACGGTTTGACATGTATCTCTGGGCAACGCAGGGCTTCCCATCCATTGGCGGATGCGGTGGCGATTGGGGACAGCGGCTGTCAGATGATGCCTATTTGAATATGCTGGATGGAACGGGTCTGCATGTGCTGGAACACGAACTGGGGCATGGATTTGGCATGACGGACTTCTATGGCGGAGAAGGGGAATTGGATGGATTCCCACCGGGAGGATTCCCAGGCGGTTCTTCGCTGATGATGGCAGGTTCTTCTATGCAGATTACCGACTTTGATGGTTGGATGCTGCGGTATTTCTGGGATAAGATTCATTTGGAAGAGGGAAGATTTTCGTATTAAATAAAATTTGTGAAGATGAAAATGAGATAGAAAAACGCACATTATCAGAATGAAAGATTCTGGCGGTGTGCGTGTTTGTTTATCGTTCAAATAATTCACTATGGCTGCCGGTTCGGGTGAGATACAGAAAGAGTGTATCTTCTGCAATTTCATAAATGAGAAGCCAATCGGGTTGAATGTGGCATTCCCGACATCCAGCGTAATTTCCTGTTAAAGCATGGTCACGGTTTTTTCTGGAAGTGGAATGCCGTCTGCCAGTTGCTGCAAGACTTTATTCAGCAAGTCTAAATTTTTGTTTTGCTTTTGTGCCTTTTTTAAATCTCGTTTAAATTGTGTGGTTGGTTTTAAGGTGTATTTCATTGCAGCAAGTCCTTCATCATAGTATCAACATCTGTATATCCCGGGTATCGCTCAGGATGTTGCTTCATTTCGGAAACTTCTTTTAAAGCTGCTGCTGTTTCTTCGTTCGGAATAGAAGATTCTGTTTGAAAGCTATGAATGAAGAGCAGCAGTGCTTTCAGCTGTGTTTCTGTCAATGTATCTAATTCTTGCATCAATTGTTCTTTTGTACTCATAGAGATTCCTCCTTATATAAAAAGCAATCTGAAATCCATTCTATCTATTTGTAGTATAGCAGAATGATAGAAAAAAGTCAAGAAATGCAATCTTTTTTGACAGAAAAATCTCCGCACATTTCCGCCTGTTTCTGCATATCATACAGAAGCAGGCGGTTTTTCAATCCGCTGATAAAAGGAGGACGCTGATATGTGTGGAATCACTGGAATGGTCACTTGGCAAGAAGATGTTGCCCGATATCAAGCCGATTTAAAACGAATGCAGGCAGTTCTAAGCAATCGAGGTCCTGACCAGCAAGGGATTTATCAAGATACCCACTGTGCAATGGCACACACTCGGCTGGCTGTCATTGACGTGGAACGGGGAAAACAGCCGATGACACGGCAGACTGCAACCGAAACCTATACGCTGGTTTATAATGGAGAACTCTATAATACACCGGAACTGCGGGAAGAATTACAAAAAGAAGGAGCAGTTTTTACTACACACTGTGATACAGAAGTTGTCTTACAGGCATACTTACACTGGGGAGCAGCTTGTACAGAGCGGTTCAACGGGATTTTTGCATTTGCAGTCTGGGAGCAGCAGGCACAGCGGTTATTTCTTGCCCGTGACCGAATCGGTGTGAAACCATTGTTTTATGCGGAGATTCCCGGCGGATTGGTTTTTGCATCTGAAATTAAAGCACTATTGCAGCATCCAGCAGTGCCACATACCATAGACAAACATGGCATTGCACAGATTCTCTTGCTAGGCCCTGGACGGTCTGCCGGCTGCGGTGTTTTTCAGACCATCAAAGAAGTGAAACGGGCACATTGCGGCTATGCAACAGAAACCGGAATTTCCCTTGCACCTTACTGGAAATTACAGGCGAAACCGCACACGGACAACATGGAACAGACGATTGAACAGGTGCGGGAGTTGGTGAAAGATGCTGCAACCCGTCAGATGGTTTCCGATGTTCCCATTGGAACATTTTTGTCCGGTGGTTTGGATTCCAGTTTGCTTTCCTCACTTGCCAATCAGGTATTGAAGAAACGGGGAGAAGTGCTGCATACGTTTTCTGTAGACTATAAAGACAATGACCGCTATTTTCAGAAGAGCCATTTCCAACCGAATAGTGACCCGGATTATATCCGTGCGATGATGAACTATCTGCAATGTCAGCATCATTGGACGGTTCTGGATACGCCACAGCTGGCAGCTGCTTTGATTCCGGCAATGCAGGCAAGAGATTTGCCGGGTATGGTGGATGTAGATAGTTCCCTCTATTTATTCTGCGGAGCAATTAAGGAGCAGGTAACCGTTGCCCTTTCCGGCGAGTGTGCCGATGAACTATTTGGCGGATACCCTTGGTATCGAGATCCAAACATTCGGGAGCGAGATGGATTCCCATGGGCACAGAGTACCGATTATCGGATGCAGTTCCTGCGAGAAGAGTTTGCAGAGCAGATTGACGGGGCAGCGTTTGTATCGCAGGCATATCAAGAAACGATTCAACAGGCAGATGCGTTGCCGGAAGATTCTCCGTTAGAACGCCGTATGCGGCAAATGATGCTGCTGAATTTAGACTGGTTTATGCAGACGCTGTTAGACCGGAAAGACCGGATGAGTATGGCGAACGCTTTGGAAGTGCGAGTGCCGTTCTGCGATTATCGGATTGCAGAGTATCTTTATAATGTGCCGTGGGAGATGAAAGAGTACAAAGGCTATGAAAAAGGGCTGCTGCGAGCAGCAATGCAGGACTATTTGCCGGAGAAAGTGCTCTGGCGGAAAAAAAGTCCGTATCCAAAGACCCACAATCCGAATTATTTGCAGGCAGTACGAGCAATGCTTGCGGCGATTTTGCAAGATCCAAAAGCACCGCTGTTCCAGTTGGTGAAACGAGAAGCAATTGAACAACTATTATTACAGCCGAGCGGTGTGCAGTGGTATGGGCAGCTGATGGCATATCCGCAGACGATTGCTTATTTCGTGCAGATGAATGCGTGGTTGCAAGCGTATGATGTGAAAATTGTCGAATAAAGGGTTGTTTTTCGGCAAAAAAGGGGTGGAGCGTTTCTCTTTGGGGAGGGGAAACGCTCTTTTTATGGATTTTTCACAAATCATTGACAAAAATAGACGAGAATCTTCTACATCAAGTAGCATTGACAAACTGGGGATGGTATGGTATAATAATAAAGCTGTTGCACGAGGAAAGGCGGCGTTAAGGAACACGAAAGAG
>HF997976.1:0-8851 GCA_000433635.1 Ruminococcus sp. CAG:254
GAATTGGGAGCAAGACTGATTCACATTCACGGACAGCATGACAATCAAATTTTACGGTCAGCCGACCAGCATTTGCAGATGATTGACCAGTTTGGAGAAATGCTGCCCTTGCTGCAATCCTATCAAACGCATTTTCGTGCTCTACAAAAGATTGCAAAACAGTTGAATGCGGCACAAAAGGCAGCGAAAGAACGGAAACAAAAGCAAGCATACCTGCAAACGCTACTGGAAGAAGTGCGTGCTCTGCAAATAGAACCGGGAGAAGAAGACCGAATTACAGAAAAAATGCAGCAGTTGCAGGCGGCAGAAGATGCAGCAATGGCAGTTCGTTCCGCTTGGCAATTATTAGAGGAGAACGAACAGAGTGCAACTGCCAGTTTAGCAGAAGCACAACAGCAGCTACAGACTGCAACTTTTCCGGCAGCAGATCAGCCCGAACAAGAATCATGGTTGCAGCGATTGGAAACGGTAAAAGTAGAACTGTTGGACTTATCAGAAAGTTTATTTCAAAAGATGGAACAACTTTCCGACAATGAAGCTCAGTATCAGCAATTACAGCAACGGGCAGAATTATTTCGGCAGGTTTCTAAAACATATCTGTGTACCTGCGATGAATTGCTAGAACGTGCAAACGATGCAGAATTACAACTGGAACAGATGCAACACGATGCGGTTGCAATCAAAACGCTATTAGAAGAAAAAAATCACTTATTAGAAGTGGTTTCTACAGAGGCAAAGCAGCTTTCTCAGCAGCGTGCAGCAGCGGCAAGACGGTTTACAGATGCGGTCATGGAGCAGTTGACCTTTTTAAATATGCCGGATGTTGTTTTACAGGTTGCTCATACGACCGGAAAGCTGACCATTCAGGGAATGGATAGCATGGAACTATTGATTTCTGCCAACAAGGGCGAAGCACCGAAACCGCTTGCAAAAATTGCATCTGGCGGGGAACTATCTCGAATTATGCTGGCATTAAAATGTGTCATTGCAGACAGAGATCAGATTCCGACCTTGATTTTTGATGAAATTGATACGGGTGTCAGCGGAAAGGCTGCCCAGAAAATCGGATTTAAACTAAAAGAAGTCGGAAAAAATAGACAGGTTCTCTGCGTGACGCATTTGTCACAGATTGCAGTGATGGCAAATCATCATCTTTTGATTGAAAAAAAAGTGGAAGGAGAACGAACCAGTACCCATGTAACGCCATTAGATTTAGAAGGACGGGTGCAGGAAATCGCTCGAATTATGGCTGGAGATTCTCCCAGCAAGTTGATGCTGCAAAGTGCAAGAGAAGCTTTGCAACAAGCACAAAAAGCAGAATAAATGCTTAATAGGAATTATTATCAAAAACGACATAAAAACTACTTTTAAAATTCTCATAGATTGTGTATCATAAAAACAGACGAAACGTCATAGAATAAGGTGTGTGATGGTATGAGTGTTCGGCTCAATCCGGATGCAGATTTGGTTGCTGCAATTCGGGAAGGATTGCGAAAGAAGGGCGGTTATTGTCCTTGTCGCTTAGAACGGACAGAAGCATATAAATGCATGTGTGAAGAGTTCCGGAAACAAATTGCAGACCCGGAATTTGAAGGATATTGTCATTGTATGCTGTATTATAAAAGCAATGATGCAGAAACAGGAAAGGATGAGAAAAATGGCAGTCACAACAGTAACAAAGGATAATTTTGAAGCAGTGGTTCTGCAAGCAGAAAAACCAGTTCTGATTGATTTCTATGCAACTTGGTGCGGCCCTTGCAGAATGGTATCTCCGCTGGTGGATGAAATTGCGGAAGAATATCAGAACTATCAGATTTGCAAGGTGGACGTGGACGAGTCACCAGAATTGGCACAGAAATTCGGTGTCATGAGCATTCCAACATTGGTGGTATTGAAACAGGGTAAGGTCATTACCCAGAATGTGGGTGCATTGCCAAAGAATGCAATTTTAGATTTGCTGGAACAGGCAGAAAAGTAAAGAAAAGTAAAAAGCGGTAGGTTTGATATTCAAACCTACCGCTTTCGTGTTTCTCAATACATTTTTTTAACCGCCAACAGTGATACAGCAATAGGTGATCGACTGTACCACACCATTTCCGTCTAATGCAAAATCTAACTGGTAATCATTTTCTCCATCGCCATTTGTATCAATCAAATACCGATAGACACCATCTTCCTCAACGCCGAAGCCATAAGCAGCTTCTACATCAGACTTTGTAGAACCAACGTGAATGCCCTTTTCTGTGGATGCTTTATCGTTGGAAAGCGTGATGGCTTTCAAGGTTGCATCATCATTATCAACCAATTCCAGTTTGATACCCTGTTCGTCATACGAAATAAACTGCATGCCATCGACTGATTCAGTAGAAACATAGCCTTTTCCTTGCATGAGGTTTCGGAAATCAATGCTGCTGTCCCCCGGTTTCACGGAAATTCCGTCAAACGTAAACCGCATGTCGTCTTCCGTAAAAGTTCCATTTGGTGCAACCAATGTGCTGATAACAGTTGTTTCAACGATTGTGGTTGCCTCTGTCGGAGCTTCTGTAACAGGTTCTGTTGGAGCTTCCGTTGGAATTGTAGTAACAGTTTGTGCAACAGTTGGCTGTGTGGCAGGAGCTTCTGTTCTCCGAACAGTCAAATTCGGGTTTCCGGCATAGTGAATGGTGGTAGCTGTTGTGGTGTTCGTGCTGCCGGAACTGGTTGCACTGCCAGTGCTGCTGGAAGTAATTGCAGATGTTTCAGATGTGACAGAAGTTGTTTCTGAAGAAGCAGTGGTTTTTGCTACTTCAATAATGGTATCTGGAACGGACTGGTCAATCTCTGTCTTTTGACCGCATCCAATTAATGTGCCAAGTAAGGCAGCAGAACAAGCATATGCAAAAATTTGTTGTTTTTTCATAAAAATGATGCCTCTCTTCTTTTCTGCAAAATCCCTCATTTTGCAGATTGTCAAACAGGAAAACAAGTGATTTTTCTCTTTTTTGGATACCACATATTATACTACAGAGGATGTCATTTGTCAATGGTGCAGGTTTCCTATTTTGGAAAAATGGATTTTTCAGAATGTTTTTTAGAAATCGGGTTATTTTTCCTCGGAATTGTGTTGATTTCGCCGATTCCAAGCAGCATCTTCACAAAGAATCGTTCTATTTTTTTGGAATCCTTGTACAACTGAACGATATGTTGTCAGCATTCGCAGAGAAATCCCACCCATTTTTAACAACAATTGAAACGCAGTCCCTTTTTTTCGACTTGCATAAAATCCCTTTTTCGTGAATGGATGAAATAAAAATACAGATTTTTGCTTCTGAACGGCTGCACGGGTTGCTTCAAAAAAGGAAACTTGTGGGATAGAATTCGGCACTTCTGTACAGTCTGTTTGGAACTGTTCTGTTGCAGCTTGCTGCTGCTGTAGAATTTGCCGATGAAGGGTGATGGCATCCGTTTTTTGCAGCCATTTCCATCCACGCAAAAAATCTCGGTATCCTTGTAATACGAATTTTGCAGTATCATAGCGGTGCAGAAAAAGCAAATGTAACATGGTTCTCCAAAGTTCTAAGACAACAGAAACGGCATTTTTCGCTTGCCCGTGGAGGGCATAAGTGATACAACCGTTGCGTGTGATATAGTATTCATTCCATGGTGCATATTTCAGATGAAAATTTTCATGCCAGACACAAACGCCGGTCATCATAACAACCTGCTCTTTGATTTGCAGAGCATATTCCACATCGTCCATCTTAATAAAAAATGGCATCGGTAGCCCCGCTTGTTTCATAGCTGCAACGGGCAGCAAACACATCCACCATGCAGCATAATTCGCAGGAATTGGCTGCATCCGTGCTTGCAAAGAAGAAAGCGTTGTTAAGTCTGCCTGTGGCTGTATGCCAGTTAGACAGCGATTTTGGCAGCATGCACCAGCTTCAAACTGCATCGCAGGTTGTGTGATATCCATCATTGTTCCGCCAATGGTCAAGGTTTTCCGCTGTTCTGGTTTGCAGATGGACAAGAAAGAAATTGCCCTTTGAACGCCATTCCAGTCTGCAATAATATCATCATCCATGAGCAGGACATGCGTATATTTTTCTCGATGCAGAGCTTCTTGTATGCCCCTTGTAAATCCGCCGCTTCCACCTGTGTTTTGATTGGGAATCAGGTGAATTTGATTGGAATCCGGCAACTGTTCTTCTGTCCAGGTTTGTCCGTTATCAATCAGAAAAATGTCTACTGGAAGGGTGTGATGTTCTTTTTGCCATTGTAAAAATTGCTGTAGGGTATTGGAAACCCAGGATTCCCGTTGATAGGTGCAAATTACTGCAGCCACTTGAATAGCGTGAAGTTCTGAAACATCTGCCAAATAGCAGCCACGCAAAAATAAGCAGTTCTCTGATTTTGCCTGCAAGCGAAAATACAGAAAGCCGTTTTCCGGAAGATTGGAAATCGAAAACGGAAATACTTGTGGCTGTGACCCATCACTGGTGATGGTTTGTTCATAGAGCAGGCTTGTTCGTTTTGCGGTGCGAACATAGCATTGTACCAACATCGTTCCCTTTATGAAAAAAGCTGCAATGGGGGTTGTTAAGGTTGTATACCGCCGCCATTGCAGATAATCGAAACATCCAAACCAAGTATCGAAGGAAACAGCACTTTCGCATGCCAATTGCAGATGGTTTGCAGTCCGTGTAACCGTCCCTTCTGTCCGAATATATAGGGCGGTTGGTGCAGATTCTGATTTTGGCAGGCATAATTCATAGAGCTCAATATTCACGCTGTTTCCTCCGTTCTGATTCGTAATGACATGGATTTATTATAACACAGGTTCACTGTAAAGTCAAACCCAAAATCATGCAAAGAAAGCGAAAAACGAGCCTTTCTTGCTGGAAAGAACTCGTTTTTCAGGGAGTATTTTATTTGGAGGATGGCTGCAACAAGGATTTCAAAAAGTCTGTATCTGCTGCAATACAGAAATTTCCGCCATAGAAATCTCTGTCGTCATCGTAGATGTTCGTGTATTCATCATCATAAACATCAACATCTAATTCGACATAAGAATCCGTGTCTGTAATAGGATGATCCAGCAATCCTTTTTCGAGAATCTCAGAAAGCAGATTGGTATTTTCAGGACTGCTGTATGGATATTCGATTGCAGTTTCTCCAGAAATGTGAATCGACAAACTAATATCATAATCTTCTGCAAATTGCAGCTTTGGCATATCGTTCTTTACGAAGTCTTTTAACTTGGAGAGATCTTCTTGCTGCTGTTCATATAGATACGTTTGGTATTGTTCTACGGTTTTTGGATAGATGGAAGCATAAACTGGAATGGAAATTTGATAATTGCTGTTATTGTCGTAAATATCATAATCGAACCAAAAGACAGCAGTTTCTGTTGAATAGTTTGCCGTATACCAGGCTGAAAAATCTACAGTCTGTAATTCTGTCTTTAGGGTTTCAAACAATTGGCTGGCGTTCCGCTCATTCATCCCTCCGTAGCTTCCATTGCGATCGTAAGTCCACAATGTCTGTTCAATTGGTTCAGGCGGATTTCTCCAACTGGAATCGTCTTTCATGGATTCATAGGTTTGTTCCGCAAGGGCTCTCTGTGTTTTTGGGTCAATCCGGATGTGCCGATAACGAGTTCCAGTTTTTGTAATGATTTTAAAGTTAAATTCTGCGTATGCATATCGCTTTTCATCATTATAATATTGCTGGCTTCCGCCCTCTTTCATATCCTGTACATCACTCTTTAAGTTGTCAAGAATGGCAGCAATTAAATCTTTGTCTGTAATCGTTCCCATATAATGACTTTGAACGTAATCATCATAAGAAATTTGATTGCCATTATTGGTGCTTTGCGGCAAGAAGGTGATTCCGGTCACTTCTTCTGCTGTTGGCTGGAAGTTATAAGCACGCTGTATGATGCTATGCATACCAAAAATCATTACACCGTTCAGCACCAGTACAACCAGTAATCCGGGAGCCGCTTTCCACATCTTCTGAACGCTTTTGGTTGTCAGCAATTCAAACAGGAAATAGATTGCAACTGCAACGAGATAGGCAACAATTATTTCAAAGCGACCGGTTGCGTCCTGCATGGCATTTGCTTCTGAGAGAATAACCGCTGCAACAACAACACAATAAATCATTGTGACTGTAATACGATAAATCGATTGCAAAATGGGGCTGGATGCACTTTTTCCAGCAGTTTCACTTTTTCGTTTTTGAAAGAGAAACGCTGCCAGAAGCAGATAGATGACACTCAGGCATACACTGTAAATCATGGGGGCAGCAGAAGAAAATAGCTGGTAAGTATCTGAGATGCCGCATAATGGATATAACACACAGCCACTGATGGGGTTGATGGAATCGTTTAGAAGTGAAAAGTGATCGGACGAAGCATAAATAAAAGGAATATTTTTCCAAATCCCAGTCAACATAAAAATCAACAATCTTGGAGCAAACAAAATCAAAGCACTGAGAATGATGTTGGAAAACATCGTCCCTGTAATCGACATCGCAACCAAAATGGCTGCCATCACCTGTAAGCTGTAAAGAAAACAGCTAAGCGTTAGTAAAAATAGTGCATGATAAGGAATGTTGATGTAGGTGGAAAAAATTGCTGCCGGAATCAATACGCCGATCAATCCGGATAGTGCTAAAATTGCCAGCCATGTGACAATGGAAGACGTATAGCTGCAATACAATGCCATGCGAGTCTGTGGAATGGCGAATAGAAAATCGCTGCTATTGCGTTTGTTCATAAAGTGGAATAGCCACAGGGTCATCACGGGTGCAAATACAGAGAATAGCAGCAGTAATAGTGGAGCGACTTCCAATGCACTCAAATTGGCAAGGACAATAGAGGAATCCTGATATAATTCCATTTGTCTTTGCGTGAATAATGCGTTGGAAATGGTGATAATTGCAGAAGAGCAAAACAACAAAATTGCACCTAAAATGCCAACGATTCGGAGCTGTCGAAGTCCTTCTATATAAAGCCCCACAGAAAATGGTTTTTTATTTATTTCTCTCATTTTTCTGTTTCCCCCTTATTCGATGTCGAAAGCATATCCTAATGCTTCCATTTCATAAGTAAAGACTTCCTCCAAAGACAGCGGCAATACATCCAAAATGGTTGGATGCATCGCTTGCAACGCTGCTACAATGGTTTCTCGATTGCCGGTCACGATCAAGTTGGCAACCGCACCTTGTTTGGAGAAATGCCGGATCTTCATGTCCGGTATTGCAGTAAATCGACTTTCTCCGTAATCGTCTGGAAATGCAATTTGAATTTTGAACTGTTCTGTTTTTAGATTTTGTACATCGCTCTCCAACACCAGACCGCCTTTGTGGAGCAGGGCGAGCTGATCGCAAGTGTCCTCCAATTCCCGCAGGGAATGAGATGTAATAATTGCGGTTGCGTTTCGCTCTAACACATCTTCACAAATCAGTTTTTTGACCAAATTCCGCATAACGGGGTCTAATCCGTCAAAAGTTTCATCGAAGAAAATATAATCTGGACGAATGGAAAGGGCAAGAATGGTTGCTGCCTGTCGCCGCATGCCTTTGGAGAAGGTGTTCAGTGATTTTTTTGGATTCAGTTCAAATTGTTTGGTTCGCTGCTGGTAATAAGAGCGGTCAAAACTGGGATAGCAGGCAGCGTATAAATCTGCCATGCGGTTCATGGATGCACCGTTCAGAAAATACAGTTCATCCGGCACATAGGCAATGTGCTGTTTGACTTCCGGATTATTCCAGACGGGTTTTCCGTCAATGGAAATACTGCCTTCATCGGGCTGGTAAACGCCGGTCAGCAATCGCAAAAAGGTGGATTTTCCAGCACCGTTAGAACCGACCATGCCATAAATACAGCCTTTTTCGATTTCGCAGCTCAATGAACGCAAAGCGGTAAAATCCTCAAATCGTTTGGTTAGTTGATGGGCAAGAATCATGATGTTTCCTCCTTTTTGGGTGCGTATGCTTTGTTGACGCAGTCTTGAATGGCTGCCAATGGAACACCTGCCAGTGCCATTTCTTTTAAGATTTCTGTCAGTTCCTGTAATCGTTCCATATGTCGTTGGTTCAAAATTTGTTTCGCCTCCTCACAAACAAAATAGCCTTTTCCGGGTACAGAACGAATCAAGCCTCTGGCATCTAAATCGTTGTACGCTTTTAAAACGGTTCTTGGATTGATGGCGTGCTGCATGGTTACGTTGCGGACAGATGGAATCTGGTCGCCTGGTTTTAGAATATCGTTGAGCAGGAAGGATTCCACTTGTTCGATAAGCTGTTCATACACAGGCTTTCGGGACATGGAATCAATTTGAAACATTGGATCACCTCCTTTTTTCGTTTCGCAGGTGTTTCACGTGTTGCATGTGTGATGCAACACATATATGTTATCATGCGAGCAGAAAAATGTCAAGAGGGAAACTCGATTTTCGTATGAAATAAATAAAAGAAAGAAATAACAGCTGTTTAATTTGCACGTTTTCGTGAGAAACGAGCAAAATCTTTACTTTGAGGGTGATGTACTTTCGGAAAAAAGTTCCAATCAATTTCACCAAACTTTCCGCAAACTTTTCTTGTACTTTCATAAATTTTATGTTATGATAGAAGAGAGAAAGAGAAGCATTGGGGAAAGACGAAAAAAGAAAGGAATGGTGTTGAAAACATGACCGCTTATATGGAATGGGAAGCACAGTTTTTGTTATGGATGCAGGAACGGCTGCGAAAAGACCGACTCACAAAGTGGGTGCGGCGAATTACACAGCTGGGAAACGGCGGGCTTATCTGGCTGTCCATTGCCTGTCTATTGTTTGCCGTTCGTCCGCAGCGTCTGCTGGCTGCA
>HF997976.1:8866-19142 GCA_000433635.1 Ruminococcus sp. CAG:254
CGTCTGCTGGCTGCAACGGTGATCACAGCACAGCTGCTGGGTGCATTGGTGACCAACTTGTTCATTAAGAACACCGTAAAGCGAAGACGACCGTATGAAATCATTGCTGGATTGGAGGCGTTATTGCCGCCGCAGAAAGACTGGTCATTTCCGTCCGGACATACGACTAGTTCCGTGTCCGCAGGTTTGTTGCTGTTCTTTCATCTGCCGTTATTGTTTGGGATTCCATGCCTGAGCATTGCTCTTTGCATTGTATGGTCGAGAATGTATTTGGCAGTACATTTTCCGACAGATATTCTGGGCGGTGTTTGCATTGGCGGATTTTGTGCGATGATGGCAGAGTACATTACACCGATGCTGTTGGTTCACGCCTGAGAGAACTAAGAGAACTTACGAGGATTATAAAAAATATTTGTGAAAAATGTTACATTTCTTTGCAAGCAGGATTCCATTTGGAATTCTGCTTGCTTTTTTTGTGGCAATGTGCTATAATAAGAACGGAATCCAAATGGTATTTTGGCGTATCTTACAGGGGTTCTAGAAATCAGATGGAAAGGTGGGCTTATGCGTGATAATCATTCGTTCTGTGAAAACAGCGGAACAAATTCAACAATTGGCAGATTTGGCAAACAAGATTTGGAATGAATATTTTGTGAAAATTCTATCCAAAGAACAGATTGCTTACATGGTGGAACAATTTCAGTCGAATACCGCTCTGACCAAGCAAATCGAAGAGGGCTATCAATATTATTTTGTAATTGATGATACCGAGGTCGTTGGATATTTTGGAATTTGTAAAAAGCCAGATGATACCATGTTTTTATCCAAGTTCTATTTGTCCGGAGAACATCGTGGAAAAGGATATGCGTCCCAAATGTTCCAGTTCATCAAGGAAAAGGCATTGGAACAGCGATGCAGCAATATCTGGCTGACGGTAAACCGCTATAATCAACAGGCAATTGCCGTCTATGAGCACTTCGGAATGCAGTGCGTTCAGAAGCAAGTCACAGACATTGGAAATGGATTTGTAATGGACGATTTTGTGTATCGCTACACCCTTTAAATTGATACTTTTTCGGAAAGTGCAAATCTGTCAGAAGCGGGATAGATAAAATTTCAATTCCAAGCCTTGTGAAAAAAATATCAAAGACGGGGCACGGCTTTCTTTTTTCATCTTTTTTCTGCTTGAACTTACAGAAAAAAATAATTTACATCAAATTGCTTGAACATTCGCACAAGGTATGATATAATTACAAACAGTGTGAAAGAACCCGATGTCTTTCGTGCACTGCACGGATTGAAGCAAAGGCATCGAATCATTCCAATCGCATGACATACTACTGCTTTTTTAAAAAAGCACAAACAAAATTAGGAGAGGAACTATGGAATATCGGATTGAACATGACTCCATGGGAGAAGTGAAAGTGCCTGCTGATAAGTATTGGGCAGCACAAACACAGAGAAGCAGTCAGAATTTCCCGATCGGTGTTGGTTTGGAAACCATGCCGAGAGAAATCACACACGCATTTGGTATTTTGAAGAAGGCAGCAGCAATGGCAAACCATTCGCTGAAGCCGGAAAAAATGACCGATGAAAAGTTGGCAGCCATTTCTCAGGCTTGCGACGAAGTTATGTCGGGCAGTTTGAATGCACATTTCCCGTTGGTTGTATGGCAGACAGGCAGCGGTACGCAGTCAAACATGAACGCAAATGAAGTTATTGCAAACCGTGGTAACGAAATCGCTGGCAAGAAGCTGCTGCATCCAAACGATGATGTCAACATGAGCCAGTCTTCCAACGACACATTCCCGACTGCAATGCATATTTCTGCTGTGATTGCAATCGAAGATAAGGTGTTTCCGGCAATTGATAAGCTGGTTGCAACCTTCCAGCGTCTGGAAACAGAAAATGAAGGCATCGTAAAGAGCGGTCGTACCCACTTGCAGGATGCAACCCCAATCGCATTTTCTCAGGAAATCAGCGGATGGAGAAGCACACTGGAACGGGATAAGGAAATGCTTCAGGCAGCTCTGCCGTTCCTGAAGACACTGGCACTGGGTGGTACTGCTGTTGGTACTGGTCTGAATACCCCGAAGGGATTTGATGTTGCAGTTGCAAAGGCTGTTTCTGAAATCACCGGAAAGGAATTCCGGACAGCAGAAAACAAGTTCCACGCACTGACCAGCAAAGATGAACTGGTATTTGCACACGGTGCACTCAAGGCACTGGCTGCAGATATGATGAAGATTGCAAACGACGTTCGCTGGCTGGCAAGCGGCCCAAGAGATGGTCTGGGTGAAATTTTCATTCCGGAAAATGAACCGGGCTCTTCCATCATGCCGGGTAAGGTCAATCCGACGCAGTGCGAAGCCGTTACAATGGTAGCCGTTCAGGTAATGGGCAATGATGTTGCAGTTGGAATGGCTGCTTCTCAGGGCAACTTTGAACTGAACGTATTCATGCCGGTTTGCATGTATAACTTCTTGCAGTCTGCACGTCTTTTGGCAGAAGCAATTGTGTCCTTTAATGACCATTGTGCTTGCGGCATTCGTGCAAACAAGGAAAAGATGCATCACAACCTGCACAACTCTTTGATGCTGGTTACTGCATTGAATCCGTACATCGGCTATGAAAATGCAGCAAAGACCGCAAAGAAGGCTTACAAGGAAAATATTTCCCTGAAGGAAGCTTGTGTTTCGCTTGGGTTCTTAACAGCAGAACGCTTTGACGAAGTGTTCCATCCGGAACAGATGGTCTGAGCCTGCTGTTGGCATAACAGGAAATTTGCTTTTGCGGAGTGCATTGCTTCGCAGGAGCAGGTTTCAAAATTGATAGAAAGGTAGTTTTGCTATGACATTCAGTTATTTCCCAGGATGTACACTGAAGACCAAGGCAAAGGATCTGGATCGGTATGCAAGAGCCAGTGCAGAAGCGTTGGGCTTTACACTGGAAGAGCTTCCGGACTGGCAGTGCTGCGGTGGCGTATATCCGATGGCAAAAAATGAAATTGCAACAAAACTCTCTTCCGTACGTGCATTGGTTTCTGCTCGTGAAAAGGATCAGGCGTTGGTAACGCTCTGCTCCGCATGTCATAATGTCATCAAGCAGGTAAACCACGACATGCAGACGGATGAGAACATGCAGATGAAAGCCAACAATTATATGAAGCTGGAAACACCGTATACCGGTGAAACAGAAGTACTTCATTATTTGGAAGTCCTGCGGGATAAGATTGGCTTCGACAAGGTAGCAGCTGCGGTAAAAAATCCGTTAAAGGGTAAGAAAATCGCTGCTTACTACGGATGTCTTTTGCTGCGGCCGGGCAAGGTGCTGCAGATGGATAACCCGGAAAACCCGAAGATTTTAGAGGATTTCATCCGTGCAATCGGTGCAGAACCGGTTCTTTATCCGCAGAGAAATGAATGCTGTGGCGGATATATGACCATGGAAGAAAAGAGCGTGGCTGTTTCCAGAAGTAGTGCCGTAATGCAGAGTGCTGCTGAATTTGGTGCAGAAATGGTAATCACAGCCTGTCCGCTTTGCCTGTATAATCTCAAGAAAAACAGTGGTTCTGAGCTGCCTGTTGTTTATTTCACAGAGCTGCTTGCAGAAGCACTGGGTGTAAAGTAAGGAGGGGACAAGATGGCTGATTGGAAAGAACAGGTATTGCGTACCAGCGGTGTCAATCCCCTGAAGTGCATGCGGTGTGGAAAATGTTCTGCCACATGTCCTTCTTATGATGCAATGGAATACCATCCGCATCAGTTCGTTTATATGGTGGAAAAAGGGAATATTGAACCCCTGATGCAGTCTGAATCAATTTATAAATGCCTTTCTTGCTTTGCTTGTCTGGAGCGGTGTCCAAGAAATGTGGAACCAGCAAAACTGGTAGAAGCAGTACGTCTGGCAGTGATTCGTCAGCAAGGACAGAACCATCTGAAGCCGGAACAGATTCCTGCAATGCTGGATGAAGATCTTCCGCAGCAGGCAATTGTCAGTGCATTCAGAAAATACAGCAAATAAGGAGGCATAGGCAATGCAGAGAATTGGTGTTTTTGTATGCCACTGCGGTACGAATATTGCGTCAACCGTTGACGTAAAAACGGTCGCAGAAACACTGGGAAAAGAACCGGCTGTTGTATTTGCAACCGATTACCCATATATGTGTTCTGAGGCAGGACAAAACATAATCAAGGAAGCAATCAAAGAACATCATCTGGATGGTGTTGTGGTATGTTCTTGTTCTCCGAGAATGCACGAAGCAACGTTCCGGAAGGCAGTTGCAGCTGCGGGCTTGAACCCATACATGCTGGAAGTTGCCAACATCAGAGAACAGTGCTCTTGGATTCACAAGAACAAAGAAGAAGGTACTGCAAAGGCAATTGTACTCGGACGTGCAGCCATTGCAAAAGTACAGCTGAATGCACCGCTGATCGCTGGCGAAAGCCCGGTTGTAAAGCGTGCATTGGTCATCGGCGGCGGTATTGCTGGTATTCAGACGGCTCTGGATATTGCAGAAGCTGGCTATCCGGTTGACATCGTAGAAAAAGAACCGACCATCGGCGGTAAGATGACACAGATCGATAAGACATTCCCGACACTGGACTGCTCTTCTTGTATCTTAACTCCGAAGATGGTAGAATGTGCACAGAACGAAAACATTACCATTTATTCTTACAGCGAAATCGAAGCAGTCACCGGCTTTGTCGGCAACTTCAGCGTAAAGATTCGCCGGAAGAAGCGGTATGTTGACGAAACAAAGTGTACCGGATGTGGAATCTGTACCGAAAAGTGCCCAGTTAAGAATGTACCGAGTGCATATGACTTGGGTCTGAAGAACCACCGTGCAATTTACATTCCGTTTGCACAGGCAATTCCGAATGTTGCTGTCATTGATGGCGATTATTGTAACAAGATTCAGAAGGGCAAGTGCGGCGTTTGTGCAAGATTCTGTTCAGCTGGTGCAATCAACTATGAACAGGAAGATCAGATTGTAGAAGAAAAGTATGGTGCAATCATTGCAGCAACTGGTTACAATCCGATTTCTCTGGATGGTTATGATGAATTTGCTTATTCTCAGAGCAAGGATGTTGTAACTTCTCTGGAATTTGAACGTATCCTGAAAGCAGATGGCCCGACAGAAGGTCACCTCGAACGGCTTTCCGACCACAAGCAGCCGAAGACTTTGGTATTTGTACAGTGTGTCGGCAGCAGACAGTCCGGCGATGCAACCCATGGCGGCTGTGGTAAGGAATACTGCTCTAAGATTTGCTGTATGTATACGGCAAAGCACGCAATGCTGTGTCGTGAAAAGTATCCGGATACTGACGTTTATGTATTCTATATTGACGTTCGTACACCGGGCAAGAACTACGATGAATTCTATCGGCGTGCAGTAGAACAGTACGGCGTACACTATATTAAGGGTATGGTCGGCAAGGTTTCTCCGCAGGCAGATGGTTCTCTGATGGTTCAGGCTTCGGATCTGCTCTCCAACGAACAGCTGCACATCAAGGCAGATATGGTCGTTCTGGCAGCTGCAATTGAACCGGATAAGACAGCTCGTCCGCTGGCAACTATGCTGACAGCAAGTATGGATACCAACGACTTCTTTACAGAAGCACACGCAAAGCTGCGTCCGGTAGAATCTCCAACCGCTGGTGTATTCCTGTCTGGTGTCTGCCAAGGCCCGAAGGATATTCCGGAAACAGTTTCTCAGGCAAGTGCGGCGGCTGCAAAGGCACTTGGTCTGTTGGCAAAGGACAAGCTCTCTTGCAATCCGTGTGTTGCACACTCCAACGAAATGATGTGTAATGGATGCTCCAGCTGTGCAAATGTTTGCCCGTATGGTGCAATTACATATTCGGATAAGGACTTCAGCAGAAGAAAAGATGGTTCTATGATTCGCCGTGTCGCATCTGTCAATGAGGCAGTTTGTCAGGGCTGCGGTGCATGTACTGTTGCATGTCCGTCCGGTGCAATGGATTTGAAGGGCTTCTCGACCAGTCAAATTATGGCGGAGGTAGACGCAATATGCAAGTAAATAATGAATTCAAGCCGAAAATCGTTGCTTTTTGCTGCAACTGGTGTTCTTATGCCGGTGCAGATTTGGCAGGTACGAACCGTGCGAATTATCCGGCAGATGTAAAGATCATTCGAGTACCATGTTCCTGCCGTGTCAATCCGATTTTCATTCTGCGGGCATTTCAGCGTGGTGCAGATGGTGTCATCCTCTGCGGATGCCATCCGGGTGACTGCCACTATACCACTGGTAACTACTACGCACGTCGGAGAATGACCATGCTCTTCTCGATGTTGAATTACCTCGGAATTGAAAAAGAGAGAACCAGAGTAGAATGGGTTTCCGCTGCAGAAGGTGCAAAGTTTGCAGAAACCATGAATGAGTTCACTGAAACCATTCTCAAGCTGGGCGAAAATAAGAGATTGGAGGATCTGAGATGCAAGAAGGAATGGTAAAAAGAGCCTCCGAATTGCTTGCAGACGGTACCGTTGTTCGGGTACTGGGCTGGAAAAACGGGGAATTTGCTTATGACCCGACACCGGCTGTTTTTGAATCAGCAGAAGCACTGAGCAATTTTGTATACAATGATTTTTGTGCAAGCAATCTTTCCAAGTATTTGGTTGCTCTCTCCAAGAAAGACGGCAAAACACTGGTATTCCTGAAGCCATGTGATTCTTACAGTTTTAACCAGCTGTTGACCGAACACCGGGTTGATCGGGAAAAGGTTTATATCATCGGTATTCCATGTGATGGCAAGGTCGATGAAAGCAAGCTGCGTGCAAAGGGTGCAGAAGGGGTAACCGGTATCACCACAGACGGCGATCAGATTACTGTTTCCACATTCTATGGCGATTTGCAGTTCCAGAAGGCAGATGTCATTGCAGAACGCTGCGTGACCTGCAAGAGCAAGAAAGTTGTTGCCTATGATGAAATGATGGGCGAAAACGGGGAAGTAAATCCGGATTGCGGTAGATTTGACCAGGTTGCAGAACTGGAAGCAATGACACCGGATGAACGGTTTGCATTCTGGAGAAACGAACTTTCCAAGTGTATCCGCTGCAATGCCTGTCGGAATATCTGCCCGGCATGTACTTGTGAACAGTGCGTTTTCGATAATCCGAAGTCTGGTATTTCCCAAAAAGCCGCTGCGGATTCCTTTGAAGAAAACATGTTCCATATCATCCGTGCATTCCATGTCGCTGGCAGATGTACAGACTGTGGAGAGTGCTCCAGAGTATGTCCGCAGCACATTCCGCTGCATTTGCTGAACCGGAAGTTTATCAAGGAAATGAACGAATGCTACGGCGAATATCAGGCTGGTGAAGAAGCTGGAAGCCGTGCACCGCTCGTAAACTTTACAAAAGAAGACTGTGAACCGAGCATTGTTTATACAAAGGAGGCGAGCAAGTAATGAAAAAAATTTCTCTGAGCAAACTGGATGAATTTTTTGCCGCTGTTGCTGCTTCTAAGAATCTGTATTTGCCGGTTGACGGTGCAAAGGGTGCAGAATTCAAACTTTGGACAGAAGGCACTGCAATGAGCAAGGCATACAACACCTTGCGGAGTGCAAAAGATTTCTTCTTTCCACAGGTAGAAACACTGGCTGCATTTAAGGTGTCCGGAAAGAACATCGAAGTAGAAGACATCCGGAAAGAAACTGAAGATTTCGTAATTTTCGGCGTTCGTGCTTGTGATGCAAAGAGCTTTGAAATTCTGGATACCGTTTATTTGGCAGACCCAGTTGACAGCTACTATGCATCCAGACGGGAACATGGTGTTGTTGTAACCCTGTCCTGTAAGAAGCCGACAGAAACTTGTTTCTGTAAGGCATTCGGCATTGATGCAACCAACCCAGGCGGTGACGTTGCTTGCTGGATGACAGACGATGAACTGCTGTTGCAGGCAAATACCGAAAAGGGTGAAGCACTGCTTGCTTCTCTGAGTCTGTTGGAAGATGCTGCTGACGATGCAGCAGATTCTGAAAAGGAAAAGCTGCAAACCATTCTGGACAAGCTGCCGCTCGGCAACCTTTCTACAGAATCGTTCGGCGGCGATAAGCTGATGGCATTGTTCAATTCTGATAAGTGGGAATCTCTGTCAGAATCCTGTCTGGCATGCGGTACTTGCACGTTTGTATGCCCGACTTGCCAGTGCTATGATATCCGGGACTATGATACCGGTCATGGTGTACAGCGTTTCCGTTGTTGGGATAGCTGTATGTATTCGGACTTTACCCTGTGTGCACATGGTAACACCCGTAATACACAGATGCAGCGGTTCCGTCAGCGGTTTATGCATAAGCTGGTTTATTATCCAGCAAATAATAACGGTGTATTTGGTTGTGTCGGCTGCGGCAGATGCCTGAGAAGCTGTCCGATTTCCATGAACATCGTGAAAGTTATGAAAGCACTGGAGGGATAAAAAGGATGAGACCAGAAACTTTAATTCCGAAAATCGGTGTGGTAACAGATATTCGTGTGGATACCCCAGATGTCAAGACTTTCCGTGTCGTTGGTTTGGACGGTAAA
Organism: Ruminococcus sp. CAG:254; assembly: GCA_000433635.1. Lineage (GTDB taxonomy): Bacteria > Bacillota > Clostridia > Oscillospirales > Ruminococcaceae > Ruminococcus_C. Next base: position 17,417 of record HF997976.1, read on the forward strand.
AAGGTGTTTGAACACATTCCGGGGCAGTGTGCAATGCTGTCTGTACCGGGTGTCGGAGAAGGGATGTTCTCCATCACATCTTCGCCGACCAATGAAGAATTTATGGAATTCAGCATCAAGAAGTGCGGCTGTCTGACCAGCTGGCTGCACATGATGGATGTTGGACAGCAGATTACCATCCGTGGACCGTACGGAAACGGTTTCCCGGTGGAATCCGCTCTGAAGGGAAAAGACCTGCTGTTTATCGCCGGTGGTATCGGCTTGGCTCCGTTGCGTTCTGTTATCAACTATGTACGGGACAAGAAGGACAATTACGGCAGCGTACACATCATCTATGGTTCTCGTTCGGCTGATGACCTGGTAGACTATCAGGAAATCCTGAACGAATGGCAGACCGATGAAAATGTAAGAGTAGATCTGACCATTGACCGCCCGCAGGAAGGCTGGGATGGCCATGTTGGATTTATTCCGAGCTTTGTAGAAGAACTGAAGCCGGATCTGAGCCGGACAGTCTTGATCTGCGGACCTCCGATCATGATCAAGTTTACACTGGATGGCTTGAAGAAGATGGGATTCCAGGAATCTCAGGTTTACACTACAATGGAATTGCGGATGAAGTGTGCAATCGGAAAATGCGGTCGTTGCAACATCGGAAATAAGTATGTCTGCAAAGATGGTCCGGTTTTCCGGTTTGACGAACTGTCTACATTGCCGAACGAATATTAATGGAAAAGGAGAATTCACATGGAACAGATGGTTAATGTTTTCATTATGGGCAAACAGTACAAGGTTCCAGCAAGCCTGACCATCATGAAAGCGTTTGAATATGCCGGTTATAAGCTGATCAGAGGATGCGGTTGCCGGAACGGTTTCTGCGGTGCTTGTGCAACCGTTTACAGAATTAAGGGCGACAGAGAACTGAAGGTATGTCTTGCATGTTCCACACAGGTGGAAGAAGGCATGTATCTGACACAGCTGCCGTTCTATCCGCTCATCAAGGAACTGTACAATATCGAAGAAGTAAAGCCGACCGAACAGCTCATGATGCAGCTGTATCCGGAAATTTATTCTTGTATCGGATGTAATTCCTGTACCAATAGCTGTACACAGGGATTGAACGTTATGCAGTATATTGCATATGCACAGCGTGGCGAATATGCAAAGTGTGCAGAAGAATCATTCGACTGCGTAATGTGCGGATGCTGTTCTTCCCGTTGCCCAGCTGGTATTTCTCATCCACAAGTTGCAATGCTGGCAAGACGGTTGAATGGTAAGTACATTGAACCGGAATGCAAGCACTTGAAGGAACGGGTTGAAGAAATTGCAGAAGGCAAGTGCGAAGAAGCCATTCGTGCAAATATGGCACTGTCTGATGCAGAAATCCGTGAAATGTACAATAATCGTGAGATTGAGAAGTAAGGAGGTGCGGCGTCATGTATACAGAAGAAATGCTGGAATCCATTAAGCTGGTAGAAGCTGCAAGAGAAGCAAATGCGGCAATGGAACCGAGAAGAATGTCCGCAGAAGAAAAGGATCAGGTTCTGAAGGAAAACCACCCGGACTATCGTGCAGATCAGTTCGATACACTGAGCGTTGGCCCGAACAAGGGTGAAAAAGCACCGAAGGAACTGGTTAAGCTGTTGCAGTCCGATAGCCGGTTAAAGAATCATCTCCCGGATCTTTCCTGCCCGGATTATGAAACCGATGTTTTGATTATCGGCGGCGG
>HF997976.1:19161-28342 GCA_000433635.1 Ruminococcus sp. CAG:254
ATGTTTTGATTATCGGCGGCGGCGGTGCTGGTGCATCTGCTGCAATCGAAGCAGATGAAGCAGGTCAGAGAGTTATGATGGTAACCAAGCTGCGAATTGGTGATGCAAATACCATGATGGCAGAAGGTGGTATTCAGGCTGCTGACAAGCCGAACGATTCCCCAGCACAGCACTTTTTGGATGCTTACGGCGGCGGTCACTTCGCAGCAGACAAGGAACTCGTTTATAAGCTCGTAACCGAAGCTCCGGACTGTATCCAGTGGCTGAACAAGCTGGGCGTGGAATTTGATAAGGACAAGGACGGCAACATGATCACCACACATGGTGGCGGTACTTCCAGAAAGAGAATGCATGCTGCAAAGGACTATTCCGGTGCAGAAATCATGCGGACGCTGAGAGATGAAGTTCTGAACCGTCAGATTCCGGTTATTGACTTCACTTCTGCAATTGAACTGATTCTGGATGACAAGGGTCATTGTGCAGGTGCAGTTCTACTGAACATGGAAACCAAGGAAATCCTGATTGCAAAGGCAAAGGTTGTTATCATTGCAACTGGCGGTGCAGGTAGAATGCACTATCAGGGCTTCCCGACTTCTAACCACTACGGTGCAACTGCTGACGGTCTGGTACTGGCATATCGTGTTGGTGCTCCGTTGCGGGAACAGTACACCTTGCAGTATCACCCGACAGGTGCTGCTTTCCCAGAACAGATTTTCGGTGCACTGGTAACCGAAAAGGTACGTTCTCTGGGTGCAAAGCTGGTAAACGTAAAGGGCGAAGTTTTCATGAATCCACTGGAAACCCGTGACGTAACCGCTGCAACCGTTATCCGTGAATGCCGTCGTGGCAACCAGGTAAATACACCGGGTGGTCAGGGCGTTTGGCTGGATACTCCGATGATCGACCTGAAGAATGGCGAAGGCACGATTGAAAAGAGAATTCCGGCAATGCTGCGGATGTTCGGCAAGTATGGCATTGATATTCGGAAGCAGCCAATTCTGATTTACCCGACATTGCACTATCAGAACGGTGGTGTTAAGGTTGGTACAGACAGCCAGACCTGCGTAGAAAACCTGTTTGTTGCAGGCGAAGCAGCTGGTGGCGTACATGGTGAAAACAGACTGATGGGCAACTCTTTGCTGGATGTTATCGTATTCGGTAGAAATGCTGGTAAGTATGCAGCTGCAAAGGCAAAGGATGTTGTTGTTGGCAATCTGACTTTGGATCATGTTGCAAAGTTTGAAAAGGAATTGGAAGATGCAGGCATCACACCAGATACTGTTTCTCCGATGCTGTTGCCGGATTATACCAGAAAAGTAAATGACTAAGTGCTTTTTTCTTGCAAGAGCGACAATTTTATGATACAAAGAGAAGGCAAGGTACGCACATCCAGCGTCCTTGCCTTCTTATTTTTAAAATTAGAAATAAAATTGGAGGATTGATAAAAATGGACAGTTTGAACAATATCATCAAAAGCATTGATGATTTTGTTTGGGGCATTCCGCTGATTGTTCTGATTATGGCGTGTGGCATCTGGCTGACAATTCGATGCTGTGGGCTGCAATTTCGACATCTTGGAAAAGCTCTGAAATTTATGGTCAAAAATGAAGAAGGCGGCGATGGAGAAGTTTCCAGTTTCGCTGCACTCTGTACTGCATTATCTGCCACCATTGGTACAGGAAACATTGTCGGCGTTGCAACTGCACTTGCAGCTGGCGGGCCTGGAGCGTTGTTCTGGATGATCGCTGCGGCTTTGTTTGGCATGGCAACAAAATATGCAGAAGGCTTTCTGGCAATCAAGTATCGTACCATTGATGCAGAGGGGCATTATCATGGCGGCCCATATTATTATATTGAACATGGTATGGGTGCAAAGTGGAAATGGCTTGCAAAACTGTTTGCGATTTTTGGAATGCTGGCTGGCTTGCTTGGAATTGGTACAATTACACAGATCAATGGTATTACTTCCGCTGCAAATAATTTTTTTGATGCAGACAGTTCGCATATTGCCTTTACCATGTTTGGACATGACTACACTTGGACAACTGTTATTTGCGGCTTGCTGATTACAATTTTTGTTGCATTGGTTGTCATTGGCGGGTTGAAGCGTGTTTCAATGGTTTCTCAGGTCGTTGTTCCGTTTATGGCAATTTTGTATGTACTGTGCGTGTTGGTTATCATTGTCACCAACATTACAAAGCTTCCGAGTGCAATTGTTGAAATTGTAGAAGGTGCATTTGGAATCCGTGCAGCTGCCGGTGGTGCACTGGGTGCGATGATGGTAGCGATGCAAAAGGGTGTTGCCAGAGGTATTTTCTCCAACGAAGCTGGCCTTGGTTCTGCACCAATTGCAGCAGCTGCTGCACAGACAAAAGAACCAGTTCGTCAGGGCTTGGTTACTATGACAGGTACTTTTATTGATACCATTGTCATTTGTACGATGACGGGGCTTTCCATTGTGATTTCTGGCGAATGGTCGAATCCAGACTTGCAGGGTGTCCAGATTACGACCGCTGCATTCCAGAGTGGCTTGCCGATTGGCGGAAAATTCCCGGCATTCATTCTGATGATTTGCTTGATTTTCTTTGCATTTACCACAATTCTGGGATGGAGCTATTATTCAGAACGGTGCCTTTCTTATTTGATCGGCTCTCGGAAATCTACAACGGTTTTATATCGTTGGCTGTATATTCTTGCTGTTTTCATTGGCCCGTATTTGACTGTAGAAGCAGTATGGAATATGGCAGATATTTTCAATGGTTTGATGGCACTTCCGAATATCATTGCACTGTTGGCACTTTCCGGTGTAATTGCAAGAGATACCAAAGCGTATTTCAAGAAAAGTGCATTGCAAAAGTAAAAAAATTGTTGTTTATAAAATTGTCGCAAGCAACAAAAAGCAGACACTGTGTCATTACAGTGTCTGCTTTTGATTCCAATGAAAAGGAGAAAATAAGATGCAAAATCAAATTTGCTGTGAAACTTGTGCGTATTATACTTATGATGAAGAGTGGGAGTGCTATGTTTGCGAACAGAATTTAGATGAAGATGAATATGTTCGGTTGGTAGAAGGACATTACCGCAGCTGTCCCTATTATCGGGACGGAGATTGTTATAAGATTGCCCGAAAGCAATGAGTTATCCTGTAATTTGCAGCAGTTCCGCTGTGCCTGTCAATCTTTCCATAGAACAGTGAGCTGGAAGAAAGATACAATCGCCCTTTTGAAACGAAAGGGCGTTTTCTTTTGTCTGTATCGTTCCAGAACCAGAAATGCAGAGCAAAACTTGAAAGGTATCCGAATCTGGCTGGTAGTCTGTCCAATCACAAGCGGTCTGTATGGTCAGCAGTGTCGTGCAGAAATACGGGCACTTGCACAAGCATTGCACTCGATAGCCATCTTTCTGCTGCATCGGCTGTTTTGTTTGTGGCGGTTGATTTGCAGAAAATTGAATCACGGCTTTTGCTTTTTTAATGTGCAGTGGTCGCTTTTTTCCGGTTGCATCCGTGCGGTTGTAATCATAGAGCCGATAGGTGAGGTTGGAGCTCTGCTGAATTTCTGCCAATACAATGCCTGCTCCAATGGCGTGTACTGTTCCAGCAGGTATTAGAAATACATCTCCCTTTTTCACAGGGATTTTCTGAAGATAAGACAAAATCGTATTTTCTTTTAAACAGGTGTCCAGCTGTTCGGGCTGCATGAGTTTGGAAAAGCCATAAATCAAAGAAGCTCCCGGTTCTGCCTCTAAGATATACCACATTTCTGTTTTTCCGTTTGGTTCGTGTTCGTATTGTTGTGCATAGGCATCATCTGGATGCACTTGTACGGATAAGTCTTTTGCTGCATCAATCAGCTTGACCAAAACGGGAAGGTCGCCAGTTGCAGAAGTTTTCGCACCTAAAAATTCTGGATGCTGCTGCAACACTTCTGATAAAGATTTCCCCTTGTCAACGCCAGAAGCAACGATACTGCATCCGTCTGGATGGGTAGAGCATTCCCATGTTTCCGCCAGTGGGTGTAAGGGAATCTGTTTGCCGAAAAGTGTATGCAGCCGATTTCCGCCCCATAGATAATCTTTTCCGGCTGGCTGTAATAAAAACGGTTCTGGTTTTGTCATATCAATTCCTCCATTTCAATCTTGAATGAGAAAATTTAATGTGCTATCATTATAGCACGCTCCCTGTAAAAAGTCAATGTAGCAAGATTGACAGTAAAACTGAAATCTGCTATAATGAAATTAAACATTTTTTATGAGGTGACTGCTATGAAACGAAAAAAAATACCGATTCTTCTGTTGACAGCCGTATGCTGTCTGGCAATGCTGCCAACCGCAGCCGTTGCAACAACCGCAGCAGAACCGGCAACGCAAACAGAAACAACGCTTTCGGATACAGAACTGGTTGATTCCGGGATTTCCTATGTGGAAACAGTGGAAACAATTGCAAATCCAGGAGCAGGCTATACGACAACGGATTGGTATACTTGTGCACCGGGCAACACGCCAATTCACGATAAAAACGGCAGTGTAGTATTGATGTTTATCGACATCGGAAAATTTTCATCTGGTGCAAATGGAACAACCAATGAAGATGGAACTTATGTAGAAGGAACGGATTATGATTTAGATGAACAATTCTTTCAAAATGTGCGTGCCAGCTTTGAGAATTGCCGGAAAAATGGTTCAACGATTGCAGTTCGATTCCGGTATGATGCAAACGGAAAAGACAATCCAGAACCAGCAACTTTCGACCAAGTTTTGCGGCATATTCAGCAAATCAAAGAAAATGGACTGCTTGAGGATTATAAAGACATTTTGATGTTTGTAGAAACGGGCTTCGTTGGAAAATGGGGCGAACAGCACGGCGGAAAGTATACATCATTGGATTATAAGGTACAGTTGGTCAATGCAATGTTGGACTGTGTGCCGAAAGAAGTTCCAATTACCGTTCGGACACCTAATATTTTTGAAAAGTGGGCAGGCATTACAACTGAAGAGATGGCAACCTATGTTGCAGAACCCGGCAGTGATGCTGCAAGAATCGGCTTGTATAATGATGGTTATATGGGCTCAGATTCCGACCTTGGAACGTATTCCAATCGTACTGCACAGACAGCATGGATGGAAAAGCAGATGGAACACACCTATTACGGCGGTGAATTTTCCGGGAATTTGGATTGGGCAAAAAAATATGATACCTATCTGCCAGAGAATGCAATTCCGGAGATGTATCGCACGCATTTGAGCTATATCAATTCCAACATCTATCAGCTCTATAAAGATTATACCTTTGGAGCAGAATATGATGTGGAAAATGGTGACCACTCTGCCTATTATGGACAGACTGTTTTTCAGTTTATTCGGGATCATCTCGGCTATCGGTTTGTAATTCGGGATTCCAAACTATCGAAGCAGGTTACAGCTGGAGATACACTGCAATGCCAACTTTCCATTGAAAATACCGGCTTTGCAAATCCGATTCGGAAGATGAAAGCAGAAGTACTGCTGGAAAAAGACGGGGATTATATTCAAACAACCATTGATATAGACCCGACTACTTGGCTTTCCTGCACAACGACAGATATTCCGTTGACCATTCAGCTGCCAGGTGATTTGGAAGCAGGAAACTGGAATGTTTATTTGCGGCTTTCTATTGGTAATCAGGATATTCCAGATAGCACGCTGCGGACAGTACACTTTGCCAATGCAGATGTTTGGGATGGTATGCTGGGTGCGAATCGAATTGGAACGGTTGCTATAACAGCAGCAACGGATGCAGAACAGCTGACACAGCATGATTTTTATCAAGTCAATACAGAAACCCCCGCTCTTTCCGATGGGACTCGTTACAATCGAAATGCCGTTGTTTCAATAGATGGAAAGCGTTCCGGAGCAGCAGAGTGGCGAACAGATGCCCTGTATCATACTGAGGACAACGCAAACTTGTATCTTACAAACGACGACCAATATTTATATGTCATGGCAGAAATGCCGATGGATGAAGTCGTTTCACCAGTCTATAACCTGCAAGTGATCCATGCCGATCCGGAAAACCCGACAGAAAACAAAAAATATTGGATGTACCACATGAGAAATGGATATGTATATTTCAATCAGGGCTCTTATGCCGGAACGATCTGCAAATATACGGGAAGTTGTGTGGAATGGAAGATTCCGTTTTCTGTTTTGGAACTTGCACCAGGCACAGAATTGACCAGTGTCCGTGTTACCATTCAGGACAGTTCTGTTGATGGCTGGAAAAAGACCTCAGATCAGGAGATAGACCGCCCTTATGTTGTAACCAGTACATTTCCGACTTATAATGCATGCCGTTCGATGGTGCTGAAAGAAGACGAATCCATTTCGCTTTCCACAGTCACCACCTTGACGGGTGCAACCTATCAGTGGTATCATGATGATGTTGCAATTCCAGATGCAACTGCATCCAGTTATATGATTTCTGATGCAACAGCGGATACCATCGGTTCTTATACTGTCGAAATCACCGCCCCGTCCGGAACGAAAAAAACGCTGTCCATTTGCAATGTTACCGATGTTTTGTCATCCGTAAAAATGGGCGATGTCAACGGCGATGCATCTGTAGATTTGTTGGATGTCGTTTTGCTGCAAAAATATCTGATTTGGAAAACAGATGGTTTTGAAATCAATATACAGCAAGCGGATTGTCAGCTGGATGAAAAACTGGATGTTTTGGATTTGGTGGTATTGAAGCGGATGTTGTTTCCACCATCTGAACCAGAAACAGAACAAGGCTTGTAATTTTTCTGTGTTGTTGAATGATTTTTGTAAAAAGTGGATAAAGAAAGTGTGTCACATTGCATTCATAAAGAATTTATCACCAGAAAAATGGCTGTTTCTATTGACAAAACGCGTAATCATAGGTATACTTAAAAGAGAAGCATTCGGTTTGTGTTCGATAACGGAATTTTGAAGGTACAAGGAGCGTGACAAAATATGAATATTTGGCATGATATCAACCCCAAGCAGATTACCACAGAAGAATTTATTGCGGTCATTGAAATCCCGAAAAACAGCAAGGTGAAGTACGAACTGAACAAGGAAACCGGTGTTCTCGAAATGGATCGGATTCTATACACGTCCACACACTATCCGGCAAACTATGGATTTATTCCAAGAACCTATGCCGATGACGGCGACCCGTTGGATGTTCTCGTACTCTGTTCGCAGAATATCTATCCCATGACGTTGGTACGCTGTTATCCAATTGGTGTCATTCGCATGATTGACAACGGTCGGCATGATGACAAAATCATTGCCATTCCATGCAGCGACCCGACTTATAATACCTATGTGGATATTGACGAGCTGCCCAGCCATATCTTTGAAGAAATGGTACATTTCTTTAAGGTATACAAGGAACTAGAACACAAGTCTACTGCGGTCGATGAGATTCAAAATGCAAAGGCTGCAAAGGAAATTATCGCAAAGGATATTGACAATTATATTGAAACATTCTGCAAGTAATTGCAGGTGAAAATATGCCATGCAGAAAAGCAAAAAGGAGTAAAAAAATGGTAACAGCATCATCATCAGCATCGGACATTCTGTTCAATCACGAAACCAATGTTGCACCGTTGGGCTTGATCGCTATGCGGGGAACAGAGGAACTCGGAAAGAAAATTGATTCTTATCTGGTTGAATGGGCAAGAAAAGGCGGCTATGACGTAGACACATTTTTGATTGCCTGCGAATGCCCACGGTTTTCTTCCGGAGATGGAAAGGGCTTGATCAAGTCCACCATTCGAGGCAGAGATTTGTTTATTTTGATTGACGTTGGCAACTATAGCTGCGAATATCAGATGTTTGACAGAATGAATGTGATGTCTCCGGATGATCATTATCAGGATTTAAAGCGAATCATTCAGGCTGCCAGCGGTAAGGCACACCGTGTCAATGTCATCATGCCGATTCTCTACGGTGGCAGACAGCACCGGAGAAACTATAGAGAATCTTTGGACTGTGCTTGTGCATTGCAGGAACTGGAACAGATGGGCGTTTCCAACATCATTACATTTGATGCACATGACCCGAGAGTTTGCAATGCCATTCCGCTGATGGGCTTCGACAATGTCGTACCGTCTTATCAGGTATTGAAGGCAATGTTCCACGACATTCCGCACCTGCGGACAACACCGGATGAATTCATGGTAATCAGCCCGGACGAAGGTGCACTGAACCGGAATATGTATTATGCTTCCATGCTGGGTGTTCCGATGGGAATGTTCTATAAGCGTCGGGATTATTCCATCATTGTCAATGGTAGAAACCCGATTGTTGCACATGAATATCTGGGCAACTCTGTAGAAGGCAAGGATGTCTTTATTGCCGATGACATTATTTCCTCTGGGGAATCCATGTTGGATATTGCTTATGCACTGAAGAAGCGGAAGGCTCGCCGGGTATTCTGCTATGCAACTTATGGTCTGTTTGTAAATGGCTTGCAGAAGTTTGACGATGCATATGCAAACGGATATATTGACGCTGTATTCGGCACAAACCTGACCTATCGGACAAAGGAACTGCTCTCCAGAGAATGGTTCCACGAAGTAGACTGCTCGAAGTATATTTCCTTCTTTATTGCCGCATTGAACCATGATGCTTCGATTGGAAACGTGATTGATTCCAACCAGAAAATCAAGGCTCTGCTGGCTCGTCGGAATCAGGAAGAAGCAGAATAATTTTGCGATAACAATCTCTTTATCCCTGAACCGGATTGCAAAACTTGCAGTCCGGTTCTTTTTTTTTGCCTGTCCGCATAGGATACAGCAAAGGACAAACACAAAGGAGGTTGAACAGATGCGACAGGCAATTCTTTCTTGTTTTCCGCCAGAGTTGCGGCAGATTTTTCAGCGAATCCCTGTTTCAGAATGGGAACGAATGCAAGAAATCCGGCTGCGAGTTGGAAGACCGATTGCAATCCATCGTGGACAAGCGGAACGATTTCTGCATGTAGATGGAACTTGTAATGACCGTTGGACAGACGCTGTTTTTCTGAAGCGAGAACAGTTAGATGCAATCTTTCATGCAGCTTGTGAATATTCGGTCTATCGGTATCAACGAGAAATTGCAGAGGGCTATGTGACCATTCAAGGGGGAAATCGAATTGGTATTTGCGGAACGGCTGTTTTCCGAGATGGGCAGT
>HF997976.1:28360-32570 GCA_000433635.1 Ruminococcus sp. CAG:254
GAGATGGGCAGTATGTCCAGATGCGAAACATCAGTGGATTGAATATTCGCCTTGCACGACAAGTGAAAGACTGTGCCAAGGAGCTGGCAGCAAAGCTCTGTTCGCAGCGATTGACCAGCATTTTGCTGGCTGGAACGGTTGGTTCTGGGAAAACAACCATGTTGCGGGATTTGTGCCGGATTCTAGGACAGACTTACCGCCTCTGTATCATTGACAGCCGTGGAGAACTGGCAGCCGTTCAGAACAGTGTCCCACAATATGAAATCGGGCTGCATACAGATGTCTACGATGGTTTTCCACGAGCAGAGGGTGCGGTGATGGCGTTGCGTGTCATGGCACCAGATGGACTTGTCTGCGATGAAATCAGTACAGCAGAAGATGCTGCTGCTCTGATGCAGGTATATGGCTGTGGCGTTCAGATTCTTGCGACGGCACACGCTGCCAATGAACAAGACTTATACCGCCGAACCGCATTGCGGACACTGTTAGAGGCAGGCGTATTTGAATATCTGGTTTTATTGCGGCAGGGCAGCGTTCAGAAAATACAGCGAGTGGCAGCATGTTAAAGGGAATTGGGTTGCTTTGTCTGGTGCTTTGCGGTGGTATTTGCGGTTTTCTTGCAGCGAATCGTATTCGCCAAAAGCAAGAACAGCTGGTTCACCTTGCAGCGTTTCTACACGAATTAGAAATTCGGATGTGGTGTCACGGGGGCACATTACAGGAATTATTTCAGCAGCTATCAGAACAAGAAACGTATCAGACTTTTTCTTTTTTATCCAATACGCTCATTGCAATGCAGCAAGTTTCTTTTACAGAGGCATGGAAAACCAGTGTACAAGCGGATAAGGAACTTTCGCCAGATAGCCAGCAGATGCTCTGTGAACTGGGGGAAGAATTGGGAATCAGCGATTTATATACACAAAAGGAAATTTTAGAGCGATACCGCAGCCGTATGCAACAGATGGAAGCCGAACAACGAGAAACCAGCCGAAAGAAAATCCGATTGTATCAGAGTATGGGACTGCTGGCAGGAATGGCAGTGGCAATTCTGCTCTGTTGAGAAAAAAGAGGAAGCAAAGATGGACATAGACCTGATTTTTAAAATTGCTGGAACGGGCATCATTGTTGCAGTCTTAAATCTGGTATTGAAACGTGCGGAACGGGAAGAGCAAGCAATGATGACGACCTTGGCTGGTTTGATTGTGGTATTGGTCATCATTGTACAGGAAATTGGTGGGCTGTTTGAAACAGTCAAGTCGGTGTTTGGCTTATGATTGCCGAAACTGGAATGACGGCTGCCGTTTGCATCATTGGGGCGGTGCTGGCTTGCCTGTTGAAACAATACTGTAAAGAGCAGGCGTTGTTTTGTTCGATTGGTGTTTGTGTTCTGGTTCTGCTTTCGATTTGTGCTTATCTTTCTCCCATTGCAGAGCAAATTCAAGCATTGTTTTTAAAAACAGAGCTGGACGTGCAGTATTTGAAACTGCTCTGGAAATCCATTGGCATCTGTTACTTGACCAGCATTGCAGCTGACCTTTGCCGAGATACCGGAGAAACAGCGATGGCATCGGTGGCGGAATTGTGGGGGAGAGTTACACTATTGATTTTGTTTTTGCCGATGGCAAAATCTTTGCTGGAATTGATGACGGGAGTACTGCAATGAGCAAAAAAACATCTATGATGGTAATTGTTATTCTATTTGCAATTAGTTTGCTTTGCAGATGGCTGTTCGTCCCCGTACAAGCAATAGAACTGTTTCAGAGTGGAACAGTTGATTGGGTAGAGCAATTAGACCCAGATTTACAGGAACAGTTAGAATCCTATGGAATTTCCATGGAACATCCGGAAGAACTGCAACAATTTTCTGTAGGAAGTATTTTTAAAACTGTGCTGGATGGCATTCAAAAGGAAATTACTGCTCCAATACGATTATTATTGTTATTTTTAGCAGTGATTCTCTGTTCTGCGTTGCTGCATGCGGTACAGCATGGAAAAAATGCAGGCATTTGTGAGATGATGGGAGTGATGGGGGCAGTATCTGCCTGTTCCAAGGAACTTTGCGATTGTTTTTCACAGGGAAAAGCGATTTTATCTCAGTGCACCGACTTTATGACACTATTCACGCCGGTATTTTCTATGTTCATGACAGCAACCGGACAATTTGGCAGTGCTGCAATCTATCAAACCAGTTCGCTATTTTTAACCAACAGCATTTTACAAATCCTAGACCATATTCTCTTGCCATTTTTGAGCATGAGTTTTGCCATTGCCATTGCAAACGCAGTCTATGCAGAACACACATTGGACGGATTGCTGCAATTCAACAAAACCATTGTCACATGGAGTTTGGGCTTTTTGATGTCTGTTTTTATTGGGGTGATTTCGATTCAAAGCATTGTCAGCAGTGCAGCAGATGGCTTGACAACCAAAACTACAAAGTATGTCGTTTCCAACTTTGTTCCGATTGTTGGCGGTGCGGTTTCTGATGCATATGCAACGGTGTTGGGCAGCTTACAGGTATTAAAAAGTGCAACGGGTGCGATTGGAATTGTGGTTTTATTATTGATTTTCTTGCCGATTTTACTGCGGGTGGTATTATATCGGTTGGTATTGAAACTTGCCGTGGCATGTGCAGATTTGTTTTCTGTTTCGCAAGTTTCACGATTCTTAAAGGGGGCGGAGCAGGTGCTTTCCATGTTGTTTGCGATTTTAACTTGTTTTGCGGTATTGTTTTTGGTGACAGTGGCATTATTGCTGCTGATTAGCCGACCAAATCTATAATGGAACGCTTACAAGTGGCAGTATTGGCTGCCTGTGTGATGAGTATGGTAACGGGGATGTTACAGCTCTTACGACCAAACGAAAAATTTGACCGGCAATTGCGACTGCTGACAGCTGGAATGATGTTGTTCAGCATTTTGATTCCGTTGATGCAAGGAATTTCAGAGATTCAACCAGCCTGGAATTTTTTAGAACCACAATCTGTGGAAGAAGAATCCAGCATTACAGAACAGGTGCAGGAACAACTGACAACACAGATTGAACAGAATCTAGAACAGAATTTGCAAGTATCGTTAGAAACACATGGAATTGTAGTAACGGATTTGACCGTATGTGCACATATTTCAGAAGAGCAACGCATAGATATTAGTAGTGTGCATGTGGTCTGTGATGCACCAGGTGCTGCGAAACAGTTGCTGCAAGCCGATTTGGGAGAGGAAGTGCATTTGATTGTGGAAGCAGCTACAAGCACGGCTGAAGAGTGAAAAAGCCGTACAAGGCGTGGTTGTACTGGGGTTGTTGGGGATGCTTTGTATTCTTGCCTCCTCGTGTTTCTCCAAGCCGAAAGAAACAGACACGCAGCAAACCAATCATTCCTCCGAGGATTCTGTTTTGGCTGCCGCTGCCTATTGTACAGAGTTGGAAGAGCAGTTGGAACAGACTCTTTCCACCATTCAGGGCGTTGGAACTTGCGATGTGATGATTACGCTTCGCAGTACATCTATTTATCAGTATGCGAAAGATGAAAGCCGTTCGGACTCTTCCGACCGAGTAGAACAGAAACAAGATTATGTTTTGATTGGGAATGGAACATCGGAACACGCTCTGGTGCAGTCCATTCAATATCCGGAGATTCAAGGCGTGGTAATTGTCTGCGATGGGGGAGAGAATGCTGTTGTAAAAGAACAAGTTTATCAGGTGGCAGCAGCTACCTTGCAAATTAAAAATAATCAGATTTATGTTGCAAAACGGCGATAGCCGCAATTCAAGAAAAGGAAGGTATTTGAGATGAAAAAACCAACATTGATTATCGGAAAAAAGCAGGTGATTCTTTCTTGTCTGACGTTGATGCTAGCCGTTGCCGTATATGTCAATTACAGCATGTCCAAAGATGACCGCAATTTGACCACTGCGGAAAGCGGTGTGCATACTTATGGAGAAACAGAATTTGTCAACGCCAAAGCAGCCAAAACCACAGAGGTGGCAACAGACGCTGCACAGGAAGAAACAACTGCTGTACAAGAAAATGCCCCTGCATCGTTTCAACCCGATACAGAGGCAGGAGCAGCCGCTATGGAGCAGCTCAATGCAGATGATTATTTTGCACAGGCTCGATTAGAACGGACATCCAGCCGAGATGAAGCGGTTGCAACGCTGCAATCCATTATGGGCGGCGGTGACCGCACAGAAGATGAATTGGTCACCGATG
>HF997976.1:32575-33991 GCA_000433635.1 Ruminococcus sp. CAG:254
CAGAAGATGAATTGGTCACCGATGCAATTGCAGCCGTTGAAACTTCCAAGCTGATTGAGAGCGAAAGCAATATTGAATCGTTGATCAAGTCGCAGGGTTATGCAGATTGTATTGTGTATTTGGACGGCGACAGTGCAAAGGTCGTTGTAAAAACAGAGGGATTAGACAGTGCACAGGCGGCAGCGATTAAAGAAGCGATTTTAGGGGAAGTAACGCTGCCAGCAGAAAACATCCGCATTTTTGAAGTAAAGTAACAAAAAAGCACGGTACAAAAACTGTACCGTGCTTTTTGGAGCTGTTAACCAGATTCGAACTGGTGACCTCTTCCTTACCAAGGAAGTGCTCTACCAACTGAGCTATAACAGCAATCATGCTACATCTTTCTGTGTGGAAACGAATCACTTCAATTACAAAATGTTTTCTACTCGAATATTTTGTTTTTGTTCTCTCGTCAACCAACGAATATTATTATAGCATGATTCTCCAAAATTGTCAAGCGATTTTCTGAAAAAATCTCATCTTTTTTGATTTTTTTGCTGATGCCCGTCAAATTTACGATAAAGAAAGCAAATTCAGTTGTTTCATCGCCTCATAGATACCGTTTTCTTTGATATCTTTTGTGATGAATGTCACATAAGGATGCAGGGAAGTACCATTTCCCATTCCAACTGCAATATTTGCTGCTTGCATCATAGGCAAATCATTCAGGCTGTCCCCGAATGCAATGGTATCTTTCATATCCATCTGCAAATAATCAACCAACTGTTGCATGCCAGTTGCCTTAGAACAATTCTTTGGCACCATTTCTGCAAAACCATTTTCTCGGTCAATAAAATCAAAATCCGCAGCAATGCCATCTTGGAACTTTTTCAAGTCTGTCTGTTCATCGTACCAAATGACAAATTTGTCAAAACCAAAGTCAGCATGGTCAGTCAAGTCCTGCACATCTTTTTGTTTCCGTTCATAGATTTTCATCAGGTCGCAGAATGCTGGATGTTTTGGCATAGTTGGATCATAGAACATTGTGTCACTGCGTTCATAGAGCGGTGTTGCGTTGCAGGAGCGGACAAGTTCCCGTATGGATGCACAAAGTTCTGGCTTCACTTGCTGATGGAACAAAACTTGGTTGCGATAAATGATTTCTGTTCCACAGCCACAGATAAACCCATCAAAGCCAATTGCTCGCAATTCCGGGTCAACATTGCCCCACGTTCTGCCGGTGTTGATGAAAGTCAAATGCCCGGCTTTCTGTGCGGAAGCAATTGCTTGAATGGTGGATGCTGGGATACTGCCATCATCGTCTACCAATGTTCCGTCAATGTCAAAAAACAATAATTTTTTCATACTTCCTGTTCCTCTATTCTAATCTGGTTAGGAAAAGCTGCTTGATATCAAGCAGCTTTTCCCGTTTCGGTT
>HF997976.1:34002-74493 GCA_000433635.1 Ruminococcus sp. CAG:254
CAGCTTTTCCCGTTTCGGTTTGTGGATATTTTTTTAAAGCTGCTTCAGCAGGTTTGCCATTTCCAGTGCACTCATTGCACAATCATAGCCCTTGTTACCAGCCTTTGTGCCAGCCCGTTCAATTGCCTGTTCGATGGTGTCGGTTGTCAGAACGCCGAACAGTACCGGAATTTCTGACTGTAAGCCAACCTGAGCAATGCCCTTGGAAACTTCTGCACAAACATAATCATAGTGACTGGTTGCACCACGAATGACTGCACCAACGCAGATGACTGCATCATACTTCTTGGAATCTGCCAGTTTCTTTGCAATCAGCGGAATTTCAAATGCACCTGGTACCCATGCAAGAGCAATATCGTCTGCATTTACGCCGTGCCGCAGCAGGCAGTCTTCTGCACCGCCGACCAGCTTTGTGGTGATAAATTCGTTGAATCGGGATGCAACAATGGCAACCTTTAAGCCTTCGCCCTCATACATACCTTCTATTTTTTTCATAGTGATTCGTTCCTTTCTGTTTTTTAAATTTAATCTGCCTTTGGCTTCTGGATGCTGTTTCCACAGGTCCGGAAGTGCAGATAGTGTCCCATTTTAAATTGCTTAGTCTGTAAATAACGGATATTCTCCGGTTTTTCCGGAATATCCAGTGGAACTCGTTCTGTGATGGTGATACCATATTCAGAGAGGTCGGTGAGTTTTTCCGGATTATTGGTCATCAGGCGGAGTTTGGTTGCTCCCAATTCTTTCAGAATCTGTGCACCAACGCTGTAATCTCGTAAATCTGGAGCAAATCCCAGCTGAATGTTAGCTTCTACGGTATCCAGTCCCTCTTCCTGTAACTTATATGCCTTGATTTTATTCAGTAAGCCGATGCCTCTGCCTTCCTGACGGAGATACACGAGAATACCTCTGCCTTCTTTCTGAATGCACTGCAAGGCTTTCTGGAGCTGTTCACCGCAGTCGCAGCGACAAGAACCAAAAACATCCCCTGTTAAGCATTCAGAATGTACCCGACAGAGAACCGGATTTCCGTCTGCAACATCGCCCATGACAAGAGCAACATGTTCTTCACCATTGATGGTATTGCGGAAACCGTGAATCTGAAAATCGCCATAAGCAGTCGGCAAGTGTGCATCTGCTACTTCCTGTACAAACTGGTCATGCTGTCTGCGGTAACGCTGCAATTCCCGAATGGTGATGAAAACAAGGTCGTGTTCTTTGGCGAATGTCATCAGCTGTTCCCCACGCATCATAGTGCCATCCTCTGCCATAATTTCGCAGCAAAGACCAACTTGCGTCAAGCCTGCCAGCAGCCCAACTTGCGTCAAGCCTGCCAGCCGCAGCAAATCAACAGTAGCTTCTGTATGACCATTCCGTTCCAGAACACCGCCGGCTTTTGCTGTCAGTGGGAACATATGCCCCGGTCGGCGAAAGTCTGCTGGGCAAGAGTTCTGATCAGCTGCCATCCGTGCAGTCAATCCACGTTCTACAGCAGAAATACCCGTAGTCGTGTCGACATGGTCAATAGAAACGGTAAAAGCCGTTTCATGGTTATCCGTGTTGTGCTGTACCATTTGTGATAAACCCAACCGTTCCACATTTGCGGCACTCATTGGCATACAAATCAAACCCTTTGCAGCAGATGCCATGAGGTTGACATTTTCCGTGGTGGCAAACTGTCCGGCACAAATCAAATCGCCTTCGTTTTCTCGATCGGGGTCATCGGTAACCAGAATACATTTTCCGGCACGCAGTGCGTCCAAAGCTTCTTCAATGGTATGATAGTTCATAAAGGTACACCCTTTCTTGATTGTGATTTAAAATCCATATTGCTGTAACATGGATGCGGTCAGTGAGGGAGTGGTGGGCTGCATTAGCTTTTCCACATACTTTCCGATGACGTCGGTTTCCAGATTAACAGGATCTCCCGGACGTTTGGAAAGCAGTGTCGTACAAGCTCCCGTGTGGGGAATCAGGCTCACGGAAAAGCTACTTTTTGTAACACTTGCCACCGTCAGGCTGATGCCGTCAATGGCAATCGACCCCTTTTCCACAATATAACGCAACAAATTCGGGGCAGCGGAAATGGTGACAATCTGAGCATTTCCCTCCGGTACTTTGCTGGCAATCGTTCCCGTTCCATCAATGTGACCGCTAACAATGTGTCCGCCGAATCGACCATTTGCAACCATTGCACGTTCCAAGTTGACGGAACTGCCACTACGTAAAATGCCAAGACTGCTGCGGCGTAAAGTTTCCGGCATGACATCCGCTGTAAATGCATCTTTCTGCAAGTCTGTAACAGTCAGACAAACACCATTTACAGCGATGCTGTCGCCAATCTGCGTTCCCTGCAAAACAAGGGTTGCTGCAATGGTCAGCTGGCAGGAAATCGGTGTGCGGTCTAAACGCCGTACCGTTCCCATTTCTTCAATAATTCCTGTAAACAAATCCACCCCTCCTTATTTTGCAAAATAATCCAGTCGAATATCCTGCCCTAACGGTGTAACAATTGGTGCAGAGAATGAAATTGCCTGCATAGGGTCTGTTACGCCAAGCGGAGCAATTGGAGAAAGTCCATCACCACCGAAACATTTTGGTGCAAGATAAACCTGAACTTGCTGTACCAATCCGGTTTTGAGTGCAGATGCATGAATAGAAGCACCGCCTTCAATCAGCACGCTGTCCAATTTCAATGCACCAATTTTTTGCAGGATTGCTGAAAAAGCAGGTCGTCCGGTTTCGTCTGCTGGTAACACGCAGACAGTTACATTTTTTTGCTGCAATGCCTGAATCTGTTCTTGGTCATCGGAGCAGGTCATTACAATCAGTGGAACATCTTTTGCAGTCTGTACGAGTTTGGAAGTCAGCGGAATCCGTAAATGGGAATCACAGACAATTCGTACTGGATTGCAAGCAGGATCTATGCGACAAGTCAGCAACGGGTCATCTGCTAATACGGTTTGAATCCCGACCAGAATGGCAGCAACTGCTTTTCGGGTCTGTTGAACATCCTTTCGGGCAAGTTCTCCGGTGACCCACTTAGAAGCACCGTTTCCGCAGGCAATTGCTCCATCCATTGTCATGGCATATTTTACAATACAATAGGGGAGTTTCGTTGTGATATAGTGGAAAAAAATCGGATTGATGGCATCGCATTCTTTTCGCAAGAAATCCGTATATACGGTAATTCCAGCATCACGAAGCTGCTGAATGCCCTTTCCGGCAACTAATGGATTTGGGTCACGAGAGCCAACATAAACGGTTTTAATCCCGCTCTGTATGACTGCTTCGGTGCAGGGTGGCTGCTTGCCGTAATGGCAGCATGGCTCTAACGTGACATACAACGTTGCACTTTCTGGCGATTCTGTGCAGTTTGCAAGAGCGTGTCGCTCTGCATGTAAAGCACCATATTGAACGTGCCAGCCCTCTCCAATGATGCGATGGCCTTTTACAATGACCGCTCCAACCATTGGATTTGGGTTTGTTTTTCCACAGCCACGCTTCGCCAGTGCAATTGCACGCTGCATATAAAAAGTGTGTTCAGTCAAAAAATATCCCTCCTTGACATGAAGGTTCAGGATACGAAAACGCCCTGCTGCAAAAACTGCAACAGGGCGTTGGAATGGTGCACATTTTGTAATGACAATTGCCAATCTTACAAACGCATCGTTCTTCTTTCATCCGGACTATACCGTCGGTTTCGGAATTTCACCGAATCAACTGCTGACGCAGCTCATGGACTTTACCACCGATTCTGAATTACACAGTACCCTGAAGCTTGATGAGTTACTAATGACAGTATAGCACGGGCAAACCCGTTTGTCAAGTGCTTTTTCGGAAACTTTAGAAATGAAGAAAATTGTTTGATTTTTCCTCAAAATCAATAAATAAAATGAATATTTCCATCAATTGGGGAATCTGGTTCGGGTTCTGTTGCAGGAGCTTCCGTCGGAGCTTCTGTTTGTGGTGCTTCCGTCGGAGCTTCCGTTTGCGGAGCTTCGGTAGGAGCTTCTGTCGGTGCTTCGGTTTCTACTGGATTATCTGCATAGTAAACCGTGATTTCCGCACCCTCTTCCAGATTATACTTAACGCCCGGAAGCTGACTGATTCGGGTAACATAACCGTTGGTAACACTGCGGTTTTCTTCGCCTTGTGTGGTATACTTTACACCCAATTTGTTCAGTTCCTGCAAATAAGCATCCAACGATTTTCCTTCCCAATCCGGCAAGTCAATGTTTGCTGGACCTTTGCTGACTTTGATTTTTACCGGTTCGCTGGAATCGAAATAAGTGCCTTCTTCGTATTCCTGCCAAACGATAATACCGGCTTCATACTGGTCACTATAAACTTCTTCTACTTGGAATCGAATCCAATCCTGATACTGTTTTGCCTGATTTTCATAATTTTTCCCAATCAGCATCGGCATAACGCTGTTCGCATTGGAATTCGCATTGGTTTCCGGCTGAGAAGAATTTTCTGCAGTTGCAACTGTCGTAACTTTTGCAGTGGAATTGCTGCTGTCATCGGAACTCAGATTTCCACGAATAAACAGCACCACTGCAATCAGCAGAATGACCAGCAGCAAAACACCAATAATCAGCGGCAATCGCATGCGGTCAGCGACGCTCTCTGCTTCCGTGTTTGCGGCATCCTCTTTTTGATAGCTCTGTTTGCCGTAGTCCTGCTTGCCATAATCAGCCGTGTGATAATCATCATACGCATAATCATCCGTATATTCCTGCGGCTGTTCTGCATAATCCTGCTGCGGAACATAACCAGTATTTTGCGTTGCATAGTTCGCAGTATAACCGGTATTTCCGTTTACATTGGGAATATCATAGTGTTCTGTTGTATAAATGGGTGGTGTTTGCTGGTTTTGGAATACCGTTGTATTTTGCTGTTGAAAATGGTCATCAGCCGTATCATCAAATAACTGTGTCACCAAATCGGTAATGGTTTGAATCCGGTCGTTGCTAACCAAACTCAATCCATGCATAATGACATTGGAAACGTGTCGTGGAATGTTGGGGTTCAGTAGGGTTGGAGCAGTCAGGTTGTCATTTTCCATACGGCTGATGGCACTGGTCGGCATTGTTCCGGTCAGTACACGATATAACACTGCACAAACTGCATAGACATCCGTCCAAGTTCCCTGGCGGTTGCTGGCGGAGTATTGTTCTGGAGCTGCATAACCGCTGTAAACTTCGCATTCCAATTCTGTGTTAGCCGTCCGAACGGCTGAGATTGAAAAGTCCGTCAAATACAGTTCATTTTTATCGGTGACAAAAATGGTTTCCGGACTGATGGCACGATGTACCACACCTACATTGTGGAGCAGGCTTAAAGAAGTCAAAAACGGCGGTAACATTCTGGAAAACTGTGCCCATGTCAGTTCACCGGCGTTTTCTTTGAGGTAATCCACAAAGCTGATGCCTTCTATAAATTCCATCACCACATAAGTGGTGTTATTCTCTGTAAATAAATCCGTTACCGGATTGACGTGAATTTGTCCCCGCAGCTGGGCGATGGATTTATGCAGTTCTGTAAACTCTTCCATCAGGACTTTATACTGCGGCAAGCAATTCTGCTGCACCCGAATGACGGAAGAATCTGCAACACGGCTGCAAAAGCCATGCGGCATATATTCCCGCAGCAATACCCGGCAGGAATTGGGGTAATCATAAGCGAGGTAAGTAATGCCCTCTCCGTTCATAGAGATTGCAGTTCCGACCAGATAACGGCTGTGCAGCTGCGTCCCGGGTTTTAAAAACAGGGGATCTGTCTTGGTATTTTCATAATATCCGCAGTTGGAACAGATTCCGTTGGTAAAAACGGTTCGCTGCATACAGCCATAACATAATTTTTCCTCGTTCAACGCTGCACCTCCTAAGTGATAGATTCTCTTGTTACAGGTTTATTGTAGCATTCCTTCCTTGCAATGTCAACGAAAAAATCAAAATTGCAATCGAATTTTTTGAAATTGTATCCGTTTTGTCACGAATGGTGCTTCTTTTTTACGGTTTTGTTAGCATTGCAGCGTTGGGAGTAATTGATTTTCCAGCATTTTCTGTGCAGCAAGCAGAACACCGATTTTTCCGCTGGTTTCTGTAATGCCGCCCTGCATCCAAACTGCAAACGGTTCTCGAATTGGAGCATCAGCGGAAAGTTCGATGGATGCACCCAATGTAAATGCACCAGCTGCCATGATGACCTTGCTGGTATAGCCCGGCATATCCCAAGCTTCCGGAACAACAAAAGAATCCACAGGAGAACCCGCCTGAATGCCCTGACAGAATGCAGTCAGATGTGCTTCATCGCCTAAGCAGATGGCTTCTACAATGTCGTTGCGTGGCTCATCGTAGCGAGGATAGCATGCAAATCCCAGCAGTTCAAAGAGGGAAGCGGCAAATGCTGCTGTTTTCAGTGCACTGGCGGTGACATCGGGAGCGTGGAAGAATCCAAGGAACAATTCCCGATTCATATCCAACGTGCAGCCGACTTCTTTTCCCATGCCGACACAAGTCAACCGATAAGAGCAGAGTTCTACCAAGTCTTTTCTGCCGGCAATGTATCCACCTGTTCGAGCGATTCCACCACCGACATTTTTAATCATCGAACCGATCATTAAATCTGCACCATGCTGAACCGGCTCGGAAGTATCGGTAAATTCGCCATAGCAGTTATCCACCATGACAATGATATCCGGGTTGCTGCTGCGTGCCAGCTGTGCCATCTTTTCAATCTGTGCAAGCGTAAATGCCGGACGCAATGCGTAACCTCTAGAACGCTGAATGTAAGCGATTTTTGCACCTCGAACAGCTTCTGGGATTGCATCATAATTCGGTGTGCCATCTTCCAGCAGTGGAACTTCGTCATAAGTTACGCCGTAATCCATCAGCGAACCGTCACCCTTGTTTCCAGTCAATCCAATGACACCTTCCAAGG
The DNA here is from genome assembly GCA_000433635.1 of Ruminococcus sp. CAG:254. Lineage (GTDB taxonomy): Bacteria > Bacillota > Clostridia > Oscillospirales > Ruminococcaceae > Ruminococcus_C. The sequence continues at coordinate 40,948 of HF997976.1, forward strand.
TATCATAAGGTCTGCCTGTGATGGAAACCATTTTATCGCCTGTCCGCAGGACACCGAACAGAGCAACCGTCAGAGCGTGTGTTCCAGAAACAAAATTGTGCCGAACCAAAGCATCTTCTGCACCGAATGCCTCTGCAACAACTTTATCTAAAACTTCTCTGCCCTGATCGCCATATCCATAGCCAGTGCTGCCATAAAAACAAGGTTCACTCACTCGATTATTCTGAAACGCCTTCAATACTTTTGCACCATTATAAGCAGCTCGCTGGTCAATTGCAGCAAAGACGGGCTTGCAGCGTTCTTCTGCCTGTTCTGCTAACGCACAAAGGCGGTCATCAATTTCAAAAAAAGATTGTATTTCTTTCATCATTTTGCTTATTGCAAAGCTCCTTTCGTAACGTCCTCTTTTTCAATGTCCGAACGTTCTAAGACCCATTCGGTGTCCGCAGCTTCAAACCCGATTTCCTGGTAAAAGCTGACGCGAATATCCAACGCATACAAGACCGCATATTTTCCCTGTTGTTGCAGCTGGTTTGCCAGCCAGTGCAGAAAATCTCTGGCGTATCCGCTACCACGAGCAGCCGCACAAGTTGCAACTTGTCCCACCAGAACATGATTTTCAATGTCGAACAAAATAGTAACGGTTGTGCTGTCCCGATAAGTCAGCACTTGACTGATACCATGCCGACAACGATGAGAGGTATCCGTCAGCCAGAGCGGATAGGAAAGCAGGTTGGGAAATCCTTCGTGTAAGATTTGATAAACTGCTGTCAAATCAGGCTGTTTCTGTACCGCTTCCGGCTGAAATTCTTCTGAAACTGGCTGCGGTGTTAAAACAAACATCGTCCTCCGCAATTTCTGATAATTTGGCAGGGTTACCAGCGTTGGAAGAAAACTTGCCGGGCATTCAATGCGAAATGGTAAATGCATTTCTACAAATGTTTTCGTTTCTTCGAGTGCAACGGGTTTCTCTGCACAAATCATCAAAGTTGCGTTAAACAACAGCATCCAGCCGGTTTTCTCTCCCTCTGTCAGGCGAAAACTCCGGCAAAATTCATAGTCAAATCCGTATGCCTGTAAATATGAGAGGATTTTCTTGCCACGCCAAGTTTGATTTAAGATGGCATGTTCTGCATCTGTAAGGTTTTGCATTTGTGTAATCATAACAAGGATCCCGCCTGTTGTAAAAGTAATGCAGCCAGTGTTGCACAGTGCTGAATATCAGACAAGTTTGCAACACAAGAAGGGGAGTGTAGATTTCTGCATGGTGCAGAAATTGCCAATGTCCGAACGCCGTTCCGGCTGACATGAACCGCTCCGCTGTCGTTTCCGCCTGCAATGCGGGTTTTGGTCTGGCAGGGAATGCCTGCCTCTTTACAGAGTGAGAAAGCCAAACGATACAGTTCACGGTCATATAATGTGCTGCGATCCATAAAGGATACAACCGGACCTTTTCCAAGCTGGCAAACTTTTGCATCGCCCTGTGCAGAAGAGAAATCGGCTGCAGTCGTTGTTTCCAGAATCAATGCAAAGTCTGGGTTGATGGTGTAGGCAGCTGCTTTTGCACCACGCAGCCCAATTTCTTCTTGTACATGAAATGCAGCGGTAAAATCATATGGAACATCTTTTTGCAGCAAATCCAACAGAATGGCACAGCCAATGCGGTCATCCAGAGCCTTGCTGCGAACCAGTTTTCCACCGCCAAGCAGCGTATAACCAGAACGGAAATGTGCATATGTGCCCGGCTGAACGAATTGTTCCGCTTCTTCTCGATTAGCTGCACCAATGTCCAAATACAGGTTAGAGAAAGACGGTGCTTTTTTGCGGTCTTCTCTTGAGAGCAGGTGAATCGGCTTTGCACCAATCACGCCCGGAATCCGCTGTTCCCCAACCTGCACGGCTCTGCCAATTACAACAGATGGGTCAATTCCGCCGACAGGTGCTAATTTCATTGTACCATTTTCATTGATATAGGTGACAATCAAGCCAACTTCGTCCATGTGTGCCCCAATCATCCATTTTTTGGGAGTGGTCTGCTTGCCTTTTTTCTCTACAATCAAGTTGCCAAGAGGGTCAACCTGATAGGGAAGTCCCAGCGGTTTGATTTGTTCGATGAGATAATCCCGAACCGGATGTTCCTGTCCGGATGCACCGCAAAGACGGCAAAGAGATTCTAAATGGTTCAGCATGTCTTGCACCCCCTCAGATAAGCTGCCAGCAAATCACCCGTTGCAGTCACGTCGGACAATGCAATGACTTCTGCTGGTGTATGCATATACCGCAGCGGAATGGAAACCGTGCAGGCTTTTACACCGCCACGGGTAACAGAAAATTGGTCTGCATTTGTTCCCGTTGTACCAGCCATGACTTCTGGTTGCCACGGAATCTGTTCTGTTTCTGCAACGTTCTTTAAATCACGGCTGACTTCAGCGGAGAGAGAAGGCGAAATGCCAATCATTGCACCGCCGCCCAAACTGCCGCATTTTTCAGGAGCTTCTTCATTGGCTCTTCCAAAGCTAACATCGACTGCCAATGCAATATCTGGTTGAATGGTATAGGCGGCAATTTTTGCACCCCGTTCACCCAGTTCTTCTTGAGCGGAGAACAGCACGCTTACGCTGCAAGGCAAGGTTTCTGCATCCAGCTGAGAAAGTGCATACAAAATAGCTGCAATGCCGCAACGGTCATCCAGTGCCGGGCTGCAAATCCGGTCACCACAGAGTTCTTCAAATGGTGCATCAAAAGAAATCATGTCGCCCAAAGAAACGATTTTTTCCAGTTCTTCCTTGGAATAGCCGGTATCAATCAAAATATCGGTAATGTCTGCTACGTCAGCATCTCCAGCGAGTAGATGCGGTGGCATGGCACAAACAACCCCTGGAATGTCAGACGTTCCATGAACAGTAACGGTTTGTGCTGGAAACAATCGTAAATCCAAACCGCCCAAATTGCCAACTTTCAGAAAACCATTTTCATCAATATAGGTGACAATCAAGCCAACCTGGTCAAAGTGAGCGTCTAATAAAACGTGCGGCTTTTCGGATTCCCGTTTTCCAAATGTTCCAATGATATTGCCCTGCACAAGGGCAGCATCTGGACAATATTCCTTCAATAACTCTAAAAGCGGCTGACTGACGACCGCTTCCCGACCGGAAACGCCAGGAATGGCAGTCAGTTTCCGCAGCAATGCGGTTATCTTCATTCGGACAGCTCCTTTACCAATCTCTTATAGTGCAGACCCCGTTCTTCAAAGTTTGGATACTTATCGAAGCTTGCACAAGCTGGAGAAAGTGTTACAATGTCGCCCGGTTTTGTAATCTGATCTGCTGTCTGAACTGCTTCTTCCATGGTTTCAACGTGTAAGAGCTGCGGATGTCCTTCCTGATAATTCTTCGCACCACGAATAGCAGCTTCAATTTTCGGAGCAGTAACGCCCATTAAGATAACCGTTTTCACCTTGTCGCAAACAGTTTCTGCCATTGGTTCAAACGGGATTTTCTTGTCATAACCGCCCATGATGACGGTCAATTTGGTCTGGAAGGAATTCAAGCCAGCTAAAACACGGGTCGGGCTGGTTGCGATGCTGTCATTATACCACTTTACGCCCTTGCGTTCCCGAACGAATTCAATCCGGTGTTCCACACCGCCAAAGGTTTTGGCAACCTGTACAATGACATCGGTAGAAACTTCGCCCCAAACGGCACTGATGGCAGCCAGATAATTTTCTACGTTGTGGATGCCCGGAATCCGAATGTCCGAAGCGGCAACAACTGGTGTACAAGTATCGCCGTTCTGATAGCAAAGCATGCCATCTTCCCGCAGAAAAGCACCATAAGCCGGAACGGTTTTTCTAGTGAATGCAACTAACATACCTCTTACCATCGGTGCAAGATTCCAAGTCAACGCATTGTCTGCATTTAAAATCGTTTTCGAGAATGCATTCTGGTGGGCGATTAAGTTTGTTTTTGCCTGAATGTATTCTTCCATTGTTCCGTGTACATCCAGGTGATTCGGTGCAATGTTGGTGATAACAGCAACATCCGGCGATTGCCGCATAGAGAGCAGCTGAAAACTGGAGAGTTCCACAACTGCTGCATCGGTATCCTGAATCTGTTCAATAATTGGGAGCAGGGCACGACCAATATTACCGCCCTTGTGAACAGTAACGCCGGAAGCCTGCAAAAATTCAGAAATTAGCGTTGTGGTTGTGGTCTTTCCGTCTGAACCAGTAACTGCATAAATCTTGCATGGGCACAAATCGAAGAACACTTCCATTTCGGTGGTAATCACAACGCCCTGCTTTCTGGCAGCCTGCAATTTTTCATTATGGTAATACATTCCCGGTGAACGGAATACAACATCAAAATCGGTCAGATGGTCTAAATAGGTATCACCCAGCTGAAAAGCAACGCCAGCTGCTTTCAGTTCTTCATAAATTGCACCAAGTTTTTCCGGCGTTTTCCGGTCTAACAGGGTAATCGAAATCCCTTTTTTCAGGAACAGGCGGATAATGTCATTATTGGTGACACCTGTTCCGATAAAAGCTACTTTTTTCTCTTTTAAGTTTGCAAAAAAACGTTCAATCTTTGTCATAACAATTCTCCTATTCGCTCTATTTGGAACATACGGAACGGCACGAGCAGAAATATGCAAGCGTGCCGTTGTCAATCGCTGTAAAAATAGAATCTTTTATGCACCAAAATCCTGCATGGTAAATTCTGCCCGTGGATTGCCGTCTGCATCTGCCTCAATCATGACAGCATGGTCAATGGTAATCGGTGTATTCGGAGAGGATACTGCACCATCGCTGCCCATAGAACGAGGAACGTCTAAGAATCGGTCAACAACATCCATGCCTTCTGTTACCTTGCCGAAAGCGGCATATTGTCCATCCAAGAATGTATCATCATCGCTGTAGCAGATGAAGAACTGGCTGGAAGCACTATCTGGATCGCTGGAACGAGCCATAGAAACGACACCTCTGGTGTGCGAAAGCGGATTGTCAACGCCGTTCTGTGAAAATTCACCCTTGATGGTCTTTTCACTGCCGCCAGTACCATTTCCGCTCGGGTCACCGCCCTGTGCCATAAAGTCTTCTACAATTCGATGGAAGGTCAAGCCGTCATAGAAACCATCAGATACCAGATTTTCAAAGTTTTCGCAAGTAATCGGAGCATCATCCGGATAAAGGGTAATGACAAAGGTCAAGCCATCACTGCTGGTTGTTTCGCTGTCTGAAGATGCATCATTTGCAGTTGTTTCATCGGAAGATTCCGCAGCAGTTGTAGTGGAATCTTTTTCAGAAGAATCTGAATTGTTATCCGAACCGCAAGCAGTTGCTGTGCCCAGCAGTAAAAACAAACTCAAAGCCAATGCCGTACCATGTAATTTATTTCTCAGTTTCATTTTAAACCATTCCTTAATCCTCAATTTTAAGGGTAATTTAAAGAGAACCCCTATAAAACCTCTCGTTCCATCCGAAAAAATCGGATAAGAATTCAGTTTTTAATTATATCATATTTCCTGTGAGAATGCAAGTTGTTTCCGGTGAAAATTTCATGATAATCTTGTCCGTTTTTCAAAAAAAGCAGCCTTGACAACATGAATGGTTCTCTGTTACAATAAATACGGTTTTGCGACAGAAATTGAAATAGAAAGAAGTCTTTTGCATGAAATGGATGTTATTTTTCAAAAAGCATGTGGTTCTCATTCTTGCAGCGTTGGCAGCAGGAATTTCGATGTTCTGGAATCCACCCAGTGCAGCAACCTGGGGCTATTTGGACTGGAATGTCTTGTCAATGTTGTTTTGCTTAATGGCAGTGGTGGCAGGATTCCGAAAAATTGGCGTTTTTCAGAGCTTGGCAGATGTCTGCTGCAAGCACTTGAAATCCAGTCGGATGCTGGCATTTTTGCTCTGGAATCTCTGCTTTTTTCTCTCCATGCTGGTAACCAATGATGTGGCATTGATTACATTTGTGCCGTTTACTTGCAGCCTTTTGCAACGGGATGACCAACGAAAAATTTTGCTGCGGATTGTTGTCATTGAAGCGGCTGCGGCAAACCTTGGAAGTATGGCAACACCAATTGGAAACCCACAGAACTTATATCTATATAGTACCTATTCTTTTTCCTTGGGAACATTTTTCAAGACAATCTTGCCAATTGTCGGAATTAGTTATATTGGTTTGTTATTTTCTTTGCTTCTCATTCCACAACAACCGCTTGCATCGGAAATTCCTACAGAATCACATTTGTCATTATCCGCACAAAAGAAGAACCTCATAATTTATAGTGTGCTGGGCGTTGTTTGTCTGGCAACAGTTGCCGGATTTGTAACGCATGTAATTTGTTTTTGCGTTGTTTTGCTTGGTATGATTGTAACAGATCGAGCATTGATTCGCCGTGTAGACTGGGAACTGCTGTTGACATTTGTCTGCTTTTTCTTGTTTTCCGGAAATCTACAACAAATTGAACCGGTTCGCAATCTGATGATGCAGGGATTATCCGGCGGTGTTTGCCTGACCGCTGCCATTGTGAGTCAGGTAATCAGCAATGTTCCGGCAGCCGTTTTGCTCTCTGGATTCACGGAGCAGGGAAAAGAACTGCTACTGGGCGTAGATATTGGCGGCTTGGGAACGCCGATTGCTTCTTTGGCGAGCCTGATTGCTTATCAATATTATGCAAAATCAAAGCTAGCGAATCCTGCAAAGTATCTGCAATTCTTTTTCATCTATCAGTTTATCGGATTGTTTTTTTTGCTTGCGATGAAATTTATGATGTTATAAAAAAATCCCGCTCTCTTCTAAAAGGAGCGGGAAAATCATATCCTATCAAAAACTACGTATGTAGAACTTATTCCGTTACAATGTGAATGGACTGACCATTCTTCACCAGAACGTTAGCAACACCCTGAACCATATCCTGATAGCTCTTCAGAATCTGCTGCAGGTATTCCTTACCATCTTCGGTAATGTTGTAATAAACACGGGTTCTTCTCTTACCAACGAGCTTCTTTTCAAAGCTAACCATGTTGTTGTCAATCAGGCGATACAGCAGCGGATACAGCGTACCTTCCTTGATGCTGAACAGACCCTTGCTCTGTGCTTCCAGTTCCTGAATCAGCTGGTAGCCGTACATGGTACCATTGTTCAGAATGGAAAGAACTAACATTTCTGCTACACTCTTCTGCAAATTAATCTTCAAAGTCATCGTGATTCCCTCAAATCTTTCTATTTTTTATTGATATCGTGCTTGACTGATGTTCTGTCCGGCATTTCTTTTTCTTTTGCCCAATGGTTTCTTAAGAGATTATATTTTTCTTTTCTCTCAAATAGAAACGAAATCAGAAAAATAATCAAGCCAAAACACAGTATATCGCTTTTATGGAACTGTATTTTCTTATATTATACAAAAAGAAGCAACGCACGTCAATGACTTGCATGACAAGAAGCGATAAAAATGATATAAATGCTAGAAAACTGACAAAAATATGTTTGCAACGCAGAACATACGGAAAATAGTTAATTGAAAAAGTGTAAATCAAAATAACAAATATTGAGAAAAGGAGAAGAAAATGCTGTGCTGTATAGAAGAATTGCGAGAAAAAGATGTCATCAACGTCTGTGATGGAGAAAATTTAGGATATGTGGACGATGTGCGGGTGGATACGCAGACGCATACAATAGAGGCACTTATTTTATATGGAAAACCACGTTTTTTTGGATGGTTCGGAGCAAGAGAAACCATTGCGATTCCTTTTACAAGGGTACAACTTGTGGGGAAAGATGTGATTTTGGTTTGTATTCCGCACGAGAATTGTACAGATATTCTAAAAAAGTAATCAGATTTATGAAAAAAACCGTGATTTTAACAAATGTAAAAAGCTTGCATTTTTTGAGGGAGTGTGTTATACTAAAAAAGCAATCCACACGCCTGCCCTGTAAAAACTCGGTGCTTTTCTATGGAAAAGTCGTTTTTGCGGTCATCTGGCAAGGCGGAGGAAAAACCAAATTTTTTAGGAGGACTACACAATGGGCGTAGTATCAATGAAGCAGCTCTTGGAAGCTGGCGTACACTTTGGTCACCAGACCAGAAGATGGAACCCGAAAATGGCTCCATACATCTTTACCGAACGGAACGGCATCTACATCATCGACCTGCAGAAGACCGTTAAGAAGCTGGACGAAGCTTATATGTTCGTTCGCGACCTGGCTGCACAGGGCGAATCTGTTCTGTTTGTTGGTACCAAGAAGCAGGCTGGCGATTCCATCAAGGAAGAAGCTCAGAGAGCTGGTGCATATTATGTAAATGCACGTTGGCTGGGCGGTATGATGACCAACTTCACCACCATTCAGAGAAGAATCAAAAGACTGGAACAGCTGCACGAAATGGAAACAGATGGTACATTCGATCTGCTGCCGAAGAAGGAAGTCAGCAAGCTCCAGCTCGAAATCGAAAAGCTCGAAAAGTTCTTGGGCGGTATCAAGGACATGAAGAAGCTGCCGGGTGCACTCTTCATCGTTGACCCGAGAAAAGAACGGATCGCTGTTGCAGAAGCAAAGAAGCTGAATATTCCGATCGTTGCAATCGTAGACACCAACTGTGATCCGGATGAAATTGATTATGTTATTCCGGGTAACGATGACGCAATCCGTGCCGTTAAGCTGATCGCTGGCGTAATGGCAGATGCAATCATCGAAGGCAGACAGGGTGCAGACGCAGAAGCTGCTGCTGCTGCCGCTGAAGAAGCTGCAGAAGAAACCGCAGAAGCTGCTGAATAAAGTACAGATACTGGAAATGAGCAACCCGAATCGGCAGTGTTCCTGTTCGGGTTGTTTTTCGGAAAAAATATCAAACTTACAGGAGGAAAAACCAATGGCAAATTTTACAGCAAAAGATGTCAATGAACTGCGTAAGAATACCGGCGTTGGTATGATGGATTGCAAGAAGGCTCTGACAGAAGCTGACGGCGATGTAGAAAAGGCAATGCTGATTCTGAGAGAAAAGGGACTGGCTACACAGGCAAAGAAGGCTGGCAGAGTTGCGGCTGAAGGTATGGTTATTGCAAAGGTAAATGCAGATCACACCGTTGGTTGCGTCGTAGAAGTAAACTCTGAAACCGACTTCGTTGCAAATACAGACGAATTCAAGGCATTTGTAAACACCGTTGCAGATACCATTATTGAAAAGAATCCGGCTGACGTAGAAGCTTTGAAGAGCACCGTCATTGCTGGCGGTACTGCTACTGTTGACGAAGCACTCCAGGAACTGTTCCTGAAGATTCGGGAAAACCTGCAGATTCGTCGGTTCACAAGACTGGAAGGCATTCTGGTTCCGTACATCCACGGTGGCGGCAAGATTGGCGTTCTGGTACAGGCTGCTTCTCCGGCAGGTGCATCCGAAGCTGTTCTGACAGCTGCTAAGGATTGTGCACTGCAGATCGCAGCAATGAAGCCGTCTTACCTGAAGCGGGAAGATGTTCCGGCAACTGTTCTGGAAGAAGAAAAGACCGTTGTTCTGGCACAGATGGCAGAAGACCCGAAGATGAAGACCAAGCCGCAGCAGGTTCTGGCAAAGATCGCAGAAGGCAAGGTTGGCAAGTATTATTCTGAAAACTGCCTGCTGGAACAGACCTTTGTAAAGGATGGCTCTATGAATGTCAAGCAGTATGTTGACAGCGTTGCAAAGGCTGCTGGCACAACCATCGACATTACAGGTTATGTATGCTTTGAACGTGGCGAAGGCATCGAAAAGAAAGCAGATAATTTTGCAGAAGAAATTGCAAGCATGATTAAGTAATGAAAATTACGGTGGGGGCATAGGATGAAATGTTCTATGCCCCCATTTTTTTATAATTTTTTGCAAAAAACAGCTTTACATTTGCCGGAAAATCGTGTAAAATAGAAATAGAAGCGAATGAAAAACTTGCATTCGGCTTAGACGGAACAACAGAAACAGAAAGGAAGGAAATCCAATGGGATTAAAGTACAAACGAGTGGTTCTGAAATTGAGCGGAGAAGCACTGGCTGGTAATCAAAAGACTGGTCTGGATTTTAACGTGATCAATGAAATTTGTGCCAGCATTAAAAAGTGTGTCGATGCTGGGGCAGAAATTGGCATTGTTGTCGGCGGCGGAAATTTCTGGCGTGGTCGTTCCTCCGGAAATATGGATCGTACCAGAGCGGACCACATCGGGATGCTTGCAACAACCATGAATGCCCTTGCGGTTGCAGATGCGATGGAAGCTTTGGGCGTTGATGTTCGGGTACAGACTGCCATCAGCATGCAGCAGATTGCAGAACCGTACATTCGGAACAAAGCCATCAGCCACCTGAAAAAAGGTAGAGTTGTCATCTTTGGTTGCGGAACAGGAAGCCCGTTCTTCTCTACCGATACTGCAGCAACTCTGCGTGCTGTGGAAATCGAAGCAGATATTCTCTTGAAAGCAACCATGGTAGACGGTGTTTATGACAAAGACCCGCACAAGTACACGGATGCCGTTCGTTACGAAAAAATCACGTTTAGTGATGTTCTGAGCAGTGCTCTGGCAGTTATGGATAGTACTGCTGCCTCCATGTGTCGGGATAACAAAATGCCAATGTTGGTATTTGACTTGAATCGTCCGGACAACATTTATGATGCCATTATGGGCGAACCGGTCGGAACTGTCGTTTCAGAAGGCTAAATTATAACAAGAAAGGAGTTTCTCCCAATTTTGCGGAGAAGACAATTAATATGAAAACAATTTTAAAAGATGCAGAATCCAAAATGCAGAAGGCATTGGATCGCTTGGACTATGAATATTCTACCATTCGTGCTGGACGTGCAAACCCAGCTGTTCTGGAAAAGGTTTCTGTTGATTACTATGGTGCAATGACACCAATCAATCAGATGGCTGCCGTTTCTGTTGCAGAAGCAAGAATTCTGGTCATTCAGCCGTGGGATGTTTCTACACTGAAAGCCATTGAAAAAGCCATCCTGAATTCTGATATCGGTATCACACCGACCAACGATGGCAAGGTACTGCGTCTGGTATTCCCGCAGCTGACCGAAGAACGCAGAAAAGACCTCTGCAAGTCCATCAAGAAGTACGGCGAAGAATGCAAGGTTGCTGTCCGGAATGTTAGACGGGAAGCAATGGACAAGATGAAGGCAAAGAAAAAGGACGGCGAACTGACTGAAGACGATATGAAGTCCGGTGAAAAGGATGTTCAGAAGCTGACCGACAAGTATTGTGACAAGGTGGATCAGCACGTTTCCGATAAGGAAAAGGAAATCATGAGCATCTAACGACAGAGGGAGGTAAGACAGAATGGCATTACCGTTTCGAAGAAAAGCGGTATCGACAGATACTTTGCCAGTGCCGGAGCAGCTGCCGAAACATATTGGATTTATTATGGATGGAAACGGCCGTTGGGCAACCAAACGGGGTATGCCAAGAAAGTTCGGGCATCGGGAAGGTGCAAAAACCTTCCACGACCTGACTCGTTATTGCCGTTCGATTGGAATTCAGAATATTTCTTTTTATGTATTTTCAACAGAGAACTGGAAGCGTCCAAAAGAAGAAGTCGATGCAATCATGGATTTGCTCTGGCAGTACTTGAATGACTGTGATGAATATCTGGAACAAGAAGTGCGTATGATTTTTATTGGAGATAAGAGCCGCCTGCCGGAACGCATTCAAAAACGAATGCTGGAACTGGAAGCAGACTCTGCGAAGTACCATAAAATGAATCTGCTGCTTGCCATCAATTACGGCGGCAGAGATGAAATCAAGCACGCAACCCAGTTGATTGCAGAGGAAGTACAGGCAGGGAAACTGCAAATCTCTGATATTACAGAGGATACCATTTCCCAGCATCTGTATACCAAAGAAGTTCCTGATGTGGATTTGCTGATTCGTCCGAGTGGGGAGTTAAGATTGTCTAACTTTCTGATCTGGCAATGTGCCTATGCAGAGTATTATTTCACCAATGTTCTCTGGCCGGATTTCTCACGGGCAGAGTTGAATAAAGCATTGATTGCATATGCAAAGCGTGGCAGACGGTTCGGAGGTGTTTGACAATGAAAGTGCGTATCATTTCTGGAGCAGTTGCGGTTGTTCTGCTCGTTGTCGTATTGCTTTTACATAAGACCATTGTTTTTCCGCTCTGTATTGCAGCCATTTGTGCGATTGCAATTTTTGAACTGTTTCGGGCAAAGGGCTGTCTGCGGTATCGAATTTCTTTTTATGCCGCACTGCTCTACACCATCTCTGCACCGATTTTACAGTTTTTCCATCTGGAACAGATTACTGAAGTGGTGATGATTGCCGCTATTATGATTTTGTTCTTAGATGGTGTTGTACAGCATAAACGGCTGAAAATGGATCAAGTTTGCTTCATGATGGTTTCCATGCTGTTTGTAACAAGGGCACTTGGCTTGCTGCAAGTACTGTTGCAGTCAGATGCACAATTCGGGTTGATTTACGTCATCTTGGCATTGTGTGCAGCTTGGATTGCCGATACTGGTGCATATTTTACGGGAACATTTCTTGGAAAACACAAGCTTTGTCCGGAAGTCAGCCCGAAGAAAACCATAGAAGGTTTCTTGGGCGGAATTGCATCGACCATTGTGGTTTTCTTTGTATTCAGCTTGATTTATGGCAGCGTTGCAGAAGTCAAGGTGCGGTATGTCTGGGTCATTGTGATTGCAGCCGCTTGTGCGGTTATCAGCGTGCTGGGCGACTTGACTGCCTCGATTTTAAAACGGCAATGCAGCATGAAAGATTTCGGAAATATCATGCCGGGACATGGCGGTGTAATGGATCGGTTTGACAGTGCATTATTTACTGTTCCGGTTTTCTATGTTTTAAATACCCTGCTTTCGATTTATCACAAATAAAAGCAGTGAAAATTACGATGAACACACCCCTTCCCCAAATCGAAGGGGTGTTGTTTCGATATAGGAGGAACAAAACCCTATGAAAAAGATCATCACTCTGCTTGGTTCTACCGGTTCTATCGGAACGCAGACATTAGATGTCGTACGGATGCATGGCTTGGAAGTCTATGCGTTGGCAGCTTATCACAATGTTTCTTTGCTGGAACAGCAGGTGCGGAAATTTCATCCAAAAAAGGTTTGTATTTTTGACGAAAGTTGTTATCCAGCATTGCGGGATGCACTGTCAGATGTATCTGTGGAAATCCTCACTGGAATGGATGGCTTGTGTGAACTGGCATCGGATACGCACGCAAATTTAGTTTTAAATTCGGTCGTTGGAATGGTTGGTTTACAGCCGACTTTGGCAGCAATTGCAGCTGGTATTGATGTTGCACTTGCAAATAAAGAAACTTTGGTTGCTGGTGGAGAACTGGTGATGAAAGCCGCAGCAGAAAAGGGCGTTGCAATCTTGCCAGTCGATAGTGAACATTCTGCGATTTTCCAGTGTTTGCAGGGGAACGCACACAATCCTGTGAAGGAAATTCTGCTGACTGCATCCGGTGGTCCTTTTTATGGCTATACCAGAGAACAGCTGCAAACCGTAACTGCTGCGGATGCTCTGAAGCATCCGAATTGGAATATGGGCAATAAAGTGACCATTGACTCTGCAACCATGATGAATAAGGGCTTGGAGTGCTTGGAAGCAAAGTGGCTTTTTGACTTGCAGCCGGAACAAATCACCGTACTGGTTCATCGGCAAAGTGTCATGCATTCCGGCGTGATGTATGCAGATAATTCTGTTATTGCACAGCTGGGCGTTCCAGATATGCGGCTGCCGATTCAATATGCCATTTTATATCCGGAGCGGAAGCCTTGCCCAGTAGCACCATTGTCCCTGACACAGTATGCAACGCTGACATTTGCTGAACCAGATGAACAGACATTCCGTTGCTTGGCACTTGCAAAGAAAGCCATGCAGGCAGGCGGATTGCTGCCTTGCGTCATGAATGGTGCAAATGAAATTGCCGTACAGGCATTTTTACAGGGAAAGATTGGATTTTTGGAGATTGCAGACTATGTAGAAACTGCCATGCGGACAGTGGAAACACCAGAACTGCATACTTGTGCGGATGTTTTAAAGACAGACCAAAAAGCACGGGAACTGGTGCAAAATCTGATTCAAAAATAAATGGGGTTTTAAAATCAGAAACTTGCACAGGGAAGAAAGGAGCATCCACGCATGACAACCATCTGGTCGATTTTACTTGCGATTTTGATTTTCGGCTGTATCATTGCCATTCATGAATTTGGGCATTTTATAGCAGCAAAGCGAAATGGCATTCAAGTCAATGAATTTGCAATTGGTATGGGGCCAAAGATTTTTCGTTTTCAAAAGGGAGAAACGCTGTATTCTCTGCGACTGTTTCCGATTGGCGGATTTTGTTCGATGGAAGGAGAAGATGCAGAGAGTAAAAATGCTCGTGCATTTGATCAAAAACCAGTATGGCGAAGAATGATTGTCGTGCTGGCAGGAGCTTTCATGAATCTGGTATTGGGATTTGTGTTGTTAATTGCAACCACTTGCAGCGACCCCTATCTCATCAGCAATACGATTCATGGATTTCACGAGCAGGCAACGAGTAACACTTGCGGTTTACAGGCAGGTGATACGATTGTTTCGCTGAATGGCTCTCACATTTTTACCATTACCGATTTGCAATATAAATTAAGCAATGAATCCGGTGAACCGTTTACAGTTGTTGTAGAACGGGATGGAAAAAAAGTAAAATTGCAGGATGTTACATTTCGGGATCAGGAAAACAACGATTGGTTGGACTTTTCTTTAGAGCCGCAGCAGAAAACCGTCTTTCATGTGCTTTCCTATGCGGCAAAGGATACCGTTGCAACGGGAAAACTCATATGGATGTCGTTGACAGAACTGGTAACCGGAAAATATGGCATTCAGGACTTATCTGGACCGGTTGGAACAGTAGAAGTCATCAGTAATGCAGCAACCGCAGGAGCAACTGCTGCGGAACGGATTTCTTCTGTTCTGCATCTGACGATTTTTATTACCATCAATGTTGGTATTTTTAATCTGCTGCCGATTCCGGGCTTAGATGGAAGCCGATTCTGGTTCTTGTTCCTGGAAGCCATTCGCCGGAAACCAGTGAAAAAAGAACACGAAGCACTTGTGCATTTGCTTGGGATGGCAGCGTTGTTTTTATTGATGATTGTGGTGACAGTACAGGATGTCACACGGATTTTTCATTAACATAGAAAGGAGTGTTAAATATGCAAAAAAAGGCAGTACGAGTGGGCGATTGTGTATTGGATGGCAAGCACATCTATATTCAATCCATGTTGAATACCCGTTCAGACGACATTGCTGGTAGTGTCGCACAGGCAAAAGCATTGGAGCAGGCAGGCTGTGAAATTTTACGGGCTGCAATCCCAGACAAAGAAGCATTGAAGCTGATTCCAGCGATTAAAGAAGCGGTAAAGATTCCACTGGTTGCCGATATTCATTTTGATTATCGGCTTGCGTTGGAGGCAGTTGCAGCCGGGATTGATAAGATTCGCATCAATCCTGGCAACATTGGCGGAATGGATCGGGTGCGGCAAGTCGTTGCCGCCTGTCAGTCGAAGCAAATTCCGATTCGTATCGGGGTCAATTCTGGCTCACTGGAAAAGGATTTGCTTGCAAAATATGGTGCACCAACAGCAGAAGCTCTGGTGGAAAGTGCCATGCGGCACGTCAAAATGCTGGAAGATTGCGACTTTACTGATATTGTGATTTCCATGAAATCTTCTACTGTCTCCACCATGATTGATGCGTATCGACTGGCAGCACAGCAGTGTGCATATCCGCTGCATCTTGGCGTAACAGAAGCTGGAACAGCACATATGGGGCTGATTAAATCGGCAATCGGCATTGGAGCATTGCTGCATGATGGCATTGGTGCAACGATTCGGGTATCTCTGACGGATGACCCAATACAGGAAATTACCGCTGCAAAGGATATTTTAAAGTGCATGGGTTTGCGTGGCGGCCCAGAATTGGTTGCTTGTCCAACTTGCGGCAGAACGAGAATTGATTTGGTTCAGACTGCAAAAGAGGTCGAAGCGGCATTGGCAAATGTGGACAAGGATATTAAGGTTGCTGTTATGGGCTGCGTTGTAAACGGCCCAGGCGAAGCAAGAGAAGCAGATATTGGAATTGCTGGCGGAGATGGCTGTGCAGTCCTCTTTAAAAAGGGAGAAGTTCTGCGAAAGATTCCAGAATCAGAAATTGTAACAGAACTGATGAAGGAAATAGAGAAATTTTAATGAAAGGCGTGCATCCCATGGAAACCTTACGATTTTCCGATTTTTTAGACTCCTATATCCAAACAATGCCGGATTCCATGCAGGATGGTATGCTATACCGGCTGACCTATGCAGAAAACCTCACACGATTGACTTTTTATGTGACATTTCCGCAGCTTGTTCCGGCAAACGACCTTTTTTCTCTGGAAAAAACCTTACAGCAAGCACTAGAAATTGAAACCGTTCGGATTGCTCCCAACTATGCAGCAACACTCTGCCAAACGGCATATTTTCCAGAGTTGCTGCAACTTTTAAAGCGAGAGCAACCCGTTGTAAACGGCTTTTTTGACCATGCACAGATTCAGCAGGACGGACAAAACTGGACAATTACCTTGAAAAATGGCGGGTATGAAATTGTGCAGCGGTATCATGTAGCAGAACAGTTGCAAAACTTGCTGCAACGGTTGTTTTCCGTGTCCATCAAGGTGGAAATCCTTGGAGAAGCTGCTGTTTCTACGGAATCCTATCAGCAGATGCAGGAAACCGCAGAAAAGACCGTTTCCAAACATACAGAACAGCTGCAAGCCACTGCTCCAACCAAATCATCCGATAAGGCAGAGCCAGCAAAATCAAAGCCAGTTGCCTTGTCTGTAGAATTGGAAAACGTTGTGCCGGGCAGTGCAACTTTGATAAAAGGCAGAACAATTCGGGACAATCCCATTTCCATTACAGAGGCTCTGGGTCGAGAGGGACAGCGTTCTGTTATTTTAGCAGATGTATTTGCGATGGAAGTGCGAGAAGTACGAGGCGAACGCACGGTTGCAACGTATCAAGTCACAGACTATGAAAATTCCGTTTTGGTCAAGCTGTTTGATACCACAGAAAACTTGAAAAAAATTCCACTGAGTGAAATCAAGAAAGGCAGTACCTTGCTGCTGCTGGGTCGGATTGATTACGATAATTTTGCACGTGAAATGGTATTGAAACCGGATTCGATTATGATGGTGCAGCGTAAGAAAAAAGAAGATCATGCAGAGAAAAAGCGAGTGGAATTGCACTGCCATACAGCAATGTCGCAGATGGATGCAATTACAGAAGCTGGAAAGCTGGTCAATCGAGCACATGAATGGGGACACCCGGCAATTGCCATCACCGACCACGGAATTGCACAGGCGTTTCCGGATGCAATGAATGCTTGGAATGCAACAAAAGACCCGAACTTTAAGATTATCTATGGTTGCGAAGCGTATGTAGTCAACGACCTGCAAAAGAAAACGATTATTGATGAATCAGATCCACGCAGTTTGCAAGATGAAATCATTATTTTCGACGTAGAAACAACAGGTTTGAGTTATACGAAAGACCGCTTGACGGAAATCGGTGCAGTAAAACTGCGAAATCTGCAAATTGTAGATACATTTTCCATCATGGTGAATCCGGGGAAGCCGATTCCGCCGAAAATCGTAGAGTTGACCGGAATCACAGATCAAATGGTTGCGAATGCTCCGGGCGAACGAGAAGCCATTCAACAGTTCATGGAATTTTGCGGCTCAGAAAAACCCGTTTTGGCGGCACATAATGCCCGATTTGATACGTCTTTCATCCGGAATGCTTGTGAACGGCAGAATATTTCGTTCTCTTTTGTAACATTGGATACTTTGATTTTAAGTCAAGTGATGCTGCCGAACATCGCAAAACATAAATTAGATTCCGTTGCAAAGGCCTTGAAGCTCGGAAAGTTTGACCATCATCGTGCCTGCAATGATGCCCAGATGCTGGCGAAAATTTATGTCAAGTTGGTGTCGCAGCTGATTCAGGAAAAGGGATTGCAAACGCTGGCAGAACTGAACACGAAAACGGAAGAAATTGATGTCAAGAAACTGAAATCCTACCATCAAATTATTCTGGTACGAAATCAGGCAGGCTTGAAAAACTTGTATAAGCTGATTTCTTACGGGCATCTAAAGTATTTCTATCGAAAGCCACTGCTGCCGAAATCCGTTTTACAGGAACACCGAGAAGGTTTGATTTTCGGCAGTGCCTGCGAAGCGGGCGAATTGTTCCGTGCACTAGTGGAAAACCGTCCGCATGAAGAAATCGTGGAACTGGCAAAGTTCTATGATTATCTGGAAATTCAGCCGGATTTGAACAATGCCTTTATGATGCGGAATGGAACGGCTGCCAATCGAGAAGAACTGCGAGATTATAACCGTGCCATTGTCAAGCTGGGCGAAGAATTAAATATGCCAGTTTGTGCAACCTGTGACGTGCATTTTATGGACCCGGGTGATGCAAAATTTCGAGAGATTTTGCAGGCTGGACAAGGTTATGACGATGCCAAATTCCAACCACCGTTGTATTTTCGGACAACAGACGAAATGCTGGAAGAGTTTTCTTATCTGGGAAAAGAAAAGGCATATGAAGTGGTTGTGGAGAATACAAATCGCATTGCGGATTGTATTGAACACATTCGACCAATTCCAAAGGGGACTTTTACGCCAAACATTGACGGAGCAGAAGAGGACTTGACACGAATCACCAATGAAAAGGCAAAGGAAATCTATGGTGATCCGTTGCCAGAACTGGTTGAAAAGCGATTGAATCGAGAGTTGGGTTCGATTATCAAGCACGGGTTTGCCGTGCTGTATATCATTGCACAGAAACTGGTTTGGGATAGCGTTGCCCACGGCTATGAAGTTGGTTCGAGAGGTTCTGTTGGTTCTTCTTTCGTTGCATCTATGGCAGGTATTTCAGAAGTCAATCCGCTTGCACCGCATTATGTCTGCCCGAAATGCAAGCACAGTGAATTTATTACAGATGGCAGCGTTGGTTCTGGATTCGACTTGCCAGCAAAGAAGTGCCCGAAATGCGGAACAGAAATGAACAGAGATGGGCATGATATTCCATTTGAAACATTTTTGGGATTCGATGGCGATAAAGCACCGGATATTGACTTGAATTTCTCGAGTGAATATCAATCTTCTGCCCATCGTTACACAGAAGAACTGTTCGGGCGAGATAATGTGTTTAAAGCCGGAACGATTGCCGCTGTGGCAGATAAAACTGCGTATGGTTATGTGAAAAAATATCTGGACGAACGGGGCATTACTTGCAGTCCAACAGAAATCAATCGTCTTTCCATTGGCTGCACCGGCATCAAGCGAACAACGGGACAGCATCCGGGCGGAATGGTCGTTGTGCCGAATGATTATGATGTATATGACTTTACCCCTGTGCAGCATCCTGCTGATTCAGCGGATTCAGATGTCATTACAACACATTTCGACTTCCATTCTCTGCACGATACGATTTTGAAACTGGATGAATTGGGGCATGTTGTTCCGACGATGTACCGACACTTGGAAAACATCACAGGGTTGGATATTCGGGAAGTTCCCACAACAGATCCTCGTGTCATCCGGATGTGTACCCATGCAGAAGAATTAGGTGTATCAGGAAAGGATATTTATTGCAAGACGGGCAGTCTGGGCATTCCGGAAATGGGCACTGGTTTTACCATTCAAATGCTGCTGGATTCTAATCCAACGAAGTTCAGCGACTTTTTACAGGTTTCTGGCTTGTCCCATGGTACAGACGTATGGCTTGGAAATGCAAAGGATTTGATTGACAACGGAACGTGTACCATTTCTGATGTAATCGGAACGAGAGATAGTATTATGACTTACCTGCTGCATAAGGGTGTAGAGCCAAAGCAAGCCTTTCAGATTATGGAAGACACTCGAAAGGGTAAAGCTCCAAAAACCTTTACGCCAGAGCGGATTCAAATGCTGAAAGACCACAATGTTCCAGATTGGTACATTGACAGCTGCTTGAAAATCAAATACATGTTCCCGAAAGCCCATGCGGCTGCTTATGTAACCGCTGCCATTAAATTGGGATGGTTTAAATTATATCGTCCATTGGCATATTATGCAGTTTATTTCAGCACCCGTGGGGATGACTTTGATGTGGAACTGGTTATGCAGGGAAAAGAAGCCGTTCATAACCGCATTGAAGAACTGCGAGAAAAGGGCAACGAACGCACAAAGAAAGAGTCTGACCAGTTGGATTTGCTCTATATTATCAATGAAATGCTGTGTCGGGGATTGGATTTCCTGCCGATTGATTTGTATCGTTCACACGCTTCGCAGTATCTGGTAGAGGATGAGAAAATCCGGATTCCATTTTCTGCAATCAGCGGCATTGGATTGTCAGCTGCCAATGCATTGTATGAAGCAGCACAGAAACGGGATTTTATCTCTATCGAAGAATTCCAGAACCGCAGCGGAGCATCGAAAACAGTCATAGAAACATTGGAAAAGTTGAATGCATTCGGCAATTTGCCGAAATCCAGTCAAATGACCCTCTTTTAACTTGACAAAATTGTGATAGCGTGGTATTATGTTACCATAGTAGCATAGTAAAGTGCTTTTAGGAGGAACACATGAGAAATTATAATCGAATTACGCCGGAAGGGACAAAAGATTTATTATTAGAAGAATGCCTTGTGCGGCGAGAAACAGAAGAAAAAATTCGTTCTGTTTTTCAGAGTCAGGGATATGATGAATTGGTAACACCGGGATTGGAATTTTTTGATGTTTTTCAGTCAGAAGCCGTTCAGTATCCGCAAGAACAGCTGTATAAATTGACCGACAGCAAGGGACGGCTGATTGTACTGCGTCCGGAATCCACTGCTCCGATTGCAAGAGTTGTTGCAACCCGTCTGCGGGAAGCTATGCTGCCACAGCGGCTGTGCTATATGCAGACTGCTTACCGCTTTGAACCAGCATTGAAGGGCAGAAGCGATGAATTTATGCAGGCAGGTGCGGAATTGATTGGTTCAGATTCCTATATGGCAGATTTGGAAATGGCAAGCATGGCAATTGATGTGCTGAAACGCTGCAACGAAACCAGCTATTATCTGGAATTGGGCGATGCCGGTATTTTCAAGGAATTGATGCGGGAATTGAACGCTGCACCGGCAACCAAAGAAGAAATCCGGTATCTGATTGAAACAAAGAACTATTCTGCATTGAATGACTTACTGGATACATTGGGTGACAATCAGCTGATTCACGCTTTGAAGAAACTGCCGTCTTTGTTTGGCGGAGAAGAAGTGTTCGATAAGATGGAACAGCTCTACTGCACGCCACAGATTCAGGAGATGTTGCAATATCTGCGGAAACTGTATCGGGAAATTGCAGCACTGATTGGAACAGAACGGCTGAGCGTAGATCTTGGCATTGTCAACAAGGCAGATTATTACACAGGTATGATTCTCAAGGGCTATTTGGAAGGCTATGGCGATGAAGTTTTGTCTGGCGGTCGGTATAATAAGCTGCTGGCAAGCTTTGGCTATGATGTTCCGGCAGTCGGCTTTGCCGTCAATGTAGATGCCGTTGCAAAGGTTGCCATGAAAAAGAATCCACGGACAAAGAAAGCGGCTGATGCTGCCATTTATGCAGCACCTGGCTATGAAGCAGCTGCCATTGCACTGGCAGAAACCAAACGAGAAGCAGGATTGACTGTAGAATTTGCACTGGTATCCTCCGCAGAAGCAGCATTGGACTATGCAAAGAATCGGAAGATTTCCACCTTATATCAAGTAGAAAAAGAAGTTACGGAGGTCACAGTATTATGACAAAACCGCTGAGAATTGCGTTGACAAAAGGACGTTTGGAAAAAGATACCGTTGGCTTGCTGGAAAAGCTGGGTTATGATTGCGAAGCGGTACATAATAAGGGCAGACGATTGATTTTGCCGATTCCGGATGGAAATATGGAAGTTGTACTCTCCAAGGCTGCCGATGTGATCACCTATGTGGAGCATGGCGTTTGTGATTTGGGCGTTGTCGGAAAAGATACCATTCTGGAAATGTCTGGCAAGTTCTTTGAACTGGCAGATCTGGGCTTTGGAAAGTGTCGGTTTGCACTGGCAACCAAAAAGGGAACGGATTTTTACAGCGGATATGGTGTCAAGTGCATTGCAACCAAGTATCCAAACATTGCACGCCGATTCTTTGAAAGCAAGGGCATGGATGTTGACATTGTAAAAATCGAAGGTTCTGTAGAGTTAGCACCGCTGCTGGAACTGTCAGACGGAATCGTAGATATTGTAGAAACAGGGGTAACCCTGAAAGAAAATGGACTGGAAGTTGTCGAAGAAATCGTTCCGATTTCTTCAAGACTGATTGCAAATGTTGTCAGCCTGAAAATGCGGCAGCAGGAAATTGAATCGTTGATTCAAAAAATCGAGGAGGTATTATAAGCATGATTACCATGAAGCAAATCAATGCAAGCGTTGCAGAAGAACGGGAAGCATTTTTTCAGTTGTTGGATGAAAGAACAGGCGAAACCAATCAGCGTGTGACAGAAACCGTACAGGAAATTCTGAAAACAGTAAAAGCTGGCGGTGATGATGCTGTTAAAAATTATACTTTAAAATTTGATGGCAGCTTGCCGGAATATTACGAAGTGCCGAGAGAAGTCATCAACGATGCGTTGACCGATGCTGACCAAGCATTTGTAGATGCTATGTTAAACGCCATTGAAAATGTACGGGATTTCCACCAGCGTCAGGTTGAACAAGGTTTTATTCACCCGATGGCAAACGGTGTCATTTTAGGACAGCGGGTAAGAGGTCTGGAACGTGTTGGTTTGTATGTGCCGGGTGGTACAGCTGCTTATCCGTCCAGTGTCATCATGAATGCTGTTCCTGCAAAGATTGCTGGCGTAAAAGAAATTATCATGGTAACACCGCCGAGAAAAGACGGGACACCGAATCCCGATATTCTGATTGCAGCCGCTTTGTGCGGTGTTGACCGGATTTTCCTGTCTGGCGGGGCACAGGCAATTGCAGCACTGGCATACGGAACAAAGGAAATTCCAAAGGTCGATAAAATCGTTGGCCCTGGAAATATCTATGTTGCAACCGCAAAGAAGCTGCTGTACGGAATTGTGGACATTGATATGATTGCAGGACCAAGCGAAGTACTGGTTATGGCAGATGAAACCGCCAATCCAGCCTTTGCGGCAGCAGATTTGATGTCACAGGCGGAACACGATGTTATGGCATCTTCCATTCTGGTTACCACCAGTGAAAAGCTGGCAGAACAGGTACAGGCAGAAATCAATCGGCAGGTTCAGACACTGGAACGAAAAGAAATCATCGAAAAATCCATGAATACCTACGGGGCAATTCTGCTCTGCAACAGCCGGGAAGAAGCAACAGCTCTGGCAAATCGGGTTGCACCGGAACACTTGGAAGTGCTGATGGAAAATCCAATGGAACTGCTGGGTGCATTGGACAACGCTGGCTCTGTATTCCTTGGACAGTATGCATCAGAACCATTGGGGGACTACTATGCTGGCCCGAACCACGTTCTTCCGACCAGTGGAACGGCTCGGTTCTTCTCTCCGCTGGGCGTTGCAAGCTTTACAAAGCGTTCCAGCTATACGTATTATACCAAGGATGCCCTGCGTGCAGCAAAGGATGATATTGTATTGATTGCAAATCGGGAGGGCTTGACTGCACATGCCAATGCCATTACCGTTCGGTTTGAAGACGAAAAGTAATAGAGAGGTGTCATCATGAGAGAAGCCGTAATCGAACGCAACACCAAAGAAACACAGATTCAAGTGAAAGTGGTTTTGGATGGAAAAGGTGTTGCAAATATTCATACCGGCATTGGTTTTTTTGACCACATGCTGACCGCCTTAGCTGTACACAGCGGCATTAGTATGCACATTCAGGTCGCTGGAGATTTGCATGTAGATGGACATCACACCGTAGAAGACACCGGCATTGTACTGGGAAAAGCCATCGGGGAAGCACTGGGCGACAAGTCCGGTATTACCCGTTATGGTAGTGCATTTATTCCCATGGATGAATCCCTTGCATTTTGCAGCTTGGACATCAGCAATCGTCCATTTCTGGTATTTCAGGGGACATTCACCAATGCGATGATTGGACAATATGATACTTGCTTGACAGAAGAATTTTTCCGTGCGTTTGCTTTTCAGGCAGGCATTACCCTGCACATCAATATGATGTATGGTACAAACGACCATCACAAATGCGAAGCTGCTTTTAAGGCAGTTGCCCATGCGTTGCAGATTGCCATTACACCGACGAAGAGTGGACAAACACTTTCTACGAAAGGGGTTTTATAAATGATTGCCATTGTCGATTACGGTGCTGGAAATATCTTCAGTGTCAAAAATGCACTGGATTTTTTGGGACTGGAAAGCCAGTTGACCGATGACGCTGCTGCCATTCAGGCAGCAGATGCCATCATCCTGCCGGGGGTTGGAGCATTTCCAAGTGCAATGCAGATGTTGAAAGAACGGAATTTGGTATCTGTTTTACAGACAGAATCTAAGAAGAAGCCGTTTTTAGGAATTTGCCTTGGCATGCAGCTGATTTTTGAAAAAGGCTATGAATTTGAAGCGTGTGATGGACTGGGACTGATTCCAGGAACAGTGGAAAAAATTCCGGCAAACGGTTTAATTATTCCGCACATGGGCTGGAACAAACTGGAATATCAGATTGATTGCCCATTGCTGCACAATTTGGGTGAAGAAGCATATGTTTATTTCGTTCATTCTTATCAGGCAGTCGTTGCACCGGAATATCTGGCAGCGTATGTGACCTATGGCGGACAGATTCCGGCAATGGTTTATGATGGAAAGACAGTATTCGGGGCACAGTTCCATCCGGAAAAGAGTGGGGAAACCGGCTTGCAGATTTTAAGAAACTTTGGAGGATTGCTGAAATGATTATTTTACCTGCAATTGATATTCAGGATGGAACGTGTGTCCGTCTGGTAAAGGGTGACTTTGCAACTTCTCACAAAGTTGCAGAAGATTACCGGAAAACAGCTGCTGGATTTGTAGCAGCTGGGGCATCCTGGATTCACATGGTGGATTTGGATGGAGCAAGAGCTGGAGAACCCAAAAATGCCGATTTGTTTTTGGATGTTGCAAAAAATACGCCGTTAAAAGTGGAACTGGGCGGCGGTATTCGCAGCTTGGATACAGTAGAAGCCTACTTAAAGGGCGGTATTTCCCGTGTCATTCTCGGTTCGATTGCGTTGAAGAATCCGCAGATTGTAAAAGATGCAGTCAAGGAATACGGCGAACGAATCGCTGTTGGAATTGATGCAAAAAATGGTATGGTTGCAGTGGAAGGCTGGCTGGACAGTTCTTCTGTAGATTATCTGTCTTTGGCAAAAGAAATGGCTGCTGTTGGCGTGCAGTATATCATTTATACGGATATTTCCAGAGATGGCACGCTGTCCGGCGTAAATACCGAACAGTTGCAGCAGATTCATCAGGCAGTCGGAGCAGGCTGCAACATCATTGCAAGCGGTGGTGTGCATACCATTGCAGATATTCAGGCTTGCAAGCAGATGGGTTTGTATGGAACAATTTGCGGAAAGTCCCTGTATCAGGGCACATTGCAATTGGAAGATGCCATTGCTTGTGCTGGTGCACAGGTATAAGAAAGGAGGCTGTCAATTATGCTGGCAAAGAGAATCATTCCTTGTTTGGATGTGCGAGATGGAAAAGTAGTAAAAGGTGTCAAATTCGAGGGCGTTCGAGATGTTGGTGACCCGGTTGCTTTGGCACAGGCTTACAATGAACAGGGTGCAGATGAAATTGTATTTTATGATATTACAGCCTCCTATGAAAAAAGAGGTGTCATTTTAGACGTTGTACGGGAAGCTGCTAAGAAAATTTTTGTACCGCTGACCGTTGGCGGTGGCATCAAGAGCATTGATGATTTCCGAGAAACACTGCGTGCAGGAGCTGACAAGGTTTCCATCAATTCGCAAGCAGTACAGAATCCTTCTTTAATTCGGGAAGCAGCAGACATTTTCGGTTGTCAGTGCGTTTGCGTGGGCATTGATGCAAAGAAAATTGGCGACCATAAGTGGACGGTTTTCATCAATGGTGCAAGAGTGGATATGCATTTGGATTTGATTGACTGGGTAAAGCAGTGTGAACAGCTGGGTGCAGGTGAAATCTGCTTGAATTCCATTGATGCAGATGGTACAAAAGAGGGCTTTGACTTGCCCATGCTGAAAGCTGTTTGCGATGCGGTTTCCATTCCGGTCATTGCCAGCGGTGGAGCAGGCAAGCTGGAAGACTTTGCAGAGGCATTCCAAGAAACAGGCTGCTCCGCAGCACTGGCAGCATCTTTGTTCCACTTTGGAGAATTGACCGTGCAGGATGTAAAGGCAGACTGCCGGAAAAAAGGCATCTTAATGCGATGAAAGTATTTGATATTGTTTTTATGGTACTCATTCCATTGGTTCTGTTATTTGCAGGCTGGATGATGCAATTTCATCCGCCAAAAAAACAAAATGTATGGATTGGATATCGAACCACCCGTTCCATGAAAAATGCAGAAACGTGGCGGTTTGCCAATACTTACTGCGGAAAATGCTGGTGCATCAGCGGTGGAATTTTGCTATTGATTGCAGTTGGCTGTTCCGTTGGATATTTTTTCATGTCCATGAAAATGCAAACGATGGTTTTGCTTGGAAATATTGTTTTGCAAATGGCGGTTTTGATTTGCACGATTTTTCAGACGGAACGGGCAATTCGGACACAATTTGATGAAACAGGAAAAAGAAAGGATACAACGCATGATTAAAATTGATTGTAATCATTTGGATGCCTATTTTGAAAAAGGCGACCTGATTCCAGCAATTGTCTATGAAGTCAACACCAAAACCGTGTTAATGCTGGCATATATGAACCGAGAAAGCCTGAAAAAGACACTGGAAACCGGATACACTTGGTTCTGGAGTCGTTCTCGGCAGGAACTTTGGAATAAAGGTGCAACTTCCGGACATCTGCAAAAAGTCATCAGTATGTACAGTGATTGCGACAATGATACTTTGCTGGTCAATGTAGAACAAACTGGTGTTGCTTGCCATACAGGTTCTTATAGCTGCTTCTTCCGTGAGATGTACGAAGCAGAAGAAAAATAAAAAAGCTGTCACAAAAACGCCTCCCACTGAATAGACTGTAGAGAAACAGCGTGAAACTGTTTCTATGTTTTTCATGGGAGGCGTTTCTATGAGTAAATTTCATCCAATGCCGGATGCTTGTCCGGATGCAGTTCCCATTAAAGTTGACCGGGTGTTTGACAGTTGCAGTGACCGGGATTGTCTGTCCAACGTCCAAATTTTAATGGATGGCGGCGAACTTCCCCCCAACGTCACGCTGGTAAAAAGCCGATGTGTAAAGGTATCGGACATCTGTATGAATATCGAGCCAGTACCATTTAACAGGGGCTTTTTTTCCATTGATTTGACGTATACATTTCGGGTAGAATTGATGGCATATGAACGTGCCTGCGGCAGCCCAACGCTGCTGACTGGAACGGCGTATGCCGGAAAGAATGTGATTCTCTATGGTGGAGAAAGCAGCAGCAAGACGTTTTTCAGTAATGGAAAGACCTGTTCTTCCGAAGAAGCATGCAGCGAGAGCGTAAACCTACCAACGGCTGCCGTTCAAGTGGTAGAACCAATCGCATTAGAAACAAGGGTGGGAATGGTTTGTCCGCCTGCTCCAGAGGGCAGCAGTGCCGTTCCGATTCGGACAGTGATTATGACGTTGGGACTGTTTTCCGTAGTGGAATTGTTCCGACCGGTCACGATTTTAGTGCCAACATACGAATACACCATTCCAACGAAAGAATGCCGAGCAGATACAGAATCCCCGTGTGCGGTATTTGATAAGATTCGGTTTCCGGCAGAAGAATTTTCTCCCGGCTCTGTCAATGGCATGGGGGACTTTTCCCCAGACTGCGGATGTGGAGCAACAACAGACAGCATAGAATCTGAAGAAAAGCCGCTGTAAAGCAAATCGAATTTGAGTGAAATGGGGCGGCGAATGAAAGCCGCCCTTTTTGAATAAGGAGCAGCAGTTTTGAGAAGACGAAATACAGCACTGCAAAGAAAACAACTGACATGGCTGTGTTGCAGCATTTTTATGATCGCAGGATTGTTATTTGGTGTCGTGCAATTGGATCGCTGGATTCGCCCCGATGTGCTGGCAGTCTGTGCACAGGAATGTCAATCTGCTGCTTCTGTTCAGATTGGAGAGAGCATTCATAAAGTTTTGCAGGAAACAGACAGTCAGTATACAGATTTTGCGGTGTTGCTATATGATACAGACGGGGCAGTGACAGCAGTAGAAACAAAAACCACGCAAATCAACCGCATGCAAGCACAACTGCTCACACAAATCAATCAGGATTTACAGGCAGCTCGAGCAGAAACGTTTCCGGTTTCTCTGGGAACAGCAACGGGCATTTGGTTGTTTGCCGGAAAAGGCCCAACACTTTCCATGAAAATGCTGCCCATTGGAACAGCAAAGGTACAGCTCATCAGTCAGCTGGAATCTGTTGGCATCAATCAAACCTGCCATACCATTCGTGCAGACGTTACCATTACATTGCAGGCAGCTGCACCCTTTTACCGAACTACAACAACTGCACAGTTTTCCTATCTCTTGACAGAAACAATTTTAGTGGGGAAAGTACCGGAATCCTATGTGGTATTTGGCACATAAAGAACCGCACACATTCTTGCATGTATCAGAATGTGTGCGGTTTTCATGTTATTTGGAGAGATAGAATTCATACATGGCAATCGCCTGATGAATGGCAAATGTGGTATGTTCAGAATAATCTGCTAAATCGGTCTGTATGGTTGCAAGGGCATCTTTTACGCAACCTGGATTTTCCTGCTCTTCTTCATAGAAACTGACAGAATCGCCTTCTTTGCTTTGGTCGACCTGTACGGCAATTTCTAAGTTACAGTCGTTCTTCTCGGCATAATACAGCACAGGGTGTTCTGCATTTGTTTGCACCTCTGCCACTAACCGTTCTACGGCACTGGCACTATCCCGATAAGTCATTAAAATGGTATCGTTTGCAATCTGTGTAATAGAATCGTATACATTTTTTGTCGTGCCATCTTCATCCGTGTAATCATATCGCACAATCCAGAACGGCAAACAATGAATGACGGACAGGTTCTTTTCATTTGCATACTGCTGTGCAGCTTCCACAAACTTTACTTGCTGTGCTCGAACATCGGCGTTATTCTTCCAGTTGTAGTCGGAGTTTGTCCAAACTTCCACATCATACGAAACGCCTGCTAATCTTGCATCATAATCCACCATACTGTTATATTCTGCTACCTTATCGAAAACACGATAAATGGCGGTCTGGTATGTATCTTCATACAGCCACGTTTTTTCGCCTGTCAACAAGTAGACTTTCATGTTTCTCTGATAGGCATTCTTTACAAATTTTTCTACCGTGTCCTTGTTGTTTACCAGCTTATTTGCACCGCTGGAATAGTAAACTTCTGTAATTCCATACCATTCCAAAGCATCTAAAAATTCATTTTGCTTTTCTTCATCGTCATCAATGCCATATACAGCAGCTTTTGAGCCTTTCCAATACCAAGTGGCACAATTTCGTTTGGTTTCTTCTGTGACGGGGTAAACATCCATCGTGCTTGCATTGTAAAGATACTTTATGCTGTTGTCCAGTCCCAATATTTTATTGTTAACCAGATAGAAACGGTCGATGGAATAATCCAATGGTCGTCCCATTTTTTCTTCAATCGTACTTTTTAAATTGCCTGCGATTTGATACCCGTACTCGGATTTAGAAATATAGGCGTTTGCAACAGCCGTTTGATAATCCATTCCGGTTAAAGTATCCAATGGATTTTGAACAGGTATGGTTGTATACTGCCGTTTCATCTGACACAGGTCAGCAATATTTACCGTTCCATCTGCATTCCAATCCCATGTTTGTCCGTTTTCCGGCGTGATGTCGGATTCTCCTAAAATCCATTTCTGTAATGATACAATATCAGTCAGAGCAGGCGTTTCAGCGGCTGTAACGGATTGTTGTGGAATGGAAGCTGCCAGCAATCCACCTGCTGCAAGGACTGCGATTATTTTTTTCATCTTGTAACGACTCCTTTTTTCATGATAATTTTATTATACCACAGGTTTGTATGGATTGCAATGCAATGTAAGAAAAAACGCGAAAAATTGAGATAAGACGCTTATCTCTGAAATAATAATATTGAAAATGTATTTCCATTAGAACGGCAACGCAAATTCAAATGTCCATTCTGTTCCGTTGCAATTTTCCTAGCCAGATAGAGTCCAATTCCGATGCCTTCTGTTGCCTTGCTGTTTTGTCCCCGATAGAATCGCTGAAAAATACGGCTGCGTTCATCCTCCGGAATCGGCTCTGCTTGGTCAGTTACATCCACCGCAACAAACAAACCCAATTCCCGAACTCGAATTGCAACCGTACTGCCGGGTGGCGAATACTTCACAGCATTGTCTAGCAGATTAAAAATCGCTTCTGCTGTCCATCGCTGGTCATGCATCAGTGAGAGTTCTTTTTCACTATCATAGGTCAGTGTAATATGATGTTGTTTTGCTTTTGCAAAGACATTTTTAATTGCCATCAGTACCGTTTGATTCAAGCTTTTCTCTTCCAGCTGTAATTGAATCAAACCACTTTCCAATCGAGAAAGTTGAATCATGCTTTCTGACAAGAAAATCAGGCGGTCGATTGCCGTTCGGAGCACTTCTGTATATTGCTTTTGCTGCTGTTCGGTCAGCGTTGGTTCTTCTAAAAGTGCAGTATACAATTTTAGAGAGGCAATCGGTGTTTTCAATTGATGAGAGAGGTCTGAAATCAACCCCTTCATGTTTTCTTGTGCCTGCAAGGAATCCTCATTTTTCTGCTGTAGAATCGTCACCAGTTTCAATACTTTGTCCTGCAATTTGGAAAAAATCGTATCTTCATTTCGTGAAAAAATTTCTCTATGTTTCAGCGAGAGCAGGCAGTCGCATAAATCGGAAAGTTGTGCAGCGATGTTGCTCCAATATGCCTGCTCTTTGCGTGTCTGCCATTCCAAGAAAAAAGATTGGCAAGCAGAGAGAACCAATATAATCCCAGCAGCTAAAAGATTTTGTGTCAGAAAGAAAACGCTTCCAAAGCAGAGCAGTGGAAACAAGATTTCTAAGGTAATAGAAAGTATCCGATTTGTTTGCTTCATTGTGCTTCTCCAAATGTATAGCCGATTCCAAAAACTGTGACGATGAATTTTGGATTTTTGGGGTCGGTTTCAATTTTTTGCCGTAAACGACGAATCAAAACACGCAAGGTGTTTTCATCTACAAAATTTCCGTCACAGTCCCAGAGCCGTTCTAAAATCAAATCACGAGTTAGCACTTGTCCTCGGTTGCGAATCAGCAATTCCAGCAGTTTGTATTCCATTGCAGACAGCTTTACAGGCACATCATTTTTCAGTACTTGCATTTTTGTGAAATCAATTGTTAGAGATAAATATGAAAAAATATCATCCGATGCAGGATTTTGACTGCGGCGAAGCACGGCAAGGATTCGTTGATACAGCAATGCAATGGAAAATGGCTTTGCAAGATAGTCATCGCAGCCATGCTGAAAGCCTGTAATCATCTGTTCTTCCGTATCGTTTGCAGTTAAGAAGATAATGGGCGTGGTACTAGTTTCTCGCAGTTTGCTGCAAAGTTCCAGACCGTTGCCGTCTGGCAATCGAATATCCAACAGAATCAAATGATAGACCATTTTTGCAAACAAGGTATTTGCAGCAGCAATGGTATCGGCACAGTCGACAGCAAATTCCTTTTTCTGTAAATAAAGTTGAATCCCGTTGCGAATAGTTGTATCATCTTCTATGATTAAAATACGCTGCATGCGGAATCATCCCCTTTCATTTTTCAGCTTAGTATAGCATGTTCCAGACAAAAAGTCAATTTGCAAAACGCCCTTTTCCGGAAAAAAGGGCGTTTTAAGAAAACAAAATGATTCATTTAATCAATGCTACGCAGTCTTGCAGTAATGCTTTCTTTGGTAGCAATTCGATAAACCAACATGGGAACAAATACGCAAATAGCAAAAATAAAACAAGCGAGGATTGCAATCCATCCCCACGGATACTGGAAAACGGCATAGTCGGCAGTCTGTTCTGTAAAGAAGCCAACCAAATATAGAATCCCACTTCCCGCAGTTAAAATCAATGCCAATGTAATTACAGCATAATAGATGCCTTCAAGCATTAGCATTTTTTGTACTTGTTTCTTCGTCATCCCGACACTTTCCATGACTGCTAGTTCTGTTCGACGTGTAAAAATGCCAGTCAGCATGACACTGATGAAGTTGATGATACCAATCAAAATCAAGATTGCAGAAACGCCGCCGCTCAAGATTTTCAGAGAAGACATACTATCCTGGAATTCTTGCATTAATTCTGTACGAATTTCTAAATGGGCAACAATCGGATACATTTGTGTAATGCTGCGAATCTGATTTGTCAGGCGACTTTCCGCTTTTGGGTCGCATTGAATAGCAATGGTATTGATGGCAGGGGTATCTGTCAACTGACTCAGTGCTGCTTCACTGACCAGAATATATTCCGGTGCTCCTGCTAGCCTCCAATACTGCCCAAAACTCAAACCGGAAATATCCCCATTTAAAGCACAGCTGCCGACTTGCAAAGAGAGAGCATTTCCGTTTTTGTCTTTCATCGTAATTGTTTTTCCTTGCATTTGTGCAGCCTGCTCCGGTGTATTGACAGAACCGATAATGCATTGCGTTCCTGCTAAAAATGCATCTATATCAATGGGTGTTTTCGCTTTTTGATTATAGGTTTCGACATCTTTCTTAGAAATTACGATAACTGTTGAGGTATAACTTTCTGGCGAATCGGTATAGCCTTTCGCAAATTCTTCGAGCGTCATTTTTTCAGAGATACTTTCTAAGAAACTTTCTAAAAACGGTTGAAATAACGTTTCATCAAATGGCAAGGTAACATCTTCGTATCGGTGAATGGAAACATCTGTAATGCCATCCAATGCCTGTATTTTTTGTGCCATTTCCTCTGCGGACTTGATATTTTTTTGAATTTGTTCTTCCTCTGTACCCTCTTGTTCTGAACCGCAATTGACATAAATCGTATAGTCATTTGGTAAATAGTATTTTACATAGTTCTCTAGTTTCATGCTATCTACAAATGCATTGGTAGAGAGAAATGCCATCGTTCCTAGAAACAGAGATGCAAATACGAGCACTGCACGTTTCTTTTCCCGAAAGACATTTCGAAATGCCATCTTATGCAGTTTTCCGCCATCTGTTCCTTTTCTAGATTTGATTTTTGTGGAGCACTGCCCCTGATATTTCAACGCTTCAATGGGCGAGATATGACTTGCAAACTTGGCT
>HF997976.1:74514-99817 GCA_000433635.1 Ruminococcus sp. CAG:254
TTGCAAACTTGGCTGGTTTTCGGCAGCTGACTATGATTGTGAAAAGTGCAAACAGAATCGTTCCGATGTAAATCAATGGATGAAACTGCATGGTCAAGGGCATAGGATTGTCCGCACTGCCGAACATCCGCATTGCATAGGGAACTGCTACAAAAGATGCTGCTGTGCCGAGTCCCATACCAATTGGGATTCCAATTCCAGAGAGAGAAAATGCCTGTAATCGCACCATTTTTCGGATTTGTTTGGGTGTCGTGCCAACAGTTTTCAGCATACCATAGAATCGAATGTCCTTGGTGATAGAAATATATAGGACGTTGTAAATCAACAGATAACCGCTGAATACAATAATCAGCCCAATTGTACCAAATAATCCAGCAATGAGAATACGGTTGGTGACAGTTTCACTCAACATATCCGAAGTATACTGAAATTTCTGTCCATTTTTCAGCTTTACAGCTGCATCTAATGCATCCATCAAGCGTTCCTGCACACCGATTTTTGCAGAAATCGACAACGTACCGTCTTTTTCTGCTGTGAGTCCCAATGTATCTGTATAAGATTTAGAAACAAATCCCTGAAATCCGCCCTGTGGGCTGGAATAATCCGTAAACCAACCGGAAAGCGTGAATGATTTTACTGTTCCGTTTACCAATAGTGGAATTTCCATGTTTATTTTTGGCGTTTCAATTTGCAAGGCTTCCAATGCATTTTTAGAAAGCATAATTGCGGTGGAATCTGTTGGATAATTGCCACAAATATCGCTGATGGCAGGCGTGAAATTCTTTTCAAATTCAGTCTCATCGTAATAACTAAGCAGAATTGCAGTGGTTTCATCTTCCGAATCGTATGCTGTTCCGGTCTGAATTTGCAGCCCAGCAGCATAAAGATCATGATTGTCTGTAATTTGTTGAATCTGTTCTGTAGTTGGGTTGTTCAGATAAATAGAAGAGCGAGTACCTTGCTGCCGAGTCAGCATGACCATCATACCTTCCGCCATGCTTGCACCAATGGTGAAAATCGTTGTAAACATGAATGTTGTCAAAATGACAGCTAGAATCACAATGCCATTTCGGATGCGATTTTGTTTCATGGAACGGAATGCAATTTTTCGTACGATTTCTTGATTGTTATTTTTCAGCATTGCCATTCACCACCTTGCCATCTTCAATCCGAATCATTCGGTCTGCCATTAGAGCAATTTCTTCATTGTGTGTAATCATGACAATGGTTTGATGAAATGCCTGACTAGTCATTTTTAGCAGGGCAATGACATCCATCCCCGTTTTGCTATCCAGATTTCCTGTAGGTTCATCTGCCAAGAGAATTGCCGGTTTTGCTGCCAATGCCCGTGCAATGGCAACACGTTGTTGCTGACCGCCAGAAAGCTGATTTGGCATTGCCTGTACTTTTTGTTCCAATCCCAATGTGTGCAGAATTGTTTTCACATATTCTGTATCCACTTTTGTGCCGTCCAATTCAATGGGCAAGACGATATTTTCATAAACATTCAGTACAGGCACTAGATTGTAATTCTGAAAGACAAAGCCGATATTTCTCCGGCGGAAAATCGTGCGAGCTTCTTCATTCATCTGAAAAAGCTTCTTTCCAGAAACCAATACTTCGCCGGAAGTTGGTGTATCCAGTCCACCCAATAGGTTTAAGAGGGTGGATTTTCCGCTGCCAGATGTGCCGATTACGGCAACAAATTCCCCATTTTCTACGGAAATAGATACATGATTCAATGCCTGAACCGAGTTTTCTCCCGAACCATAAGATTTACACAAGTCTTTCGCTGATAGAATTTCCATGTGTTATCACTCCTTGTTTTTGATTTTCTATTAGTATAGCAGGGAGTTCTTACAATCTTGTGACAGGAGGAAATATTTGATGATGGTAATGCGTTTTGATTTGTCAAAATTAAGGATTTTTTTGTCAAAATGAGATATTGACGGAAATGTACAGAATACGGTATAATAAAAGAAAAAATCACGAGAGGAAGCACAAAATATGGATTTTAACAATTTTATTACAAACATCAATACTAGCATTAGCAAATTATATAAGAAACATCCTGGCATCTATCAGTGCATGGTAATGATGGTAGTAGATCCAAATATTTTGGAAAATAACGGAAAACTGAAATGCTATGGTCATTTTAATATGGTTTTTAATCAGCACATTTTGTTTGACAGCTTGTCAAAAACAAAAAACGGATCTCCAACCCATATGTTACGCATATTAAAGAACCCCCGAGCTTGCACGTTTGAAAAAGAGACAGGATATTTTTACAATTACTGTGAGTACAAATACACGCATAATTCGTATAGTGAGATCGATTGTAATTATGTTTCAAGTATGTTGTATTACATTGTTACGGAACAGGTTGAAATCGACTGGTCGGAAGCGGCTGTGATATGGAAAACCTTTTTGCAAAAGTTTAGCGATCTTGTCGGAAGTCAGTATCTGTCGATTTCCAATTTTTTAGAAGTCTCCATCCTGAAGGATCTGCTTTTGAAATTGGAAGAGCATGCCAAAGTAAGTTACATCAATCCGAAATCATACTGCTATGAAGCAGCTCGAATCATGCTTTGTTTGGAAGCAGTTTCGGTTCAACTGACAAAAGAAGAAAAGTTTATCCCAAGAACAAGAAAATATGTGAGTTATTATCCTATGAGAAATAAAGAAGTACTTGTAGACTATCATCCGATGCAATTAACCGATGCTGAGATTATGCGTACCATCCTTGACTTTGATGAAAAGTTCAATAAAAGTGAATCGATTCAAAAGATTTACCGCAATCTCGATGCTTATTGCAGAAATATGTTATCCCTGAGAAATAAGAGATATCGAAATATTTATATCTCTGACGACCAGAAAAGAATTCGAAAGTTCACAGATATCGGCTCATCGAATGAAATTGTGGCATATCTGACTTTCTTTGAAACGATGTTTCTGATTTTAAAGAATTGCATCAATTCTTTTCAGCTGATCAATGATCTGTTTAAGTATAGATTCATATTGATCGTGAACAATCCGTATGTGCAGGAGCAAGAAATTTTCCCGTTCCGGTCTACTTATAATAATATTTTCAACTTTTACAAATATTGGAAGAGACTGGAAGCAACGTCCCCAAGAATAGAAGAGAACAACGAGATATACATGCCGTTTAATGACTTAGCCGCAAACTATGTCATTTACAAGCTCATGAATTCCGATAATCTTTCTACTACTTTCCAACCGTATTCTAAGTACTATATCGAAAGCGAATTTGTCATTCGGAAGTGCAACAAATCAGATGTAAAGGCACTCTTCTCTCTGTACAATTCTTCTGCAGACAAAATTATTGATATGGTGAAATCTGAAATTTCCACTGCAATTGATCACGATGCAGTCTGGGAAATCGAGCAGTATGACAAAGCGGTTGCAGTGGCAATGATTTTCACGAACCTAGAGCACGTGAAAAATATAGATCCACGCATTAAAGTTATGGATGCTTGTATGATTGATGCAATTTTTGTAGAAGAATCTTATCGTGGATTGGAATTCCAAAACTTGTTTCTCTCCTTGGCAAACCACATTGCAAAAAACAAAAACATTTTTGCAAAGGTAACACCAGATAACGAACCTGCAATTAGAAATCTCAGAAATTTCGGATTCAAAAAATATCCGCTTGAGTTTGGAACGGATAAGCCAAAATACGACTATTATTGGTTTCAAAACTTTGATTAATGGATAGGAGTAATTGCAAATGCGTGATGCGAAAAACTCGGAAATGAAAAAAATGTTGGCAGGAACGATTGCCTTGCTGGTGGTAGTAGCATCTGTTGGCGTGTATCAGAAATGGTTTTCCAAAACGTCAAAGTTTGATGAAGACCATATTGGTGAATGTTACTATCAGGAAATCCAGGAAGAGCACGTTGCAACAGATGACCTGACGATGTATACAGATAACGAAATTTTATTGGTTACAGAAGACGGCGTAAAGAAAAGGGCAGTAGAGAAGCTTGCAAAAAAATACGATGCTGAGATTGTTGGACGGATTGAACAGACCGGCGATTATCAACTGCAACTCAGTAATGTCTATTCTCTCGAAGAGCTGGAACAGCTATCCGAAGATTTGAAGGCAGAAGACATTGTTGCAAGTGCCGATATCAACTATATTTTCGATGCAGAGCCGTCCGATGTAGAATCATCCAGTGAAAGCTTCCAATACGGCAAGGAATGGGCAGGGGACTTATCGAACAGTACTGACTGTGCAGGAAAAAGCTGGGGCTTTGAGATGATTCAAGCTCAAGCAGCGTGGGAACTGTTAAAAGAGCATTCTGATCAAGTCAATCAAGATTTACGAATTGGTTTGATTGATGGTGGATTTGATGATAATCATAAAGACCTCGGCTTTGCAGAAACGTTTTATAATCAAAACATCAGTGAAGATGATAAAAAGCATGGTACACATGTAGCAGGAATTATGGCAGCAAAGTCAGACAATGAGGCTGGGATTTGTGGTGTTTATCCTTTTGCAGATGGTCATTTATATGGTGTTTCCTACAGAGGCATAGACAACACTAAGAATTTAAGATCTGTCATATCAGACAAATACAGTTTATCCGAATTGATTTTGCGAAATGTAAAAGTAGTTAACTGTTCTTTTAATTATGAGGATTATGGTGTACTTGCAACTGCATATAATGAAATTGGAGCACAGGAATGTATGACACATTATGCAAAAACTATTGGAGATTTTTTGCAAAAGCTACTTGATATTGGATATGATTTTTGCATTATACAGTCAGCTGGTAATTCTTCTAATGAAAATTACACAAGAATTAAATACGAAAAAAACGACGATATTTCTTATGACCAAAATAGTAAAATTCTAGCAAAAATTGAGGAACTTGGTATTGGCTGTAATATAATTAATCCTAAAACAGATAAAGCAGTATTTAAACTATTATGGGATAAAGGAACAATTATTCATGCTAAAGATCTAGATACAAAATATATGTCGTATTTAACAGCCATTGAAAAGTCTGATTTCCCAGATGTATATGACAGAATTATTGTAGTAGGAGCGGTTGATAAAAATCGAGAAAGATGCGACTATTCTAATGGTGCAGCTTCTGGTGCTGGAAATCGTGGCGTAGATATTTATGCACCGGGTGGAAATGGTGACTCTACAGATAATAAGATATTTTCTCTCCAGCCTAAAAATGTATATGATTATATGTGTGGCACTTCTATGGCTGCTCCTCATGTTTCCGGTGTTGCTGCAATGGTTTGGTCAGCAAACAGTTCTTTGACAGGTGCAGAAGTGAAAGATATTGTTTGCAATACCAATCGAGATGATTCATGGGATTTGAACATTGTAAATGCAGAATCTGCTGTAGGGAGAGCCTTGAATTGGGAATCTGATGGTGAAGAAACCGCTACAGAACCGCAAAATGGCGGTATCTTCAACTTTGTCGTTGATAAAAACAACAATAATACAAAAATCGATCATGCAGATGTTACTGCTGTCAAAGTAAATGGAGAATCTTATACAACCACTGCCGATGAAGACGGACATTTTGAACTGTTTTTGCCAGAGGTAACCTATGACATAACCGTCAGCAGATGGGATTATTGCCCTTATACATGGAAAGATGTTGAAATAAGAAATAATAGTGTCAACGATCTTCCAGACTGGACAAGATTGGAAAAGCGTGCTGAATGGAAAGTAGAACCAACCATAGAAGCAGAGGACATCCTTGTTTCGGATGAATATGGAAATAATATCGCCTATGACCAGTGTTCCATCATCAAGCAGAATGGAAAATATGGCATCATTCAGTATGATGGTTCTTACATTGCCAACCCAGAATACGAAGATTACTTCTATGACAGTGTGTATGAAATCGCAGTCAGTGACCCTCGTGTTGAAAATTCGGATACCATCAAAGATACATTGGTTACGCCGGATGATGGAGAATTAAACATTTCAACAGATACCGCATGGGGAAGAGGGAATATTACAAATAAATATATTTATGATGAAACTTCCAATCAGATTTACTGTATTACTGCACCTCCTGATCGAGCAAATGTTTATAGTAAAAGCATTGGAACGTTGGTCGAAGACTATAGAACAGATATTCTTGGGGAATATGGTGAAGACAACAACGGCTATGCAGTTTCACGAGATATCACATTTTTCAATGAAACATCTCCAAAATACGGCATTGCAAAAGATGGAAAGCTGATTGTTCCATGCGAATATGAAGATGGCTGTATGAATTTCAGTGGTGGTGTAACTGCTCTGAAAAAGGATGGAAAGTGGGGCTATTTTGATCAAAATGGAACGCAAATCATTGATTTTATATGTGAGCCGTTTGCTTCCAAAGTGCTCTATGGCGGCTGGGATAAGGGAAAAGGCACGAGTGTCAACTATCCATTCTTGGCATCCGATTATATCCCAGTAAAAATAGATGGAAAATGCGGATATTATGACACATCCGGAAATGAAGTGATTCCTTGCGGTACATTTGAAGATGTTCGCCCTGTCCACAACCATCTTGCTTGGGTCAAGAAAGATGGAAAGTGGGGCGTTATCGAATTAAAAGAACTGGAAAACCAAACAATAACAGCCGTAGAAAAGAGCGAATCGGAACTGCATGATTTGATGGAAGAAAAAGGAACAATTTGTGCATGGGAATGTGCGGATTATGATGGCGATGGAAAGAAAGAAGCGTTTGCAATTATCGGAACAAACAATATGCCAGATTCTTACATTTCAGATAATATTCAGGGTGTATACTATATCAATTCCGTTGGGGAAATTACAGAATTACAACGTAACAATAACCCAATGTGCAGAATTGCACGCTCTGTTTTCCATAAAGGAAAAGGATTCTTTGCATATGATTCTACCGCTGGCGGTTCTAGCAGTCAGCTGTATCTATACGGTGTAAAAGATGGAAACTGTTTTGAATTGTCTATCTCTGGAACGATTACAGACTTCTACCAAAAAGATGGAACTTGCTTTGCAGTGGCAAAAACAGCTCTTTCAAGTGGTGGTTATGATTGGTTAGAATACGAACTCAGCTATGATGAAAGCACACAGGAATTCACACTTCCGAAAGAAGCAGTTGGACAGGCAACGCAACAAACAGAGGAAACCACGGAACAATCTGTTTCCAGTAACATTCCAGATTCCTATTTCTTAGCGGTTGTCAATCGTTACTTGAGAGAACATGATGGGGAATTGGATTCTTGGCTGGATGGATTAGAACCATATTGTTCATCGGAATATTCTGCTTCCAATGAAACCAGATGGTCTTGCCCAATCAATACCAATCGACAAGTATATTCTCGAGAACAGATTGCCGGAGCATATCCGCTTTTCGCCTATGTAGATAAAACAACAATGAAAGGTGTCATTAGCGTAAACTATAAAACAGTTGCAGAATTTGATATTCCAGCGTATCAGTCAAATTCCACAGACATTTCCACTGACACAAATAGTTACATTGATACTTATTATGGAAGCATCGAAAAAGATGGACATGTCTATTCTTATAAAATGAGCTATCATACAGCCTATGACGGATCTGGCTATTTTAAAGTCATTGGAGCGGTTTCCGATGGAATCGGTGGCGAATTTGAATTGCCTGTTACCAAAATCGAAGACGATGTTTATTATTACGAGAATGGATCTTGTTTTAATCGAGGTGCAAATGGAAGCAGAATCAACGCCGCTAGTGGATTATCTGGAACTGTCACCATTCAAAATTATGGAACATGGATTTGGAAAATAGATGACTTTTTCCCATATGAACTGGTCTTGGAGCTCTTACAATCATGAAATCAAGAGAGGGAGCGATTTCGATCGCTCCTTTTTTTGTACGTCCGAATACTTGCATTTTACCAAAATTTATAGTATAATAAAAACAAAGTAGACGGATTTTCATCGATATCAACAACATCATCCGCTTAAAAGAGCATGATAAATGCAGGTGAGGAGGAATTTCCATGAAATATGATTTATCAAAGTTTGTTCTAGCACATCGATCCTATTATTCAACGGCATTATCTGAAATGAAAAATGGAAGAAAAGCAAGTCACTGGATGTGGTATATTTTTCCACAATTAAAGGGACTGGGAAAAAGTTCCACTTCAAGTTACTATGGTATTACAGACTTAGAAGAAGCAAAAGATTTTTTGAATGATGCCTATCTTGGCTCAAATTTATTAGAAATCTCTTCTGCACTTCTTGAAATCGAATGCAATGATGCAAGCAAAGTCATGGGAAAACCGGATGATTTAAAGCTAAAATCTTCCATGACCTTATTTGCATTAGCATCTTCCAAAGAAAGCGTATTTCAACAGGTCTTAGACAAGTATTTTGGCGGAAAGATGGATCATCGAACATTAAAACTGTTGGGAATGCCATTTGAGGGACACAAAGAAAATAGCCCAAAAAAGTATGAAGAAAGAATCATACAGATCCCAGATGACAACATTCAATCCATTCGCAATCGATATCCAGGCGGATTGCATTTTGTGGTTGGGGACACGCACGGAGAATCTACCACGTTACGATTACTAATGGATAAGATTCAATTCAATCCACAAATCGATCATGTGTATTTTCTAGGGGATTATAATTGTGGCGGTAATGTCTATGCACTTTTGCATGATATTGCAAAATACTATCAGGAAGACTACGCTGTTCCGGGATTCCATTTGATTCGTGGAAATCATGAACGGGAATTATATCCAATTTTTGAGCTAAAAAATATGCCGGATATCATTGTAATCAGAGGAACTGTCATGAATTATTATCTAGCTCATGCTGGCATGGTAGATAAAGCCTTTGATTTGATAAACAAAGATATCGAATCCACTTACAAGCCTGTATATGCCTATGCATTAGATGAAACAGTAGCAGGTTATGATGCCCCACTTCGACAAGTTGTATGGTCGAGAAATGGTCTATACTCGCAAAGATCTCATTATCATGTTTGGCCCTCTGAAAAAAGCCTGCAAGCTGCAAATGCTTGTATCATTCATGGACACACGCCATTCTCACAGCTAAAACGTGGCAACTTCTTCTCCTATGGAGACAGAATGTTGTTTTGGGAAAATCAAAAGGTTTGGTTTGCGGAGGATTTACAATCGTTCGATATTGATTCCAATGTAAAAGGTCGATTTGATACAAGTGATTTGTATCGTGGTTTATCTTGTGTATGCCTTGAAATGATAGACGAAATAGCAGCAAAAGGAAACGGTGTGCTAAAAAGAGAAGTATTGCGAGAATCCGAAAATTTTGTATTTTCTGTACCGC
The DNA here is from genome assembly GCA_000433635.1 of Ruminococcus sp. CAG:254. Lineage (GTDB taxonomy): Bacteria > Bacillota > Clostridia > Oscillospirales > Ruminococcaceae > Ruminococcus_C. The sequence goes on from HF997976.1 coordinate 83,837, forward strand.
ATACGCCGATAGAAAATACAAACGTTGATACAGATCTTTCCAATCTATTGCAGGCAAAACCAGCAATGAAACGCATACTGTTAGACAATGATGGAATGTTGCAATTGCGTGATGATCATGCATAAAGCATTTTGAATTCTCACTTTATCAAATTGAAAATGATATTTTTTAAAATAGGAGATAAACGGATGAAAAAAGTTCTATCGATTTTATCAGCATTTGCAATTGTATGCACATCAACTGCTTTTTATTCAGCAACGAATAAAATTTCTGCTTCTGCGGCAGAGCAAACAACAGATGAATTTTATGATGATTTTTCAAGCGGAACACTAGACCCTGATAAGTGGCTGGTTGCATATAAGAACTGGGGCGGAAAAGTTACAGAGAACGGCGAAAAAGTGGACTATAATGGCGGTGTAATTCCGCAGAATGTTTCTGTTCAGAATGGAAAACTAGTCTTAACCGGAAATGGGAATCTGTATCAAGGGGACTTAAAAGGTGTCAATAAAGATGGTTCTCAACGTGCAGACGGAAAAAGAACAGGTGCAGCAATCGCAACGAAAGATTATTATGCATCGGGAAGTTATGAGGTAGTGGCAAAAGTTTCTCCGGAATTCGGTGCTTGTTCTGCAATCTGGACATTTGAATACGAAGAAGATTGGGATACAGGTGCAATCACCAACCATGAAATTGACATTGAAATGCCTGGCAGACCAAATGCTGAAAAAACAAATCAAAGTTACCAGTATGCATTGTGTAACACTTGGATTGGTGAAAATGAAGGCGAATATCGAACAGGGTATACAGACATCGGTGTCAATCAAGCAGACGGAGCGTTTCACAAATACCGGTTTGACTGGCATACGGGGGATGAAAATGAAGAAGCAAGAGTGGAATTCTATTTTGATGATGTGCTTGTCTATACATCAAAAGAATATATTCCAACCAATGCCGGCAGATTATGGCTTGGATTATGGTTTCCGAACAGCTGGGCTGGAACGCCAGATTTTGAAACTTCTGATTTTGAAATCGATTCTGTAAAAATTACACCATTTCATGAAGCTGGCGACACAGCACAAAATGAAACGTATCCGGAAGATGGCTGGGGCAACCTTGAGGATATTTCTCACAAATCTTCCGTGCAGGGCGATGTCAACGCAGATGGGGTATTTGATGTTGCTGATGTTGTCCTTTTGCAGAAATGGTTGTTGACTGTTCCTGATACAAACCTTGCTGACTGGAAAGCTGCTGATTTCTGCGAGGATGATACATTGAATGTACTGGATCTTTGTAGGATGAAACAAAAGTTGACTTCTATTGAATCCCCAACGAATCAAGTCTATGTGAAGAATACAGAAGAACTGAAAGCAGCCCTTGAAAACGCAAAAGCAGGCGATGAAATTATCCTCGCAGAAGGGGAATATGTCTACAGTGGCGATACACCAAAGGGCTATATGTTCACTGGTACAGCAGATGGGACAGAAGAAAAGCCGATTATTCTTCGTTCTGAAAACCCAGACCAACCAGCGATTCTTTCCGGCTCTTCTACTGCTGAAAATTATGTCCTATCCATATCGGGCTACTGGTGGGAAATCAAAGATTTAAAAGTCACAAATGCACAAAAAGGCATCATGATTGACAATTCCAATTACACAAAAATTAAGAACTGTGAAGTGTATCACATTGGTTCAGAGGGCATTCATTTGAGAGATAATAGTTCCAATTGCCTGATTGAAAGTTGTAATGTTCATGATACGGGGGTTGTTTCTCCGGGATACGGGGAAGCAATTTATGTTGGCAGTGCAGAAAGTACCACGGAATATGGCCATGAATGCCACTATAATACAATCAGAAATTGCAAGCTAGGGCCAAACGTTGCAGCGGAACACGTCGACATCAAAGAATATACCATTGGAACAACTGTAGAAAACTGTACCTTTGACGGCACTGGAATGAGCGGTGAAAATTACGCCAAAAGTTTTATCAACATCAAAGGCAATGATTGCATCATTCGAAACAATGTCGGTTACAGAAACGGTTGCACAGCAATCCAGCGTGCATTTGAACAGAATAATGTTGTAGATGGCTGGGGACAAAATGCCTCGGTATATGGCAATCAAGTTTATATGGATACTGCAACAAATGCACTTGGTAAGAAGATGTATTTCTTGAATGCTTGGGATTGTTCTGCGACAGTCTGGGATAATTTTATGGCTTATGATGGCGAACTTTTCTCTGTTGATCATGAAGATGACCACTGGAACTATTACAATTGCAACCTGCTCACCTACGGAAGCAACTAAAATAGTTTTTAACACTGCATGGTAGGTGCGAACGATCTGCCATGCAGTGTTTTCGATCTCTGAGAGCAATAAAACAATTTCAGAAATATTTTTATAAAAGCGTAAATTATTTTTATACAGACACACAGTTGTCCAGTACGTTCTATATAATAAAAAAGAAAACAGTGCACTGCTTGACAATAGAAAAACATAGCTTATAATAAGAATATTCCATTTATAAATAAAGGAGATGATAGAGTGTTACAACTTTTTCGTAAGAAACAGCAATTTCTTGCGGTTTCTTATGCAACCATTTTGCATTGTCTAGTAGATTTTTGCTGTATCTATCTGATGATGCAACTGGTATTTCCGGCTTGTCGACTTACCAGCTTGAGCAACTGGCTGCTTTATACCATGCTCTATAATTTCATTGCCTTTGCCGGACAATTACCAGTTGGTATTTTTGGCGATTGGTTACAGCGAAATATGAACCTCATTGCAGTTGGATTGCTGTTCTTACTAGTCGCTTATTGTAGTGCATTGTTCGGATTTCCATTGCTCTTAATTGTACTCTTACTGGGCATCGGAAACGCTTGTTTTCATGTTGGCGGTGGACGTGCTGCAATGGAATGGAAAGAAAATGCTTGTCAACCAGTTGGTATTTTCGTTGCAACTGGAGCATTTGGCGTATTCGGAGGAAAATGGATTTCTGGAAACGGCATGAACTGGATTGCTCCAATGATTGTGGTTTTGAGTATGGCGTTATTGATCCAACTGATTTTCTGCCGAAATTCAGAAGAACGAAACTTACCAAAACAGGAATTTTCCATGAAACCGATGCAGGGCAGTTGGTCGCTTCTCATGGCATTCTGCTGTATCTTTGTTGTTGTACTTCGTTCTTTTGCAGGAAGTGTGATGCATTTTCCATGGGCAAAGAATTGGCTTGCACTGTTCCTGACGCTTGCAATTGTGTTGGGAAAGGCTGGCGGTGGAATTCTTGCTGACCGGTTCGGGATTCGTCCAACCATCATTGGTTCTTTGACCGCCTGTGCACTGTTATTCTTGGGAGCAAATCAATTTGCCATCTGCGGATTGCTTGCAGTATTTCTCTTTAATATGACCATGCCAATTACGCTTTCCCTGTTGGGTATGCAGTTTCCACATGCGAAAGGTATGGCGTTCGGAGCATTGACCTTTGCATTATTCGTGGGACTTGTTCCATCGTATTTCTGCAATATCAATGATTTTGCAAAGCCGTGGATTTATTGCCTGCTGGCAGTGCTTTCTCTGGTAATTCTCTATGCACCAATGCTGCGAAATGCAAAGAAGAGGAATATCAGATGATAGAGGCGTGGATTGCCCAGCAACTTATAAAAGGGCTGCTTCGTTCCTTGCTGTTGACAGAAGTTCTGGAACTGCTTGCAGCAGCTTGTTTCCCACAGCGAAACCGTCATGATTTTCTACTGGTGATACTCGTCAACATTCTGACGAATCCAGTTGTTGTGTATCTAGATTTTTGGCTACATGGAGCAACCATTGCATGGCGATGGCTTTGGGTTGGTGGATTGGAGTTTGCGGTTTGGCTTTCAGAGGCGTTGATTTATCGCAAATGTTTAATTGGAAAGCAAAATCCTTATCTATTTTCCCTGATTTTAAATGCAGCTTCTTATCTGGGCGGTGTTTGTTTGCAATATTTTTTGTAATTATGATAGGAGGAAATTGAGATGAAAAAGACAATTAGTCGAATAGGATGTTTTTTACTGGCGATTTTATTGGGGTTGTACAGCGTTGCAATTCCAGCGGATGCGGATGCATTGAGCCCGGGAGAATGGTTTGTCACTGGTTATTATCGAGTGACGAGTGATGGCGTTATGGGCTATAATGGTAGGTATGTTATGGATGGGGGTGCACAGGAAATAGAATCCAGCCTTTATGCAGGGCAAGTTGTTTATGCAAGAATTGCCTATTCCTCTATGGGAGTTACTTGGTATAGTTGTTCTAGTGAAGATGAACATGGGGATGGATTCAATTATGTTTGGTATGGCTGGGTGGATGCTTCTTACTTAGTACCAGTTGGACAAGAACCAGAACCAGAGCCGGAAACCGATCCACCAACGGAAGCCCCGACAACAGTCGTTACAACAACAACTACTACAACCACCACAACGACCACGACCACAACAGTTACTTCTACAACTGCAACTACAGTTTCTAATACGACCGTACCAACAACGACAGAGACAACTACGACAACAACACAAGCAATTGTACCAGCCAATCACAAGCAAAATTCTCATTTTATTTCTGACAATCTGCTGTTGATTCTAATTGGTTGCATTGTATTGTTGCTGGCATGCTCTGCCGGACTGGCAATTGTACTGGTTCACCGCAGCAAAGCAATGGTTAGCCTTCAGAATTCAGACAATTTGAAGCCATCATTCTGCCCGTATTGTGGTGCAAAGCATGAAGATGGTGTAAAGTTCTGCAAGAAGTGCGGAAAAGAACTGAAATAATCGCTGTCCATAAATTTTGAAATCATTGTTTTCATCGCACTGGAAGGATATATTCTTTCCAGTGCGATTTTCTGTTTCCTAGTTTTGAAAACATTTATTTTGCCAGCATCGACAAAAAACGACAAAATTCGACAAATAATCAGATTGACAGAGCAGGAAAAAGTATGATAAAATAGGGTTATTCAATCCGGATGTACCGGATGAAAATTTTTTTATTTTTTCCAACCTACTAATATTGTGGAAAAAGCCGTTTTCTGAAACTGATCACATCAGGAAACGGCTGCTTTTTTCGATTGTATTGCAATAAAACGTCCCTCTCACAGAATCATGAGAGGGGCGTTTTTGTGTCATGAGAATACAACTTGACGATTTCCTGTGAAATATGCTATAATAAGAATCATACCAATCACAGAAAGGTTGTGAAACCGTTGCATCCGATTGCACATATTGAAAACGCATTTCAAACAAAATTTGGCATTCCAAGACAAAGCGGTCTGGTTTCTTCGTTTCCGTCTAAGATTATCTTTGAACCGGAATACCGCAACCCAGATGCCTTTCGGGGACTGGATGCCTATTCTCACTTGTGGCTGATTTGGGAGTTCTCCGATGTAATCCGAAAAACGTGGTCACCAACGGTTCGACCGCCTCGGCTGGGCGGAAATCAGAGAATGGGTGTTTTTGCAACTCGTTCGCCATTTCGCCCCAATCCCATCGGGCTTTCTGTGGTAACACTGGATCAAATTTCGTGGGACGAACCAAACGCCCCGATTCTCTATGTCAATGGAGCAGATTTGATGAACGGAACGCCTATCTATGACATCAAGCCCTATTTACCGCATATCGACAGCCACCCAGAGGCAACCGGCGGATTTGCCGTGCAGGTTGCAGATTATGCATTGGAGGTTGTTTTCCCGGAAAAATGGTTGATAAAAATCCCGAAATCGCTTCAGACTGCCATCTGTGAAATCTTATCACAAGACCCTCGCCCGTCTTATCAGCATGACCCAGAACGAGTGTATGGATTTTATTTCGCAGACCTGGAGATTCGCTTTACTGTGCAGGACTCTGTATTGACGGTTTGCAGCGTGTCTGAGATTGCAAAAGGGGTATAAATCATGGAACATGAACGCATCATTCATATCTTAGAATATCTTCGCAGAAATACAGATGAAACCCGAACTGTCAGCATCAAACAAATTCAATCCCACTTAGACCGCAATTATAATATGCAATCTGTTTCCCCCTTGACCATTCGCAGAGATATTGAGCGACTGACCACGATGGGTTATCCAATTACCATCCAAAGAGGAGCACACAATACGTATCTCTATCAAATGGAAACAGAAGGCTTTACCTTCAATGAGATTCGGTTTTTGGTGGACTCTGTTTCTATCAACAAATATCTTTCTGTCGACCAGAAGCAGCACCTCATCAAGAAATTTGAACGGCTCTGTTCGGAATCGGATGTTCGAAAGCTCATCAGCCGGATTCAAACCAATGATTTAACACCGCCCGGTTTAAACCTGCTCGAAAATTTAGAGCAGATTCATTTGATTATCGCAAATCGTCAGAAAATTGACTTTGAATATGGAAAACAAGAAAAAGACGGGATGAAATACTACTATAAGAAACGAAATATGATTCCCTGTCAGGTTGTATTTTTTGAAGACCGATTCTATCTGAAATGCATCCATGCAGAAACAAAAGAACCTCGTACTTATCGAATTGACCGCATGAAACAAATTCAGCCGGGAGAAACCGTATCTGAAATGCCAAAGCTGCCGAAACCAAAGGGGGCGATTTTAGACATCTTCGACCCGAAATATTATGAAACCGTCACACTCCGCATCAAATCTTTTTTAACTGGAGAGATGAAAGAAAAATTCGGCTTGTATCTGCATATCATTCCCGGCGAAACAACGTCAGAAGAAACCGTTATTCGGGTAACAGTTGGAATTAGTGATAGTTTTTTCCGTTGGCTGATGCGATATGGCAGTTATGTGGAACTAATTTCTCCGGAATCACTACGAAAACAGTTTCAAGAACAGTTGCAGGAAGTTGCAGCACTTTATCAAAAGAAAGAGGAGGAATCAAAATGACACTTTCCGAATGTTGTATGCAAATACAGCCATTGGATGAAATGGCTATGCAGGCAGCCCAACAGCATTGGAATCAGCTCGCAAAGCCGCTGCATAGCCTTGGACGATTAGAAGATATGATTGTACAGCTAGCTGGTATCCATCGTTCCGCACAGTTAGAACAGAGAAAAAAGGTCGTTTTGATTTTTTGTGCAGATAATGGCATTGTAGAAGAAGGCGTTACGCAGACGGGGCAGGAAGTCACCGCAACTGTAGCGGAAAATTTCACGAAAGGCATTGCCACAGTCAATTCCTTGGCACAAGTTTGTCAAGCGGATGTTATGCCGATTGATATTGGAATTGCAAGAGATATGACCTGTAACGGTATTATAAATCGAAAAATCGCCTATGGAACGAAAAATTTTGCGAAAGAACCGGCAATGACTCGAACAGAAGCGGAACAGGCAATTTTAACTGGCATTCAATTGGTAAGAGAAAAGAAGGAGCAGGGCTATAATTTGATTATCACCGGAGAAATGGGCATTGGCAATACTACGACATCCAGTGCGGTATTTTCTATATTGTCGCAAATAACACCGGAACTGGTAACAGGAAAAGGGGCTGGGCTTTCAAAAGCAGGCATTCAACGAAAAATACAGGTGATTCAAGCTGCAATTCAAAAGTATCAACCCGATCCGGAAGATGTAATAGATGTGCTTTCCAAAGTTGGCGGATTGGACATTTGTGGAATGATGGGGGCGTTTTTAGGCGGTGCAATTTATCGTGTTCCCGTTTTAATAGACGGCTTTATTTCCGCTGTGGCTGCAAATTGTGCAGTTCGTTATGCACCAGCTTGCAAGCCATTTCTCTATGCATCGCATTGTTCCGCAGAATCAGCAGGAAAGCTTGCTCTAGAAGCATTGCAGTTGCCTGCTTATTTGGAATGTGGGATGTGCTTAGGGGAAGGAACAGGTGCGGTAATTGGTGCAAAGCTGTTTGATTTTGCACTAGCTGCCTATACAGAAGCCGCAAGTTTTCAACAGGCACAAGTAACGCCCTATCAGCCACTATAAGGAGAAGTACATATGGAGAAAAAAATCATACTGGAACAGCCAATGGAAATCGAGAAAAAAAGTTTTTCCATCATTGAAGAACATTTGCAAGGCGTGACACTTCCAGATGCAGAACGCAGCATTTTAAAGCGTGTGATTCATACGACAGCGGATTTTGACTATATTCAGAATCTGGTTTTCTCTGAAACGGCTGTTTCTACAGCATTGGAAGCTTTACAGCAAGGGGCTGACATTGTTACAGATACCAACATGGCACTTTCTGGCATCAATAAACGTGCATTACAAAAGCTGGGCGGAACTGCACATTGTTTCATGGCAGATGAAGAAGTAGCAGCGATTGCAAAGCAAAAAGGCGTTACCAGAGCTATGGTTTCCATGGAAAAAGCCTGCTCTCTGCCGAAAGATTGCATCTTTGCGATTGGAAACGCACCGACTGCATTGATTCGCCTGTCGGAACTGATTGCAGAACAGAAGATTCAACCAAAGCTGATCATTGGTGTTCCGGTTGGATTTGTCAACGTCATTGAGGCAAAAGAATTGATTTTAGCCGGAACAACGCCGTATATTGTTGCAAAGGGCAATAAAGGCGGCAGCAATGTTGCAGCAGCCATTTGCAACGCTTTGCTCTATCAATTGATTCAACGGTAACAGAGGAGAACGGATTATGATTCATATCTATTGCGGAGATGGAAAGGGAAAAACAACGGCTGCGGTGGGATTAGCGGTTCGCTGTGCCGGAGCAGGCGGAACGGTTCTGTTCTATCAGTTCATGAAACCGGAAACATCTAGCGAACGCATTGCCTTACAGCAAATCCATGGCATTACAGTACTCTCCGGCTATTCGATTCATCAATTTTCTTTTCGGATGACCCCAGAAGAAAAGGCAGAAGCTGCTATTGGTTATCAAAAACAGTGGCAATCACTATTAGAGCAGGTAAACCAAACGACTTACCAAATGCTGATTTTAGACGAATTGTTGTCTTGTATTTCGACGGGATTTTTGCCGTTGGAAATGGTTTTAAGTGGCATGGAACAGCTGCCAAAAGAACTGGAAGTGGTGATTACTGGAAGAAATCCAGATGAAAAATTACTCGCCATTGCAGACTACATCACAGAAATGAAAAATATCCGGCATCCTTACGAAAAACACATTGCAGCTCGAAAAGGAATTGAATTTTAGCAAAAAATCAGGAAAAGCAATGGAAATGAAAAAAACAAGCTTTGTTTCTTTACAAATGCTTTCAGATGTGGTAAAATAAAAAAAATTGCACATCCACCCTATCAATCAAAAATATCTGAAACATCCGAGTCGTCAATTTACCCCATTTTGATAGGAATTGGGTGTTTTTCTTTTTATAAAAAAGAGGTGTTCACGATGCAAATTCTCTTTTTTCGGCACAGCATGACTGCTGGTAACTTTGAACGTCGTTATTTGGGCTGCAAAACAGATGAACCGCTTTGTCCAGAGGGAATTGCTTTTGCAACGCAACAGGCAAAACAGATATCATTCCCATTGCCGGAGCAGGTATTTGTCAGCCCGATGCGACGTTGCCGAGAAACAGCATCCATCTTATTTCCCAATCTGAAGCAGCAAATTCATCCAGATTTACGGGAATGCGACTTTGGAATGTTTGAAGGGAAGAATTATCGGGAACTTTCCAACTGTTCTGAATATCAAGCGTGGATCGACAGTGGCGGAACACTGCCATTTCCGGACGGAGAATCCCGAGAACAATTTCTGACCCGTTCCTGTGCAGCAGTTTCTGAGATTGTACAGACCTGTAAATCTGACCGAATTGCAATTGTTGCACATGGCGGAACGATGATGGCAGTATTTTCTGCCTGTGAGATGCATCACAAATCATATTTTGACTGGAAAATTCCGCATTGTGAACCATTTCTCTGCGAGGTTTTCCGTAAAAATCCGTTGCAACTGCAATGGAAAGAGAGGAACTGACAATCATGTATTTGCAAATGGCTGGTCTGGATTATCATATAGCATCAATGGAACAACGAGAACCGTTTTCTTTTTCTAAAGAACAACAGGAAACCATTCTGAAAACTTTAAAAGATTCTGTTCAGGGGGTCGTGTTGCTGAATACTTGTAATCGAACGGAACTCTATCTTTCCAGTGATGTTCCCTGTCAACCATCGCAATGGCTGCTGCAATTTGCAAAGGAAACACATCCTTCCATAGAATCTGTTCCTTTTTATGAAAAATCCGGCATAGCCGCTGCTCGACACATCATAGAAGTCGCCTGTGGGCTACATTCTCAGGTATTACATGAAGAGCAGATTGTAACGCAAGTACAACAGGCAGTGGGACAGGCAAGACAGCTGCAAACGACAGATGCTATTTTAGACACGCTTTTCCGAACCGCTGTTTCTGCTGGAAAATACGCATTGACACATATTTCTGATACAGAAATTCCCGTTTCTCTTGCAGAAAAAGCCATTCAGACAATCGAACAGCAAGGATTTTCTCTGTCCAACAAGATTGGTCTGGTAATTGGAAATGGAAACATGGGACAGCTTGCAGCACAACAGTTGATGAAACGAGATTGCACGGTATATATTACACTTCGAGCACATCACAATAGCAGCAGTATTGTTCCATTTGGAGCAATCCCCGTTCCCTATGAAAAACGAATGCAATATGTAGCACAATCGGACTTGGTAATCAGTGCAACCAGAAGCCCACATTATACAATCACGGCAGAGCAATTGCAAAGCATTGACAAAAAACCAAGTTATTTGGTCGACCTTGCTTTGCCGAGAGATATCGAGTTGACTTGTAAGGAAATTCCATCTGTGCATTGTTTGGATTTAGATGATTTTTCTGATGCAGCAGAACAACATCAAAATATGCAGGCTGCTTTGCAGGAGGTTGCAGAAAAATATACAGCGGACTTTCAAGCTTGGCAGCAATATCGTGCTGTAATTCCACACATTGCAGTATTAAAAGAATTGGTCGTTGCAAATCTATTGCGAAGTACAACCATGGATGCCGTTAGAACACAGCCAGATGCAGATAAAGTGATACAGGTAGCCGCAGAACGTACCATTGATTTGATTATGGGAAATATGCGGGAATGGATTACACCGGAGCAGGTGGAACATTGCTGTCAAAAAATCGCATCCCATTCCAGACTACCACAAAAGGGGGTAACCGTATGAAACCGCAGCGAATCCGAATTGGAAGCCGTGCCAGCCGATTGGCAGTGATACAAAGTGAATGGGTGATGCAGCAGATTCATCAAATCGCCCCAGAAATACAACTGGAATTGGTGACCATGCAGACAACGGGGGACAAGATTCTTCATAAAACATTGGATCAAATCGGAGGGAAAGGGTTATTTTTAAAAGAATTGGATGCGGCTCTGCTTGCAAACGAAGTAGACCTTTGTGTGCACAGTCTAAAAGATGTCCCTGTCCTAGAAAATCCTGCTCTCCCGATTGGGGCTTATCCGAAACGAGCACCTGCTTATGATGGGATGGTACTTCCAAAACAGCAATCTTTTGCGGATTGGAATCAGTCGTTACCGGTTGGTTCTGCCAGTAGCCGCCGAACATTACAATTTCAAATGCAATATCCGGCTTGTACCGTTCATCCGATTCGTGGGAATGTTTTGACACGATTAGAAAAATTAGACCGTGGAGAATATGGAGCGTTGATTTTGGCAGAAGCCGGATTACAGCGTCTGGGGTTAGAACATCGAATCACAAGGCGATTTTCCCCAGCAGAAATCGTTCCAGCAGCTGGGCAGGGCATCCTTGCAGTACAAGGACGAGCAGGCGAGTATACAGACTTGCTACAACGCCTCAACGATCCGCAGGCAGCATTTTGTGCAAAAATAGAGCGAGCCGTTTCCAAAGCATTAAACGGGGATTGCACCGCTCCGATTGGTGCATATGCAGATTTGCAAGGGGAGCACGTAACGCTCTATGGATTCTATGCAGAAGATGGCGTTGGTATAAAAAGCACCTTGACAGGTTCTGTTACACAGGCAGAATCCTTAGCAAACACTTTTGCAGAACAATTGAAACAGCAAGTACAAGAGAAAAAGGAAGCGATGTTATGAATTTAATTCAACGGCCAAGACGGTTAAGAAATGGTTCTGTATTACGCAGCATGGTACGGGAAACCAGAATTTCTGCGGATACCTTGATTTATCCGATGTTTGTCATAGAAGGAACGAATATCAAAGAAGAGATTGCAACCATGCCGGGGCAGTATCGTTGGAGCATTGACCGGATGGATGAAATCTTGCAGGAATTGACAGATGCAGGCGTGAAAAGTGTTCTGCTCTTTGGCATTCCAAAGAAAAAAGATGAAATTGGCAGCAGTGCGTGGGCAGAAGATGGCATTGTGCAACAGGCAATTCGCCACATCAAACAGCAATTTCCACAACTCTATGTCATCACGGATGTTTGTATGTGTGAATACACTTCACATGGACATTGCGGAATTTTGTGCGGGCATTCTGTCGACAATGACCAGACGTTAGAAGTTCTTGCGAAAACGGCACTCTCTCATGTACAAGCTGGTGCAGATATGGTTGCACCGTCCGATATGATGGATGGCAGAGTGGGAAAAATCCGTGCAATCTTAGACGAAAATGGATTTAGCAACACACCGATTATGTCATATTCTGTGAAGTATGCCTCTGCATTTTATGGGCCGTTTCGAGATGCAGCCGGTTCTGCTCCAGCATTTGGCGATCGAAAAGGTTATCAGATGGATCCGCACAACTTACAAGAAGCCATTCGAGAAGCAGAACTGGATATTCAAGAAGGTGCAGATATCTTGATGGTGAAGCCTGGTATGGCATATTTGGATGTGCTGTATGCGTTAAAAGAACGGTTTCCATATCCAATTGCGACCTATAGCGTCAGTGGCGAATATGCAATGATAAAAGCGGCTGGTATGGCAGGTTATGTAGATGAAGCTGCTCTGGTATGTGAATCGGCAGTTTGTATGTATCGTGCGGGGGCAGATTTGTTAATCACATACTTTGCAAAAGAGCTAGCACAATATATCAAAGAGGGGAGAATTGGATGATGCAGACAACGCAATCAGAAGCATGGTTTCAGCGTGCAAAAGAGAAGATGCCGGGCGGTGTCAATTCTCCAGTGCGTGCATTTCCATCTGTTGGCGGTGCACCGAGATTTATTTGTAAAGCAAAGGGCAATCATCTCTATGATTTAGATGGTAACGAGTATTTGGACTATATCGGTTCTTGGGGGCCGATGATTTTAGGACACAATCCGGATTTTGTGTTACAGGCTGTTCAAGAACAAATGCAGTATGGATTGAGTTACGGAACAGCAACTGCCTTAGAAGTTGAAATGGCAGAACTGATTTCTGAAATCGTCCCTTGTGTAGAAATGATTCGGATGGTCAACTCCGGAACAGAGGCGGTTATGAGTGCCGTACGGGCTGCAAGAGGATTTACAGGCAGAGATAAAATCATCAAGTTTGCTGGTTGTTACCATGGCCATGCAGATGCAATGCTGGTGAAGGCTGGCTCTGGTGTCATGACAGCAGGCATTCCCGATTCCAGCGGTGTTCCAAGTGGCTGTACAAAAGATACGTTGACTGCTGTCTATAATGATGCAGAAAGCGTAAAAGCGTTATTGGAACAATATCCGAACGAAGTTGCCTGTGTGATTGTAGAACCAGTTGCAGCAAATATGGGGGTTGTTCCTCCAAAGGAAGGCTTTTTACAACAGTTGCGGACGCTGTGCAATCAGTATGGAGCATTACTGATTTTTGATGAAGTCATCACTGGATTTCGGTTGCAACTAGATGGTGCAGTTGGATTTTATCACGTTCAGCCGGATTTGGTAACCTATGGAAAAATCATCGGAGCAGGTATGCCGGTTGGAGCATATGGCGGAAGAAAAGACATTATGCAGCTAGTTGCTCCGTTGGGGTCTGTTTATCAGGCTGGTACATTGAGTGGAAATCCCGTTGCTATGCGTGCAGGATTGGCACAGCTGCGTTATTTGAAGCAGCATCCGGAAGTATACCCCTATCTTACAGAACGGGCAGAACAGCTGCGAAATGGGTTGAAACAGTTAATTGACCGGTATCATATGCCATGTACGGTTACCGGTGTTGGTTCTCTTTCCTGCTTGTATTTCACCAAGCAGACTGTTACCAACTATGAACTTGCAAAGACAGCAGATACAGAATTGTTCCGCCAGTATTTTCATTTTATGTTGGAACGTGGCAATTATTTTGCTCCCAGCCAGTTTGAAGCGATTTTTCTATCTGCTGCACATACAGAAGCAGATATTGCAAAAACACTTTCTGATGCAGAATCATTTTTTCAGATGATTTCTCATAAATAACAGCATTGACAATCATCCAAGCCGTGCAGAAAATCCAAAAATAAAGGAGGAGTTCCTATGAAAAAAGGAATGGTCTATCTCGTTGGAGCAGGTTCAGGCAATCCGGCACTGCTCACACAAAAAGGACAGCAATGCTTACAGCTTGCAGATTTGGTTGTTTATGATGCATTGGCATCAGTTTCGATTCTCAATCATGTTCGTCCGGATTGTGAACTTTATTTTGTTGGAAAGCGAGCAGGAAACCACAGTCTTCCACAGGTAGAAATCAATCAATTATTGGTGGATGCAGCAAAACAAGGCAAGCAAGTGGTTCGCTTAAAGGGCGGTGACCCGTTTGTCTTTGGCAGAGGGGGAGAAGAAGCACAGGCTTTATCTGCTGCAAATGTGCCGTTTGTCATTGTGCCGGGTGTTTCTGCATCCTATGGTGTTCCTGCTTATGCCGGAATTCCGGTTACGCATCGGGATTATGCCTCTTCGTTTCATGTTATCACAGGACATACACAAGCAGACCCGAAACAAGAGCCAGATTATGCAGAATTGGCAAAGTTAAATGGAACACTGGTATTCTTGATGGGATTAGCGAATTTGTCGCATATTACAACAGCATTGATGGAAAATGGAATGTCCGCAGATATGCCAGTTGCTGTTATTCAAGAGGGAACAACTGCCAGACAGAGAACCGTAACAGGAACACTCTCCACCATTTCAGACTTTGTTGTACAACAGCATATTCAAGCCCCAGCAACGATTGTGGTCGGGAAAGTGGTTACACTGCGAGAACAGCTGCAGTGGTTTGAGCAGGGAAAATTGTTCGGAAAGCGGATTCTTATTACTGGAACACCACCGCATAGCCGACATCTTTCGGAACATTTTCAGCAGTATGGTGCAGAAACAATGGAAATCAGCTTGATTGATACGGTTTCAATTGCAGATGCTCCGCTGAAGTCAGTCGATTGGAGTGCGTATACTTGGATTGTGTTTTCCAGTGCAAATAGTGTGCATATCTTTTTTGACAGCCTACAGCAACATGATATTGATTTGCGGATGTTGTTGCATTTGCGATTTGCAGCAATTGGGAACGGAACAGCGTGTGAATTGGCAGCAAAGGGCATTTTTGTAGACTGTGTGCCGCATCGGTTTGAAAGTCGCTATCTTGCAGAAGCGTTAATTCCACAGTTAGAACCACATGACCGTGTTTTATTGATTCGTTCTAAGAATGGTTCTACCGTATTACCGGATATGCTGAAAGCTGCAAAGAAATCGGTAGACAGTATTTCCCTGTATGAAACAAAACCGTTGTTGCAAAAGGAAACACTATTGAAACAGCATTTGCCAGATGCAGATTATTTGGTATTTTCCAGTTCCTCTGCGGTACAAGCCTTCATACAGATGTACGGAACGAACTTGCCAGATCCTGTAAAAGTGATTTCGATTGGTGCTGTTACGACAAAAACAGCAGAAACACTCGGCATTCCTGTTTTTGCAACCGCAAAAGAAGCAACTGCAGAAGGAATCGCTGCTTGTATGCTGCAAGATTGCGAATAAGAAAATTTTTTGTATGAAAGAAAATGCCGTCAGGGGAATCATCTGGCGGCATTTTTAGAAGGAGGTTTTTATGTATCCGGTTTTCTTACAGTTGAAACAAGTTCCCTGTTTGGTTGTTGGAGCAGGAGCAGTT
>HF997976.1:99878-113968 GCA_000433635.1 Ruminococcus sp. CAG:254
GGAGCAGGAAGCCAATGTGACTGTATTAGCACCAGAACCAATTCCGTTGCCATTGCAACATCAATCATTGCGATACATACAGGCTGTCTATGCGACCAGTTTCCTAAAAGATAGGAAACTGGTCTTTGTAGCAACAAATGATATACAGTTGAACCAGACGATTGTACGAGAAGCACAAGAACGAGGAATCTTAGTTTCCTCGGTTACAGATGGGATTACAACCGATTTTTCTGTACCAGCTCATACAACGACTGGGAACTTAACAGCAGCGATTAGTACAAATGGAGGTAGTCCTTCCTTAGCGGCTGCAATCTGCAAGGAAGTAACGCCCATTCTTTCTACTTATGAACCGCTTTGTTCATTACAAGTACAGATAAGAGAAGAATGGAAAGAGTGGATTTTTGACGCTAGAAAACGAAAACAATTATTATCCAGTCTATCTACTCCAGAAGCGTTGGCTTGTTATCGGGAGCAGGGAACAGCTGCTTACTTGAATCATATCAAGAATCCATGTCGAACCGCAATTGTTACGGTTAGTGTTGGAACACGTGAGAAAGAGGAAGAAGAGAAAACCATTGTTGCCATTGAGAAACAGATGCAAGCTGCTTTTCCAAATTGTGATGTTTATCCGGCGTATTCCAGCCGTATAATTCTTCAAAAGCGAAAAGAACAGGGGGAAAAGGTGCATTCTGTTACAGAGGTGTTGGAGTATCTACAAAAAGCTGGCTATCAAAATGTCTATTGTCAACCACTCTATTTGACAACTGGAAAGATAGATGCACAGTTTTCAGCGGATGTGCAACCATTTCAGAAAGTATTTTCTATTTTTAAGGTAGGGAAACCCTTATTAGAAAGTCAAGAAGCAATTCCCGCTTTCTGGAATGTGATTCAACACATTTGTTCTTGTTCTGATGTTGCCTATCTTTGGATGGGGCATGGTCCACATCTGACTTATCAGATACTGAAAGACTGGATTCAGCAACAGGGATATTTCAATGTATTCCTTGCAACATTGAAAGGCGAACCATCTTTTGATGTGGTTCTAAGAGAAATACAGCATACCAATTATCGAAAAGTAGTCCTTGTTCCGTTGATGCTTGTTGCTGGCTGGCATGCTCAAACGGATATGATTGGAGCAGAAAATCCAAATTCATGGGAGCAGGTTCTAAAACGCTATGGATATCAGACAGAAGCAATTTTACAAGGGCTTGGTGCTGATTCAACGATTCAGCAGTTATATGTAAAACGAATACGGGCTTTGATGGCATCAAATCTGTAAATTATTTTTAAACGGACAGAGGGCTGTCTGTCAAATGTGCTATAATAGAATTACAAAAAAACAGCTACCAGACAGAAAAAAGATAATAGGAGATACGAAAATGGAATCAGCGAAAAATTGTTGTACGTTAGAAATTTTTTATCGAGCATTGAGAGGGGAATGGATTTCAGTAAAAAAGATTGCAGAGGAATATCAGGTTTCTACAAAGACCATTGGTAGATACATCAATGAGATTCAGCAGTTTTTGTCTGAAAATCGGGAACTGATGCAGAATGCAGAGTTGTTATATTCTCACAAAGAGAAAGCATATTATCTGCATGCCGATGATTTTTTAGAGAACAAAGAATTATTTGCCCTTGTAAAAGTGGTTCTAGGCTGCCGTTGCTTTCAAAAAGAGGATTTATTGAATCTCATTGCAAAATTAAAGCGAATGACTACGCCAAAAGACCGAGAGCAATTTGAAAATCTCATTCGGAAAGAACTTTATCATTATCATGAAATCAAGTCAGATTGTAATATGGTCATGGATTATCTCTGGAAACTGATACAAGCAATTGAAGACAAGCAGATTTTGACCATCACCTACTACAAAATGAATCGGGAGCAGGTAAAACGGAAAATTCGTCCTGCATCTATTTTGTTCAGTGAATACTATTTTTATTTGATTGCCTATGATGCAGACGATGAAACTTGTCGTGCAAAATATTTTCGAGTGGATCGAATTGTGTCCATTGTAACGCATCGAGAACGGTTTTCTTTAAAACGAGAATATGATTTTGATGAGGGCGACTTGCGGGAAAAGAATCAGTTTATGTTTCCGGGTAAGACGGAGAAAATCCGGTTTTCGTTTTCTGGGCTTTCTGTGCAGGCAATCCTAGACCGTTTACCAACTGCAAAAGTAGTGGAGAAGAACGGAAAAGAAAGCATCATTGAAGCAGAAGTAAATCATGGCAGAGGAATTATCATGTATTTATTATCGCAAGGGGCTTGGGTGAAAGTGCTTTCTCCACAAAGTCTGGTGGATGAGATGCGAGAAGAGCTGCAAAAAATGCAAAGTTTCTATCAATCGTGACATTTCTTGACTTTTGAATGAAAATCGTGGTAAAATAAAAGAAATTTTATTTTACAGGAGGAACATATGCAAAAGTCATTTTTACAAAAAACATGGGTGGTCGCCGGCGTTGCCTTTCTATGCTCTGCACTCTGGGGGAGTGCCTTTGCCGGAGTCAAAATTGGATATGAACTGTTTCAGATTGCATCAGCGGATTGGGCAGCACAAATGGTGTTTGCTGGAATCCGCTTTGCAATTGCTGGAGTCATGGCACTGGTTGGCGGTAGTATCGTTGCAAAACAAGCACTGATTCCGCAGAAACAAACCATTCCGAAAATTAGCATCATCAGCCTTTTCCAGACGATTTTACAATATTTTTTCTATTATATCGGATTAGCCCATACAACCGGTGTGAATGCAGCCATTATTGTTGCAGCAAATGTTTTCATCGCCATTCTGCTTTCTACCTTGGTCTATCGGATTGAAAAAATGACAGCGGCAAAGCTGTTCGGTTGTGTAATTGGCTTCTTAGGCATCATTCTTTGCAATTTAAACGGATTAAAAGGCGGTATTCATCTTTCCTTTTTGGGCGATGGATTTATTTTTTTGTGTACCGTTGCCAGTGGTTTTTCTTCTGTTCTGATGAAAAAATATGCTGCCTCTGAAAATCCAATTCTATTAAGTGGTTGGCAGTTCTTGTTCGGCGGAGTGGTTATGTTCGCAGTTGGGCTTCTCTTTGGCGGAAGAATGGAACATATTACCGGTTCTGCTATTGCGATTCTTCTTTACCTCTCCTTTGTTTCTGCCGCAGCCTATTCATTATGGTCGCTTCTTTTGAAATATAATCCTGTTTCAAAGGTTGCTGTCTTTGGATTCTTGAATCCGATTTGCGGCGTTTGTATTTCTACCATTTTCTTGAAAGAAAAAGATGCCTTTCATATTTTTACAATCCCAGCTTTAATTTTCGTTTGTGTGGGAATTTATATTGTAAACCACAAAAAACAAAATGCCTGAAAAGAACGCTCTTGTATCGAAATAAATTGCAAAATGGATTTGACAAATGCAAGGCAGTACGTTATAATAATAATGCACGTTGTTTCGATTTAGAAAAGAGCAGAAATTGTTTCCTTATTTTTTATCATGAAAAACGGTTCTTTGAAAAGAAACAGGAAATTCTGATCAAGCAATATTTGTATTTAGGAGAGGGATTATGGCAGAAGAAACGACCATTGAGTTAAAAAGAGCGGCACTGAATCACTATTTTCAGAATTTGAATACGCCACAACAGCAGGCGGTTTTTCATGTGAATGGTCCCGTTCTTGTTTTAGCCGGTGCAGGGAGCGGAAAAACAACCGCAATGATTCACCGGATTGTACAGATGATTCACTTTGGAGATGGTTGGGTACAGGCAAACGCATCCATTACAAAAGAAGATGCAGCATACTTAAAAGATTATATTGCGGACAAGCAGCCAGCAGATTTAGAACGTCTTTGCAGCATTCTTGCTGTGCAGCCCATTCAACCGTGGCACATCCTTGCAATTACTTTTACCAATAAAGCCGCAAACGAATTGAGAAGCCGCTTACTGCAAGCAATTGGCGAAGAATGTGCATCAATGTTGCATGCTTCTACATTTCATTCTGCATGTGTGAGAATCCTGCGGAGAAGCATTTCCAAACTGGGGTATGATTCTAATTTTACCATTTATGATACAGATGACAGCCAGCGACTAATGAAATCCTGTATTGCAGATGCAGATGTTTCAGAAAAGCAATTTCCGCCTCGTGCTGTTTTAACAGAAATCAGTCTTGCAAAAGACCGGATGTGTTCACCGGAATATTTTTGTATCGAAGCTGGTTCGGATTATCGAAAGATGGTAATCGGGAAACTATATAAAGAATATCAGAACCGCTTGAAGTCTGCAAATGCACTGGATTTTGACGATTTGATTTATAAAACAGTGGAATTGTTGGAATCATTCCCAGAAGAATTGGAATACTATCAGAATCGGTTCCGGTATATCATGGTGGACGAATATCAGGATACCAACCATGCACAATTCCGTCTGGTGCAATTGCTTTCCCAGAAGCACCAGAATCTTTGCGTGGTGGGGGATGATGACCAGAGTATTTATCGCTTCCGTGGGGCGACCATTGAAAATATCCTCAATTTTGAAAAGCAGTTTCAAAATGCAGTTGTCATTCGCTTAGAGCAAAATTATCGTTCTACAAAGACCATTCTGGAAGCAGCGAATGATGTGATTGCTCATAATGCAGGCAGAAAAGAAAAGACACTCTGGACAGATTTGGAAGATGGCAAAAAGATTATCTGGTATAAGGCAGTAGATGAAACCGATGAATCTCGATTTGTTGCAGAAAAAATTGAAAAAGAAGTTCAGAATGGTGCTTCTTATCAGGATTTTGCGGTCTTATATCGGATGAATGCACAGTCTAACAACATAGAACGGATGTTTGTAAAAGAAAAAATCCCGTATCATATCTATGGCGGCACACGATTCTATGACCGAAAAGAAATCAAAGATGTTCTGGCATACATGACCATTCTGTATAATCCGTTCGATATGGTTCGATTCAAGCGAATTGTCAATGAGCCGAAGCGTGGCATTGGAGATGCTACCATGGAAATGCTCGAAAACATTACAAGAGATTTGGGAATTTCGCCGATTGATGTTATGCGGGATTCAGAAACATATCCGGTATTGTCCAAAAAGGTGGCTCATCTGAAAAAATTTGCATTGATGATTGACGAATTGACCGATGCAGTGAAAACCATGCAATTGGATGAATTTTTCGACCTTTTGTTACAGAAAACAGGTTATGCAGATTATCTGAAGAACATGGGCGAAGAAGGAAAAATCCGTCTGGAAAATGTACAGGAATTGAAATCCAACATTTTAAAGTACATGAAGGAATCAGAGCTGCCGTCTTTGGAAAATTTCTTGGAAGAAGTTTCTCTCTATGCAGATGCAGAACAGACAGAAACTGCACCGGATACGGTTTCCATGATGACCATTCATGCAGCAAAGGGATTGGAATTCAAAACGGTCTTTTTAATTGGAATGGAAGAAAATATTTTCCCAAGTGCTCGCAGCATCAATTCTCTGGATGAAAACGATTTGGAAGAAGAACGCCGACTGGCTTATGTTGCCATCACAAGAGCAAAAAAGCAGCTTTGTGTCAGCACAACCGACCGCCGGATGTTGTTTGGTATGACGACCAGCAATCCACGTTCTCGCTTCTTAGGAGAAATCCAAGGCGACTGCATGGAACAGGTTCAGAGCAAGAAAAATGTCGCAGCAGGAACAAGAAAAGTGGAAATGGTACAGTCAATTTCTTTACAGCAGCAGCTTGCAAGCAGAAGAAATCATCATCCGCAAAAAACTGCTGAAAAATCTGTCAATTATTCAGTTGGCACAAGAGTGCGGCATAAAATTTTCGGGGAAGGAACGATTCTTTCTATCACCGATATGGCGAATGATTCCATGCTGGAAATTGGATTTGACCAAGTTGGAACGAAAAAAGTCATGGCAAACTTTGCAAGTTCCAAAATGCAGGTAATATCCTGATAAAAAGAGAAGAGGCATTCAGAATATGAAAAATGGGTATACGATTTTTGATGCACATGCTCATGTGTTCCCAAATAAAATTGCAGAACGGGCAACCAGCAGTATTTCTGTTTTCTATGATGACATGCCGATGCAGCACATCGGCAGCATGGAACAGTTGCTGAAAAGCGGTGCAAATGCTGGAATTGACGGCTATTTGATTTGTTCCACAGCAACTAATGTTGCACAGGTTCAGGCAATCAATCAATTTTTGTGGGATAGCTGCAAAGACCATGTCAATTGCATCGCATTCGCTGCCATGCACCCATTTGCTCCCGACTGTCAAGCTGACATGGATTTTATTTTGCAGCATGGCTTCCGTGGAATTAAGCTGCATCCGGATTTTCAGAAGTTTTATATTGATGATCCGGCAGTTTATCCGCTATATGAAATCATTCAGGAAACACAACTGCCGATTTTGATGCATATGGGTGATCCACATCAAACATATTCTCAGCCGCAGCGTTTAGCAAAGGTTTTAAAAGAGTTCCCGAAGCTGCGAGTGATTGCAGCACATCTCGGTGGTTGGGAACGCTGGGAAGAGGCAGTTGCCAATCTAAAGGCAGATGAACGGCTACGGTTTGATACCAGCAGTTGTTCGCCATTCTTGCCGAAGGACAAGATGCGAGAGATTATTCGGCATTATGGAGCAGAGAATTGCTTCTTTGGTGTAGATTTTCCAATGTGGGATCATGAAGAAGAACTAGAACGATTCTTCGCACTCTCGCTGACTGATTATGAAAACAAAAGAATTCTATCAGAAAATTTGATTGAATGGATTCATCAGACAAACAAAAAGTGACCCAGAATAAACGACATCAAAAAAATAATTGAGAATTTACAAGAATATACATGAATTCTTAACAAAAATATGTTATTATTTAAGTGGTATGGTGTATATTTTTTGTTTACTTTCTGCATTGGCAGAAAAATAATGTAAAGGATGCGTTGAATGATGAGAAAAACAAAAATTGTTTGTACAATTGGCCCAGCAACCGATGACGACGACATTATGCGGAGAATCATGCAAGCTGGCATGAATGTTGCTCGTTTTAACTTTTCCCATGGGGATTATGAAACCCATCAGAGACGGTATGAACAAGTTGTCCGGTTACGGGAAGAACTTGGACTGCCGATTGCAACTCTGATGGACACCAGAGGACCAGAAATTCGGCTTGGAAAATTTGTAGATGACAAGCCAGTCACCATTCACGATGGAGACACTTATGTTCTGACGACAGAAGATGTACTTTGCACAGCAGAACGGGGAAGTGTATCCTTTAAAAATTTACCGCACGATGTAAAGCCGGGAACACACATCTTAATCAACGATGGTGTCATTGAAATGGTTGTAAATCGTGTAAATTCAACAGAAATTACTTGTTTAGTCATTCACGGCGGTGTGCTCTCTAATAATAAGGGGATCAATGTTCCAGGCGTTACACTTTCTATGCCGTATCTGAGCGAAAAAGACCGGAACGACTTGGAATTTGGTGCGAAGATGGGATTTGATTTCATCGCAGCAAGTTTCGTCAGCACGTCCGCAGATATTGACTATTTGAGAAAATATACGCATAGCCTTGGCTGGTTCAATGTTCGGATTATCGCAAAGATTGAAAATCTGGAAGGCGTAAAGAACATTGACGAAATTCTGGAATCCGCAGATGGCATTATGGTTGCTCGTGGTGACCTTGGCGTAGAAATCCCATTTGAACAGATTCCAGCAGTTCAAAAAGAACTGATTCGGAAGGGCTATCAAGCAGGCAAGCAGGTCATTACTGCAACGCAGATGCTGGAATCCATGATTACAAATTCCAGACCGACCAGAGCAGAAATTACCGACGTTGCCAATGCAATTTATGATGGAACGAGTGCGATTATGCTCTCTGGTGAAACAGCTGCTGGTTCTTATCCGGTAGAAGTTGTTCGGACAATGGATTTGATTGCAAAGACCACCGAAGATAACATTGACTATAAGCATATGCATGCAACTTATCAGTATAACAAGGATATTTCAAATGCAATTGCTCACGCAACTGTAACAACCGCTCACGACTTGGATGCAAAGGCAATTTTGACTGTAACAATGAGTGGTGTAACAGCAAGAGAAATCTCGAAATATCGCCCGAAATGCCCGATTATCAGCTGCACCATTAGCGATCAAGTTTGGCGACAGATGAATCTGAGTTGGGGCGTTCATCCGCTGATGATTGGCGAAAAGCAGAATACAGATGAATTATTTGAAGCCGCAGTAGATGCAGCATTGGAAAATCATCTGGTTGACAAGGATGATATTGTTGTTATTACAGCAGGTGTTCCAGTTGGCGTTTCTCACTCTACAAACATGATGAAAGTAGAACGGGTTGACAAGACTCTGTAAGAGTGAAATGATTTTATACGAAACCGGCAGTGAAGAGGGAAGTCTTCACTGCCGGTTTTTGTTATGACTGTTCTTTTTGATAGGTTTCTTCCAAAAAGTGAATCATTTCTTGAAAACCTTCTGCATTATTGGGATATGTTTGCTCAATTTCTATAGTTGCCTTTTCAGAACAGAGCATTCCATGCCAGATTTTTAGCGTCAAATTTTCTTTTCCATATTCCACCTTATAATTAAACTGATTCAAATTCTTACTTCCAGAATAATCGTTTCCGCTCTCAAAATAGTAGTAGGGGGGAATATCGAAAATTTTCGAAACTCTCGGTTTATCCATGTTGTATCGCCTCCTTTAAAATCGGAATTGCCTGTTCCAAATTTGGTGCAACTGCATAGAGGAACGGCTGTAACATTTCATCTGGCTGCGATAAGTCTGGAATCATGACAACTTTACAGCCTGCATAAAATGCAGAGAGCACGCCATTTGGAGCGTCTTCAAACGCCATGCAATCGGAAGGTGCACAATTGATAGATTGTGCAGCCGCTTGGTAAATATCCGGAAACGGTTTTCCTGTTTTCACTTGATTGCTGCCGAAAATCTCCGTAAAATAGGGGAGAAATCCGACTTCTTCTAAGTATCTGGTTGCTCGATCTTTTGGCGTGGCAGTTGCAACAACTGTTGAAATTTGTTGTTCTTTACAGAATTGCAAAAAGGGAAGTACGCCCTGTTTTACGGGGATTCCATTTTTTTGCAGTTCTTCTGCAAATAACTGTTTCCGTGTTTCTCGAATCGCCATATAATCAAAAGATTCCCCGAAAACACGCTTCAAGTATGGCTCTGCAAAGCGATATTGCAGGCTTCGGATATTTAAAGCGTGTTGTTCTTTCATTTCAAACCCATGAAGGGCAGCACTTTTGATCCAGCAACGAATTAAAACTCGTTCTGTATCCAAAAGTGTTCCGTCCATATCAAAAATCACACCATTTATCATGATGATTACTCCTTATTTTCATTCTCTGGCAAAACATCCGGAAGAACAACAGATACCACATCGGGAGCATCTGGTTCTGATTCATCAGATGCTGGATGGTTGATGATTTCGGCAAGTGGGGAGTGGTCAGCGGCTTCTTGTAGGATTGCATTTGACAAATGCGTGTAGATTTCTGTTGTTGCAGTGCTTTTGTGCCCTAGAATTTCTTTTAATGTCAATGTATCTACATTTCCATATTGATAAAGCAAGGTTGCAGCGGTATGCCGGAGTTTATGGGTAGAATAACCCTGTCCGGATAATCCAGCTCGTTGCAGAGCATCTTCTACAATCTGCTGCACACGTCGCTTGCTGATACGAGAACCTCGTTTGCTTAAAAACAAGGCAGGTTCTTCTTGACTGTTTTTTATTTTTTTTCGTGCTTCTAAATAATCATCCAATGCATTCATGCATGCATGATTCAAATAAACCATCCGTTCTTTTCTGCCTTTTCCGAATACTCGCATTTTTGTTTCTTTCAAATTGATATGATTTAAATTCAAACCAACCAGTTCGCTTAATCGTAGCCCACAGTTTAAAAATAGGGTAATGATGCAGTAATCTCTTTCTGGGTAGGCAGTATCCATATGTTCTAGCAGAGATTTGCTTTGTTCCAGAGTTAGATATTTCGGCAGAGACATTTTAAGAGAAGGCAGTTCCAAATATTCTGTTGGATTCTGGTGAATCAGTTCTTTATTGACATAAAGATAGTGGAATAGGCTTTTGATCGCAGAAACTTTGCGTCCACGAGCACGGTCATGGTTGTCACGGGATTCTGTCACATAGTATAAGAACTCATATAAATCCTGAAGCTTGATGGTATCCAATAATGAAACCGGAAAATCGACAATAGAAATTTTCTGCATATCCGTTTCGTCCAGCTTTACATATTGTTTGTCTTTCATCATCAGGATGTATTGCAAGAACAGGCGGATGTCCAGATAATATTCTTCAACTGTCCGAGGAGAAAGCGATTTGGACATGGAAAGATAGAGAATATAGTCATTTAGAAATTCTGGACAAGCGGTGCGGTCAATCGGCATAAATGGCACTTCCCTTCCAAATTTGATTTCTTATTGCACCAAATTTGTATTTGGTGCAATTGGATATAACCCCTTTTGAAAGGGGTTTCTCAGTTATTTTCTATTTTTTCAATTAATTTTTCTGCACACTTGATTCCGTCCACAGCTGCCGACGTAATGCCGCCAGCATATCCAGCACCTTCGCCACATGGATACAATCCAGCAACTGCAATGCATTCCAATTTCTCATTTCTCAAAATTCGAACTGGCGACGAACTTCTTGTTTCAACGCCTGTTAAAATTGCTTCTGGGTCGTCAAATCCTGCAATTTTTTTGCCCATCTCTAAAATGCCATCTTTTAAGGTTTGTACCATAAATTCCGGCAGATATTCTCTCGGATTTACAAATTTTACACCCAGTCGGTATGTTGGCGTTACTTTTCCGAAAGAACTGGATGTTTGATTTTGCAAGAAATCACCGACACAGCTAACAGGTGCTGCATAATTGCCACCGCCAGACAAAAAAGCTTGTTGTTCCAATTTTTGTTGTAAAAACATGCCAGCTAATGGATGCTCACTTGCAAGAACTCTTGGAGAAATTCCAACCAACAATGCACTATTTGCATTTCTCTCATCTCTTGCATGATTGCTCATGCCATTGACAACTAAATGACCTTCTTCAGATGCTGCCGCAACAACATTTCCGCCCGGACACATACAGAATGTATATAAGTCATAGCCAGATGGCAAATGAACAGCGAGCTTATAATCCGCTGCTGGTAACTGTTTGGCAAATGTTCCATACATACTTTTATTGATGTCAGATTGTAGATGTTCAATTCTGACACCCATTGCAAAATTTTTCTGTTGAAGTGGGATATTTTTATCATAGAACAGCTGAAAAACATCTCTTGCACTATGTCCAATTGCTAAAATACAATGCTGCGTCTGTTGTTCTCGAATGCTTCCCTCTTTTTCATATGAAATCGATTTCAATCTTCCATGTTCATCCGTTTGATATCCCATAAATCGTGCAGAAAATAGAATTTCTCCGCCGAGTTCTTGAATCTTGCAGCGAATATTCTTTACAACCTGCTCTAAATAGTCTGTTCCAATATGTGGCTTTGCAAGGTATAGAATTTCGGACGGTGCACCGCAAGCAACAAATGTCTCTAAAATGAAACGAATACGAGAATCTTTAATACCAGTCGTTAGCTTTCCATCCGAAAAAGTGCCTGCTCCACCTTCTCCAAATTGAATGTTGGAATCTGTATGCAGAATGCCATTTTCCCAGAAATCCAGAACATCTTTTTTTCGTTCTTCGACACATTTTCCTCGTTCTAACACCAATGGCTGTAACCCTGCTTTTGCTAAAACAAGAGCGGCAAACATACCAGCTGGGCCAAATCCAACAACCACCGGACGATTTTCCGGTCTTTTAGAAATAGACGGAATCGGATAGACATAAGGCTGATAAGCTGTGATGTTTTTTTCTTTTTTAGCACTTGCCTGTTGTAATAACTTTTGTTCATTTGGATGAGAAACGAGAACAGAGATTTGATATTGAATTTGCTGCTTTTTTCTGGCATCAATGGACTTTTTAAAATAGTTCCATGTAAGAGCAGTATCATTCTTTAAATGCAATTTTTTTAGGATGCTAGCGGTTACCATCTCTTCTGTATAACCGACTGGCATTTTGATTTCACTGATTTTAATCATGCTTTTGTTTCCATTCTTTTGCTGCATGTGTCCCCGTCCACCAACCGGATGCCCATGCCCAATTTAAATTATAGCCACCGCAATCCCCTTGCAAATCCAACGCTTCCCCACTAAAATATAATCCCGGATAACGAATTGATTCCAAGTTAGTGGATACTTCTTCGGATATAATACCACCACAGGAAATTTGTGCGTTCTTCCAGTCCCCTTTTCCGATGACTGGAAATTTCCATGCTTTCAAAAAAGATGCTAATTGTTCTATTTCCTTTGGTGTACAGGAAGCAATCAATCGTGGTTCTTTTTGTAAAATTCCACATTGCTTTAAGACTTGCAAACCAACTCTTCTTTGAAATACACCTGTGAAAAATTCTTCTACTGATAACGTCCCACGCAGTGCATATAGTTCCCACAGAAACGCATAAACCTGTTCTAAATCCCAATCCGGCAATAAGTCCAACGCTACTGTATACGTTGCGTGTGACAGCTTATCACAGTATGCAGACAGATTGAATATACAAATACCCGATAATGCTTGTTCTGTAAACTGCACTTCCCCACGTTCCTGACGCTTTAAACCGCCGTTTTCATAGAGTGATACCTTTGCAAGCAATCGAATGCCTTTCAATGCACGAACCAATTCTGTCTTTGTTTTTAGAAAACAAAGTGCAGGCGTACAAGGACGAATGGCAATCTTTAAATCTTTCAGCATTGCATATGCAGAACCATCTGTTCCAAGTGCAGGGGCTGCATATCCCCCACAAGCAAAAATTACCTGCTCCGCAAAATAAGATTCTGTATCTGATTGCAACAAAAACCCATGCTTTTTCGGAATCAGATTCTGAATTTGGCAGTCACATTGTACTGCAATTCCGTAAAGTTCAACTTGTAAGCGTAAGCTGTCCAATACAGCACTGGCATGATTACAATAGGGATATAAGCGGTGTTCCTCTTCCCTACAAATCAACCCCATCTGACGAAAATAATCCTCTGTTTTCGGTGCTTGCTGAAAAATTGCAAAGGCTTTTTCCAATAAAGAACCACTGTAATTTTCCTTCTGGATTACAGTATTCCCAAGATTGCATCTGCCGTTCCCTGTTGAAAGAATTTTTCGACCAATGCGGTCATTTCGTTCCAAAATGACAACGCTGCAATCTGCTCCACCTTCTATTTTTGCAGCAATGGCGGCAAGTAAGCCAGAAGCACCGCCGCCAATTACCGCAATATGATATTGTTTCTGCATTAGTTCTTTAAGCTCTGCATCGGAGCCGGAATTTTACCGCCACGATTGATAAACCGAGCAGAAGATTTCTTGCTAACCGGCATAACTGGAGCACTACCGAACAATCCGCCAAATTCCAGCATGTCGCCTTCCTTCATGCCAATTGCCGGAATGACACGAACGGCTGTTGTCTTAGTATTTACCATACCAATTGCCATTTCATCCGCAATAATTGCAGAAATGGTAGTCGGATCTACGTCGCCCGGAATTGCAATCATATCCAGACCAACGGAGCATACTGCTGTCATTGCTTCCAGTTTGCTCAAGGTCAATGTACCGTCTACCGCAGCATCAATCATACCAGCATCTTCAGAAACCGGAATGAATGCACCAGACAGACCGCCAACACTAGAGGATGCCATAACGCCGCCCTTCTTAACGGCATCGTTCAGCATTGCCAAAGCAGCAGTTGTACCATGTGTACCGCAGATTTCCAGACCCATTGCTTCCAGAATATGTGCAACGCTGTCCCCAACTGCTGGAGTCGGTGCGAGAGAAAGGTCTACAATGCCGAATTCTACGCCGAGCATTTCAGAAGCCCGCTTACCAACCAACTGACCCATTCTGGTAATCTTGAATGCAGTCTTTTTAATGATGTCTGCCAGTTCGTTGATGGAAGCATCCGGATACTTGGAAATCGTAGAGCGAACAACGCCAGGCCCAGAAACGCCAACATTGATGACACAATCCGATTCGCCAACACCGTGGAATGCA
>HF997976.1:113996-124604 GCA_000433635.1 Ruminococcus sp. CAG:254
ATGCACCTGCCATAAACGGATTATCTTCCGGTGCGTTACAGAATACAACCAGCTTAGATGGGCCAACACACTGCCGGTCAGCAGTCAGCTTGGCAGATTCCAGAATAATTTCACCCATCATCTTTACAGCATCCATGTTAATCCCGCTCTTAGTAGAACCAACATTGACAGATGAGCAAAGGCGTGTTGTAATATCCAGTGCTTCCGGAATGGAACGAATCAGAGCAATGTCGCCTGCACTAAAACCCTTATGTACCAGTGCAGAATAACCGCCAATGAAGTTTACACCGCAGGTTTCTGCTGCACGCTGCAAAGTCTTTGCAAACAGTACCGGACTTTCGTTCGGGCAAGCTGCTGCCAGCATTGCAATCGGAGTGACTGAAATTCGCTTGTTAATAATCGGAATGCCATATTCCTTTTCAATGATTTCACCGGTGGAAACGAGCTTTTCTGCCCGTCTTGTGATTTTGTCATAAACCTTATCGCAAGCCTTATGAATGTCGGAATCAATACAATCCAGAAGAGAAATTCCCATCGTGGTTGTACGAATATCCAAGCATTCATCCTGAATCATACGAATGGTTTCCAGAATGTCCCCGGCATTAAAGATTGCATTATTCATGATGTTTCTTGTTCCCTTCCTTAGATTCGATGCATTGCGTTAAAAATGTCTTCGTGCATGCAGTGAACAGAAAGACCAAGTTCTTCTCCCAATGCCGTCAGCTGATCACTCAGCTTTGCAAAGTCTGCTGTCATCTTTGTGATGTCTACCATCATAATCATTGCAAACATATCCTGCAAAACGCTCTGGGTTACTTCCAAAACGTTTGCCTGATATTCTGCACAAACACCGCTGACCTTATGTAAAATACCAACGTTGTCCTTACCGATTACTGTAATTACTGCTCTCATAATAATGATAATCCTCCAAATTATTTCTGTAACATTTTCTTGAAGCGTTCCATTGCTTCCTTTGTGCGTTCCCGATCACCGAATGCAGTCAGACGGAACCAACCGTCCCCATTCTTACCAAAGCCTTCGCCTGGTGTGCCGACCACTGCAATTTTATGCAGCATTTCATCGAAGAATTCCCAGCTGGACATGTGATTCGGGCACTGGAACCAAATATACGGAGAGTTTACGCCACCTGTATACGGGATTCCCAGTTCATCCATGGTTTTGCTGATAATGGCTGCATTTTCCTGATAGTAAGCAATGTTCTTCTGAATCTGCTTTCTGCCTTCTTCTGTGAAAACAGCAGCAGCTGCACACTGTACCGGATAAGAAACACCATTGAACTTGCTTCCCTGCCGTCTGCCCCAAATCTGAGAGATGCTGACAACTGTTCCATCAGAAGCAGTTACGGTCAATTCGTTCGGAATGACGGTATAACCGCAACGCATACCAGTAAATCCAGCCGTCTTGGACAGCGAGCACATTTCAATTGCACACGTTCTTGCACCTTCTACTTCAAAAATGCTGTGCGGAATATCCGGCTGTGTGATAAATGCTTCATAAGCAGCATCATAAATAATGATTGCCTTGTTCTGTTTTGCATAATCAATCCAAGTCTTGAGCTGTTCTTTCGTATAAACAGAACCAGTCGGATTGTTCGGAGAGCAGAGGTAAATCAAATCTGCATGAACAGAAAAGTCCGGCATAGCTGC
Source organism: Ruminococcus sp. CAG:254 (assembly GCA_000433635.1). Lineage (GTDB taxonomy): Bacteria > Bacillota > Clostridia > Oscillospirales > Ruminococcaceae > Ruminococcus_C. Next base: position 115,664 of record HF997976.1, read on the forward strand.
AAATCCGTTGGATTCATTGGAATTTGCATAGATAATGGTTCTGCCATCCATCTTGTTGGAATCTACATAAACCGGATATGCTGGGTCTGTTACCATAACAACATTGTCATCGCCGAAGATATCAACAATATTCCCGCAGTCTGACTTTGCACCATCATTTACACGGATTTCATCCAGAGATAAGGTAACACCGTACTGCTGATAATAGTCAGCAATTGCCTGCTTCAGGAAATCATAACCTGTACCGCTGTCTTCATAACCCTTAAAGGTTTCCTTGACACCCATTTCATCGGCACCTTTTTTCATTGCTTCTACGCAAACTGGTGCGATTGGCAGGGTAACATCTCCGATGCCCATCCGAATCAAGTCAGCTTCCGGATGTTCTTTCAGGAACGCATTGACTTTTTTTGCGATGTTGATAAACAGATAGTTCTTTTCCAACTTCAGAAAGTTTTCGTTAATGGTTGGCATTTCAATCTCTCCTTTAATCAAATTTCATCATAGAAAATCGGCTTATTATACCGGATATTCCATTTTTCCTTCAAAGATGAAGGTTGCAGGTCCAATCATGGTGACAGATTCGTCATTGTGATAGATAATCCGTAAATCACCGCCACGCAGGTGAATCAGAATTTCCTGCTCCCGTTTGCAATAGCCGTTCAGAACAGAAGCAACTGCTGCTGCACAAGCACCTGTACCGCAAGCGAATGTTTCACCGCTTCCCCGTTCCCAAACACGCATTTGCAGCGTATGATCATCAATCACCCGAATAAATTCTGTATTGACCCGATTCGGGAATAATGGATGATGTTCAAAAGAAGGTCCAATTTTCTCCAAATCAAGAGAATCAATTTCCGGTAAGAATACAACCGCATGGGGATTTCCCATGGAAACACAAGTCATATCATAGGAAACACCATCTACGACAACTGGCTTTGCAATAAAGCGGTCGCCATCATCTGCCACCGGAATTTCTGCCGGTTTTAAAATTGCCTTCCCCATATCCACCTTTACAGCATCCACTTTGTTGGTTGCTTCGTTGACATAAAGGGTTAAGTACTTAATACCGGAGTTGGTTTCCAAGGATACTTCGGTTTTGTCTGTCATGCCGTGTTCGTAAACATATTTTCCGACACAGCGAGTTGCATTTCCACACATCATGGCTTCTGAACCATCTGCATTGAAAATCCGCATTCTGAAATCAGCGACTTCAGACGGTAAAATCAATACCAGCCCATCCGAACCAACACCAAACCGAACATTGCTCATAAAAATAGAGAGCTTTTCCGGGTCGGTTACGGTTTCTTGAAAACAATTGATGTAAATATAATCGTTTCCAATCCCATGCATTTTTGAAAAAGTCAGCATAATACAATCCTCCTTCTTGATACGCTTTTCTTATTATACAAAAAAATCCGTCATAAATCAAGGCATAATGCAAATTTTTTTCGTTCCGCCAGAAAATTTGGATTCTGTTCAAGAAAAAACTTGCAAAACGCCTGTATATGTGTTATAATTTATCAGAATACAGAAAACAGATTCTCTTTGCAGTTGCCATTTTTCAAGCAATTGTCGGGAAATCTGTTGAGAAATGAGGTTTTAGAATTGGATTTGAACATGGTTTCCTATCTGGCAGAACTGGGCAAACTTGCTTTTTCTCCGGAAGAACTGGAACAAATGGCAAAGGATATGACCAGTATCATTGCAATCATGGACACGGTAAAAGAAATTGACATCACTTATGATGCAGTCGCAGATAATAAAAATGTCTATCTGAATGACTTGCGGGAAGATTTCAGTGTACCGAGCTTCCCAACAGAAAAAATTCTGCAAAATGCTGTCAATGATGAAAATTGCTTCGTCGTACCGAAGGTCGTAGAATAATAGGAAAGGAGATTCACTTTTTATTAAGTGAAAAAGCCATATGGATATTACAACAATGGGCATTCGTGAACAGCGGAATCTGCTGGATCGTCACGAAATTTCTGTAAAAGAACTGACAGAATGCTATCTGAATCGAATTGAAACATATGATCCTGCTCTGCAAAGCTATATTACAGTCACCAAGGAGCAGGCATATCAGGATGCAGAAACTGCACAAAAGAAAATTGATGACGGAACTGCTGCTCCGCTTTGCGGAATTCCGCTCGCGATTAAGGATAACATTTGTACGGATGGCGTTCGTACAACGTGTGCATCAAAAATGCTGGAGGATTTCATTCCGCCGTACAATGCAACCGTTATGGAAAAGTTAAACGCACAAAATGCAGTTATGCTCGGCAAAACCAGCATGGATGAATTTGCAATGGGTGGTTCTACACAGACTTCTGCATTTGCAAAGACAAAGAATCCATTCGGAAAAGATTGTGTACCAGGTGGTTCTTCCGGCGGTTCTGCTGCGTGTGTATCTGCTTCCCTTGCAACTGCTGCACTGGGTTCGGATACAGGTGGTTCGATTCGTCAGCCGTCTGCATTCTGTGGCGTTACCGGATTGAAGCCGACTTATGGTCGTGTTTCCCGATATGGCTTGATTGCATTTGCATCCTCTCTGGATCAGATTGGGCCGATTGCAAAGAGTCCGTATGATTGTGCCCTGCTCCTGAATGCGATTGCAGGTTATGACCCACATGATGGAACAGTTTCCAAGAAGCCGGTGGAAGATTATACTGCAAAGATTGGAAAAGACATCAAGGGCATGAAAATTGCATTGCCAGAAGAATTCTTCGGCGAAGGAATTGACGATAGCATTCGCAATGCTGTTATGGAAGCTGCAAAGACCTATGAAAAAATGGGTGCAACACTGGTTTCCTGCAATATGCCGAGCTTGAAGTATGCAGTTGCAGCTTATTACCTGATTGCCTCCGCAGAAGCATCTTCTAACCTGTCCCGTTACGATGGTATTAAGTATGGTCACAGAAGTAAGGTCGGCGAAAACTTTAATGAATTGATTTGCAATTCCAGAAGCGAAGGATTTGGATCTGAAGTAAAGAGAAGAATCCTGCTCGGAAACTATGCGTTGTCTAGTGGTTACTACGATGCATACTATGGAAAGGCAATGGCACTGCGGCAGAAGATTTCCGCTGAATATGCTGCAATCTTTGAAAAGTGCGATGTTATGCTGACACCGACTACCCCAACGGTTGCTTATCATATTCATGAAAATATCTCTGATCCGGTTAAGATGTATCAGGCAGATATTTGCACCGTTACTGCAAACATTGCAGCACTGCCTTCTCTCTCAACCCCGTGCGGTTATGATGAAGCTGGTATGCCAATTGGTATGTCTTTAACGGGCAGACAGTTCGATGAAGCTACCATTCTGCAAGTTGCAGATGCATTTTCTCAGCAGTTTACACTGAGAACCCCGTCCCTTTCACTTTAATTCTCAGGAGGTCATATTATAATGTCATCATATATTCCTGTTATTGGTCTGGAGATTCATGCGGAACTGCTGACAAAATCAAAAGTATTCTGTACTTGTAGTGCAGAATTCGGCGGCAGCCCGAACTCCCGTTGCTGCCCAGTTTGTACAGGTATGCCGGGAACACTGCCAGTCATCAACCAGACCGCTGTACAGTATGCTGTAAAGGCTGGTTTTGCACTGGGCTGCAACATCAATAAATTTTCTGTATTTGACCGGAAAAACTATTTTTATCCGGACTTGCCGAAGGCTTATCAGATTTCTCAGTTGCAGCGTCCGCTGTGTATTGATGGTTTGGTAGAAATTGAAACAGAAAAAGGAAAGAAAAACATCCGAATCAACCGGATTCATCTGGAAGAAGATGCTGGTAAGCTGATTCATGATGATTTCAACGCTGTTTCTCTGGCAGACTATAACCGTTGCGGTATTCCGCTGATTGAAATCGTAACAGAACCGGATATCGGCTCTGCGGAAGAAGCAAAGGCATTTGTAGAAAAAATTAGCCTGCTGCTGCAATATGCAGGAGTTTGTGACTGTAAGATGGAGCAGGGTTCTCTGCGTTGCGATGTCAACATTTCCATCATGAAGCCAGAGGATAAAGAACTGGGTACTCGTGCAGAAATCAAGAACCTGAACTCTCTGAAAGCAATCACCCGTGCCATTAACTATGAAATCAAGCGGCAATCTCGGTTGCTGGATGCTGGTAAGCGGGTCATTCAGGAAACACGTCGGTTCAACGATAACAAGGGCGAAACTACTTCTATGAGAAGCAAGGAAAACGCTCACGATTATCGGTACTTCCCAGAACCGGATATCTTGCAGGTAAACTTTACCGATGAAATGCTTGATAACATCAAGAATATGTTACCGGAACTGCCGCATAAACGGTTGCAGCGGTATATTCATTCTTATGGACTTTCCGAAGCAGATGCAAAAATCATTGTAAACCAGAAGCGAGTTTCTGATTTCTTTGAGGATGCTATGAAAACTTATGCTGCACCGAAGAGCCTTGCAAACTTCATCATCGGGGAATTGATGCGTCGAATCAATTTGGGCGAAGTTACCATGGAAACCTTGCCGTTCTCCGCTTCTGAATTTGCAAAGCTGGTAGAAATGGCAGATACCGAAAAGGTTTCTAAGAATGACGCAAAGAAAATTCTGCGTGCTATGGTAGAAACTGGAGAAGATGCAGAAAGCATTGCAAAGAAGCAAGGTATGCTGATTGTCAACGACCTTGCAAAGGCAAAAGAACAGATTGCAGCGATTCTCTCTGCAAATGAAACTGCAGTGGTTCAGTATCAGAACGGTGAACAGAAGGTATTTGGTTTCCTGATGGGTCAGTGCACCAAGGCATTGCGTGGCATTTGTACACCAAAGGTGATCAAGGAAACACTGGAAACTGCTTTGAAACAGCCAGTTGCTGCAAAAGAAACGGTTGCAGAAGAAACAGCAGCAAAGACAGAAACTGCTCCGGAAGAAGTTGCATATACCGAATATCACAACGATGCCGCTTATCGTCCGACTGTAAAGGACAAGATTCTGCAAGTAGATGGCAATACATTGCTTCCAGAATTCGATTATGAAGCAGCAAGAAATCAGATTGGTGAAGAAATCAGCTTAAAGGCTTGCGTGCATAAGATTCGTCAGATGAGCAGCTTTGCATTTATTATTCTGAGAACGGGTCGGTATCTCATGCAGGCAATCTATGACCCGTCTGTTTGTGCAGAAAAAATGGATGGCATTCGGGAAGGCAATTTTGTATCTGTAACGGGTGTTGTAAAGGAAAATGAAAAGGCTGTTGGCGGTCTGGAATTGCAGTTGAAGCACTTGACCGTGATTTCTGCATCCAATGAAGAAGTTCCACTGAAAATTTTCAATCCGAAACTGGGCTGTTCTCTGGATATCAATCTGGACAACCGTGCTGTTTCTCTGAGAAACGTGAATGAACGTGCTATCTTTAAGATTCAGGAAGGCGTTGCAAATGGTTTCCGGCAGTTTATGCTTTCTCAGGGCTTTACGGAAATTCACACCCCGAAGATTGTTGCACAGGGTGCAGAAGGCGGTGCAAATATCTTCCATCTGGAATATTTTGACAAGCCAGCGTTCTTGAACCAGTCACCACAGTTCTACAAGCAGACTGCTGTTGCATTCTTTGACCGGGTATTCGAAATTGCTCCGGTTTACCGTGCAGAAAAGCACGCAACCTCCAGACATATCAATGAATACATTGGTCTGGACTTTGAAATGGGCTACATTGACAGCATGTATGATGTTATGGCAATGGAAACTGCAACCATTCGCTATATCTTCTCTTACTTGCAGGAACACTATGCACATGAACTGGAAATGCTGCACGCAGATGTTCCGGTTGTCAAGGAAATTCCGTGTGTTACCCTCTTGGAAGCAAAAGAAATCCTCGGAAACAAGGGCTCTAAGAATAAGCTCGACCTCGAACCGGAAGATGAAGTTGCTCTTTGTGAATATGCAAAGAAAACATTTGACAGTGATTTCATCTTTGTTACCCACTTCCCTTCTTCGAAACCGCCGTTCTATGCAATGAATTCTAAGGAAGATCCGAGATTGGCTTATAAGTTTGACTTGCTGTTCCGTGGACTGGAAATCACCAGTGGTGGTCAGAGAATCCACAACTATCAGGAACAGGTAGACAAGATAATTGCACAGGGCTTGAATCCGGATGATTTCCATTATTATCTGGAGGCACATAAGTATGGACTGCCGCCGCATGGTGGTCTTGGAATTGGTCTGGAACGGTTTGTCATGAAGCTGCTGGGTCTGTCCAACGTGCGTCAGGCAAGTATGTTCCCGAGAGATATCAACCGTCTGCTTCCATAATCTTTTTCATACGAATCCGACTGTTTTTTCTCATTTGCGAGGGATCAGAATCATGGATGACAAAGAATTTTATTTAGATGCCATAAAAGGCATTGTACCAGAACAAAAAGAAGTACAGTTGCAGAACGTGTTCTATTCTTTTTTGGAAATTGAACACTTGTATGATTCTGCAATCAATGTTGTAAAAACGCAGCTTAATATTTTGAATAACGAATTTAATATGCGTTTTCAGAGAAATCCGATTCATAGTATTGAAAGCCGTATCAAAACCCCACAGAGCATTATCGGGAAACTGCAAAGAAAAGGCTTTGCAGTTTCTCCCGAATCTGCACGGGAACATTTGCAGGATATTGCAGGCGTGCGTGTCATTTGCTGTTATATTGATGATATTTATGCACTGGCGGATTTGCTGACTGTTCATAAAGATTTTCATCTGGTAAAGACTAAGGACTATATCAAAAATCCAAAGCCAAATGGATACCGCAGCTTTCATATGATTATTGAAGTCCCGATTTATACTTCTACTGGCAAGCAAATTGCTCCGGTAGAAATTCAAATTCGTACCATTGCAATGGATTTTTGGGCAAGTTTGGAGCATCAGTTGCATTATAAATCCATTGGAAATGCCACTGCTTCCAGTTCCTTGACCGGTGAATTAAAGCACTGTGCAGAAACCATTGCATCAATTGATTTGAAAATGCAGGAAATGTTCAATCAAATCAATAATCTTTGAATGTGTAAAGACATGGTACATTTTTACAAAATCAAAATGCCTGCTTTCTAGCAATTTTCACAAAGTTGAACGAGAATTCTTGACATCTCATTTTTGATGTGGTATCATAGAATTATATCAGGAATGTCGTGTTGCGAAAAGCGTAAATCCGTACAAAATGGATTTACGCTTTTTTGCGTTAGTACCAAGGAGGTGCGGTAAATGGAATACCCGATTCATAGTGTTGTTATGCATATTACAACTGGCGTATGCCGAATTCAGGACATCCAAGAAAAACAATTCACCGAAGACCAACATCAGAAATATTATGTGTTGCAGCCGATTTTTGAAAAAGGCACAACGCTATTCGTTCCGATTGAAAATGACCCTGTTCGGATTCGACCATTGTTGACAAAAGAAGCCATTACAGAACTGTTGCATGAATTATCCGCACAAGAAGATGAACCATGGATTCACAATCAACATCAGCGAACTGCACATTTTAAAACCATTTTGAAAAATGGCAATGAACAGGAAATCTTATCTATGCTGCATATGATGCAAAAACATCGGAAATTACCAATCGTAGAAGAACGAATGCGACAGACAGCCAAAAAGTTAGTAGAGCAGGAATTTTCCTATGTGTTGGGAATGAAACCGGAAACTGTTCCAGCTTGGATTCGTGCACAGCTTCAACAGGGATAAACAGATATTTTGCACAAATTTTGATGCTTCTTTATTGCAACTTGCATAAAAATAAAAAAGCACATTGACAATGGTCGTTTTTTATGGTAAACTAATCAGTAGAAACCGCAGATAACGTGTAAGTACGATTTTCAAGGTTGCCACAGAGAGTTGCAGATGGTGGAAATGCAATGCAAACGGAAAATGGGAATGGACGTTGGAGGGCAATCCGAATCATTGAAAAATGTAGTAGGTGCGACGGGGTAGCTTTCGTCATCAAGCTAGAGTGGATACAGAATACTGTATCAAGCAGGGTGGTACCGCAGAAGAATCGAATGGTAATCGTCTTTTGTCCCGGCAACTTTTTATTCAAAAAGCGGCTGGTATGCAAAAGACGATTTTTGTTTGCCGCTTTTCTATGAAAGGAGTATTTTGTAATGTCAAAAGAAATCCCATACAAAATTTATCTGGAAGAATCCGAAATGCCGAAACAGTGGTACAATGTACGTGCTGATATGAAGAAAAAGCCTGCTCCGCTGTTGAATCTGGCAACCAAACAGCCAGTTACCGCAGAAGAGTTGGAAGCTGTTTTCTGCAAGGAACTCGTAAAGCAGGAATTAGATGACACAACTGCATATATTGATATTCCGCAGGAAATCTTGAATTTCTACCGGATGTATCGTCCATCTCCGCTGGTTCGTGCATACTGCTTGGAAAAGAAGCTGGGTACACCGGCAAAGATTTATTATAAGTTTGAAGGAAACAATACCAGCGGTAGCCACAAGCTGAATTCTGCAATTGCACAGGCTTACTATGCAAAGCAGCAGGGTTTGAAGGGTGTTACCACAGAAACCGGTGCTGGTCAATGGGGTACTGCACTTTCTATGGCTTGTGCATATCTGGGACTGGATTGTCAGGTATTCATGGTAAAGGTTTCTTATGAACAGAAGCCATTCCGCCGGGAAGTTATGCGGACATATGGGGCAAATGTAACCCCTTCCCCATCTACAAAGACCGCAGTCGGCAGAAAAATCCTGGAAGAATTCCCAGGTACAAACGGTAGCCTTGGCTGTGCCATTTCAGAAGCAGTAGAAGCAGCAACCACACAAGAAGGTTATCGCTATGTGCTGGGTTCTGTATTGTCGCAGGTATTGCTGCATCAGTCTGTTATTGGATTGGAAACCAAAACAGCAATGGATAAGTACGGCATTCATCCGGATATTATCATTGGCTGTGCTGGCGGCGGCTCTAACTTGGGCGGTTTGATTTCT
>HF997976.1:124625-125345 GCA_000433635.1 Ruminococcus sp. CAG:254
GTTTGATTTCTCCGTTTATGGGTGAAAAGCTGCGTGGTGAAGCAGATTATCGTTTTATTGCAGTTGAACCGGCATCTTGTCCGAGTCTGACTCGTGGTGTTTATGCATATGATTTCTGTGATACTGGTAAGGTTTGCCCGTTGCAGAAGATGTATACACTGGGTAGTGGATTCATGCCAGCTCCGAACCATGCAGGTGGTTTGCGGTATCACGGTATGAGTGCAACCTTGTCTGAACTGTACGACCAGGGTTTGATGGAAGCAACTTCTGTTGAACAGACAGCTGTATTTGCTGCTGCAGAACAGTTTGCACGAGTAGAAGGCATCTTGCCTGCTCCGGAAAGCAGCCATGCCATTAAGGTTGCAATTGACGAAGCATTACGTTGCAAGGAAACCGGCGAAGAAAAGACCATTCTGTTTGGTTTGACTGGAACGGGTTACTTTGATATGTATGCTTACGAAAAGTTCAATGATGGAAAGATGTCTGACTATATTCCGACAGATGCAGAATTGCAGAAATCTCTGGAAAATCTGCCAAAGATTTAACTTTATTTCTCTATAAATAACAGAAACCCCTCCCTCAAGAATAATTCCTGAGGGAGGGGTTCTTTATTATTAGAAATAATAGAATTATGTTTGGTCAGATTCCGAAACAATGACTTCTGTTACCAAGTTGGATGGCAACGGTTCATATCGCAGTGGCTTCAAGGTAAACCATCCA
>HF997976.1:125373-144052 GCA_000433635.1 Ruminococcus sp. CAG:254
GGTAAACCATCCACTTCCCTGCGTCATCTGCCGCAAAAGCAATGCAAAATCATTCATTTCTCGCATTGGAACTTCTGCCAAAATATCCGTCATACCAGCTTTTTTCGATGGCTGCATTCCAAGCACACGACCACGCCGCTTGTTCAGTTCGCCCATCATATCGCCTGTATTTTCATTCGGAACAGCAACGTCTAATGTACCGATCGGCTCTAACAGAACCGGTTCTGCCAGCCGCATTCCTTCTTTATATGCCAAGGAAGCAGCGGTTTTGAAGGACATTTCAGAAGAATCAACCGGATGATAAGAGCCATCTACCAAAATTGCTTTCAGTCCAACAACTGGGAAGCCAGCTAAAACGCCTTTTTTTACAGAATCCTGTAAGCCTTTTTCTACTGCTGGGAAGAAGTTCTTCGGAACTGCTCCGCCAAATACCCGTTCTTCAAAAATCAAATCATCTGATACGCACGGCTCAAATTCAATCCAAACATCACCATACTGTCCATGCCCGCCAGATTGTTTCTTATATCGCCCTTGTACTTTTACTTTTTTCCGGATGGTTTCTCGATATGCGATTTTTGGCGTTTTCAATGTAACAGATACACCAAAATCAGACTGCAACCGAGAAACAACCGCTGCCAAGTGCTGTTCTCCTAAACCACTCAGAATTGCTTCTTTTGTAGTAGGGTCTTGCTCATAGGAAAGTGTCTGGTCTTCCTCTAAGATTTTCTGCATCGCACTGGCAACCTTTGCTTCATCCCCTCTTGCAGCTGGCTGTACTGCCATACGATAGCAAGGCAATGGGTATTCCGGTGCTTCCATGGAAACAACTTGTTCCGATGTGCAAAGCGTATCATTTGTATGGGCACGCAGCTTTGCAACTGCGACAATATCACCGCAAACAGCTTCTGCCTTTTCAGTCTGTTTCTTTCCGCATAGTTCTAACAACTTACCGATTTTTTCCGTACTGCCGTCTGTTGCATTCACCAATTCCACGCCACTTTTCAGAGAACCGGAGAGCACTTTCAGGAAAGAAAGTTTTCCGACAAATGGGTCAACGGCAGTCTTAAAAATAACCGCCTTGGTTGGTGCATCTGGTGTGCAAGAAATCTCGACTGGCTCACCAGATGCATCCAATGCCAACGCCTGCTCTGGAGCAGATGGCACTAACAATTCTAATTCTTTCATCAACATATCAACGCCCGCCAAAGTTGCAGCAGAAACACAGGTCACTGGCGTGATAATTCCGTTTTTGATGCCGTTGTGAATGCCATCAATTCGTTCTTTCTGTGTAAACGGTTCACCAGAGAAAAACTTCTCAAATAATGCTTCGTCGGTTTCTGCAACGGCTTCTGAGAAGGCTTCAATCAAGCCATCCATTCGATAGCCCATCTTTTCCGAAACTGCTGCGGTCGGCATCTCCGTTTCTACTGCTTTTCCAGCTTCATCATAGCGGTAAGCTTTCATTTCAATCAGGTTGACATAAGAGATAATCTTTCGGTCTGCAATTACTGGCACAACAACCGGACAAACCGTAGAACCAAATTTCGACTTCAAATCTGTCAGAACGTTATAGAAATTTGCATTGTCATCATCCAGCTTTGTGACAACGAACATCCGAGGCTTTCCGAGTGCAACTGCACAATCATATGCCTTTTGCGTTCCAACTCGAACGCCAGATTTCCCCGAAACAGTAATCAAGGTGCAATCACTGCCATAAATTCCTTCGGTCATCTCTCCGGCAAAGTCAAACATTCCGGGTGTATCCAAAAGATTGACCTGTAAAGCATCGGTGCGAATGGTGGAAAGTGTTGTATAAACGGAGGATTTCCGCTTGATTTCTTCCGCTGTATAGTCAGAAACCGTGTTGCCTTCTGTGATTTTTCCAATCCGTTCTGTGACACCGCTCTGATAGAGCAGGGCTTCACACAAAGTTGTTTTTCCAGAACCGGCATGCCCGGCGAGTGCGATATTTTTCGTCATAGTTGTTTGCATTTTTTCTTCGCTCCAGTCTTATTAAAATGAAGTAGCAGATAAGCAATTTGCAACTTGCACAATTTCTTTGAACTGCCTGATTATAATTATATAACATTTCACGAGAAAATGCAACCCTTTTTTGAAAAAAAATGTTCCAATTTTTTAGAAAGCAAAAAACAGCTGCTGATTTCCTACAAAAAACCAGCAGCTGAATGTTTTTTCGACTTTCTCCTATGATTTATTCGATTAATCCGCTTTCTTTCAGCATCAGTTCAATATCCGTTCCATGAACTTTCTTCAGGAGAACACGAATCATTTTCTTTTCTACAAATGACAACGGAACGTCTGTAATCGGCTTCTTGTCAATTGCATAGTAGCAGGCACGCAGCAGCTCTCGAACATCATACTTACTGCCCCAGACTTCCGGAACGCCTCGGTCAATATCCAACAGAGTATATACCGATTCCATACCTGTCCGCATGGAATATTCTGTGGTAAAGATGGTATCTCTTGGTGTTTCTGCAAACTGTCCGATGAACGCAAAATTCACTGCACCATTTGGAACAACACGAGGACGGTCAGATTCTTTTCGTGGCTGGAAGAATGCGTTGATATACGGCATAAAGCAAGTGGTCGTGTTGCAGGCATTCTTCGCAAGTTCTGGAATCTTTTCTTTTGGGATACCAATGTGATATAACCATTCCTGACAGATTTCTTCCCCTGTGCAATTTCGCATGGCTTTTTTGACATAGTTCCCTGCTCGGTTGGTGTGCAATCCATACAGCCAAACTAAAACCATGTTTTTATCTTGTGAGCGGAATTGTGGCTGTCGGTTAATCGTCCAAGAAAGATACCAGTTCTCTGTACTATCTTTCACCGTTACGATACCGCCTGTTGTGACTTTTCCGGCACGAGGGTCACGCTTGCAAACCCGAATGATATGCTGAATGATTTCTTCGTTGGAGGTTGCAACAGTTGCACTCATCCAGTTCGTTGCATTTACATTTCCACAAAAGACTTCCGGCTTGCCGAATTCTCCATGCTTTGCCTGGTCGGCGATTGCCTTCCACAAGTCCCATGATTCCCCGCAACCATTCTTGATGTGTGATAAATCCGGTGCATGTGTCTGGTCACCATAACAAGAAGTATCTGTACAGCAGCCGTTCGTGATAAATACCAAATCATCTTCAATTAAGTCAATGGTCTGGTCTGGTCCATCTTTGCGGTAGATAATTTGTTTTGCAACTTTCTTTGTTCCAATTGTTTCAATGATGACATTCTTGACATCCATGCCGTATTCAATCTGAACGCCATGAGCTTCCAAGTATTTCACCAGAGGCAGAATCATGCTTTCATACTGGTTGTACTTTGTGAAACGGAGAGCACTGAAATCCGGCAAGCCGTCAATATGGTGCACATATCGGCACAAATACCGTTTCATTTCCAGAGCACTCGACCAACGCTGAAAAGCAAACATCGTCTGCCAGTACAGCCAGAAGTTTGTTTTCCAAAAGGAATTTGGCAGAACATCTGAAATTTTCTTGTTCTCCAAATCCTTTTCTGGTGTTAGAAACAGCTTGGATAATGCCAATGCGGATTCTTTGTCAAGCGTAAATTTTTTGTCTGTATGGGCATCTTTGCCACAATTGACCGTTGCACGACACAGGGAATAGTTCGGGTCATGCTTGTTGAGCCAGTAGTACTCATCTAACACGGAGATTCCCGGTGTTTCGATGGATGGCACATCACGGAATGTGTCCCACATCACTTCAAAGTGATTGTCCATTTCTCGACCGCCACGCATGAAGAACCCCTTTGTGACGTCTTTTCTGCCATCGCAACTGCCGCCGGCAAGCTCCAATTTTTCAAACAGGTGAATGTGTTCGCCTTTCATCTGTCCATCTCGAACCAGATAAAAAGCTGCGGTCAGCCCTGCCAACCCTGTTCCAATGATATAGGCTGATTTCTTGTCCACATCCTTCGGTTTTTCAGGATGGGCAAACGATTCATAAGTTCCTGCGGAATAGTACATACGGAAACCTCCTTGTAAGTTTTTTGATACTCTTATTATACCCGATTTTTTTAAATGTTACAATAGGCAAAAAAAGCCCTGTGATAAAAATTTTATCACAGGGTGAGAGATTGTAAATATTTTTATCAAATGAAGAAATTTGATAAAATTAAATGCGGAATCGTTCGATTGCTGCGGTAATCGAACCATACAGCAGTTTTGCAAGACGGTCTACCAGTTCTTTTGGTTCTTCTCGCATATCATTTTTAATCCAGTCTAACATGATGCCGATAAAAATATAAGAATAGACTTTTGCAATGAATTGTGTATCCTCTTCTCGTATTGTCATTCCGACTGATTCTTCTTGAATGACATCCAATAATAACTGGTCAACCAAGGGCTGTAAATATTTTTCGACCTGCTCTCGATGAACACAACGGTAAACATTTAAGATAAAGGGTTTGTTTTCCTGTACGGCTTCAAAAATTTGCAGCAGTCCTTGCTGCCAAGTGTCATAGGTTTTCTTTTGGTCTAAAGCACGTTTTGCATCTTCTAAACAAACCCATTCCACAAGGTCATAGATGTCTTTAAAATGATAATAGAATGTCATGCGGTTCATGCCGCAATCGGCGGTAATATCGGAAATTGTGATTTTTGTCAGTGGTTTTTTCAACAGTAAATTTTTCAGTGATTGTTCTAAGGCTCGTTTTGTAATGTTCGACATGGCAACCTCTTTTCGTCAATTCTGGTAGTGAATTTGTTCTCCGGTTATCATTGGATAGCGAATGAGGAAATCACTGTCCAATGGTTCATTGTGTAGATGTACCGCAGAAATCTGGTGATTCTGGTAGGTCGTATAATAGAAAATTCCCTTTTCTGCATTGTAGCAATCCGTATAGATGGTGATTTCATATTGCCCGTTTCCAACATCGCAGCAGCCTCGTTGCTGTTCCACTGCACCAAGAATGTGAAAAAACTGGCTGACGTTTTCCTGTTCAGAAGTGCCAGAAACAGAATTCGCTCTAACAAATGCAGCACGAATAAAACGAGATTGTGAAGAAAGGTCGCCCGGCAGACCCAATGCACCCATACCACGGCTATATGGCTGTAAAGAAAGCGTGCTTGAAAAATGATTTTGTGGCTGTTTGGGAGATAAATGCATGAAATCATTTAATCGAAATAGCTGCTCTGGAAATGGCGGATTGTTGGTCAAAACGCCAACTAGATTTTCATAGATTTTAATTCCATCTGCAACGGCTTCTACAGTAATGGTTTGATTTTTATCTGCAATCATCCAATGCAGTTGCCCGACTGGCATTTGTTCACAGAATGGTGTATCTGTAATGCAAATGCTGGCGATTCGTTCTTTTGCTTCAGCAGTTGTTGCACAGGTGCTGAGAATCCACGGAATGAATTCATATTGTGCAACTTCATTTTCTTCAGTTGTACTTTTTACATAGTGTGCATTGCCAACAAAATTCAGTCCTGCCATGCAGAGTCCTTTTTCATTGATGGCATCATAAAAAAGCGGATACTGATTTGCAACGTGAGCAATTCCCATGATTGCATAGTGCTGTGTAACCGTTCCCCTATGCAGAAAAGAAAGTGGAAATTTTCGAGGTAGAATTACAATTTCTTCTCCATAGGAACTTTCATAGTCCAGTGTTCTGCCAAAATAGAAATGGTTCGTCTGATAAGTGACAGCAGTACACATGATACCCCTCCTAATATAAAAAATCCGACGAGAGTAGGACTCGTGTCCGAATACAAAAAATAGTCCGATTTTACGCAACTTTTTTCTCTACTACGACAAATATCACGACATAAATCCGGATTTATTTTTCATCTACTTTCAGCCGCTTTCGCAGTACTTCAATATCATTATGCACATAAATGTTGGAAGTAACCGTGATGTCAGAGTGTCCAAGGACTTTTTGAATGGTATAAATATCTACATCATTTTCCCGCAGCAACGTTCCGAATGTGTGCCGTAATTCATGTGGCGTTAAAATTGGCAGCCCTGTTTCTTTTTGCATTCTTTTCATGAAGTCGGAAAAATGGTCTGCATAGGTATGTGGCTTCATAGGTTCATCTGGATGCTTCCCAGCAATCACATAGAATCCGGTTCGTTCTATTTTTTCAAGGATTGCAACGACAAAATCAGAAATTGGAATAGCACGGATAGACGTTTTTGTTTTTGGCTTATCAATGAGAATGCCGCCTTTGGTTTGCGTTACAGCTCGTTGTATATGGAGCAATTTCTTTTCAAAATCCAAATCACCCCACTGCAATCCTAATAATTCAGACCGTCGCAAGCCAGTATGCATTAGTAAAACAATATCATATCTTCCGTGTTTCATGGCATATTGTTCCGCTATTTTTGCCTGCTCCGCTGTGTATACATGCCGTTCCTGTTTGGGTTTGGATGTGATTTTTATATTTTTCACAGGATTTTTAAAACAAAGGTCGTTGTCAATCGCTGCATGGAAAATAGCACTTAAAATCATCTTGTGTTTGTCCAATACCGATGCTGACAAGGCTGCTCCAGTTTCTGCATTTTGTACCGTATTAAAGTATCGCTGCACATCAATTTGCCGAATCATCTGCAACCGCATTGCTCCAAAGAACGGAATTAAGTACTTTTCCACATTGACCTGATAGGTAAAATAATAAGTCTGGTCTTTTACTTTTCCTTTTTTGTAAGTTTCCAGCCATTCCCTTGCCCATGCAGAAAACAAGGTTCGATTCTTTTGTAAGCAAATTCCAGTCTGTTCCTGCAATTCCTGCTGGACTTTGTATTGCTCTGCTTTTCGTTGGGCATCTTCTTTGCTCTTCGTACTGTAAAAGCTTTTTCGGATGGGCGTTCCGTCATCGGCTATTCCAACCGTTGCTTTGATTTCATAGCAGCCATCTTTTCGATTTGGTTTTTCTTTTTTCGGTCTACCCATAATTTCCACGCTGCTTTCTCGGCTGAATTCTATTTCTATTGTAGCATGTTCTAGTCGAAAAGTCAACCATAAAAAATCCGCCTTGTATGGGCGGATTTTAAGAGTTAGCTTCTAATATTTGTTTCCCATTTTCTTTGGCAAGTAAAATGAGTTCCTGATTTTTTTGATTCATTGTTCCAAATTGCTTG
The DNA here is from genome assembly GCA_000433635.1 of Ruminococcus sp. CAG:254. Classification (GTDB taxonomy): domain Bacteria; phylum Bacillota; class Clostridia; order Oscillospirales; family Ruminococcaceae; genus Ruminococcus_C. The sequence continues at coordinate 132,495 of HF997976.1, forward strand.
CAGCATAAAATTACTCGCTCACAATGCTGTAATAACGAACTTGCTTTTTGAAAAGTAGGCTCTCCAATAGGTTCAAAGGCTTTTTCTGTAATAACTTCTGTGGCGAGTGCTTTTGCAACCGGATAATCCAAATCATTTTCTTGTAAAATGCCGGCATAAAACGGAATGTTTTCTCGCTGCAACTGCCGATAAACCGCATTTCCCGTTCCGCCACCACCAATGACAAACGTCTGTGGTGTTCCAGTCGGAGCAGGAAGTTCCATTGTTCCATAAAGACTTTCATAGCTGCCACAAGTAATCCCATAGAGATTGGTGATGTAAGCATCTGTAAAAATCTCATCTGGTGTTCCGATTCGGTCTACTGTATGATTGCGAATGCAGAGCACCACATCTGAAATTCGCTGTGCCAAGTCTAATTCATGCAGGGAGAGAATCACAGCAATTTGCTTTTCTCGAACCAAGTCTTTTAAAATTGTTAAAAATTTCAGCTTGTAACGAACATCCAAAAAAGAAGTTGGTTCATCTAAAATCAAAATCTCCGCCTCTTGACAAATTGCTTTCGCCAAAAGAATGCGTTGCCGTTGTCCATCGCTGATTTTTCGGAAGTCTTTTTGTGCAAGTTCTTCTCCATGCACCAAACGCAACGCTTCCGCTACTTTCTCATGGTCTTGTTCGGAGAGAATGCCCAGTTGTCCCGTATAGGGGTATCTTCCTGCCTCTACAACATCGATACAGCGTAAAAATTCTGTCTGAAAAGAATGTGTCATTAGAATGGACATGGATTTTGCAAGATTGCGATGGGAGATTGCAGAAAGTTCCTGCTCTCCAACAAAAATCGTTCCAGCAATCGGTTCTAATTGTCGAGCAATGCTTTTTAAGATGGTCGATTTTCCAACGCCATTTGCTCCAATGAGCGTGAGAATTTGCCCAGCTTGAACGGAAAATGTAATGTCCGGAATCAATGCTTTTTTTCGGTATCCGACTGTTAGTTGTTCTGTATGCAGAAGAATTGGTTTCATGGCAGTGTTCCTCCTATCGCTTCTCTCGATGCAGCATCATCCAAATGACAATGGGTGCACCAAATACAGCCGTTACCGTGCTGATACTCAATTCTGTCGGAGAAAAAACCGTTCTTGCAATCCAGTCGCAGAGCAGGCAAAATGCTCCGCCGCCAAAAAAACAAGCTGGAATCAACCAGAGTGGTTTTGCAGTTTGAAGCAGGTTCTTCATCAGATGTGGAACAGCAATTCCAACAAAAGAAATTGGTCCAGCGAATGCCGTGACACACGCAGAAAGCAGACTGGATAATAAAATCAATGTGACCCGAAACAAACGAATCGGAACGCCTAGGTTTTGTGCGTAAGCTTCTCCCAACTGATATGCTCCCATTGGCTTTGACAGAAAAAATGTCCCAATCAATACCGGAAATACGACCATGCTCATGGCACGAAGGTCTTGCCAGCTGGAGCTTGCAAAGCTGCCCATAGACCAGTTGTGCAGGTTGACAATGTTAGAATCATCTGCAAAGGTAACAACAAAATCAGTGATTGCAGAACAAATATAGCCAATCATAACCCCACAAATAATCAGAATGGACATTCGATGAACTTTCCCAGAAATCAACAGGATAAACCCCATAGAGAGCATAGACCCAAAAAAGGCAACGCCAATCAATGCCATTGCAGAAAGCAATCTCCCCTGTCCCAAGAAAAAAATCATTGCCAAGGCAACGGTCAGCTTTGCACCGGAGGAAATCCCCAAGATATACGGCCCTGCAATCGGATTCGAAAAGAATGTTTGCAGCAAAAAGCCAGAAACAGAAAGTGCTCCGCCTAAAATAATCGCCGTTAAACTACGGGGCATGCGGATTTCCCATAGGATTTTCCAAGCAGTTGTATTTTGTTCCGGATGCATCAACACTGAACCAATTTCAGAGAGAGAAAACGGAACACTCCCTGTGCAAAGTGTTCCAACAAATAAAGCGAGCAACACAACAAACAAGAGCAGATAACAAATCCAATATCGAATGGTGGAATGCGATTTCATGATTTTTCACCCTTTCCATTAAGAAATGCGATGTAAGTAGGTCAGCTGGTCTTTTCCATCTGCTGCACCCGTTACAATCTCATGAAAATCTGCAATCATATCTGCTGCACCGGTTGTTTGCTGAAACAAGTTTTGTTTGGTACACCAAACGTGCTGTTCTTTGACTGCTTTCAGGTCTGCCAAAAGCGGACTTTTTTGCAAGAACTGTTCCATGTTCGGAATATCCCCATCAATGGTACTATTATAAATGAGATAATCTGCATCCTTTGCCGCTGCATAAAAAGTTTCCATCTGAATATTCATGGTAGACAGGGCGTTTTCTTCTACATTTAAATCCTCTGCGGAAAACAAATAATTCCCGCCTGCCAATTCAATCATCTTAGAAGTATAATCACCGGGTTTGCGAATATTGACAGAACCATTTGTCGTGATATAGAAAAACGCAACTGTTTTTCCTGTATTTTTTTCTGTCAAAATGGAATCCAGTTTTTCGGACTGTGCTGTAAAATACGCATCTGCTTCTGTTTCTCGATTCAGCAGCAATCCATATAATTTCATCCATTCCATTCTTCCGAGCGGATGGGATTCATAGCTAGAACGCTCTACCAAAACAGGAATTCCAAGCGTTTCCAGCTTTTCTTGAATCTCCGGACTGTGATAAATCATGGTTGACTCAATCGCAAGGTTACACCCCTGAGATAAAATCGTTTCATAATCAGGAGCACTATATTTTCCAACATACAACATTGTTCCCTGTTCAAGTGCCGCTTGAATATGCGGAAGACTCCAGCTTTTTTCTGTTGTGCTGGTCATTCGCACCTGCTCCAAAGCACCGATTCCATCAAATAAATCCATTGCAGAACTGGCTGCAACATAGAGATTTTGAAATGGTTGCTGTAACACTGTAATGTTCGTGTCCAGTCCCACTGGAACAGTTTCTCCCTCCGGAACGAGCAGATACTGCTGATTGTCTGCAATGGTAATCAATGCATAGGGGTCGTAGTAGTCCACGGAAAACTCTGTTGCATATTGTAACGTCATATGTCCGGTGCAGGATTGTTCCGACCATAGTTCTGTTTGTTCGGAAGATGTTGAACCGCATGCAGTGAGCAGTCCAATGCAGAGCAGGCTGCTTACACCAAGAGAATACCACTTCATTCTTGTTTCTCCAAAGTGGTAGAATCAAAGAATAATGTGTAATCAATTTCATGCGGTGTGCTCATTGCAGTGGTATCCGCAGATACCGGCATTGCATAGTCAAACCCCAAGACCGGAATTTCAAATGTAGAATTCCCTTCTGTATTTGTCGGATTATATTGCGTATCATCCACTTTCATATAGTCATAGTTGGAGCTGCTCCAAACGATTTCTGCTGTGGCAGTGCCGTCTTTTACTGTAATTGTGGCTGGAGATGTGACACTGGCTCTTCCAGAACCACCCTCTAACTGTACAGAACAAGTGTATGTGCCATCTTCCAGCTGCAAGCTTTCTACAGTTGTATAGGCATCATCGGAACGGGCATCCATTGGCAGAGAGTCTGCCCGAAATACCAGCGTCCGGTCATACCAGATTTCTTTTTTCTTGCTGAATGCTGCACAGGCAATTCCAGAATCCAATGCTTCGACTGGGACGGTAAAGGTATGTGTTCCATCTGCATTTTCTGTAAATGGGATATAGTCGGATTCGTCTGCCTTTTCTGCATCTTCACTGCTGCCCATATATAAATAGAGGTATCCTGTACCGCCCATGGTCATATCCGCAGTCATTGTTCCATCTTTTACAGTCAGCTGACAGGCAGTAATTCGGAACATCGTAGAACTGGAATCCACTGTGATTTCATACGTGCCGTCTTTGATGTCGCTGCCAAAAATCGGCTGCATGCCATCTTGTACCACCTGTACGGTTTCTGCTGTTTCAACAGTTTCCGCAGTTGTAGCTGCTTCTGTGCTGGCGGTACTGGATTCGCTTGTATCTCCGCAGCCAGAGCAGGTAATCAGCAAAAAGCAAGATGCCAACAGCATTGAAAAAATTCGTTTTTTCATAAAAGTTCCTTTCACAAAAAAGCGGTCGGTAAAATCCGAACCGCTTTTTATTATTTTCATCCGATGAACAAAATCAACAAGAGGGGGAATTAGTTCTTTGCTATAGAGTCAATGGCTGCCTGTGCGTGTTCTACATAAATCTGACGAATGGCTTCGTTTTCGCCCAGACCACGAACCAGACATTCTACCTGATAACCAGCATCTTCAAAGGTCTTCTTCCAAGAACCATCTTCATCGCCAGCCATGTCATTATTTGCATGGTCACCAGCAACAACCATCAACGGTTCGAGTACAACCCGTTCATAATCGCCAGCCTGTACCTTTGCCAGAACATCTTCCAAAGACGGCGTTGCTTCTACTGTTCCAACAAAATAGTTTGTATAACCATCCTTGGTCAGCAAATCCTGCATCTTCTGATAAACTTCATTGGAATCTGCTTCTGTACCGTGACCCATAAAGCAAATGGCAGTCTTTCCATCATCATAATCGGCTGTCCATTCGGTAATTGCCTTTTCTACCTTTGCAAAGTCGTCATCACTGCTCAGCAGCGGTTCGCCAAATACAACCTGATCGAATGCATCCGCATAGTTACCAACTTCTTTTACCAATTCATCATATTCCAAACCATGCATCAGGTGTGTCGGCTGTACAACCAGTGTCTTTACACCATTATCTACAGCACGATTCATTGCAGCATCTACGTCATCAATCAGAACATTGTCCCGCTTGTTGACATGGTCAATAATAATGTTGGAAGTAAACCCACGGCGAACAGAAAAGTCTGGGAATGCACTTTCCAAATCATTTTCAATTGCACCAACAGTCAGACGGCGGCTGTCATTGTAGCTTGTACCAAAGCTCAGTACCAACAGTTCCTGTTCTCCGATTTCATCCTGATTGCGGATATTATCCAAGGATGCATCACCGGTATCATAATTTTCTTCTTCGTCCACAGTTTCCTCCTGAGAAGTTTCTTCAGCAGCTTCTGTTTCTGTTGTTTCATCTGCAACAGTTGTTTCAGCAGCAGTTGTTGTTTCTGCTGTAGAACTGCTGGAACTGTCATTGCTGCTGGAGCATCCAGACAACATTGCAGCGGTCATTGCCAAAGAAAGCATAAAAATAGTTACTTTTTTCATCATATATTCTCCTTCTAAACAATCAAGGAAAATCAGGAAAACAAAACAGAGGAAATAAAAAAGCTTTCTGCCCAAAAATGAGCCGAAAGCATACCGAAACAAACACCATTTAAAAGTGTTTCTGTACGATCAATGCCTCGTGATCTGGAATCTTGATTCCTGTACAAAAAACGGCAGGTTTCCTGACTCAAGGCTCAACATGATTCCGTCGTCTTCCCATCGTTCGACAGTGACATCTATTACGGAACACTCCCCTATTACAGTGACGAGATCGTACCAGAATTGCACTGGTTTCCCTTTTACCTTTTGTATTTTGCAAACGCAAAACCAAAAGCACCGTTTTTTTAGCGTTATTCTTTTTATTCATGCATGAACTGTTTTCATTATAGCATACCAGATTTGAAATTGCAACTATTTTTCGGAAAACATAAGGATTTTGTACGATTTATCTTCCTTTTTGGAAAAAGCAATTCGTTTTTTGGCATTTGTGTATATTAAAATTCATCGTCAACAGGCGGATAAATATCAGTCAGTTTTACACGCATTTTCAAAGCTTTTTTGATGTCTTTCATAAACTCTTTGTATGCATTTTCCCCATATTCTAATTCTTCATAACAGTCTGGGTCGCATCCCCAAATTTTATTGTATTCTGCATACAGTTGTTCCAATTTCTTTGTCGTTTTACCATAATATATGAAAAGACCTCCTTAATTGGAAATGATGCTATATTCATTTCATATAGCATATTACTTGGAATTCTTAATCATAAACACAAAAAGCAAAGAAAATGGCTTTGAATGATAGCATATTTTGAATAGAATCAGAATAAAATCTGAAATGGAATCTTTTGTTGCAGGGCATCTTCCGTATCATTCATGGACTGTACTGCTAAAAAACAAATCGTCTCTTTGGCTGTGATGGATAACGAAAATGTAACCATCTGTGTCTGTTCTGCTTGCAATGTGATTTCTATTTTTTGACTGATCCTTTCGTTTTTTGCATTCAAAAAGAACAATCGATAACTTGCTTCATTCTCTTGAAACGGCAATTTTTCCGCAAGACGAAAATGCAAACAAACCGTTGGGGTGGTAATAACCTGATTCATATCTGTGCATAAAAGCATCGGTTCTATAATTTTCCGATCAGCGATTTTGAATTCCGGAGTGGAAACAGGCAAAGTCGATTCCGTTTGAAGAAATGGCTGTTGTTCAAAAGCAGTTTCTACGGGATTTTTGATTTTCAATTTTCCTTTGATAAAGTCTACTTTCTCAGACAGTCTGGTGATATCAGCAGTTAAGCTCTCCAATTCCTTATCGCTCAAGCTGCTGAAAATTCTGGTATCAACGTCTTTCAGAATCGTAAAACTTTTTGAAACGCTCTGCGATGGTTTGGATTTAGTTGCTCGCTTTTTTGCTTTTAAAATGAAATCATCCAGTGTGTTTCTCAATTCTTCTGCAAGTTCTGGATTTTCGTTGATGAAATCATTCAATTCTGCTCTATTTTTCGGTGGATTGGAGGAAAGCTTTTCTTTTATCTTTTCAGTTATCTCCAATTGTTTTTGAAGATAGGTCTGAAAAATATTAGTTTCCATCATCTGGCTGATGTAGCGAATAAACTTTCGATTATCATCAATCGTTTGCATGAGAATATTATTGAAAATTGCCTCTTTCAAGGTAACAACATCCGATTCTCTTTTGCATTTTTTGAAAATTGGCAGCATATCAGAAAAAATAGATACGACCTGATATTCTCTGGCAATATAATATTGTTCCGGCATTCCAATATATTGCAAAAATTCGCTAAACAGCTTCGCATTTTCTACTCGTTTTTTTACTTCTTGAATGGTTTCATTCGTACTCTCTGCATATTCTTCTATAGTAAGCAGTCTTGTCTTTACAATATCCTGATAGACACCAACCAAACGATCAATTGGGTTATAGTCAACCTTTTTTTCTTCTCCATGCTGAATTGCAAGTTCCAGCATTTTTATTTGTTTTTTGCTATCTGTCATGCGGATATTGAGAATGATTGTTTCAAACCAGCAAAAATTAGGATCTTCTTCAGCAAGTTTTCGCAGACAAGTAAACCGTCGGTTTCCATCCACGATTCTTCCATCTGACAGAATTACACCCGGTTCTCTTTGGTTGACAGCTTTAATATTATTCTTTGTTTTCTCAATGGAAGCAGGATTGCTTTTGATGATAAAATCTTCAATCACTGCATTGTACGCTTCCTGTGACAAATCTTGAAATCCACCATGTTCGCTTTTATACTGGCTGATCCAAGTTGCAATTCGGTCATTTTGGTCATTATAATATAACAACTCTAACCGAACACGATAGATTGGGTAGGCTTTTGTTTCTCCATTTAAAGTCAGCTTTTTTGTGAGGGTTGTAGGTTGCACAAACTCACGATACTGTTCATCCAATAAATTCATATTCATCCTCCTCGTCGATACTCAACAGTTCTTCATAATAAGTGTGATAGTTACGATAGATTTTATCCATGATGTTATCAAAATATAATTCTGTATTTTGAATGCGTGGAATTATATCCCATCGGTCTAATTGAATGTGATAGTCTTCTTTGAGCTGAGCAATCAGCCGGTCTACATCCACACTGCTTTCCTGTTCCAAAATAGAAAAAACCAGATTCCGTATGGATGCTTCTTGACCAGCTGCATGAAACAAAACAGTCCCTCCCATTTTTCTATGGGAAAAACGATGATCTTCTCTTAAAATAGAACTATAGAACCAAGGTTCAAAACCAAGGCTTTCTAAATCAGCAGTAAATCCCTGTTTGGAAAGGCTTTCAATCGTAAAGAAATCTATATTTTGGGCATATGCATATACTTTATCACAATATTGCTTTAGTTTTGTTCTGTCAAATCCTAGACTTTCCAGCCTTGCGATAGAGACATATTTATTTTTCTCGAATTCAATAATGGTATAATCTCTTTTCAGTTCATATAAAATGCTGGAAAACATATTAATTTTGTAAAATCGTTTCCGCATTGCAGAAATATCTGTGATGTCGTTTTTCGTTAACAGTGCATGAAAATAGGACGAACTGCTCGGATAGTTCTTAACTGCATAAGTAGTATTTAAAACAAACCCAAGCCGTTTTAAATTGAATCCATTTACCAATTCAATTTCTGCATCTGGAAACAACATTGCAAATTTTTGTTCGATCTCATCGAAGTAATAGAAATCATCCGGCAAGTTTTCGGATAAGATTTTTATTTGCTCCTCCGTCATTGCCTTGTGGTCAACTATGTACACGCCATCTTTTTCGTACAAGTCAATACAGCCAAAAAGTCCAATCAAACTTTCTGGTCGAAATCCATAATCTTCAGAAATGGCATTTGCAAGGGCTTCCTTTGAAATCGGAGCAAGTTTCCACATATGCGCCTTAATCATAGCGATTTGGTCAAATTCTCCAAAGCAGAGATGTGGCATTCGTCCAAATTGCAGTTCTGGAGCATCGATTTTGTCTGCAATTTTTTTCAGCAGATTGTGAAGCTCATATTCATCTCGAATGTCATATTGCTGCATCAATTCCGGATATTCTCTGATAAACTTCAGTGTAGACAATTTCACATTGTGATATTGATTCAAATCCAGCGTTTCCAGTAATTCTGTGTAGTCATGTGCATCAATATCATAATAACGAAATTTTCTACCAATCTTCCAAAAAATATCCATTCTGGCAGACAATTGATTTTCTTGAGAACGTTTTTCAAATTCAGAAATACAGAGTCTGCTGTCATCTTCCAAACCATGATTCACAATAAAACCTTGATATAACTTTACAAAATCATCAAACAGCATTTCATCCTGACAATATTTTGCTATCAAATAGCTTATAATTCCGTGTCTGGTTTTTTCAATAAGACGATTTCCATCTTCTGTAATGCATAAATACTGAGAATCTATAGATTTTTGACAATACTTTTCCCAGTTTCCAACCATCCACCCCGGAACTTGTACTTCCTGAAACATCTTTTCGATTGGTGCGATTCCTTTCTTTTTTACCGAGAATTCCAAGAATCGATAGACCTCGGAAGATTGTTCTGTTAAAGTACAAAAGAGTTTTTCCTGAAACGCATACGTTTCAAAAAGTGGGCGGAATCTATTTTCTGTAATCATAACATTTGAACAGTCTGCTATTTTTCTTATTCTTCGAAGGGCTCTTTCTTGCTTTTGTCGAATGCGTTCTCTTGTTAAGCCGTATTGATTTGCAATTTCTTCTAACGTCTTATTTTTCATACGAGATTTCAAAATTTCAAATTCAGGGGCATTCATAATATTTTCTTTTTCGAGCATAGAATGCAGAGATTCACTTTTTTGAACATATCGTTTTCCATGATCTTTCTGTGCGACTTGATCTAAAATCTCCTCAAATAACACTTCTGGGAAATTTTCAGGTAACATTGCACGAAGTTCAGACAACCGCAGCCCAAAAACAGAATGTTCTTTTAAGGCATTCGCAATTTTTCTTGTAGCAACTGATTTCACACATGGAAGATGATACCACTTTTCTAATCGTTCTTGTTCCGTATCTTCTGGATCATTAAAATGGTAACAATACAGGCGAAGCTCTTCAATTTCATCTTCATCTGTTAATGCAAATGCTGCAACCATCATTTCAAATGTATTTTTCACGTCATCTGAAGAATCGGATTCTGTATAGTTTGACTGAATGAGTAATTTCGGAATTTGTTTTTTGAGACATAACGCCTCTTCAAATGACTTTTTTCCAAGATTGCGGATACTTAAAATTCTTTCATTGTTAGCACGCATTAATTTCCCAATTGTGTCAACGCCACCTCGCATAAGTGCATTGACAGTACGGGGAGAAATCGGTATGGTATCAATTTCTGAGATGTATGTTTCCTTTGTATACAGTGGCTGATTTGATAAATTTTCACCACTGATCTTCTTTTTTCCATGATGAAAAGTGGTAGCTAGAAAATCAGTAATTTCTTTAATAGAATACTTTCCTAAATTTCGAACACCCAAAAGCGATTCTTTATCATATTGAAGCAACTGTCTTAATGTCATGATTCCACCTCTGCAAAGTCCATTTCTGGAACGTAAAGAAAGCGGTAAATCTTGCACAGAAATATTCAGGTTATATTGTTCTGGAGTGGATGGCATAGCATTTTCTTTCTTTTTTTCTACATGAACAGTTTTTGGATTTTCTTCTATTGGCTGTTTTGTGAGGTTTGGTGTGATCAGAAACGGTGTTTCTTCTATGTTATTTTCTTCCAGTCTGGCATGTTCAACTTCATATGTAGCATCTTCTATTGTTGGTAATGATGAAAAATGAAGCATAGAAAAGTCATTGCGGAAAGGTGTTTCATCGATATCGTTCTTATTTTCTGAATCATCTACGTTTTTACTTGTAGAAACCATACGAATTATCTCCTTTTTTCCATGATGTTCTATCTGATTTCTTGAATTGTTTATCAACTTTCTTTTATGATAACATTTTAGATTTTCAAAATTGATATAACTGTAAAAAATATGAAAAAATGCTCTCTATTTTTTGTTAGAGAGCATTTTTTTATTTATGACAATTTAATTTTCCGCATTTGCATTGATATGCCAAAACCAGCAAAAAGAAAAAGAAGAAAGCCACTCATCAAATACCAGATAGTACCCCTACCACCAGTCTTGGGTAATTCCGGTCGCTTTCGATTAAAAATCGTAACACTTGCTTTTTCCCAGTCTACTGGGGCTACAGAAACTTCTGTGTCATCTACTACGCATTTTGTTAGCAGTAACTGAATCTTGTCTGTATAATAAGACGGATCATAGCCATCCACGGCTTTTTCTTGTATATAGTAGCTATAATCGTTTGTTTTATCACTTCGAGGTACATTGCTCCATGTGTATGCCCACTGATTTGCATCGTTTAATGTTTTTGTATCATATAAAATCGTTGTAGATGTTCCGGTATTTCGATTTGTTTGCATCTGATAAAGCAGTACCGTTATATCTGGATGTTGAATGGAATCATCCCACTGCTTTTGTACAGTGATGTCTTTCTGCTCAGGTACAGCATCAGCCTGATAATTTTTAATGGTAATCCAATTTTCTGATTGTTGTGCTTTGGATTCCTGTATGATTCCTGTAATTGTATGTTCCCAGACAGAACCATCCGCTGTTGTGATACAAGGTTTATATAATACGGTTCCAGTTGCGTCAGTAATCTCTTCTGTCAATTCATAGGTAAATCCAATCGGAACAGCTTGTATCTTTATAGTCTGTCCTGCTTTTATGGAGATGACGGTTTCTGTTCCCTCTTCAAAAATTCCAGTGGCTGCAAT
>HF997976.1:144078-146611 GCA_000433635.1 Ruminococcus sp. CAG:254
TGGCTGCAATTGTTTCATCCGCATTGAAAATCACGTAGGGGAATGGATATTTTTTCACTGCTTGAGCAAAATTTACAGTATCGGTAATTTTCAAGTGTATGGAATAGGAAACATCCTTTTCCTGTAGTTGTTCGGATACCAATTTTTGAATCGTCAACGATTCTGTTTTTGCGGTGTTTTTCATGGATAATGCGTAAGTACCATTTCCAATTTGGCTTGGTGTAACTTCCAGCACCTGCTTCGGTGAAATATCAATCGGTGTCATATAGCCATCTGGAACAGTTGTTTCCTGCAACACATAAATATAAGATTTTTCTGTGTCAGAAAAATGCAATCCCTGAATTGTTGTATATCCATCTGCATCTGTTGGAGCAGCATTCTTAATATAGTAAAGTATAATAATACTACCATCTGGTTTAGTATAACGGACGATTCGGCTTGGATCGGTTGCTTCTTCGTATTTTCCATATAAGGCGAATACGGCATTTTGCAGCGGCTTTTCTGTCACGCTGTCCACTTTTCGCAGCTTCAAAGTATAAGTATTAGAATAGGAATTGATGAAGCCCACCCATTCATGGGTATTACTTTTCTTCATAGAGAGCGAAGCGGTTCGATTTTCTCCCGTTTCATTTACAGTTACAGGGATTGGATAGGGTGCAACAATAAAATCACTCTGCTGTGCAGTAACAGTAACATTTGCATACTTTTGTGAAGAACTTTGGTAATGCTCTTCTGTTACAGTATATGTTTTTCCGTCTTCTAATCCGGATACATACCAGATTAACCGCTTATAATCTGAAGAAACCCGAACTGCATTTGCTTGTGTCAGCGTTGTAAGAATTGTTCCGTTCTCATTTTTTACAACAATTTGATAACCATTATTCAAGATTTCATTGACCTGATTCTCTTCTAAATTTCGGAATGTTTTGGTAATGGTCATTTCTTCGGTTGTCGCTGTCAATATGCCATCTACATGCCAACCATCTCTCTGATCTTTCAGAACGTACCAACGCACTTGATAATTTTCTGGTGTTGCCAGTTCATTGTTGATCTGTACATTTCCATCCCCTGTACTCAGGCAAATTACCATATTGTCATCGTTTCGAATCCAGTGCAATAAGCTGTCTTGTAGCATGGAAAAGTTTGCACCATGATTTTTGATATTATAGTAAACCTTTTTGTCTTGTTCTGCATAATCCGTTAAGGTTTCCAGTACAATTTGCGGTTTTTTACTGTCAAAATCCAAATCATGAGCAGTTGTAATCATCGCTGTGATTTCTTTGTTTGGTTCATTGGCATATAATTCACTATCTCCTACAGTCAAATTCCCATACAGCAATGTACCAACGGCAGCACAGCTTGTAAAAAGCGAACGATAGGCATCATTTCGTACTTTTACATCCCCTTCTGTGTCCAGAATTGTTCCACCATAACAGATGAAAAATTCTACTGGGGAAGAAACCTGCTCCCATTCTCCATAGAAAGTCGTTCCGTTTGGAATAGCAATGGCTGTTCCGGTTTGGTCAGTAATTAAATAGGTGCTATTATCTTGTCGAGTAATTGGTGCATTTGCGTTAAAGATGTGTTTTGTTCCGCCAGAATCGGTATAAGACCAGCCCAGAAATCGAATTTCCTTGTAATAGTCAAAATCATATAGATAATGTGCACTGTTCGATTGATTGGTAAACTGATAATCATCTATAATATGATAACGATATAATTTTGTATATGGGTTTTCTGCATCATCACCGTATTTCTCTTGATATAGCTTTCCAGCTGCTCCCAATCCCTCTGTATAGCCATCTGGCTGATCATTTAGAGAGTTCACATTTGTGACATAAGTTTGTGTGGATGGTGTTTTTTCTAACCAACCATCTTCTTCGAGCATCGACAAAATTCGACAAGTCATTCTATTGACAAATCATGAAAAAACATGATATAATAAATTCATTCAATCCAGATGTACCGGATGAAAATTTTTTTATTTTTCCCAACCTACTAATTGTGGAAAAAAGCCGTTCCCTGAAGTTGATCATCTCAGGAAACGGCTTCTTTTTTATTTTTGAAAACGGAACATGGTAGATTGACAGGCAAATTTAAAATATCATTTATTTCATTTCCATCAATTTTCGTCGCATAAAAATAAGATCAATTCCGTTCAGGCTTTGATTTTTATCAAAATCTCCTGCCTGCCAATTGATAAGCTTTGTTTCGGGAACTCTTAGCAGCCATTTCTGCAACAGCACCAAATCTGCCAGATTTGTCTTACCGTCTGCGTTGATATCACCAGAAATCACAGGCGGTTCTGTCGTAGTTGTGGTGACAATGTCCGTTGTTGCAGTAGTCATCTTGGTCGTTGTCGTTGTGGTCACAGTTGTTGTAGTTGCTTTCGTTGTTACTGTGGTAGTTTCTGTTTTTGCCTGCCACTTCTGGCAGCTGTTGCCGTTGGATTCCCACTGTTGTATATTCGCACCATTTTCCACGGATGCACCAGCAACTTCTACATAACAGGAATCGCCAGAAGCATGCGTCA
>HF997977.1:0-32258 GCA_000433635.1 Ruminococcus sp. CAG:254
GATGACAAACAGTGCAGATTGGCTCGAAGTATATGGAAACTGGAATTATATCACATTGACCGATATGGAAGGAAAATGGACAGCAGGTAATATCTGTTTCTTTGGACCAATCTGGGAAGTCAATGAAGCTTCTGGGTCGAAATCGATCTATTCTTCCGGTTCACAAGTCATTCATTTTGGTTATGAAGGCGGCAAGCAGACCGTTCTTTGGGACAACTGCGAAACATATATCAATAATGAAGATGGCTCTCTGAATACGGAAAGAACCTTCAATTTCAATTATAAAGATGAGACTGGAAAATGTTTGGGGGTTGTTTTTTCTCCTGACTATTCTAATGAGAACTATCATTTCAGACCTTATCTTCCACAATATGTTACAAATTTAGAGGATGCTGTTCCTTATAAAGAATGGAAATACATGGAGGACTCCAACGGTAATACAATTCCTGATATTGTGGAAAAACAGATTGCAGAAGATCCACTTAATGTTGACAATGCATGGCTGGAAGACAAATATGGCTGTAGCGTAGAAGAATTTATTAAAACTGACAATGTAAATGCTGATAAGAACAAAAAAGCACTGGTTGAAACACTTTCTTATTTATATAATCATTACATTGAACCAGTTGCAGATGCAGCATCAGACTATATTGGTAAATCCCTTAATCAAATTGTAAAAGGAAATTTCACAGACGATGTTACATTGCTTGGAACTGCAGGCGAAATTGTACTTGGTATTTTTGATTTAGACTTGGTTTGCGATTTAAGAGATATCACATATGATATTGGAGAATGGGGAGAAATCATCATTGGAGATGATGAATTTTCTTGGTCATTTGCTGGGCAATCATTTCTTGATTTAGTGGGAATTATTCCTGTTATTGGTGCTGTAAAGTATTCCGATGAAGTTGGTGCATTATTAAAAAAAGCTCCTAATATATACAAAAATAGCGTTTATAAGTCGGTAGCTGAATGCTTTACTGATGGAAAATCATTAAAATCGGAAGATGAGATTGCAGAAACAGTAACAAATAATCTCAAAAAAACACAAAAGCAAATTGAAGAATTACTGGATGATAGCGGTAAATTTATTGATGAGGAAGCAGAAAGCAACTATCAAAAATATGTATTAAGAAAACAAAAATCTGGAAAAATTCCACGAGATCGCATTGATTGGAAGGAAGCATCAGATCATTGGAAATATAATTCACCAATGGCAAGGGGAAATGAATTCAATAAAATTGCTGAAAAAATATATCCTTTTAATGAAGTGAATTTAGCAAATGGCAAACGTCTTGATAGCTATATTCTTGGTGAAAAAATTATTTCTAGAAAAGCAACTGATTTATCTGACATTGAATTTAATACGTTTGACAAATATTTATCTGAAATGATACAAAAATATGCTCCTGGTACTGTTATTCGTTCAAATAAATATAAATGTCTAAATGGGCAGATCCTCTCCGGCAAAATGTATCTGGAAATACCAGCTGTAAATAAGGATTTTGACCAGATCGATGAGTATATGACGTATGCAAAAAAGAAATATGATATAAAAATAATTTTTCTTGAAGAAAATAAAGTGTGGGATTTTTCAGATCTTACAAATTGATTTAGAATAAAATAATATTTTTTATTTCATTGAGCAGTACTGTGTAAATTCAAATAAAACGTGTTTTTACATGGTGCTGCTTTTATTTTTCTTTACACTTATCATTTTTTCTGGTATAATGAAGCTAAAGTAAAATTATGAATCATGGAGGAGTAAAATGAGCCATTTAAATTTAACAGTGGAGTTAGCTGAAAAATCTAATTTTTGCAATCGGTATTTGGAGTTGTGCAGCAGATATTCAGAAAGTCTTTTGATGGATACCACCGACTTACGTCAAAGATATCCAAGAAGTCTTGCAAATATCACAAAGAAAGTTGTAGACACCAAACTGGTGAAATCTATTTTGAATGAACTTGGATACCCATATAAATATTTTGGAGGAGAGAAATTCTATCGATTATATCTATTGAAAAAAGAAAAATATGAGGTGTGGTTTCATTTAGAATTATATAAAAATAGTATTTTTGATGGGCATTTAGATCCGCATGTATATATTATATATAATGAAGAGTATTTTGCTGGTGGTACATTTCCATGCATATTTGATAGTTCAGGAGGAATTAAGCCAACAAAGTATATGTTAAGACCTGCATATACAGGTGAGGTTCTTCCAGAACTGATAAAAGAATTGATTGATTTGGCATTTTCTTATGTACGTGAATTTGAGAAATTGAAAGAAGGATGAAATCTTTCTTATTTTAGATTCCATCTGATGCTTGCAAAATCCATTAAAATGGCATTACTTTGAGAAAGGTTAATTCACATGATGATGTACGATAAACAAGAACTAATCAAAATGGTTCAGAGAGTAATCGACTGTGAGGAAGATGAAGATACAATCGATGAGCTATTAGAAATATTAGATGACAATCTTCCACATCCGTCTATATCGGATTTGATTTATTGGCCACCGAATGAAGAAGAACTTTCTGCTGAGGAGATGATTGATATTGCAATTTCCTATCAATGGAAGGAACATCAAAAGAAATGCTATAGTTCGAGCATGAAAAAACTTATCGCAGCATGTAAATTCGATAAAAATACAAGTATCGAAATGAAGGATATTTTACCAAAAGACTTTATTTTATCTGTGAAGCCGGTTTATAGCAAAGCAGATATTCGTGAAGAAGTAAAGAATCATACGCTTAATCTATATGATATATTGTGTTCCAATGATTTTGAAAAGCAGCTTCAGGTTGTGGAATCACTGGAAAACTGGCTAAAAGATAGCTTTCCCAATAAAATGTTTTGCAGTTACTTTTTATATTCCGAAACAATGGCAAGTAAATTTTGCTTTCATATGGAATGTCCCAATATGGATTGGCTCAGTGACAAAAAAGTGAAATCAAGTAATGACTGCATTAGAAAAAATATCTTTTGATATACAATAATTATAGAGAAGCTGAAAAATAAAATTTTTCCTATTTTAGATTCCATATTTCGTGTCGTTCTGGAATGCTTACTAAGTGTTTCAGATTCATCAAGAGGATTCATATGAAAAAAGAAAAGCAACATATAATTGATTTGATATATCAACTTGATTTTGAAAATGCAGCAAAGCATCTATTTCAATTATCAAAGGAAGAACAAATCAGTTTAATGGTGTGTGAAGCAGCAGATACGGACAGTATCATCATTTTAGGATTTTTATCCTATATTTTATCGATTCAAAATACTGCTTTCTACCATCAGGTTATTTCAGAAGCACTTATTCAAATGTGTTGGTTAGAAGGCGGGTATAATCTGGCTTTTTATCATGCTTGCAAGCTATTAGAATTAAAACCTGTAGTAGAAGTTAAAGAATACTTGCTATTTTTTAATACTATTCCAGAAAAATTATTATCAGAAGAAAAAGCGTATACTTTAAGCAAAGAAATTATTGCTGAAAAACCAGATAGTATCGCAGCAAATGGGATTTTTTCTCGTCTAAGAACAAAATACGAATAACGATTTATGAGAAATTCTGTTGTTAGATTTCATCTGGGGCTTGCAAAAGACACATTGAAAACAAAAATTAAATTTGAAACGAAAAAAGAAATGCTGGATAATGGCTATCGAATCATGTAAGCATTTATATATTAAAAGTAGTGACACTCGCTTCCTATCAGGAGAAGTTCGTATTGACAGAAAATAAAGAAGGTGATTTTCATAAAGGCAAATACGATATATGAAGTTTCATTAGAAGATGCCTCCATTTACAAGATAGAGATCTTGAAAAGTGATATTTCTATTTACATACAGCTATACAATGCGAAAAGAGTTAAGATAATTTTTTTGAACTACTATGGAATCATAGATTATCATGCGATTGGTCAAGAAATTGGAGATTTTGAAATCCAGCATGATTCCGATTTCATACAGCAGATTATCTCGGAAGAGGTAGAAAGCGGTGCATCCAGAGCATATATGGATGGATTAACATTCACGCATTTTCGTCTTTTTGAAACGTGGAAAAGGAAAAAAATACTGGAAATTGTATGTGAAAAAATAGAGGTAGAATATTTGTAATCATAGCACTGTATGCGTATTTACGATTGTATAAAGAAAAATATATGAATGGGAGACGATATATGATTTTTGGTTTTCTACAAGCAATCATGGATTCCGCAGTGATTCAACTTGTGCGAGACTGGATCTTTCAATTATTAAGCAAGATTCAACAGGAATACAATGATTATAATTTAATTACTGATTAAAATAGATTCAGTCATATTGAGAAATCTTTGAAGACATCCTGTGCTTCTTTCATTTCTTTCTGAGAAAAGGCACATAAAACAACATTCACATCATAATCTGGAAATTTATCGCAAAACTGCTTATATGCTTGATAACATTGCTTGGTGGATTCCTTGACTGGATTTGCTAAAGCACCACCAAAAATCCCAGCACTAATCAATGGAAAGGCAATGCTATGTAAGTTACTATTTTTAAGAACAATAAGAGAATGATAATAGGCTTCAAAAAGCTCTTTAAATGCTTCGGGCGTGGCATTAAAGTCAGGCCCTACAGCATGAATGATGTACTTAGCATTCTTAATGCCAAAAGCAGGAGTGATGGCTGCTTCTCCATCTTGTAACGGCGTGTTAACTTGCGAACAAGCATGTGTCAGTTCCATGTAACCTGCTTTATTAAAAATAGCACCGCAGATACCGCCACCCGCTGCAAGATATTTGTTTGCCGCGTTGACAATCGCATCAACTTCCTGTTCCATACAGGAATCATTAATCAATTTCAAATTACTCATGATAAATCCTCCATATGACAAAAGTATTTTGCTGCTTCGGATATTTTATTAATAGTATAGCACTAAATTTTTAGAATGTCAAGTTTAATCATGCAAACAAGATGTGAGTATTCCGACATCTTTTTAATATGAATTTATTTAGTCTGAATCTATGTATAGGTGCAAACTTGTCTGTGAGCAGTGAGAAATTGTGTAAATTAAGATGAAATTAAAGGGATGATAAATATGACGAAAGTCGAACTTGAAAGAAAATTAAAAGACATGAATATAAAGGAAACCATGTACGATTTAAATGGCGGACTGCCAAATGAAGCATATTGCATGGAAGAAATAGGGGGTAAGTGGTACACTTACTATTCAGAACGGGGACACCGCACTTCCCTGAAAGCGTTTGAAACAGAGCAAGAAGCTTGTTCGTATTTCTTAGATTGGATCAAGAATCACTAAAAAATAGCATTGTATGAAAGAAACGCCTTGATTTCTTTTCAAATTTATGGTATGCTAAAAAACGGAAGTGCTGCATGGTGAGAATTGATCGAATGCCTTCGCATTTCTAGTTGAAAAACCACCATGAAGAGTATACGGGGAAATGCAGTCATTAAAAATCGAAATGCGGTTGCAGATTGTGTACAGTAGATTCGATTGAAACTTTTAGGAGGATGTTAATCATGAAGAGAAAAAGAATCAAGGCTGCTGTTTGTGCGGCAGTGATGGCATTTACACTATTTGGAAGTCTATGCCCAGTAGACTACCACTTTATGCGGGAAACATCTGTGACGGCTTCTGCGGAAGCGGCGATTTGGGATGGAACGGAAGATACTTCTTGGTATTATCGGGAACACGATGTGATTGTAAGTGAAAACGGAGAACGAATTGCCATATTCAATATTCGCACAGCAGAAGAACTTGCTGGACTTGCCAAACTTGTTAGAAACGGCAACAGCATGAAAAATACCATGATTAATCTGGTTTCTGATGTTACCTTGAATGACACCACGAATTTCGACAATTGGGATGAGCAGCCCCCTGCAAACAATTGGACGGCAATTGGTGCAGTTCCAATTGAAGCCCCCAATGTGAATGTGGTAATGACCACACAGCCAGAATGCAGAAATACGGTATTTGCGGGTATGTTTAATGGGAATGGTCATACAATCTCCGGCATGTATTCTCTGCATCACAATTATGCAGGATTGTTTGCAAGAACATCCGGCATTATCACCAATGTAATTGTGAAAGACAGCTATATTCAGTGTATCAATACACAGAAAGTTGAGAGCGGTGACACAGCATTATGGGAGGCGTGTGCAGGCGGAATTACTGCAATCTGTGACCGAGGTGTCATTTCTCATTGTGAATTTGACGGTAAGATTTTTGCAAGCGGTCTGAATCAAGTAGGATATGGAACGCATGGCAGTTTTGCAGGCGGAATTGTTGGAAAGTTCAGCGATGATGAAAACGGCGTTGCAGCCGTTGTAATGATGTTTGCACTTGTTCCGGCAGGATTTCTCATCAATCCGGCATTGTTTTTGACGGCATCTGGTCAGCAGGTGATAACAGATCCTGGAATTTATAGCTGTATCAATCGAGGAAGCATCTATACAGAACATGGTACAGATGAAAACGGTGCAGGTGGAATTATAGGAGCAGGGGGACTTTACACGGTTCGCAATCCGGACTTTGCAGTGTTCTATTGCTTGAATCTGGGTGAAGTGCACGCAGACCATCAAAATATTGGTGGAATGGTCGGAGAAGGATACAAGTTTTCGGAACAGAAGAGTTATTATACAAACTGTGAAAGAAGCAGTGAAAATGATGATGCAATCAACTTTGTAGATGCTGGAATGAATCTGGAAGAGGTTGCAGAGGAGATGGACGGCAATTATAAGTATGAAAATGGTGCAATCATGCTGAATTTTGACGGAAATACAAAAGAAGAGCCCTCTGAAACCATGAAAAAAGAAACGTTTACAAGAGAAACCGTGAAAAAAAATATTACCATGCCAGCACCGGAATTATCCTGTAGTTTTCTGACTCATTATTTTGGAACCGTTGTTGATAAAGATAATGTTCAAGTTTCTACAAGCACAAATTCGGAGGTTTCCAATTGGAGCATTGATGTTGCAGGCGACCCGAAGTTTACAGATATTTATTTGAACGATTTTACCATTTATGATTTAGTCCCAGAAGTCACTTATTATGTGCGGGTACAGGGAAGAACACTGTCAGACCGAACAAATCCGGAATGTGAATATACCGATTATGGTTATCTGTCGATTACTTTGAAGGATGATGGATCGCTTGACGTAAATAAGGATTTTGTAGCAGAAGACGAGAAAATAAAAGGCGATGTAAATGCAGATGGAGCATTGAATGTAGCGGATGTTGTTCTTTTTCAAAAATGGCTGCTGGCAGTTCCAGGTGTAAAGCTGGATGAGGGAGAAATGGCGGATTTGTATGAAGATGGCAATTTGAACGTGCTGGATCTTGCTGTCATGAAGCAAAAACTAAGCATCCAATAACCCCTGCTCTGTGGCGAACAAGGCTGCATTTTAAGAAATAAAAAGAGGCTGATTCCAATGCGATGGTAGCAGGGAACCAGCCTTTCTTTTTTGCTCGAAAATGGAGGTTATTAAAAGTCGGGAATGCCTGAAACACGCAAGCAGTGTTTTATTTGGATGGTGTGTGATGGAGTTCTTCTCTAACCATCATAAGGGCGTATCCCAATAAGTTTTGTCCTTTCCATGCATGGATGTTAAATCGTGCCGGATCTGTCATGGAAATGCCAATTCCCCAAATGAGATCGTGCACCGCACATTCTGCTAAGATGGCCTCGCCTGTTTCCAGCAATTTTTGAGATAGATCATCATTCTGTCTGAATTTTTCAAGCAACCCTTTATATACAATGAGTTGCCGAACGCCGTTCCAAACAGAATTGTTATAGTTTGAAACGCATCTTCCGAGGTTTTTTATTTCTCCCGGATTTGAAGTGCAGAGTATTTGTGATGCAATCTCTGTATCTTTAAAAAGCAGAGCTTTCTTGTGCATCATGTATTGTTCCATAGAAGAATATTTTATGCCGTCCACGACAAAATCAGACAAATACCAGTTGCTGAAAGATCCGTTGATTTCCTCTGGACGATGAAATCCGATGACTGTTTTCATTTGCTTACTCCTTTTCACTATAACAGAATTATAGAAACGATTTCAAATCCTTTTAGGGAGCAGGTGCAATCGTTTCCCTATGCAAATTTGTCCTCTATGAGAGAAACAATGTAAGCTTCTAATTCTTTTTGATTTTCGACTTCTTGCGTAATGCCATACAAGCCTTGCTTGCAGGATGCATCCCATTTTATTAAAAAGGTTAAATCCATCGCATCTAATGCCGTATCTACGCCCAACTTTTCAATTTTTTCATAAGAAGGATGCTGATATAAAACTTGTTCCTCTTTCTTCAATCGGAATACCAACATACTGTAGAGCGGTTCGCCAACAATTTCAATGTGTACAGCATACTCCTTGCCGAGATGGTTCGATAGGATTTTGTTTGCGATTGTTTCGGCGTGTGATTTTGTTCTGTGCAGCAGTTCTGAGATTTGATTTTCCGGATAACCGCAGGTTTCTTGTGTGGTGTCTTCATAGGAGATCTGATTTTTTATCAAACAGGAAAGGTCATCCAGCAGTGGATTCAGCTTGTTTTTTGCTGCAATTGGTTTTGAATGGTTCTTGAACTGCAAAACTGTGCCCGAATTTGTGACAATGATTTTCTCAAGCTCTGTTGGGAAAATCTCTTTGCTGAAAATTTTTCTTTTGCAGATGATTTTTCCGTTCTCTATCAATACGTTCATTGTTGCTCCTGATTTTTATTTTTTGGATATCGAATCAAATCATGTTCATATACCTTTTCCTTGAATTTTCTATCTTGAACATGCTCGAATCCAATGTGTTCATATTTTTTCATTTTTAAGATGCCGTCGGTTGATACAATGCAGGGAACGCCGAGTGCATCTGCTCGGTCAAACGCAATTTGAACGAGTTTCCGCATATAGCCTTGATGCTGGTAGGCTCTTTTTACTACCAGCATTTCAATTTGAACGAAGTCTTGATGGGCTTCTTTCAGCTTGCTTTCTAGGGATGTTCCGGAGGCTTTCATATCCTTGAAAAATTGGATACTTCCTTTCAGCCCCATGCCTTTTACTATGCCAAGAATGAGGTCTTTTAGTCCGCCAAAACAAACCTTGCTGGTCGGCTCGGAAATCATGATATAGCCTTCTTCTTTTTCGCTGATGGTATGTAACCAGCCGCTTTTGATTCCAGCCAAGGCGAACCCTTTCATATATGCCTCCGTGCCGGATTTTCCTTTGCACAGGTAATAAAGCCCTTCTTCCTGAGCTTCATATTGGTATTCACTAAAAGCTTTTACGATTTCCTGCATGGATGCTTCGGAGATACGTTTCAATTTCATCTTTAATCCTACCTTTCATTTTGTGTGTTGAAAACTTTTTAGGCTTGAAAAACGGGAATTTATTATATGATTTACCAAATCCCTTTCATATTACAAAGTAGTTCTTCAATTGAGTCTGCAAGATGCACGGAACGTTTATTCATAACATCAACAGCAGTTACCTCACCAGTATCATTATTCACTTGAACAAGGTAGCTGTCATTACCTCCTATTGAACAAAAAGTTCCAATAAGAAAATATTTTTGATTATGTAAATAATGTGTTTCTTTATTATCGAAAGCAAATATAATATGCTTTCCAAGATTACTATACGGCGTGAGTCCGTTTAATCTTAATTCTGCTTCTCCTCTTGAGGTTTGAATGATTCCATCTAACGCAAGAAACCAATAGGTAGACAAAAAGGCTTTTATTTGAGGGTGTATGGAAAATCCAAGTTCTTTTTCCATTGCGTCAAAAGAAACAGGCTTTTCCTGAAGTTTGGGTTTCCATTGTGCATAACCTTTATCATTTAAAGTTTCAGGCAAAAACAATCCTGTCGGATTTTTTTCAGTATAAGGTACTCGAGGTGGAACACCCCATTCATTCAGATAATTCTGTGTCATCTCTTCAAAAAACTTTTCAAATGCTTTTTTCATGTTCATTAGAAAAACACCTCTATAAATTCCGATTTGTAAGGCAAATGTTTCACATTTAATTTTATTAATGGTTTTCAATCTAATTTTGATAAAAACCCATCGATGTCATTAGCAATTATGCCATTCGGATTTTCTTCATAAACATCAAAATAACCATATCCACAATCTATCCACTCAACATTACCTGTATCATTATTGAACAAAATCAAAAAATCTCCCATATCCGTATTAATAACACCAATCCAAGCTCTATGTCCAAAATCGTGCCCGCCAGTCCAGCTTGTAAAGGCATATTTAATCTGTATATGTGCATTTTCAAGCATTCTTATAGGATATAATTCATAAGATAATCTTCCTTCACATCCATTAAATGAGAACCATGTATCAAATCGTTCGTTTCCGGTTTTCTGAATAAAATATGTTTCATTCAGAATAAAATCACCTGAGATTGTTTTTTGTTCTGCACATAATATTCTTGAGTAGAAATTTTTTAAATCATAATGCAAAGGAAATCCAATTGTTTCTTCTACCTTCAGCCAATCAATTTTTATTGTGTCAGCAGTTGCATGAATCAATTCTTTAAGCGTGATCATATTTTTACCTCTCATCCAAATTCCGATTTGTCAAGATTTTTGCTTGTTTGTGGATGTACTGCAAGTGACTGAACCCCATTGTCATTTCTTATAAAATCAGAATCGACTATGATTCTTTTCTATGCTCTGCAGCTGGCAGTCTGCTATATCGAAAATCGCAGTACGGTGCACCCTCTGCGATGGTTCCTGTTCTCACTAATTTCATATGCATAATCTCTGCAAGGACATAGTCCATCCGGCAGATGTAGGCAGCCAGTTCCGGGCATCCCTCATCCTGACACAGCTTGCAAGCACCGCATACATGATAGTCATACCCTAGGTCGTATGTTTCCGTCCCTGGCAGAATATCAACGACCCAATCGTTTTCATATTTCCGCTTGTGGCTGTCTGCAGACCATTGCAGTCTTCCCGGCATTTTCTTAGGGTCTAAATACTGCTCGACATCGCCGATTACTTTGTGAAACAGCTTAGAGGCACATAAGCCATCTCGAAATAGCTCATAGTTTTCTTCTGCCGACTTTCCGGTGCTGCGATTCATTGCAATAAAATAACTTGTCATGATGTAAGAACTCAGAAGTCTGGATTTTCCAATCTCTTTTGCTCGTTCGATAATCTTTCGATGTTCTGCATTAATTTTTTTCGCAATGTCCGCTGAAAATCCGTTTCTCTTCAATTCTGCTTTTACTGCATGATGATAAAACTGATAGAGCATTTTTACATTCAGAGTGTTTTTCATGTTTTCTCATTCCTTTAGCATGATTTCTTTTCATCCACGCCCAGCATAAAGGGCGAGCTTCTGAACGGTTTTCTGTTCTCATTCTATCATATTTTACAGGGAAATGCAAGACCGCCTTGCTTGCTGTTGTTTCCTTCTGAAAATGGCAAGAATCCGCTGCTTTCTTGACTTTTTGTGGCTGGACATGGTATAATATGTGAAACAATACGAAAAAGAAACCCCTGAGAAAGAAGCATGCCGAAGGGGTTTAAATATTTCAATCCACGTTCCGAAAGGCGACAAACGGTGATTATTTGGTCAACAGTTGGACGAAAGGCGTAAACTCCGAGGAAAGACTGACACTGGGTTGGGAGGAACAAGCAGACTTGTTAGAAAGAGAAGGGGTTACAATGAAAGATGCATGGCATGTGGATTTGAAGAAGCATCAATGGAACGTATAAGAGAAATTTATTTTGAGATAGATTTGTATAAGGAGTTTTAGAAATGAAAAATCGAGGGAAGAGTATCAACCTCTATTTGATGGATGGAGATGCAAGCGGTAGAATAAAATGTACGCTTGCAAATTGGACGGGGGTTGCATATAAGATTCCAAGAACCGATCTTGATAAATGTAAGGAACGAGAAGATTTAAAACAAAGCGGTGTTTATTTTTTATTTGGAACATCGGATGAAACAGGAAAAAACATTGTGTATATTGGGCAAGCAGGGGCACGGAAAAATGGAGAAGGGATTTTAAATCGCCTTTATGAACATAAGCGAAATCCAGAGAAAGATTATTGGACAGAGGCAATTGTTTTTACAACCTCGAATAATTCATTTGGTCCTACGGAAATCAGCTATCTTGAAAATCGATTTTGTAATCTTGCTCTTTCCGTCAATCGATATGAAGTAAAAAACGGAAACGACCCAACGCCGGGCAATATCACAGAAGAAAAAGAAAGCGAAATGGAAGAATTCATTGATTATGCAAAAATCATTATCAGAACCCTTGGACATAAATTATTTGAACCAATTCACCAACTAGATACAGAAAAAACAGAAGAAACAACGCTTGCACCTTCACAGGTGAAACTTCTATATTTGGAACGAACCATAAAGGATATTGGAAAAGTAAAAGCAATGGGTTGTCAAACATCAGATGGATTTGTAGTGATGAAGGGTAGTCAGATATCCACAAAAGATGCGGATTCGATTCCGAAAACAGTAAAAGAAAAAAGAGAAAAAGCAAATATTACTGGTGGAATTTTGCAGGAAGATATTCTTCTTTCCAGTCCGAGTTATGCGGCTTCTTTTGTCATTGGGCAAAGTTGTAATGGTCTTACAAGTTGGAAAACAAAAGAGGGGCAGACATTAAAAGCGTTAGAAGCAGCAGACATTTGATTGTTATTTCAATTCACGCCCTATAGAGTGACGAGTGGTGGTTATTTGGTTAGCAGTCGCATGCTTCTGTCCATTCCAAAATTTGACAGAGAGGAGCAACAAAAATGCTTGTATTCATTGGCCTGATTCTTGTTTATGGTCTTCTGTTTGCCATTCTTGCTGTCAGCAAAGCCATTTTAGACAAGGATAAAAAACCGCCTACTTCCTCCAAAAGCAGCCACACGCAAAGCAGCAGCAGAAAGCCAGCGTATCCCGTTAAGACCGTTCCAAAGCAGCGGCGTTCCACGGTGGACGAAGATGCGTGGATTCTCCTGCAAAGCCGCAAAAAGTCTGCTCCAAAGCCGGCAAGGCGTTCTTCCAAGCCTGCAAAGCCACGTCCGAAGTTTCATGACCCGGACTGTGAATGCGAGGACTGCGAAGAGCGAGAGGATGACTAAGCCCGGAGCAGGAATTTAGAGAGAAAGAGAGGGATTGCAATGCTGCAATTTTTTGGACGAGGTTCTGCTTTTGCAGACCAGCACAACGCTGCATTCTTTCGGGAGCAGGGAGATTTGATTCTATTGGACTGCCCCGGAACGGCATTTCAGAAAGTAAAACACTTTAATTGGAGCACAGTTTCCAGTGTCTATGTGCTGGTTACGCACACGCACGGCGACCACATCGGCGGACTGGGAACACTGTTGCAATACCTGTTTTTCACGCAACACAAACGCCTGACGGTGGTTGCACCCTCAGAACTTGTACGGGAAGATTTACAGCTTCAACTAATTCGAATTGAGGGCTGCCAACCAGAATGGTTTTCCCTGTTGACGGTGCAGCAGCTGCAAAAAACTTGGCTGCAAAGGGCAGTGCTCACAGAGCATACAGACACGCTTCGGCTGAAATGTTATGGATATGTGTTGACCGTTGCAGGCAAGACGGTGGTCTATACGGGCGATACTCGAACGCTAGAGCCGTTTCTTCCGTATCTGCATCCGGGCAGCTTCTTATATACCGAACTTGCGGCAATACAAAGCGGTGTGCATTTGTATGTACAGGATACCTTACCACGGTTGAAAGCCCTTTCTGAACAGGGCGTTTCTGTATTTTTGATGCATTTGGATTGCGAAGAAGAAATTTCCAGGCAGATACAAGGCACTGCCATTCAGCTTGCACCATTATACAGCAGTTTCATTCACCCTCTGGCGTGTGGTAAGGGGGAATGATTCGGGCAGTTGTTGAACGGCAAGTGGAATCCCTATCGTAAAAACAAGCAAACAAGCATTGCTTGTTTCAAACAACCAAAACAAGCAAAACAAGCTGTAACAGTAAATAAAACCCTCGAGCAGCACCGTCCAAAGGACGGTGTGCTACGAGGTGCAAGTTGTGGTAACACACAACCAGCCTTTTACACGCATCTTTTCCATCTACGCCCCTGCGTGAGGGCGGACAAGGTGACCGTCACCGACCGTCACAAAAAAAGGGCAAAAAAGCCCGAAAAACTGGGAAGTGACAGTCGGTGACACTCATATGTATACTTTACGCACGCGAGAAAAAAAGTAAAAATTTTTCTCTATATAGAAGGTATGGAAATGACCGTCACCGACTGTCACTAACGAAAAGACGGCAGTGCAGAAAAGGGAACACGCAAAAAAATTTTCGCTTTTTGGGAAAGGTTTGCAAATGACCGACATCGACCTACATCGACCTACATCAAAAAGATGCAAAAAAGCCCGAAAAACTGGGAAAATGTAGGTCGATGTACCTCATATACATACTTTACGCACGCGAGAAAAAAAGTAAAATTTTCTTCTACATAGAAAGGTATGGAAACGACCTGCATCGACCTACATCATTTCTTTTTCATCGCCTGGAGGAAAGAAGCTTCTCCCACACGAAACAGAAACATCTACAATTATTGTTGTATGTCAATCAGCATCTTGCACAAGCTTTCTCTTTTATTTTTGTTGGTTTTGCCCCCGTTCCAAAAGCGACCGTCACCGACTGTCACGAAAAAGTGCAAAAAAGCCCGAAAACTGGGAAGAAAAGACGGCAGTGCAGAAAAGGGAACACGCAAAAAAATTTTCGCTTTTTGGGAAAGGTTTGCAAACGACCGACATCGACCGACATTCGACCTCCATCAAAAAGATGCAAAAAAGCCCGAAAAACTGGGAGAATGTAGGTGCATGAACCTCATATTCCTACCTTACGCACGCGAGAAAAAAAGTAATTTTTTTTCTACATAGAAAGGTATGGAAATGACCAACATCGCCCTACATTATCTTTTTTTCATCGCATGGCGGGGAGAAAAGTCCTGCACGAAAACAGAAGCCTCTTTGCCGCTTGACTTTTTTGGTGGTCTTGTCGTATAATAAAGAGAAAACAACGGCGGAAACAACCGCAACAAAATAGATAAGGATGAAATTATGGCAAAAAAAGAAATCTATAACAACGAGAGTATCACCATGCTGAAAGGTCCGGACAAAGTTAGAAAACGTCCGGGCGTTATTTTTGGCTCAGACGGCGTGGATGGCTGTGCACACTCGGTATTTGAAATCGTTTCCAATTCCATCGACGAAGCCCGTTCTGGCTTTGGCGATAAAATCATCGTCACCCAGTACAACGACCATTCCATCACGGTCGAGGACTTCGGGCGAGGCTGCCCCGTGGACTTTAACAGCAAGGAAAATCGCTATAACTGGGAACTGGTGTTCTGTGAACTGTATGCCGGCGGAAAGTATAACGCCGATGGCGACAACTACGCCTATTCTCTGGGCTTGAACGGCTTGGGGCTGTGTGCAACGCAGTTTTCCTCTGCCTATATGGACGTGGAAATCTATCGGGATGGCTTCTGTTACGAGCTGCATTTTGAAAAGGGCATCAATATCGGTGGCTTGAAAAAGACCCCTGTCAAAACAAAGAAAACCGGTACAAAGATTCACTGGCTGCCGGACTTGGAAGTCTTTACCGAAATCAGCATCCCGTCTGAGTATTTCCGGGATGTTCTGAAACGGCAAGCGGTTGTCAATCCGAATTTGCTGTTCCTCTATCGGCATCAGCAGGAAGACGGCAGCATGGAAGAACTGCGGTTCTTGTATGAAAACGGGATTGCCGACTATGTGCAGGAACTCGCCGGAGAAACGGCTCTGACGAGTATTCAGACATGGGACTGCCAGCGAGAGGGACGTGACCGGGAAGATAAGCCGGATTATAAAGTCAAGCTGTCCGTTTCCTTTACGTTCTCCAATCGGGTGCAGCGGATTGAATACTATCACAACTCCAGTTTCTTGGAACACGGCGGTTCTCCGGAACGGGCAGTGAAGCAGGCGTTTGTGTCCCAGATTGACAGCTACTTGAAACAGAACGGAAAGTATCTGAAAAACGAAAGCAAGCTGACCTTCGCAGACGTGGAGGACTGTTTGATTCTGGTTTCCTCCAGTTTTTCCACCCAGACTTCCTATGAAAACCAGACCAAAAAGGCAATCACCAATAAGTTTATCTATGAGGCAATGACAGAATTTCTCAAGCATCAGCTGGAGATTTATTTCATTGAGAATCCAGATGAAGCCGTCAAGATTGCCGAACAAGTGCTCATCAACAAACGCAGTCGGGAAAATGCAGAGAAAACCCGTCTGAATATCAAGAAGAACTTAGCCGGCAACATCGACCTGGTGAATCGGGTAGAGAAGTTTGTAGACTGCCGGAGCAAGGACGTTTCCAGACGGGAACTCTATATTGTGGAGGGCGATTCTGCGTTGGGTTCTGTTAAGATGGCACGAGATGCAGAGTTTCAAGCAGTCATTCCGGTTCGAGGAAAGATTCTGAATTGCCTGAAAGCCGACTACAACCGCATTTTCAAGAACGAGATTATCACGGACATCATCAAGCTGCTGGGCTGTGGAGTAGAAGTCAAGACAAAAGCCAACAAGGAACTCTCCATGTTTCATCTGGACGGGCTGCGTTGGAATAAGATTGTCATTTGTACCGATGCCGATGTAGACGGCTTCCAGATTCGGACGCTGATTTTAACCATGCTCTATCGGCTGACCCCAACGCTGATTGAAAACGGCTATGTCTATATCGCAGAATCGCCGCTGTTTGAAATCACCACGAAGAAGCGGACGTATTTCGCCTATACGGAAAAGGAGAAGGTCGAAATCCTGCAAAAAATCGGCAAAGAACCGGCAACCCTCCAGCGTTCAAAAGGGTTGGGCGAGAACGAAGCGGATATGATGGCTCTGACAACCATGAATCCGGAAACCCGCCGTCTGATTCGGGTAACGCCTGCTGGCGTGGAAGAAACTGCTGCCATGTTTGATTTGCTGCTTGGGGACGATTTACAGGGCAGAAAGCAGTTTATTGCAGAATATGGACACGCTTATTTAGAACTGGCAGACATCAGTTAAGATTTTAGCATTCCAAATCGTACCTGTTTCGGGAGAAACTTTCCGGAGCAGGTACTGTTTTCCTGTATGCAGTTTCTTTCCTGCTGGGAAATGCCACAAACTTTTGCATTGTTAAGCCGAACTGTACCCGTTTGCTTTTTGATTTGTTCTTTTTTTGGAATGATAAAAAAATACAAAGAGTTCTTGACACTGTCAAAATTTTTGCTTATAATAAAAGTGTATCTTTGGAACGAAAATCCAGACTACAATTCAGATAAAGGATGTTTTTGATTATGTTGTTGGACAAGTATCTCCCTCGGATTGAATTTGACAGTTACGAGGACTTCAAGCAGAATTATCGTGTCAACGTACCGGAAACCTTTAACTTTGGGTTTGACATCGTAGATGAATGGGCAAAGCAGGAACCGGAAAAGAAAGCACTCGTTTGGTGCGATGATGATGGAAACGAACGAACCTTTACTTTCACGGAAATCTCTCGTCTGTCGAATCAGACCGCAAACTATTTTCAGCATCTGGGCATTCGCAAGGGAACCGTTGTCATGCTGATTCTCCGCCGCCGCTGGGAATACTGGGTTTGTGCAGTTGCCCTGCATAAAATCGGAGCAATTCTGATTCCTGGTTCTTTGCAGCTTTCCAAGAAGGATTTGGTTTACCGTGGCAACAGTGCCGGCATTCATACCATGATTTGTGTCGATGATGCCTATGTTGTTGAACAGGTAGAAGCTGCACAAAGCGAAGTTCCGAGCATTCAGCATCGGGTTTTGGTTGCCGGAAAGCGGGACGGCTGGCAGGATTTTGAAGAAGAGATTGCCAAGTATTCTGACGTATTCCCAAGACCAACCGGAGCAGCTGCAACGAAGGCAAATGAAACCGCCATTGTTTACTTTACTTCCGGTACAACCGGCGACCCGAAGATGGTGCAGCACAACCATGCTCATCCGCTGGGACACATTGTAACGGCGAAGTATTGGCAGCAGGTACAGGAAAACAAGCTGCATATGAGCGTTTCTGACTCCGGCTGGGCAAAGTTTGGCTGGGGTAAGATTTACGGGCAGTGGATTTGCGGGGCAGTGATTTTTGCCTATGATATGAAGAAGTTTATCCCGACCCATCTGCTGCAAAAGATGCAGGATTACAAGCTGACCACGTTCTGTGCACCGCCGACCATGTATCGGTTCATGTTGCAGGAAGATGTCAAGGCATATGACCTTTCCAGCATTGAAACCTTTGCAACCGCAGGCGAACCGCTGAATCCGGAAGTATTTAACAAGTGGAAGGAACTGACGGGTAAGGAAATTCGGGAGGGCTTCGGACAGACAGAAGGTTCTGTTCTGATTGCAAACTTCCCGTGGCTGACACCAAAGCCGGGTTCGACTGGGAAACCGTCCCCGTTGTATGATATTCATTTGATTACGGATGAAGGTGTTGATGCAAAGGCAGGCGAACACGGTGCATTGACGATGTTGCACCTGAAAGAATCCTATCCAATCGGACTGTTTACCGGTTATTATCACAATCCGGAGATGACCAACGAGATTCTGGGCGATGGAACGTATTGTTCGCACGATGTATTTGAACCGGATGAAGATGGATATTTCTGGTTTGTCGGCAGAAATGATGATGTGATTAAGTGCTCTGGTTATCGAATTGGACCATTTGAAGTCGAAAGTGCATTGGTTGCACATCCGGCAGTTGTAGAGTGTGCTGTAACGGCTGCACCAGACCCGATTCGTGGGAATGTCGTAAAGGCAACCGTTGTTCTGGCAAAGGGTTACGAGCCAAGCGA
Source organism: Ruminococcus sp. CAG:254 (assembly GCA_000433635.1). Taxonomy (GTDB): domain Bacteria; phylum Bacillota; class Clostridia; order Oscillospirales; family Ruminococcaceae; genus Ruminococcus_C. The sequence goes on from HF997977.1 coordinate 18,837, forward strand.
AGCCCTAACCAAGGAACTGCAAAACCATGTAAAGCATACCACTGCACCGTACAAGTACCCGAGAATCATTGAATACGTGGAAGAACTGCCAAAGACACTGGGCGGTAAGATTAAGCGGGCACAGATTCGGAAAGAAGACTTTGCAAAGAAAAATTAACGAATTATAATTTGTAAGATAGAAAAACGCTGTCACCTCGATTGCTGTTCGAGATGGCAGCGTTTTGTTTTATGCTTGAAACTGGAATAAGTGATACGGGGAAAGAAGGGCGTGTATTTTTTGAAGCAAATCCTCTAATATCAAATTTGATTCGTTTCTCCTACAAGCCTCTTCTATGGTGATGGATAGTGATTGCTGATTCACAGAAAGAAACAGGCAGATTTCTCCGGGGTCTAATAAATCTGTTCCTGTTAAGACGGCATCTGTCCCGGCACATCTTCCAGCATCTTTTTCAAGTCAATCTGACTTTGCATGAAGTCTGCCAAGCTCTGCTTCGGCTGCGTTGCAGCAGCAGAAACCAATTGTTCCATTCGCTTTTGTACCTCTGGTGTCTTGTAGACATCTTCTGTCCAATACAAGACCTCGCCCGGCATTTCCGGAAAGACTTCCAGCAGTTCCACTGGCGTGCAGCCGTGAATCAACGGCAGCGGCAAATGATTGTGCAAGTTCCGGTAAGCCCGAACGAATTTTCGCAGTGTCCGGTCATTGAATGTCAGTTTCCGGCGTTGGATGTCATCGAAAACCTCCGGCAGTTCTGCATTTTCCTGTGCAAACAAGATATAATTTTTCAGTTCCGATTCCTGTCTGGCTGGGGACATACCCATATCTGCAAAAACCGCACGCATTGCCGTTACTTCCGGCGTTTCTTCATAGAATTCTTCGGTTGCATATTGCAGCAGCAATTCTTTTTCCGGGACATGATACGGCTTTCCCTCGGAGAATTCCAGAAAGGCATAGCATTCATCTTGGTCAACCAGCAAGCATTCATGTACGAGCATGCCATTCCAGAGCAGATTCAAATTTGCTGGAACGCCTTCAAACAGTTCGCCCGGCTTTAAAATCTGGTAGCAGGTTGGCTGTGTTTTCTGAGCCTGTAAGAAAGAGAGAAAATCTTCTTTCGAGAGAAACTCCGGATTCTGTTCGCACAAAATCGAATAGAGCTTTTCAATCGGGAGAATGTGATAATAATTTGCGACTGCCAGCAGATACGTTTGCAGTTCGGCAATGGTTCCTGCCGACAGCGACAAGTCTGCAAAAGCAGCAGTTTGGGTCTGGTTTGCTTCCATAAAAAATCCTTTCTGGTTTAGAAGAGTTGTTTCTTCAAATAAATCGAGTCCTGTTCAGTAATGGGGCGAATCACTCGGCACGGGTTGCCGGCAGCCAGAGAGCCAGCCGGAATGTCACGAGTTACTACGCTGCCTGCACCAATGATGCAGCCTGCTCCGATGGTAACACCACCGCAGACCGTGACATTTGCGGCAAGCCAGCAGTTATCCCCGATGTGAATCGGTGCACCATATTCCAAGGTGTAAAGTGTGCCGTCCTCTTTTTCTCGAAGGTTGCGTTCCTCCGGTAAGTATGGATGCAATGGCGTTGCCAAAGTGCAGTTGGGTCCAAAAAAGACATTGTTTCCAATCGTAATCGGGCAGGTATCCAGCACAACAAAGTTGAAATTGGCATAGCAGCGTGTACCGAATGTGGTATAAAGACCGTAGTCAACTTGAATCGGCCCTTGCAAGTAGGTATCTTCGCCCAAGTTGGGAATCAGTTCTTTTAAGATGGCAGTTCGCTTTTCTGCTTCATCCTCAAAGGTGTCATTGTATTGTTTGGAGAGTCGATGTGCTACGATCCGGCGGTCTGCCAGATGGGAATCAGAAGCATCATAAATTTTCCCTGCCAACATTTTTTCTGTTTCTGTCATGAAAATTCCTCCTTTTTCATGCAATAGGTGTATTTATGCCAATGTTACAATGGTAACGCCGTCCTCGCCCTCGCCAAAGACACCCAGCCGAAAACTTTTGACATATTTTAATTGTTTCAGTCGCTGATGAACGGCTTTCCGCAGTAGTCCCGTTCCTTTTCCGTGAATGATGGTCACGGTGGAAACGTGAGATAAAACGGCACGGTCTAAGAATGCATCCATCTGGTAAACACCATCATCGCAGGTGCAGCCACGAATGTCCAGTTCCATCGAACCGCTGCGTTCGGTCTTGGCGGAAACCTTTCCGGTACGGGGAGCATTCTTTTTCTGAGGCTGTTTTTCGGGCTGACTGTTGACCAATCGCAGCCGTTCCAGCTGCATTTTTGTTTTCATTGCTCCGAACTGTACCAACAGACGATTGCTGCTGTCCGGCAGGCTGACGACCTTTCCCTTTTGTTTGGTGTCGGCAACCATGACGGTATCCCCGACTTTCAACGCTCTCGGCAGCTGGTAAGAAGCATCTGTTGCAGCGGCTTCTTCGAGTGGGTTTGCCGTTTCGTACATATGGCGGAATCGCCGTTTGCTGCTGGATTTTGCAGAGATGACATCTTCTGAGAATGTTGCCCGTTCTTTTTCTTTTCGCAGCTTGTCCAGTTCTTCCAACAAGGCGTTGGATTCTGCACGGGTCTGTTCGACAATCTGCATGGCTTGCAAGCGAGCCTGTTCGATTTTTTCGGCACGCTCTGCCCGAATCTCTTCCAGTTCCTGTTTTGCCTTTGCAGCCGCTTCATCTGCCTGCTGCTTTTCCACTTGAATTGCCTGTAACTGTTCTTCGAGTGTCTGACGGGTCTGTTCCAGCTTTTCCACTGCCCGTTCAAACCGTACGTTTTCTTCGCTGACAAGCGTTTGAGCCTGCTGAATGATAGATGGATCCATGCCTAAGCCTTCTGTAATGGCGAAGGCATTGGATTTTCCCGGAGAACCTAAAATTAAGCGATAGGTTGGCTTGAGATGCACCAAGTCAAATTCACACGATGCATTTTCCACTTCTGGGTGTTCGGTTGCATAGAGTTTCAATTCCTGATAGTGGGTGGTAATCATCATCTTTGCCCCATTGTTGTGCAGGCGTTCAATGATGGCAACGGCTAAAGCTGCACCTTCTACCGGGTCTGTTCCAGAGCCAAGCTCGTCCAGCAATACCAATGAGCGGTCATCTGCCTGCTGTAGGATTTTAATGACTTGTTTCATGTGGGCAGAGAAAGTCGAGAGGTTCTGTTCAATGCTCTGGGTGTCGCCGATGTTGGCAAAGACGGTTTCAAAGACAGAAATCTGACTGCCTTCCGCTGCTGGAATCAGCAAGCCACACATTGCCATTAAAGTCAGCAGACCAGCAGTCTTTAAGGCGACCGTTTTACCGCCCGTATTTGGACCCGTAATAATCAAGGTTTTCTGTTCTCGTCCAAGCGAAAAAGAGATGGGAACAACTTTTTCTGCCGGAATCAGAGGGTGGCGGGCATTTTTCAAATCTAAGACACCGTCATCGGTGACAATCGGACGGAATGCGTGCATTTTTGCTGCTAGATTTGCCTTTGCAAAATAGAGGTTCAGTTCTGCACAGACGGCATGGTCTGCAATGATGGCATCCGCCCATGTTCCGCAGTCGGCACAGAGTTCCGTAATAATCCGTTCGATTTCTTCTTGCTCTAAGCTTTCCAGCAACCGCATATCGTTGTTGGCTTCTACGACTGCCAGCGGTTCGATGAATAACGTCTGACCAGAGGCAGAAGTGTCGTGAATCAAGCCTTGCACCTGTCCCCGATGTTCCGCCTTAACGGGCAGAACAAACCGACCATCTCGCATCGTCACCCGTGCATCCTGCAAGCATTTCTGCACGTCCTGATTGCGTACCATTTTATCCAGAGTTTCCCGAAGCCGCTGTCCGGAGCGGAGAATCTTCCGGCGAATGTCGGCAAGGGCTGGGCTGGCAGCGTCCGCCAATTCCTCTTCGGAAAGAATGCAGCGGTCAAGCTTTTCCAGCAGGAACGGAACAGGAGCAAGTCGGCTGAACAAATCGTCCAGCGGTGTTTCGACACCGGAACAGTGGTCGTACCAGTCACTCAATGCCTGTACCTGTCGCAGAATGCGTGCGATTTCCAGCAGGTCTTTGAGGGAGAGCTTTGCTCCGGATTTGGCACGCTGTAGGGACGTGCACATATCCTGAAAGGCATAAAAGGGCGGTGTGCCGAACTGCACTGCCAAGGCAAGGGCAGAGTCTGTTTTCTCCAGCTCTGCTTGTACTACAGCCAAATCCGTCTGTGGCTGTAAGTGGCGAGCCTGTTCTCTGGTGAGGTCGTTGGCGGCTTCGTTGGCGAGCAGCTCTAAGATTTTATCTAATTCTAATGTACGTTCGTTTGGATTCATAATGCCTCCTTGTTTTTGGAAAACAATTTGTCATCTGTCCGTTGTTGAGGACGGACGGGGAAGGGGTGGTTGTGTGGATAGCAGCCGTTTGTAGAATTGCAGGGTCTGTGGTTGGTAGTCCAGTTGGTAGCGAACAAAGGTTTCCGAGAACTGATTGACTGCCTGTTGTGTTTCCGCACCCAGCCGGAATTGAAAGAGGCGTTCCGGTTCGGTCAGGACAATATGCCGAATCGCCTGTAAGCCGCCCAGCGACATCGGGACAGCATAATCTTCCTCTTTGGGCGTATAACACTTCTGACAATAAAAATGCCCTGTTCTGGCGGAATAGAACAGGGATTGCGGTAAGTACTCCATACAGACCGGACAGACCAATACATCCGGCATCATTCCCAGTTCGGATAGAAACCGCAGTTCAAAGACGCTTTTCAGGAATGCTTCGCTGCGGTTTCCCGTGGTGAGATAATATAACGTATTGAGGGTCAGCCGTAAAATAAAATTCTGCTGCTGTCCGGTAGGGACGGCATACCGGATGAGGTCAAAAAAGTAAGCTGCCAAAGCGAGCTGCGTCAAATGTTCCCGCAGCCCGTAAAATAAATGAATCGGCTCAGCACTTTCCACATAGTACCTGCCGTTTTTCTCTGCCAAACAGAGTTTGGAATAGGCGAATGGCTGTGTTGCAGCAAGGTGTTTGCTGTTGGCTTTTTTCGAGCCTCGCACGAACACTTCCAGAACGCCTTCTGTTTTTGTTAAAATATCCAGAAATCTGCCGGCATCACCTGCCTGCCGTTCCTGTAGAATCAAGCATCGTTTTGTGAGCATGGTTCGATGGTATCCTTTTTGGGTTGTTCGGCAGCCTGTGCCGTTTGTTTCCAAGCCAGATAGTCCGAGATTTTTCCGGTCTGGCAAAATCGTGTCCAAAGATTTGCTTGCATCTGTTTTCACCTCTGCCAATAGGATTGCAAAAACAAATGCCGGTTATCCATGGAAATTTCTGTGCAGGGGATTACTTGTCGAGGTTGTTCAAGCCAAAGTTCCGGATGAGTCCATCCCGATTTCTCCAGTCCTCTTTGACTTTGACCCAGCATTGCAGGTTGACTTGAATTTGAAAGAACTGTTCGAGCTGGGCTCTTGCCTGACTGGCAATCCGTTTCAGCATGGCACCCTTTTTGCCGATGAGAATGCCCTTGTGGGATTCCCGTTCACAGTAAATGGTTGCATCAATGTCCAGTAAGTCTTTGTCGTCCCGTTCGGAGAGCCGTTCCACTGCAACTGCAACGCCGTGCGGCACTTCATCCCGCAGCAGCCGCAGCACCTGTTCCCGAATCATTTCGGCAATCAGCACTTGTTCCGGCTGGTCGGTGATTTTGTCATCCGGGAAGTAGTGCGGAGCAGGAATCGCACAGTGACAGACGGCTTCTTCCACCAAATCCACGCCGTCATTTTCAGAAACGCTGATGGGGAAACTTTCTGCAAACGGAAACGCTGCGTTCCATTCTGCAATTCGCTGCATCAAAACATTTTTTTCTTCGAGCAGGTCAATTTTATTCAGCACCAGCATCACTTTGGTTTTAGAGGCTTTCAGTGGCTGTAAAAATTCCAGTTCCTGTTCGGTGGGCTGTCGGGTGCAGTCTGCTACAAACAAGACGACATCCATGTCATTGACTGCCTCTTTTGCTGCTTGCAGCATATAGGTGCTCAACTTGTTTTTCGGCTTGTGCAGTCCCGGCGTGTCCATGAACACCATTTGGATTTCTCCAACGGTTTTAATGCCCGTGATACGGGTACGGGTTGTCTGCGGCTTATTGCTGACCGAGGCAATTCGTTCGCCGACGATGGCATTCAGCAGGGAGGATTTTCCGACATTCGTTCTGCCGGAGATGGTTACAAATACCGTTTTTGTCATGTGTTACTCCTCTGAAACAAAGGTTTCTTCTCTGGAGATGCCCAGTTCGCCGAGCACCTGTTCTTCCTTTTCCCGCATCTTCCGAGCTTCGAGCGGAGAAGTTTCGTGGTCATAGCCCAGCAGGTGCAGCATGGAATGTACGGTCAGGAAACCGATTTCCCGTTCGAGGGAGTGTCCGTACAAGTCTGCCTGCCGCATAGCGGTTTCCAGAGAGATGACCACATCGCCGAGCAGGGCACAGCCGGTTTCTTTGCTGATGTCATACTTTCCGTCTACGCCGAGCGGGAACGAGAGCACGTCCGTCACACTGTCTTTTTTCCGGTAAATTCTGTTCAAATTCCGAATTTCGGCATTGCTGACAAACGAAACGCTTACTTCCGCATCATGTGGAAACTGTTCCATCACCAGAACTGCCTGACAGCAGCGGCGAATCAGCATCCGAATCCCCACTGGCACTTTGATTGTCTTCTGATTGTTTTTCACCATAACCTTTACACGCATCATTTCTCAACCTTTCTTTCTCGATGATGATACGTTTCATAAGCACGGATAATATCCTGTACCAAGCGATGGCGTACCACATCTTTATTTGTAAATTCCTGAATGGCGATGTCGTTGACGTGTTTTAACACCTGCATTGCCTCCAGCAATCCGCATTTCCGTTTATCCGGCAGGTCAATCTGAGTAATATCCCCGGTGATGACCATACGGCTGTCCTCACCCAGACGGGTCAGGAACATTTTCAGCTGTTCGGACGTTGTATTTTGTGCTTCGTCCAAAATGATGAAAGCATGGTCGAGGGTTCTGCCACGCATATAGGCGAGCGGTGCAACTTCAATCACGCCCCGTTCCAGATTTCGCTGGAACGCTTCTGCTCCCATCATTTCAAAGAGGGCATCATACAGCGGTCTTAAATAAGGGTCTACCTTGTTTTGGAGGTCACCCGGCAAGAACCCGAGTTTTTCTCCGGCTTCCACCGCCGGACGGGTCAAAATAATCCGGCTGACGGTATGCTGCTTGAACGCTTTGACTGCCATGGCAACGGCAAGATAGGTTTTTCCGGTTCCGGCAGGGCCGATGCCAAAGACAATGGTATTTTTCTGAATGGCAGTGACGTAGCGTTTTTGTCCAACAGTTCGGGCACGCACCACTTTTCCGGTTGCGGTGAGGCAAATGCCGCCGTCTGCAAGTGCCTGCAATTCCTGTCCTTCGCCCTCACTGACCATCATTGCCGCATAGCGGACGGTTTGCAGGGAGATGGGCTGACCGGTTTCCAGCATTTGCAGCAGGGATTGCAATACCGCTGCTGCCTGTGCTGCTTTGGCTTCTGCTCCATTGACTTTGATTTCTGTATCCCGACAAACAATGGTCACTTCATAGAGCTGTTCCAGCGTGCGGATATTTTCGTCAAAATTTCCGCAAAGTGCCTGCCATTGTGCAGGGTCTTGCATGTGAAGTATCTGTTCTGCCATAAAATCCAAGCAGTCTCCTTTCGATTCAGCTTTCTTTATTATACCATATTTTTTCCGCATTGGAAACTATTTTTTCTATATTTCACAAAAATTTTTCCTGTATGAAAAATGAGAAGATTATGAGCGGACATCACCGAAAGTCCACGATTTGTGCAGGAATTACAGCAATGAGCCGAATGGCACAAACGCTTTCCACAACATTTTACCGGAAATTTTCTTTTATTTTGTGCGATTTTTATAGTTTTTAAGAAAATTCCACTTGACGATTTTGAAAAAATATTGTATAATGTTTTTAGCAGCTGCAAACCAGCATTTCTGGATGCACTGCATTCCCTGCAATCGTTTGGGTTGCAGCATTTTGATACGGAAGGAGAAACCGTGTCCTTTGCAGCACGGTTGGTAAAAGCAAGATGAAAAATATTTTATTTGCAGCTTCTGAATGTGTTCCATTCGTCAAAACCGGCGGTCTGGCAGATGTCGTTGGTGCACTGCCAAAAGCCCTGTATAAAGGGGATTATGACGTGCGGGTTATTCTGCCGAACTATACTTGTATTCCGTGGGAATACCGTGGAAAATTCAAGTTTGTTTCCAACTTCTACATGGACTATGGTCAGAGAAGTGAACCGATGTTTGTCGGCATCATGGAATATGAATACGAGGGCATTACCTTCTACTTTATTGATAACGAATATTACTTTAAGTGCGACAAGCCTTATACCGATTCTGTTCGTTGGGATATTGAACGCTATATTTTCTTCTGTAAAGCAGTTTTAGCAGCCATGCCCGTTATTGGATTCCATCCGGACATTATTCACTGCCACGACTGGCAGACGGGTATGATTCCGGTATTCCTCAAGAGCACCTTTGCAACCCATAGCTTTTATTGGGGCACAAAGTCGATTATGACCATTCACAACCTGAAATTCCAGGGTGTTTGGGACATCGACCACTTTATTTATAACACCAACCTGCCGGGCTATATGTTCACGCCGGACAAGCTGGAATTTAAAAAGGATGCAAACATGCTCAAGGGCGGCTTGGTTTATGCAGATTACATCACTACCGTCAGCGAAACCTATGCAGAAGAAATCAAGACCCCGTATTACGGCGAACAGCTGGATGGTCTGCTGTGTGCTCGTTCCCGGTCGCTGCGTGGTATTTTGAACGGCATTGACTATTCTGTTTATAATCCGGAAACTGACCCGAAGATTGCAGTGCATTACAACGAAAAGAATGCCGTTGAAAAGAAAAAAGAAGCAAAGCGGGCATTGCAGAAAGAACTGGGTCTGCCTGTGGACGACAGTAAATTCATGATTGCAATTATTTCTCGTCTGACCGACCAGAAGGGTCTGGATTTGGTTGACTGGATTACCGAACGCATTGTGGATGAATTTACGCAGTTTGTCATCATTGGAACGGGAGAATCTCGGTATGAAGATATGTTCCGGTATTATCAGGGACGGTTCCCAGACCGTGTTTCTGCAAATATTTTCTATTCCGATGCACTGGCTCACAAGCTCTATGCGGCAGCAGATGCCATGTTAGTACCATCTCGCTTTGAACCATGCGGTCTGACACAGCTGATTTCGCTCCGTTACGGTACGGTTCCGATTGTACGGGAAACAGGCGGTCTGAAAGATACCGTAGAGCCATACAACGAATTTGAAAAGTGCGGAACAGGCTTTACGTTCCACAATTACAATGCAGATGATTTGCTGTATACCATCAACTATGCAAAGAACATCTATTTCAACCATCGGGAAGATTGGAACGACATTATTCAGCGTGGTATGGAAAAAGATTTCTCTTGGGGCAGCTCTGCATTGCAGTATCAAGGAATGTATGACTGGATTCTGCGTGGGATGCAGGGATAAGAAAACCATTGCAAAAATAAAATATGCTTCAATGGCAGCTGTGGACAAATGCGTTCACGGCTGCTTTTTTGTGGATAATTTTCACAAAATCCGTGGTATTATATGAAAAGCATTCTCATTTTTTGTGAATTTCGCATAAAATTTCAAAAACGCTTGACTTGGAGTGAACTCCAGGGTCTATAATAAAAAAAACGAAAAACGGAGGTGTTTGTCATAACCATCAAAGAAGTGAGTGAACGCTACGACTTATCACAGGATACTTTGCGGTATTATGAGCGTGTGGGAATGATTCCGCCGGTTCATCGCACTGCAAGCGGTATTCGAGATTATCAGCCGGATGATTTGGGTTGGATTGAACTGGCAAAGTGTATGCGAGGAGCAGGACTTCCAGTAGAAGCGATTATTGAATATGTAAAGCTAACACAGGAAGGCGAACATACCATTCCGGCACGATTGCAGCTTTTGACAGAACAGCTTCCGGCAAGATTGCAGCTTTTGACAGAACAGCGAGAATTGCTGTTGGAGCAGAAAGAAAAAATTGATACCACATTGAAACGGTTGAACTACAAGATTGAACGCTACGAAATCGCCGTGGAAACGGGCGAATTAAAGTGGGATTGATGCCCCTTGGCAGACGGCGGAGCGACAGCCGCCGCTTGCCACAGCAATCAGGAATCAATTCCACATGGAAAGAGGAGTAAAAATCATGAACGTATTATTGATTAACGGAAGTCCGCATGCAAACGGCAATACTGCCGTTGCCCTGCGGGAAATGGAACGGATTTTTCAGGAAAATCAAGTGGAAACAGAGTGGATTCAGGTTGGAAACAAGGACATTCGGGGCTGTGTTGCCTGCTATGGATGTACGAAAAAGGGAGCGTGTGTGTTCGATGATTTGGTCAACGAAACTGCCCCGAAGTTTGAAGCCTGTGATGGAATGGTCATTGGCAGTCCGGTTTATTATGCCTCTGCAAATGCAACCTTGGTTGCGTTTTTGCATCGGCTGTTTTATAGCACGCCATTTGACAAACGGATGAAAGTGGGTGCAAGCGTGGTTGCAGCCAGAAGAGGCGGTTTGTCTGCAACATTTGACGAACTGAACAAGTTCTTCACGATTTCCGGTATGCCGGTTGCCTCTAGTCAGTATTGGAACAGCATTCACGGCAGAGAGCCGGGCGAAGCCAAACAGGATGCAGAGGGATTGCAAACGATGCGAACCCTTGCAAGAAATATGACGTTCCTGATGAAAAGCATTGCACTGGGTAAGGAAGCCTATGGCTTGCCGGAACAAGAACCACGGCAAGGAACGAATTTTATTCGATAAGGAGCGAACAACAATATGAAATCGCTGATTGTTTATGATTCTCTGACAAACGGCAACACGAAACGAATTGCAGAGATGCTGCAACAGGCAACGCAGGCAGACATTGCCGAAATTCAAACAGTTACGCCTTACACAGGCGGATATGATGCCGTTGTTGCACAGGGACAGGAGGAAGTCAACCGGGGATATGAACCGGAGATTCAACCGCTTTCGGTGTCCGTTGCAGATTATGACCGGATTTTCATTGGAACACCGACTTGGTGGTACACGATGGCACCAGCCGTTCGGACATTCCTGCACCAGCAGAATTTCAGCGGAAAGACCGTGATTCCGTTTATGACAAACGGCGGATGGCCGGGACATACGATTGCAGATATGAAAATCGCCTGTCGAGGTGCTGCATTTGCACACGAAAAAGAAATTCAGTTTGACTCCAACGGCGGTGACCATCTGGAAACCCCGATGCAGGAAATCAAAGCATGGATTGCTGCAATTTGTGCAGACGAAACACAGGAGGAAACCGTATGAAAATTGTTGTAATTACCGGAAGCCATCATAAAAATGGAACGTCCGCCCACTTGGCAGCTGCCTTCATTCGAGGTGCAGAGGAAACCGGACACGAAGTCTGTCGGTTTGATGCTGCCTTTCGGCAGGTACATCCTTGTATTGCCTGTGAAACTTGCCACAACACCGACCGAGGCTGTGCCTTTGCAGATGATATGAAAACGCTGTATCCGGAACTGTTGGAAGCGGATGCGGTTGCCTTTGCAACGCCGATTTATTATTATGCAATGAATGCACAGATCCGGGCAGTCATTGACCGATTCTATGCCTGTGATGCCCAGTTGCACCACAACAAGAAAACGGCTCTGTTGGTGACGATGGCAGATAATACCATGGAATCCGCAGCCGGAGCAATTGCTTCTTTTCAGGGCATGGCAAAGTTCTTGGATTGGGACATTGCTGGCATGGTGATTGGTGCAGATTGTATGGATGTTCCGGCACTGGAACGAACCGATTACGAAGAGCAGGCTTATCAGCTCGGAAAACAGATATAAAAACAAACAGAAAATAGGAGGTTTTTTTCATGGTAAAACAGACCGCCGGCAGAGATGCCCTTGGAACATTTGCACCGCAGTTTGCGGCATTGAACGATGATGTATTGTTTGGAGAAGTTTGGTCGAGAGAAGCACAACTTCCGCTGAAGTTGCGTTCGATTGTGACGATTACTTCCTTGATTAGTAAGGGCATTGTAGACAGTTCTTTGCAATATCATCTGGCAACCGCAAAGAAAAACGGTGTCAGCAAGTCTGAAATGGTGGAAATTCTGACACAGGTTGCATTTTATGCAGGCTGGCCGAATGCATGGGCTGCGTTCCGGATGGCAAAGGAAGTTTATGCAGACGATGCGACCGAAGAACACGGCGGATTTTTCGGACAGGGTGAACCAAATACCGCATTTGCAAAGTATTTCATCGGACAATCCTATCTGAAACCGCTGACCAATCCAAAGGAAACCGTTTTCATTGCAAATGTAACTTTTGAGCCGGGCTGCCGGAACAACTGGCACATTCACCACGCAAAGAGCGGTGGCGGGCAGATTCTGCTTTGTGTCGATGGGGAAGGCTGGTATCAGGAAGATGGAAAGTCAGCACAGAGCCTGCACCCGGGAGATGTTGTTGTGATTCCGCCGGAAGTTAAGCATTGGCATGGTGCAAAGGCAAACAGTTGGTTCAGCCACCTTGCAATTGAATGCCCGGGCGAAGAAACCAGCAATGAATGGTTAGAAGCTGTAACCGATGAACAGTATGCTGCTTTGAAGGAGGACGAAACAAAATGAAATTTGTAACATTGAACTATTCATGCATCATTCATTTTGAAAAGTAAAAAATTGTTATTTTTATGATAGGAGGAATTTCTCATGAAAACATTGGTTGCTTATTTTTCCGCAAGTGGCATTACTGCAAATGTTGCAAAGTTGCTGGCAGAGGCAGCAGGGGCAGACTTGTTTGAAATCCAGCCGGCTGTTCCGTATACCAACGCTGACCTGAACTGGATGGACAAGAAGAGCCGCAGCACGGTTGAAATGCAGGATAAAAGCTCTCGTCCAGCAATTGCAGCTCCGTGCAGCAATCTGGCAGACTATGACACGATTTTTGTAGGCTTCCCGATTTGGTGGTATGTTGCACCGACCATCATCAATACGTTTTTGGAAAGCGGCGATTTCTCTGGAAAGAAGATTGTTCTGTTTGCAACTTCCGGCGGCAGTGGATTTGGTAAAACTGTGGAGAACTTGAAAGATAGTGCACCGGGTGCAACGATTGTAGAAGGCAAGCTGCTGAACGGCACACAGAGTGTTGCAGGGCTGAAAAGCTGGGTAGACAGCATTTTGAAGTAAGTAGATACAAATAAAAGAGGAGGAATCTCTCATGTTAGGAAATTTTGAATATTACAATCCGACCAAATTGTATTTCGGGGAGCAGGCACTTGATGGCTTGCGGAAAGAACT
>HF997977.1:32298-59813 GCA_000433635.1 Ruminococcus sp. CAG:254
AGTACGGGAAAAATATTCTGCTGGTTTACGGCGGCGGTTCGATTCAGAAGAATGGCATTTATGACCAAGTCGTTTCCATCTTGCAGGAATGCGGCAAGACGATTGTAGAAGATGCTGGTGTTATGCCGAACCCAACCGTAGAAAAGCTGAAAGAGGGCTGCGAACGGGCAAGAGCCGGAAAAGTTGATTTTATTCTGGCAGTTGGCGGCGGTTCTGTCTGCGACTATGCGAAAGCCGTTTCTGTTTCCGTGCACTGTTCGGAAGACCCGTGGGAAAAGTTCTATATTCGGGAAGAAGAGCCGGAAAACGAGATCATTCCGGTGGGCTGTGTGCTGACCATGGTCGGAACTGGTTCAGAAATGAACGCAGGTTCGGTTATCACCAACCATGAACAGAAGCTGAAAATCGGGCATGTATTCGGGGAAGAAGTTCTGCCAAAATTCTCTATTCTGAATCCAGTCTTTACTTTTACGCTGCCAAAGTATCAGATGATTGCTGGATTCTTTGATATTATGTCACACATTCTGGAACAGTACTTCTCCGGAACGGATGACAACACTTCGGATTATCTGATGGAAGGGCTGCTGAAATCGCTGATTCACAGTGCAAAGATTGCGGTAGAGAATCCGAAAGACTACGAAGCAAGAAGCAATATCATGTGGATTGCAACATGGGCACTGAATACGCTGGTAGAAAAGGGAAAGACAACCGACTGGGAAGTGCATATGATTGGGCAGGCAGTTGGTGCGTATACCGATGCAACGCATGGCATGACGTTGTCTGCTGTTTCGCTGCCATATTATCGGTATATTTTGCAGGCTGGCTTGCCGAAGTTCAAGCGGTATGCGATGAATGTTTGGGATGTATGCCCAGATGGAAAGACCGATGAACAGATTGCAGAAGAAGGGCTTGCTTGCATGGAAGCATATATGAAGCAATTGGGTCTGGTGATGAATCTGACGGACTTGGGCGTAACAGAAGATATGCTGGAGGGCATTGCAGATGCAACGCTGATTATGACTGGCGGTTATCAGGTATTGACACATGAAGATGTGGTTGCAATTTTGAAGCAGGCACTGTAAATTTGATTTTTGGTGAAACGAAAAACAGCCATCTCTTATCGAAACGGTAGGAGGTGGCTGTTTTTGTGTTTATATGCTATTATCCGAAATATTCCTGCATCAAAGAATCAAAGAGCATTTGAGCCTTGTCGAGTTCCTGTTGCAGGATGGATTTTGATTTGTCTATTTGCTTTACAAAGTCGGCGAATTGATTTTGAAGGGTAAGCGGTGGAACGACTATATTAAGCTTTTTTAGCATTGTAATAGATAGATATGCTACAGTTGAACCTGATTGCAAGTTATCAATCTGTGCTTTTATATTTCTTGTATTAAATAATAAAGCAAGATATAGTGGTGTGATGGCTTTATTTAAATTATATAGCCAGCTTATCATGCCATCTTGAAAATAGAATTTATCGTCATCCTGCACAATATAGCATTTTCCTAATGTCCCTCTTGATGTAACCAATATGTCACCTTTTTGTGGAACTAAGTTACTTCTAACGAGTTCTATATACTTTTCGTCTGAAATGAACAACTCATTCTTTAAATGCCCTGTTTCAATTAATTCTACAAGATTTGAAATGCGAAGAAAAGGTACACCCGTACTTGATTGTTCATCTTGATAAATTCGCTTGCTTGAACTAACAGTGCATAATTCACTTAATTTATATACTGGAAATTTTTTTGTGTTATATTCGGTATCTCCAAATATCTCCACAAATCGGGCTTTTACGAGTAAATCCAATTTTTCAAGCTGGGTGCTGAGATGGGTGATGATGGATTGAAGTTTGTTGAAAATCTTGATAGTCTTATCTTGTTCTTTTTTATCTAAGTCGATAGATAAAATAAATTCTCCTAAGTCTTTCTTTTTAATATTTGGCATACAAGCACCAGAACGTAATTTCATAATGCTACTTTGACTGCCTTTTAAAGCATAGTATAGATATTTTGAGGAACATTTCAAATTATACAAATAATAACAATGTGCTCCACACCAAAATGGATTTATCATATAATTTACATAGCCGCATGAATTGCCGCCTTCACTAATTGTTATTGTATTGCCATCAACATTATACTCATTCCATTTACCAGATGGATTAATTCCACCATTAAGATATTCATAAGCACCATCTTCAATTAAGTTGTTACCATTTATTTGACTTCCTTTAGAGTATGAGGCAATATCTTTAAGTTTGACCGTTGTTTTCATAATCTTTTCCTTTCCTGAAATTATAATCATAGAACACACAAAAAAGCGGTAAATGTAAAATCATCTACCGCTTTTCCGTAAAATATTTGGCGGAAAGAGAGGGATTCGAACCCTCGGTACGCTATTAACGTACACACGAGTTCCAGTCGTGCGCCTTAGACCAGCTCAGCCATCTTTCCATCCGTATTCTGCACTGTGTGCATGTGGTGCGAGTGACGGGACTTGAACCCGTACGTCGAAACACACGCCCCTCAAACGTGCCTGTCTGCCAATTCCAGCACACTCGCATATTTTAACAAGATACGATATCACGTTTTCATTATCTTACGTTTTGGTATCTCGCCTCAGTGCTTTATTATTATAGCAGAAATCCGCAGGATTGTCAAGCGGTTTTTCGACTTTTTTACGTAAAAAGAAAATGCAAATTGAACCTAGATTTTATGCAAGTTGCACAAAATCCGGAATTTTACACGTCCATCTGGTGATGATAGTAGTAAACCGCCAGCTGTGTGCGGTCACGCAGCTGCAATTTTTCCAAAATGCTGCTGAGATAATTCCGAATTGTTCCCTCGCTGAAACAGAGTGCCGCAGCGATTTCCTTGTTGCTGTATCCCTTTGCAACCTGTGCAATGATTTCCTGTTCTTTCTCTGTAATGTCATATTTGGCATAGTCGAATGTAGATTTCTTTTTGAATTGTTTGGAGAAACAGGAAACGACTTGCTCCCCGAATACGTGTTGCCCCTGCATGACTGCTTCGAGAGCCGGAACGATTCCAGCAAAGTCCTGTTTTAACAAGTATCCCTTTGCTCCGAGTTCCAACGCCTTTGCAATGTAGGCATCATCGGAGAATGTGGTCAGGAACAGAATGCGAGCGTTTGGATCTTGTTGCAGAATCTGTTCGCCGGCATCCAGTCCGCTTCCGTTCGGCATTTGAATGTCCAGCAGCAGGACATCCGGTTTCCACTGTTGATAGAGAGCAATCGCTTCCGCTCCAGATGTTCCGGTTGCCAGAACCTGTACAGAGCCGGTGCTTTCGAGGATGGTTTTCAGCGAGAGCGTCACAAGCTGGTCGTCATCAATGAGAATAATACGCATAGGAGAAGATTCCTTTCTTTACATTATAATGGTAGGGTGGGCGATTTATGATTTTGGAATAGAGAGAAACACCCGAAACGAATCTTTTTCTGGAAAGAATCGAATCAGCCCGTGAACTTGTTCGGCTCGGTCTTGCATGGTTTCCAGACCGATTCCGGTTTGCTGCAAGTGCGAGCCTGTTCCGTTGTCTGTAATGGAAAGCTGATAAAAAGCCGGATGTTCCCGAATGACAATTTGAATGGCATCGCCGTTGGAGTGCTTGACAACATTCGACAGGCTTTCTTTTAAAACGCCCAGCAAACACAGCTTTACAATGCTGGGAATCTGTTCGGAAATGTCATAAGTTAATGTGATGTGGTAAGTATCTTTCAGAGGTTGCAAGCAGTCTTGTACAGACTTTTCCAATGGGATGGCATCATCATGCAGCTTGTGCACGCTGCTGCGGATACTGGTCATGGCACTGTCTAATGTTTCTTGTAGGGCAGCAACAGAGGCTTTTAGCGGCTCTTCTTTGACACAAACAGCAAGTGCTCCCGTTTGTAGCAGAGCACGGGTCAGCATATGCCCTACATTGTCATGAATTTCTCTGGCAATGCGGTTGCGTTCTTGCAGCGTTGCCATGCGTACCGCATCATTCTGTGCCGTTTGCAACTGGCGGTTTCGCTGGGTCAATTTTTGCTGCAATTCGCTTGCATGGTCATGCTGCTGGTGGGCAGTCTGTACCCAAGTTTCCCATTGTTGAGTCCGCCAGCCCAATAGAATCGAAAGCGGAATCAGTCCGCAGAATAAACAGATTTGCAGCACGGAAAATGTAGCAATGTGCAGCAGAGCACCCACGGCAAAAATAGAAAGATACCATTTTTTCGCCCGAATTGCATCATATAAGAGCAGCGGCATCGTCAAGAGAATCGGCGGATAACAGCTGCAAAGCAGAAAGTAACCGCCAAGGCAGACGCTGGACAGCCAATTTTTCGGGAATGCTTGTGCAAGGGCGGAAATCGTCAGGGCAAGCAAAAGAGAAATCACAGGGAGTGGGTGAATGGTGTCAATTGTGGATGCAACAGAAATGAGAATCATCCAGAATAGAATGCTCTTTTCAAGAAATGGGTACAAGAAATCAAACCACCTTTCCAGAGTGCTGTGGAGTTTGTCAGCATATGCTTTTTATAGTATAACATACTTCGGAACTTCCTGCAACTATCCGGTTAAATTTGAAAAAGCAGCATTGATTTTTTGTTATTTTTTTGAAAAGCCATATGAAAATGGCTTGTAGGATTTTCTTTTAAAATGAAACCCTGTAAATGGGTTTTGAAAAGTTTTGACTAACCTTTTCTTTTTAAAAACTGCGGTTTGTAAGGCCTAATTTTTGTCGGATTCTATTGACTTTTTAGGGCGTTTGTCGTATAATAAAATCACAGGAACTCACATAGAGTTTACCGGAAACAAAAAGAACTTTCATAAATTTAAAGGAGTGTTACATATGTGGAAATGTTTTAAAAATGAAAAACTGTGGTGTGCAATCGGCGGTGCAGCTGCTCTGGTAATCGGTAAGAAGATTTTGACAGCAGAAACCACTCGGAAGCTGGCTGTCAGCGGTCTGGCAAAGGGCATGAAGCTCCAGAGCGATGCAAAGGCAACCTTCCAGAACATGAAGGATGAAGCATCTGACATTTGCTGTGATGCAAAGGAAGAAGCTGGACTGGCAGACATCGCAGAAGAAGCTGCAACTGAAGAAGAAACGAAGTGATTGTACCATGAATGGCAAAATCGTTTATGACAAACCCGGCAGAATCCGGTTTCGTTGCGGTGCATATGCATTTGAACGGGAACTGGAAACCGCCATTCAGGAAGCATTGCTGCGGAATCGGTTTGTATTGCAGGTAGAAGTTCATGCACAAAACGGTGGCATTCTGGTACATTACCGGAATGGACATCGCTTGGATGTCATCCGTCTGGTTGCAAGAATGAATCCTCGCACCATGCAGCCGTTGGAAAATCAGATTGGAACGGAACAGATTGATTCTGATTTCAAAAATGATTTGGCAAAACTGGTTGCAAAACGGGTTCTATATAAAGCATTGCTGCCGACCCCCATTGGAAACGCAATGATTTTCCTGAGAGGATTGCGGTATGTCGGACGGGCAGTGAAGAACTTATTGGACTGCCATCTGAATGTAGAAGTGCTGGATGGTACTTCTGTAGCAGCTTGCCTGCTGCAAAAGAACTATAAGACTGCTGGAACGATTATGTTCTTGCTGTCTGTTTCCTCCTTGCTGGAAGATTATACCAGAGCCAGAACAAAGGCTGCTTTGACAGATAGCTTAGCGATTAAGACCGAACAAGTCTGGGTTGTTGACGGCGATGTAGAGCGGCTGATGCCAATGGCAGACTTGCAGGTAGATGACTGCATCCGTGTTCGGACGGGCAGCATCATTCCGGTTGATGGTACGATTGTAGACGGCGAAGCCAATATCAACGAATCCTCTATGACAGGCGAACCGCTGAGCGTGATGAAATCCGCTGGAGCGACGGTATTTGCCGGAACAGTTGTCGAAGAAGGAACGATTGTCATTCAGGTAAAAGCCGTTAGCGGAAATACCAAGCTGCAAAAAATCATTGAATTGATTGACCATTCCGAAAATCTGAAAGCAGGCGTTCAGAGCCGTGCAGAACATCTGGCGGACAGCATTGTACCGTTTAGTTTCTTAGGCTTTGGATTGACCTTGCTGCTGACACGGAATATTACAAAGGCAGTTTCGATTTTAATGGTGGACTATTCTTGTGCCATCAAGCTTTCCACGCCGATTTCTGTAATTTCGGCAATTCGGGAAGCAGCGGACTGTGATATTACCATCAAGGGCGGAAAGTATCTCGAAGCGTTTGCTGAGGCAGATACGATTGTCTTTGATAAGACTGGTACGCTGACGAATGCAGAACCCGTTCTGGAAAAGGTCATTCCGTTTGGAGCATATACAGAATCGGAAGTGCTGAAAACAGCAGCTTGTCTGGAAGAGCATTTCCCGCACAGCGTTGCAAGAGCCATTGTAAAGGGTGCTGCGGAACAGAACCTGCATCACGAAGAAGAACACGCAGAAGTGCAGTATATCGTTGCACATGGTATTGCAACCACGCTGCATGGAGAACGTGCGATTATCGGCAGCAAGCATTTTGTTGCAGAAGATGAAGGTATTGTGATTACGCCGGAACAGCAGGCGGAAATTGATGCAAAATCTGGAGCATGCTCCGTTGTCTATCTGGCAATCGGTTCAGAATTGGCAGGGGTGCTCTGCATTGCAGACCCGCCAAGAGCAGAGGCAAAGCAGGCAATTACCATGCTGCGAGATGCTGGTATCAGCAACCTTGTCATGTTGACGGGTGACAGCGAACAGGCAGCCAGCCGAACTGCAGAAATGCTGGGCATTACGCAGTATCATGCACAGGTTCTGCCGGAGGACAAGCACCGTTATGTCGAAGAACTGAAAGCAGAGGGCAAACGGGTCATTATGGTTGGTGACGGTATCAACGATGCACCAGCACTTGCAGCAGCGAATGTTTCTGTTGCAATGAGCGATGCCTCGGATATTGCCCGTGAAGCAGCAGATATTACTTTGCGTGGAGCAAATCTGACCGAACTGGCAACCCTGCGGAAATTGAGCGAACGCCTGATGAAGCGGATTCATTCTAACTATCGCTTTATTCTGGGCTTTAATTCCACCTTGTTGCTGTTGGGCTTGTTAAGCGTACTTCCGCCGGCAACGTCCGCATTTTTACACAATGCGTCTACTATGGCAATTTGTGCAAAGAGCATGACACCACTGCTGAAGCAGGAAGACCGGAAATAAAAATCAAAATGTATGAAAAGGGCGATGTTCCAACCGGAGCACCGCCTTTTTTTGCGATTTAATTTATATGATAATAAGCAGCATATCGCCGTAAATCTGCCTGTGTGTGAATCCATTCGTTCTGTTCATGCAGCTGCAATTGCACATCTACAGGCAGCGAAAGCAGAAACTGCCGAGAAGAATTGCTTGCCTGTAATAATGTCTGTAAATCGGGAAATGGCATTTGGATACACCTCCTGTTTTTCTAGTTTGTATCAGTTTGTTGAAAAAATTCGTCATGGAAAAGGATTGACAAAAAGAGAAAAGCTGTGTATACTATTTTATAGTTAGTTATAACTAACCAATTAACCATGAGCATCAGAGAAAGGAGAATTATGATGACACAAGTTGTACAGGGAATTTTAATCCCGTTTCTGGGCACAACACTGGGGGCAGCGTGTGCATTGTTTTTGAAAAACAATCTTCCAACCAGTGTACAGCGGATTTTAACCGGCTTTGCTGCTGGAATTATGACCGCTGCTTCCGTTTGGAGTCTGTTGATTCCAGCTTTAGAGCAGGAATCTGACCGGGGACGGCTTGCATTTTTACCGGCAGCCATTGGCTTTTTGGTTGGAATTGCGTTTTTGCTGCTGTTGGATCGGCTGATTCCGCATCTGCATATGAATAGCAAGGAGGCAGAAGGCATTCCGGCACGCTTGAAAAAGACAACCATGCTGGTTTTTGCAGTGACGCTGCATAACATTCCGGAGGGAATGGCTGTCGGGGTTGTTTATGCTGGCGTGTTGTATGGGCATCAGGCTTCGATTACTGCCGCCGGAGCACTGGCATTGTCGCTCGGTATTGCCATCCAGAACTTTCCGGAGGGGGCAATTATTTCAATGCCGTTGCGTGCAGAAGGTATGCGAAAATCGAAAGCGTTTTTATACGGTACGTTGTCCGGCGTTGTCGAACCGCTGGGAGCATTGCTGACGATTTTAGCATCTGGCTTTTTTATCCCGTTAATGCCGTATCTGCTGAGTTTTGCTGCCGGAGCAATGCTGTATGTAGTCGTGGAGGAACTGATTCCAGAGATGTCCGAAGGGAAGCATTCCAATGTCGGAACAATTTCGTTTGCAGTGGGATTTGTTGCGATGATGATTTTGGATACTGCCTTGGGATAATAGAATTTGAAAAAGATTCCAGAAAAAATGAAAAAAGCTCTTGACAAATTTGAAATTGTGTGGTAGAATGAGTTCGTTAGTTAGAGAACACTAACTGTAAAAGTACGGGAAGCATCCGGATTTCCCGATTTTTTCCGTTTCTCGGTTAGTTAAAACTAACAATTTGCCGGCGAAGATCCGCTGTCCACAAAAACAAGAATAGGAGGGGTTGCATGTCCGTTTCCGAATGTGTAAAATTTGAACAGAAACTGGCGTATTTTATGGCACCATCGTTGTTGGGAATCAAGTGTGCCAGTCTGATGTCCATCAACAAAACAGAATTTTCTGTTTTGGAACATTTGGAGCGATTCAATGCAAGAGCTCATGCAAAAGGGTTGAAATTGCGGTTGCTGTGTGACTGCACCAATCGTGCGTTAATCCTGCTCTATCAGGAAACCTTGTTACAGCAGCAGTTGCAAAACCCACAAGTACAATTGATTTTACGGCAGCAGGGATATGCAGAACCTGTCAATTTGGAGGCAGCGTTGCAGCAGCTTTCCGAACGCATCCGCTGTTCAGGGGAATTCCCCCACGAAATCGGCGTATTTCTGGGCTATCCCGTGGAAGATGTGATTGGGTTCATGGAGAACAAAGGCAAAAATTATGTGCTTTGCAAATATTGGAAGGTATATCACCATGCTGAACGGGCAAAGCATACTTTTGAAAGATATGATCGTTGCAGAGCATTTCTGTGCAATCAGCTGAATCAGGGCTATGATCTTTATCAGGCACTGAAAATTTCTTGAGGAGGAAATGAACATGAAGGCAGCAGTAATTTATTGGAGTGGTACCGGTAATACCGAACAGATGGCAAATGCAATCGCAGAAGGAGCAGGTGCAGAACTGTTCAGCGTATCCGATTTTACAGGCGATATTGCCGATTATGACAGAATTGCATTTGGCTGTTCTGCAATGGGAGATGAAGTTCTGGAAGAATCCGAATTCGAACCGTTCTTCACTGCGATTGAAGGTGCACTGAGCGGAAAGACCATCGCACTGTTTGGTTCTTATGGCTGGGGCGACGGCGAATGGATGCGGAACTGGGAAGAACGGGCAAAGGCAGACGGTGCTGTTCTGGTGAACGGCGAAGGTCTGATTGTCAACGAAACGCCGTCTGATGAAGACTTGGAAACCTGCAAGGAACTGGGCAAGCAGCTCATCGCATAAAAACGACTCCAAAGCAAATACAAAAAAGCGGCTCGTATGGGAAACCATACGGGTTGTTTTTGTTTATAGATGCAGGCGAAACCAATTCTTTTTACTCTCTAAGATTCCCTCTTTTCGCAGCTTGCTGATTTCCGCAGAAAGTCCGCTCCGGTCAACCTCCAGATAATCCGCCAGCCCCTGCCGGTCATATGGAATCACAAAAGTATTGCTGTTTTCCTGCTTCGCCTGCTGAAAGAGATAAGCAAGCAGTTTTTCTCGGGTGGTACGTTTTGCCGTGATTTCGAGTTTCTGGTGAAACAAAACATTTTTCCTTGCCAGCAATTGAATGACATTGAATAGCAACTGCTGGTGAAAACCGCAGGCATTGCAGCAGGGATGCAGAAGCTTTTCCCCCTCCAGCCATAGAATCGTGCTTTCTGTGGCTGCAATGACACTGATCGGGGCAGCATCAACACCAGCACAGACAAATGCCTCCCCGAATGGCTGTGCAGGTGACAGACTTGCAGTAATACTGCGGTTTCCGTCGTAGTCCAGACGGACAAGCTGCACTTTTCCTGTGAGAACAATGCCCAGCTGATGCAGTGGTTCGCCAGCCTGTAACAACGTCTGTTGCTTGGCGTAGGTTTGAATTGTTGGGGCAAAACATTCCAGCATGGTTTTCAGAGAATCCGGCGGAATTTCTGCAAACAGGCGGCAGGTTTGTAAAATTTCCAGATATTGTTGCATGAAAATCTCCTTTTTGTTGAAAATTCAACAGACTTTTTTTCGATTCTGTTCTATAATAGACCCAGAAGAACCGAACACACACCGATAAAATCAAACGGGAACACCCGTAGAAAGGTTGATAAAATGATGAAACGAACCATTATTCGGATTGATGAAGCTGCTTGCATTGGATGCGGAGCATGTGCAGAGGCTTGCCATGAAGGGGCAATTGGCATGGTAAACGGAAAGGCAAAACTGCTGCGGGAGGATTATTGTGACGGCTTAGGCGATTGCCTGCCAGCCTGTCCGACGAATGCGATTACGTTTGAAGAGCGAGAAGCTCCGGCTTATAATGAACAGGCAGTCTTAGCAGCAAAAGCTGCCAAAGCAGCGGCGAAACCATTGCCGTGCGGATGTCCCGGCACACAGGCAAAACAGCTGAAACGAACAGCAGCTCCGGCAGTCTGTCCGCAGGGAGAAACAGAAAGCTGTCTGGCACAGTGGCCGGTGCAGATTCAGTTGATTTCTCCAGTAGCCCCGTATTTGCAGGGGGCAGATTTGCTGATTGCTGCGGACTGCACCGCCTATGCATATCATGACTTTCACGAACAGTTTATGCGGAATCGAATCACTTTGATTGGATGCCCGAAATTGGATACCGTGGATTATGCAGAGAAATTAACTGAAATTTTTGCAACTTGCTCCATTCGGAGCATCACTGTGGTACGAATGGAAGTGCCTTGCTGCGGTGGGCTGGTGCAGGCGGTACAGCGTGCATTAACGGCAAGCGGTGCGGAAATCCCCTGCGAAGTGGTGATTCTTTCCACCGATGGCAGACGAAAAGCATAAAATCAAAACAATGGGAAACCATAGATGAAAATGGAGGAATCGAAATGGAACAGAAGATGTTTTGTTATCAGTGTGAACAGACCGCAGGATGTACCGGATGTACGGGCAGCCGTGGCGTTTGCGGAAAAACAGCCCAGACAGCCCAGCTGCAAGATGAATTGACTGGGGCGTTGATTGGTCTGGCACGGGCAACCGTTGGCGATACGCTGGCAACCGAGGAAACTTGGAATGTTATGATTACGGGCTTGTTTGCAACGTTGACCAATGTCAGCTTTGACGATGCTGCCATTCGGGAACAGATTTCCGCTGTGCATCGGGCAAAAGATGCTTTAGTACCGCAGTGCCAAAGCTGTGGAGCACCTTGTGGCAGAAATGATGATTATGATTTACGGCAGCTTTGGGAAGAGCCGGATGAAGATATTCGTTCGCTGAAATCCCTGATTCTGTTTGGTCTGCGTGGTATGGCAGCGTATGCATATCATGCAATGGTGTTGGGGTATCGGGATGCAGTGATTGACACTTTTTTTAGTGAGGCACTTTGTAAAGTTGGCGAAACATTCCCAATGGAAGAGCTGCTGCAAACGGCTTTGAAAGTCGGTGAAGTAAACTTGCAATGCATGGCACTGCTGGACAAAGCCAACACGGAAACCTTTGGAACACCGTCCCCGAAAACAGTTTCGATGAAGATTGAAAAAGGGCCGTTTATCGTGGTAACCGGGCATGACCTGCGAGATTTACAGCTGCTGTTAGAGCAGACCAAAGACAAGGGCATTTCCATCTATACGCATGGAGAAATGCTCCCGGCACATGCTTACCCGAAACTGAATGCGTATCCGCATTTAAAGGGCAACTTTGGAACAGCATGGCAGAATCAGCAAAAAGAATTTGCAGATTTGCCAGCACCGATTCTCTTTACCACCAACTGTTTAATGCCGCCGAAGGGCAGCTATGCCGACCGCGTGTTTACAACAGAAGCGGTTGCTTTTCCGGATGCCGTACACATCGGGGAAGAAAAAGACTTTACGCCCCTGATTGAAAAAGCGTTGGAACTGGGCGGTTATTCCGAAGACCGGCAGATGACTGGCATCAATGGCGGAACGACTGTCACAACCGGCTTTGGACATGGAACGATTTTGTCTGTTGCAGAGCAGGTAGTTGCAGGCGTTCGTTCGGGAGCAATTCGGCATTTCTTCTTGGTTGGCGGTTGCGACGGAGCAAAGACCGGACGGAATTATTACACGGAATTTGTAAAGCAGACCCCGAAAGATTCCATTGTTTTGACGCTGGCATGCGGAAAGTATCGGTTTAACGATTTGGATTTGGGAACAATTGGCGGTTTACCACGGTTGATGGATATGGGACAGTGTAACGATGCATATGGTGCCATTCAGGTTGCTGTCGCATTGTCGCAGGCGTTTGGCTGTTCCGTGAATGAATTGCCGCTGTCCTATGTGCTGTCTTGGTATGAGCAGAAAGCCGTCTGCATTCTGTTGACGCTGCTGCATCTGGGCATTCAGAATATTCGGCTTGGCCCATCGCTGCCGGCGTTTCTCTCTCCGAACGTGCTGCAATATCTGGTAGAACACTATGGCATTGCACCGATTACCACACCGGAGGCAGATTTAAAGGCATTGCTGAGAGAAGCATAATGATATAAAAAATCATACAAAAGGATAGAAAAAACCAGTCAGAGCAGATGATCAAAAATGCTCCGACTGGTTTTCTTTTTTGGTGCGGATGACAGGACTTGAACCTGCACACCTTACGGCACAAGAACCTAAATCTTGCGTGTCTGCCAATTTCACCACATCCGCAGAACGAGGCGGTAAGCAGTTCTTACCGCACACGAAACAATGTTATTGTAGCATAAAACGGAGCATTTGTCAACTGTTTTCTGCATATTGTTCAATTTTTTTTCGGAAGTCCTCGCTCCAGTCTGTATGACTGTCTGCAAACCGCACATGGTTCATGAAAAAGCCGGAAATATTTTCAAAGATGACATTTTCCGGTTGGCTGTGGAAAATCAAGGGCTTTTCCGTATCTGAAACGGGCAGCAGCTGAGCAAGATTCCACTGAAAAACTTTCCCGTTTGCTCCGGCTGCAAATAGCGTGTTGCCAGCTGTTTGCAGGTCTAAAATTGGCGTATCATGGACACATTTGAGGATGATTTTTGCGTTGGTTACGGCTCTGACAGCAAAGATAATAATCTGATAGGAATAGGTTGCAATTGCAGCATACAGTTCCCCTTGATAAGAAAGGAACAGCCCAGCAGTTACGCCATTGTAGTTGTCCAAAGCATCGTGACGGGAAACAGAAATGGGGGTATCTGCTTCTGGGCGATAGAGGTATTGTTGATTTTGGTCGGTTTGCAGGGCAAAGAAATTATTTTGAAATTGCTGATAAGGGCTGCCGCAGAACAATGCACAGCGGGTATGTCCATCTTTTAAAAAAGCAACGTCTACATCTCTTAAAATGACGTTTTCTGTGACTAGTTCATCCATGCTGCAACAGCGGTTCAGCTGTAATTCCTGTTGGTCGTTCTCTGTTAGCTGATAGACAACCGTTGTGTGGTTCGCCGTCCAGACTAAGAGAAACAGCAGCCAAGTACCATCTGCTTTTTTTCGCATACAGAGTTTTCGAGTGCGTGCAAAAGAACATTCCAGCATTTGTTGCAACTCAAACAGAGAAAGCGTTTCCGCTTGCTGGTGATTCAAGTCAATTCGATAGTGTCCGATGATACCATTTCGGGTAACGCCAACTACTGTACCATCGGGAAAAAATCCAACAGCAATCACCAGATAGGGCATAGAAATGGTACAGATGCAAGTTTCTGTTTTGGCGTTCCAAATGCGGATGGTGTGGTCATGGGAGCAGGATGCCAGAACCGGAACACCATCTATCGAGAATTGCTTGACTTGATGCACCCAGTTGTTATGAGCTGGAATCGCACGCACACAGTGCCAGCTGCCTGTAAACCAGCTTTCCCGTGATAATTGATGCAGCGTGCCATCATAGGAGCTGGTATAAAGAGTGTTTTCATTGACGGGAAAGAGGGAATGAATTCCGGCATCGTAGCCGAGGAACTGACAGCAAATCGTTTCTGTACGAGTGTTGATAATCTGAAGCGAACGGTCTAACGAACTGAGCATGATGGAATTAGAGTCCAGATAGCAAGCGGTTTCAATCTCAAAATTTTGTTTGCCATAATAGGGCTTGCAAATAATCTCTTTTTCAAAGATAGAGAGCAGCACTTCGCTGATGCAGGGTTCTCGGTTGCCATAGACCTTGTTGCAGATGCAGAATTTGGATGCATCCGGCGATAGAATCAAATCATTAAAACCATTGAATGTATCGGTATGTTCTTTTCGCTGAATCTCAAGGTTGCCGTTTGGCGTTGCAAGCAGGACAACAGAACGAGATTTTCCCCGTAAGTTGATGAGAAAACAGGGTTGATGCAAATAAGAGAGCACCTTGAAGTCATAGATAAAAGCGTCATCTGGCTCTGGGGCTTGCGTGGAAACGGTCAAGAATGGCTGAATCTGTTCGGAACAGAATGTTTCTGCATGCATGGGAATTTGATACAATGTTTTCCCACAAGAGAAAATCAGCACGTCTTCCACAGCAGCAAGGCGATACTTGCGGAAATTGCGGCAGTGTTCCGGATAGGGGACAAATTTCCGGTTTTCCGGATGCAGAAGCGGAATTCGCCAGATGCCTTCCCTCTTGATGGCAGCAAAACAGCAGTCCTGTGCAGCGTCATATAACAAATGCTGAATGGTATTGTTCAGAGAAATGGTGCGTTCTGGCTGCTGTTGAATCGAGAGCAGCTTGTCTTGAAATGAAACGCTCCAAAAAGAGAGATTCCCGTTTTTATCGCCTATCAATAAGAGTCGATGCTGTGGAACAGATACCGAGGTAGAAACATATGTACCATTATAAGCGGAGAGAAACCGGAATTGTTGGGTTTGGTTGTTGTAGCACCAAATGCCACTACCGGAAATAGAGAGCACATTATTTTGAATCGTACAGAACGTATGAACAGCAGCAGAATGTCCGAGTGGCTGGAATGTATACGCATTGAGAAAGCTGCCGGAAAAGTCCGCAGTATGCAGCGTGTTGCATTGAAAATCATATAGACGGATACCATTTAAATTGACGGTTTCCAGATGCAGATCGTTGAAACGGAACGTGCTGAGATTTTGGTGACGGGTTTGCTTGACGGCAAAGATAAGTTGTTCAATGGATTTTTGCACAGCGGAATTGGCTGGCAATTCAGATAGAATTTGCAAAGCCTGTTCCAGCAGAGAACCTTGTGGGTCGTTCATGCGAGGCTGTCCGGGCAGGTAAAGGCGTTCCAGCGTGCTTTCCCCTAAAAATTGCAGGATTTCTTCCGGAATTGGTTCTGAAAAGAACCGACAGAGCAGCTGTCCGGCAGATTGTGAAGGGGTAGAATATTGTTGCATCCAAATTGCAGTTTGAATGATTTCCAACAGAAAGTTGGCATAGAAATAATCTCGGAAATTCTGGTGGTAGAATCGGAAATCTTGGTCAGCATGCTGCGGTTCAATGAGAAAGCCCATCTTATGTTCGATTTCCCAGAATGTAGCAGCGAACGTGTCCGGCATGGGATGTGGGGAATACGTCTTATAAAAGGCAATGGCATCTTGAACAGTGTTCCGCATGGAAAATTCATCCATACGAAAGCTGCCGTTTCTGGTCATGCAATAGGCGATATAATAGAGCATCTGCATGGCGAAATTCGTCTGTTCCCGTTCTTCTGACGTTCCGTTCAGTGTGGGAGTGCGTTTCACCTGTTCGATGAAGTTGCAAATGAGTTCTCCTGTTGTTTCTGGTAGGCGATGGGGCAGCGGTGCAGTTGGGATGACATCTTTTTTCAGCGTGTAGGCATACATCGCAAGTGCCATAGGACTTCGTAAAATATCCATGCAGTTGCTGTGTGTCAAGGTCTGCCATTCCTGTTCTGCCCGTTCTGTTCCGAATAACTGCTTGAAAAAGTCTTGGATTTGAGTATCTTGCAGGGGATTTACACGCTTGCAGAGAAACGGCAGTTCTCCGCCCGTTGAAAAGCAGTCGGCAAGATTGTTTCTGCTGGTAATCAGAAAGCGAATGGCTGGGTATTTGCGTTTCATTTCCTTGATTTCTAAGAGGAGTTGATTTTTTGCAGTTTCGCTGGAAATTTCGTTGTAGCCATCCAGTAAGAAGAAAAGAAATACATCAGATTCCGCTTGCAGCATGGACAGAAATTGTTCGTAAGGGAGTTGTTTTTCTTCTGAGAGAATCTGATAAAAGTGATGGAGAATCGGCGATTCTTGTTTTCCGATGGTGTTGTAGTTCAGCAGGTTTAAAGGGATATAAATTGGAATCAGCGAACTGTTTTCCCGTAAGAGAGATTCCCCCAAATCCAGCAGCAAAAAGGTTTTTCCTGCTCCGCCCGTTCCCGTTAGCATGATATTTGGATAGGGAGAATTGGAGAAAAGTGTCCGGAGCGATTCGCAGTTATTCTGTTCGCTTTCCACTAGAATCGAATCAATGTGATGATTCTGAACGCCGAGAGCAGTCGAGAGAAGATTCCCAATTCCAGGCATATCAATTTTATGGGAAACGCTGTGAAACGCCAGCATTCTGCCTTGTTCTTCCGCAGCTTGGTGGAGCATCTGAATCGCAGCTTTTTGAATGGCTGGAACCATTTCACCGAGATTTTTGGGTGTCAGCCAACAAAATACATCAGAAATGGTTTCCTGAAAAATCGCAATGAGAACAACAACCGCAATAATTCTGGAGATTTTATTTTGTCTATATAATTCTTTAATGTCATTAAGCATGTCAGAACCATAAACCATTTCTTCATTGAGCATCTTAAAAATAGAAATTTGCACCGCTCGCCAGTCTGAAATTTTCGCCTCTGCCATCATGGTATCAATATTATAAGCAAGCTGGTGGAGGGTTTCATTTTGGAACAATTGGTCTCGGTCTTCTAGCTGAAATGTTTTTTTTAGCAATTCTGTACCGTGATAGTTGGCATACGTGCGTTTTTGCTGGCGATTTCTCCGCCGATTGCCCTGCATAAATGCTTTCAGACTGGATGTGGATTTGCAAATCAATTTCTTTTGTATGACAGATTCATCGACGATATGATAGAATAGTTTTTTTAAAAACAAGGCATCGGAGCAGTTCTCTGCATCCGATTGCAAGAGTAGCGGTTTGAGTGTGTGGAGTGTCAGTTCCTGTTCCAATTTTGAATCCTCCCTTTCGGAATCATATAAAAATCGTTTCCTTTATTTTACAACAAAATTGCTAGAGATTAAAGCAAAGAAATCTGAATTTCCATGACGAAAATATATTGGAACTGTAAAAATCAGCTAAAATGTATTTTTTATCCATTTTCTATTTTTTCAACAAATTTCCGAATCCATCCATGCAAAACAGAAATGAAAATCAAGCAGAGGAAATGTTGCACAAAGCACAGAAACAATTTTTGTGAAATAGATAGATTTTTCGGGCTGAAATCAAAATTCTATTGACATGCATCTTATTTTATAGTAAAATAAATCAAAAAGTGTGTATGGAAATTGTGCAAATTGCAACAAAAATCCATGCAAAATTGATTGGATGGTTTAAAAACAAAAAGGAGGATCTTTGAGATGAAAATCAAAAAGAAAGTATTTGCTGCCAGCTTGGCGGCTGCAATGGCATTGAATGCTGTTTGTGTCAGCTCGTTTTTCGGTGGCGTTTCCGCTGCCGGAGAAACGAAGTATGAATTTGAAGATGGTAAAATTACCGGTGTTTCTGCAGAAGTAGAAGAAGTTGCAAGTGCTAGCGGTGGCAAGATTGTTCATATGCGGGATGCAGGTGAAACCATTAAGGTAACTGTCAATGTAGAAAAAGCTGGTATGTATGACTTGAACATTTGCTATGCAACGGATGGCGGTGCAAAGACGCAGAAACTGAATGTCAACGGCAATGCAGCTGGAGATTTGGCACTGTCGAACCACACGGATTTCAGCGAGTCCAACGTTGCAAGAATCAAGCTGAATGCTGGGGAAAATGAACTGGAATTTGTCAGCTTCTGGGGCTGGACACAGTTTGACTACCTGACTTTGACCGAACCGAATTATCCGGAACTCTCTGCAACGAGTGACCTGGCAGACAAGAATGCAACACCGGAAACACAATCCCTGATGAACTATCTGGCAAGTGTTTATGGCGAACACATCATTTCTGGTCAGCAGGAAATCTATAAGTATGGCCCGCATGATTTCGACTATGAATTCAACTACATCAAGGATAACACTGGAAAGCTGCCAGCAATCCGTGGCTTTGACTTCCTGAATACCAATCCGCTGTATGGCAGTGAAGATGGTACAGTTGACCGTATGATTAGCTGGGTAAAGGACAGCAAGGGTATCGTAACTGCATCTTGGCACATTACCGTTCCGAAGAAATTCTCTGATTATAATATTGGAGATAAGGTAGACTGGGCAAACGGAACTTATAAGCCGGATGAAACAGACTTTGATACCGCTAAGGTTTTGGAAGAAGGCACAAAGGAACGGGAATATTATATGCTCTGTCTGAAGATGCTGGCAGAACAGATTCAGAAGTTGCAGGATGCTGGTGTCCCAATGATTTTCCGTCCGCTGCATGAAGCAGAAGGTGGCGGCGGTGAAGATGGTTCTTGGTTCTGGTGGGGCAAGTCTGGTTCTGCTGTCTATAAAGATCTGTGGAAGCTGACTTACAAGACCTTGACCGAAGACTATGGTCTGCACAATATCATTTGGGAATGGAACAGCTATACTTTCGAAACTTCTACCAACTGGTATCCGGGCGATGAATATGTAGATTTGGTTGCTTACGATAAGTACAACTGCACCGACTGGTCAACTGGCAATGCCGTTCTGGTACACAATGACAGTGCAATCGGCGGTACATTCTACAGCTTGGTGGAACAGTATGGCGGCAAGAAGATGGTTGCCATGGCTGAAAACGACAGCATTCCGACACTGGAAAATCTCCAGATGGAAAAGGCTGGCTGGCTGTATTTCTGCCCGTGGTATGATGGCGGTTCGGATAGCACGAACTTCCTGAGCAATGAAATGTTCAACAAGAAGGAAGACTTGAAGGAAATCTACACCAGTGATTATTGTATCACACTGGATGAACTGCCGGAAAATCTGTACAGCAACAGCGGTGCAGTCATTACCACGACATCCGGCACTGGTCAGACAACTACCACCACAACAACGACCACAACCACCACAACAATGACTACCACAAAGATTGAAAATGCAATTATGGGCGACATCAAGAAGGATGGCAGCACGGTTAAGGTAATTTTCGATCGTTCGATGGGCAAGGAAGTACACCTGATTGTGGACTTGGATGATAGCCTCGGCTATGCAAATGGCTGTGTGGGCGTTTCTGTAAAGGTTGATGGTGTTGATTATTGGGTTTCTTATAAGTGGGAAGCAAGCAAGTCCGATGATGTAACGGTTAGCCTGGATGCAGATAATGTTTATAACGTTACTTTCAACAACGGCAGCGGAACAGTAAAGGATGCTGACCAGATCGCAAAGATTGCAGAAGCTGCACAGAAGGAAAAAGAAGCACAGTTCCAGGTATGGTGGGCAAACGATAAGGAAGGCGAGAAGGACGATACCACAAAGGCAACGCTCGTAGCAGCTTATCTGCCGGATGAAAGCGGCGAAACTACTGAAACCACTGTAACAACTACAGATGCAGGCACAACTACTACACCGGAAGAAACAACAACAGAACCGGTTGAATCTACAACCACTTCTGCAGAAGTAACCACTGCACCGAATGAAACTACCACAACTGTTACAACCGCTGCTACAACCGGTAGCGAAAGCGAAGCACTGTATGGTGATATCAACATGGATGGTAAGGTAGACCTGACCGACGCTGTTATGCTGAACAAGTATCAGGCTGGTTTGGTTACACTGACCGATGTGCAGAAAGTAAATGCAAACTGTGACATTACAGACGGCACAGAAAACATTACAGAAGAGGATTCATTTGCTTTGATGAGATTTATCCTCATGATGGAAGATTATGAAAACCTGCCGTACAATGCTGCAAAGTAAATAGCAATCATTTTTAAGAATGAGCAAAAGATTCACCGCACAGGGAGAGAAATTTCTCTGTGCGGTGATTTGTTTTTGGTTTATAGTTGGTAAGTTGGAGCATTCGCCTAAATTGTATAAAAAAGACAAAAAATCCTTTAAATGGGTTAGCAAAACAAGGAATATATGCTATAATATTACCAGTTCATTCATAAGTTATCATCTCATCAATGCGTTCCATTTTTTGTATATGATTCACAAATATTTCCAAAAATAATTGTCAGATTGATGGAAATCAAAAAAGAATTTCTTATTTCCCTTGACCTTCTGCCCAATTTATAGTAAAATGGAAGCGATGATAATTTTCCCCATTTTTTGTAGAAAGAAGGATACTATGTTTTGTAAAAACTGCGGATTTCAACTGAAAGACACTGCAAGGTTCTGTCCCAAATGTGGAACAGCAAACACGCCACCACCAATTCCCCCACAACCCAGCAATTTCACTCCACAACCCAACAATTTCGCTCCACAACAAAACTCATCATTTTCACCGAATGCACAGAGCATCGCTGTAAAAACGAAAAAGCCACTGATTATCGTCGGTGTTGGGATTGTGATTTTGATTGTCATTATAATCGCATTCTGCATCGGATTTACTGGACACGGTGCAGGCGGAGGCTCAAAGGGTGGATATAAAAAGGCAACAGAAGCAGCAGAAGCTGCATTGACAGCAGAATATACAGGAGATGCTGCTGCAATGATGAAGTTGTTGCCGGCGAAAGGAAAAGAATACTGGGAAGATGACAAGAACTTGACGGAAAAGCAGCTGCAAGATTATATGCAGAATAGAATGAATACGTATGGTCATAAATACGATGAAGTTTCCGTAAAAGTAGATGACAATTCCAACCCGATTGAAAATAGCAAGGTAACAGAACGTGTAAATTCCAATTATTTGGATAATTATGGAATAACCGCTGATGAAGTCATCTATTTCGCAGAGTGTGAATTGACGGTAGACGGTGAAGAACGAGATGAAGGAAATGATGTATACGTCTATAAGTACAATGGAAGATGGTACAGCATTTATCCGGAATATCATTTGATTGAAGATACCGACAGCGAATAAAATGATGTAATTTGGAAAAGGAATAAATGTTCACCGCACAGGAAAAGAAATTTCTCTGTGCGGTGATTTGTTTTCGATGAACGGTTGACAAGTCGGAAAAGTTGTGTTATAATCAAATTTGCGACAGTTCGTTTGCACCATCCTGTCGTTAAACAAAACCAGGGCTGCCAAAATTTTTTCGTTGTTTCAACAGGCGGTTGCCTGTTTTCTATCAAACGATCGGCGGTCTTTCTTTTTGCAGAAAGCACCGCCTTTTTTATGGCTTATTTTTAGAAAGAGGGATGCAATTTATATGTATCAGCTGAAAGCAAAAGCAGCATTTGACAGTGCTCATTTTTTAAGTGGTTACAAGGGAAAGTGTGCGAACCTGCACGGACACCGCTGGACGATTGAAGTAATCGTAGAGCAGGAAGATTTGCAGACAGAGGGGGTCTGTCGGGGGATGTTAATTGATTTCGGGGACTTGAAAAAAGCCCTGCGGGCATTGGCAGATTTCTATGACCACGCTTTGATTTATGAGGAAGGCTCGCTGCGTCAGACAACCGTACAAGCATTACAGGAAGAATCATTCCGCCTGATTCCAGTTCCGTTCCGGCCAACCGCAGAATGCTTTGCAAAACACTTTTTCCATCAGTTACAGCAGCAGAACTTGCCTGTAAAACGGGTCATTGTCTACGAAACACCGGATAATTGTGCGGCGTATGAGGAGGCGGAAACCAAGTGAGTGTTACCTATCGGGTTGCAGAACAGTTTGTCAGCATCAACGGCGAGGGAACACGGGCTGGAGAATTAGCGGTTTTTGTACGGCTCTGCGGTTGTAATTTGCAGTGCAGTTATTGTGATACGCAGTGGGCAAATCAGCCAGATGTTTCTTACCAGCTGCAAACTACCGAAGAAATTATACAGGCAATCTTAGAAACGGGCGTTCGAAATGTCACCTTAACCGGCGGAGAACCGCTGCTCACACCAAATGTTGCGGAGCTGATTGCTGCAATTACCGCACAGCCGACCTTGTCACTGGAGATTGAAACAAACGGCAGCGTTCCCCTGCAATCGTTTGCAGCAATCCAGCCTCGTCCGATTTTTACAATGGACTATAAGTTGCCATCCAGTGGGATGGAACATAAGATGTGTCTGGAAAATATGCAGCTGCTGCAACCGCAGGATACTGTAAAACTAGTTTCCGGTTCGCTGGAAGATTTGGAACGGGGAGCAGCATTGATTCAACAGTATGACTTGACGCATCGCTGTCATGTTTATTTTAGTCCGGTGTTTGGCTCGATTGAACCACAGGAAATGGTACAGTTTTTGATTGAGCGGAAGTTGAACGGCGTGCGGCTGCAATTACAGCTGCATAAATATATTTGGGATCCACAGGAACGTGGCGTTTAAAAAGCAGAAAGGAAGCGGCAGAAATGGCAATTGATACAGAAGCCATTGCATACCATGTAAAGGGTATTTTAAAGGCATTGGGCGAAGATCCGGAACGGGAAGGACTGAAAGAAACACCGGAACGGGTTGCAAGAATGTATGCGGAAGTATTCGCCGGAATTGCATATAGTAACCATGAAATTGCAGAGATGTTCGGAAAGACGTTTTCCAAACCGGAAACCGATGCCGGACAAACTGTAGTAACGATGAAAGACATCAGCGTGTTCAGCTACTGCGAACATCACATGGCATTGATGTATGATATGCACGTGAATGTGTCCTATGTTCCGCACGGAAAAGTGTTAGGATTGAGCAAGGTTGCAAGAATCTGTGATATGGCAGCAAAGCGGCTGCAATTGCAGGAACGGCTCGGACAGGATATTGCAGAAATCATCATGGAAGCAGCAGGGACACCGGATGTGGGCGTTGTCATTACGGGTTCGCATAGCTGCATGACGGCAAGAGGCATTCGGAATGTTCCGGCAGTGACTACCACAACGACTTTTTGCGGAGCCTATGAAACAGATGTCACCTTGCAGCAGAGAGTGATGAACTGAAGTACAGAAAGGATGGAATGACTATGAAAGCAATGGTATTATTCAGCGGCGGCGTAGATAGCACTACCGCATTGGCATTGGCAGTTGAAAAGTACGGAGCATCGGAAGTATTGGCACTTTCGATTTATTATGGACAGAAGCATAAAAAGGAATTGGAAGCTGCACAGAAAGTCGTCAATTATTATGGTGTTGCCTGGAAACAGCTGGACTTGACTACTATTTTTGCAGATTCCAATTGCAGCTTGCTGGAAAATTCTACAGAAGAAATTCCGCAGGAAAGCTATGCAGAACAGCTGGAAAAAACCAATGGTGCACCGGTTTCCACGTATGTGCCGTTCCGGAACGGTCTGTTTCTGGCATCTGCTGCCAGTATGGCACTGTCAAATGGCTGCGAAGTGATTTATTACGGACCCCATGCAGATGATGCCGCTGGAAATGCATATCCGGATTGCAGCACCGTCTTTAATGATGCGATGAAAACAGCAATTTATGAGGGCAGCGGCCATGAACTGCGAGTAGAAGCCCCATTTGTCACATGGACAAAGAAAGACATTGTAAAAAAAGGCTTGGAATTGCACGTTCCATATGAATTGACATGGAGTTGCTACGAGGGTGGCGAGAAGCCGTGTGGTGTTTGCGGAACGTGTCGAGATCGACAGGCTGCATTTTTAGCGAACGGCGTAGAAGACCCACTTCTGAAATAAATAAAAACAATTGACAAAAAGGAGATTCTCACATGACCGGTAGAACCAAAGAAGAAACAAATGGCGTGACCCTGCTGGGCAACCAGCACACCCAATACCCGAACGACTATGACCCAAAGGTTCTGGAAACATTCGTCAATAAGCATCCAGACCACGATTATTTTGTCAAGTTTAACTGTCCAGAATTTACAAGCCTTTGCCCGATTACCGGACAGCCGGACTTTGCGACCCTCTATATTTCCTATGTGCCGGATGAAATCATGGTGGAAAGCAAGTCGCTGAAATTGTATCTGTTCAGTTTCCGGAATCATGGCGATTTTCATGAGGACTGCGTGAATATTATCATGAATGACCTGATTGAACTGATGCATCCGAGATACATTGAAGTATGGGGAAAGTTCCTGCCGAGAGGTGGTATTTCAATTGACCCATACTGTAACTATGGTATGCCGGGCACAAAGTGGGAGCAGGTGGCATGGGAACGCCTGACACATCACGATTTATATCCGGAAACGGTTCGGAATCGCTGAGAAAATATAGCAAATGACTGTCCAAACTGAAAAAACAGCTGCTTTTTTCTCGTGGACAAAATCAGCAAACTTTGTTTTTTTAAGAAGAAACATCGAAAAACACCGATTTCTTTTCTGATTTCTTTGAAATTCGTTTGTTTGCAAGGACGAAACAGGAAAAAGAAAGAAAAAAACGAAAAAACTTATTTTTCTTAGAAAAAACACCGGTTTTGCTATTGACAAATCAAGCCGGATTCGCTATAATAAGAACAGTTCATTTGAACAGCCAAGAAATAGAAGATAGAGCAATGACGCTCGTAAGGATTTTTCAGAAGTGAAAAGTCTTTACGGGCGTTTTCTGTTTTTTCGGCTGTTACGGTTCAAAAAACGACAAGGAGCAAAGGCTTATGGATAACTATAGAGAACAAGCACCATTTCCGGCACAGGGACTCTATGACCCACGGTTTGAACATGAAAACTGTGGAATTGGTGCGGTTGTAAATATGAAGGGCGAAACAGACCGCAGCGTTGTAGATAACGCCCTGAAAATCGTGGAAACCCTCGAACACAGAGCCGGAAAAGATGCAGAGGGAAAAACCGGTGACGGTGTCGGCATCTTGCTGCAAATCTCGCACACGTATTTTTCCAAGGTTGCAAAGGAATTGAATATTCCAATCGGCGACAAGCGGGAATATGGTATTGGTATGTTCTTCTTCCCACAGACCAAGGCAAAGTACGAAAAGGCAATGAAAACCTTTGAGCAGGTTCTGAAAGAAGAAAACCTCGAATTTCTCGGCTGGAGAGAAGTTCCGGTAAATCCGTCTGTTTTGGGGTCTAAGGCACTGGAAAGCATGCCGCACATCATGCAGGCATTCATCAAAAAGCCGAAGGATTGCGAAAAGGGCATTGCATTTGACCGGAAGCTGTACGTTGCAAGAATGGTATTTGAAAAGCGGGAAACAGAAACTTATGTGGTTTCCTGCTCCAGCAGAACGATTGTCTATAAAGGTATGTTCTTGGTTAAGCAGCTACGGTTGTTCTACGAGGATTTGAACAGTCCGGATTATCATTCTGCAATCGGGATCGTACACTCTCGATTCAGTACCAACACCAATCCAAGCTGGCAGCGTTCGCACCCGAACCGGATGATGGTACACAACGGCGAAATCAATACCATCACCGGAAACGTGGATAAGATGTTGAGTCGGGAAAACATCCTGAAAAGCGATGTTCTCGGTGACCGGATGAAAGATATTGTCCCGATGCTGGATGTCAGAGGTTCGGACTCTGCACGGCTGGATAACACACTGGAATTTATGATGATGTCCGGCATGGATTTGCCGCTGGCAGTCATGGCAACCATTCCAGAACCATGGCAGCACATTCCGACAATGAGCCGGGAAAAGAAAGCATTCTATCAGTATTATGCAACGATGATGGAACCGTGGGACGGCCCTGCATCTATCATTTTCTCAGATGGCGACATCATGGGGGCAGTGCTGGACAGAAACGGTCTGCGTCCATCTCGGTATTATCTGACTGACGACGGAAAGGGTAACCGGTATCTGGTTCTCTCCTCGGAAGTTGGTGCATTGG
This sequence comes from Ruminococcus sp. CAG:254, assembly GCA_000433635.1. GTDB lineage: Bacteria > Bacillota > Clostridia > Oscillospirales > Ruminococcaceae > Ruminococcus_C. The sequence goes on from HF997977.1 coordinate 58,464, forward strand.
AAATTCCGTCTGATGTCATCGTCAAAAAAGAACGGTTGCACCCAGGCAAAATGCTGTTGGTAGATACCGTAAAGGGTGAATTGATTGAGGACGAAACCCTGAAAAATGATTACGCAAAGCGGCAGCCATACGGCGAATGGTTAGACCACAACCTGTATCCGCTGGCAGACCTGAAAATTCCGAACAAGCGTCCGTTCCGGTATCATGGTATGGAACTGAAGCGGTTGCAGCGTGCATTTGGCTATACCTATGAAACCATGTACAGCATGATGATTCCAATGGCTCTGAACGGTGGCGAACCGACCGCAGCCATGGGTGTTGATGTGCCGATTCCGCCGCTTTCCAAGCAGAATCCGCCACTGTTCGACTATTTCAAGCAGCTGTTCGCACAGGTTACCAATCCGCCGATTGATTCCATTCGGGAATCTGTCATCACAGATACAACCGTTTATCTGGGAGCAGCTGGCAACCTTCTGAAAGAAGAAGAGGCAAACTGCCGAGTGCTGAAAGTAGAAAATCCGATTTTGACCAGTCTGGATTTGATGAAAATTCGGGATTCTCATATTGAAGGCTTGCAGACAGCTGACATTTCCATGCTGTATACCAAAGATACTTCACTGGCAGATGCCATTTCCAATCTGTATGCACAGGCAGATGCTGCACACGATGCCGGAGCAGCGATTTTGATTCTGACAGACCGTGGCGTGGATCAGGAACACCTTGCAATTCCGTCTCTGCTGGCAGTTGCCGCACTGGAAACCTATTTGGTACGCACCAGAAAGAATACCGCTGTTTCCCTGATTGTAGAAACTGCAGAACCGACCGAAGTCCATCACTTTGCAACCCTGCTTGGGTTTGGTGCAAGTGCAGTCAATCCGTATCTGGCACTGGATACCTTGTATGAAATGACCAACACCGGCGAACTGGATAAGGATTATTCGCAGGCAAGCAAGGCATACATTCAGGCAGTTGTCAGCGGTATCGTAAAGATTGCCTCGAAGATGGGTATTTCCACCATCCAGTCTTATCAAGGCTCTAAGATTTTTGAAGCCCTTGGCATTGCAAAGTCTGTTTGCGAACAGTTCTTCCCGGATACTGTCAGCCGAGTTGGCGGTATCGACTTGCAGGACATCAGCAATCGTTCGTTGTCTTTGCATGATGCGGCTTTTGACCCGAACGGCTTGATGACTGAAGAAGAAGTTCGCAGCATTGGCACACACAAAGCAAGAAGCAATCAGGAAGAACATCTCTACAATCCGGAAACGATTCACCTGTTGCAGCAGGCAACTTGGAGAGATGATTACAACCTGTTTAAACAATATACAGCCTGTCTAAATGAAGAGCACAAGC
>HF997977.1:59836-61553 GCA_000433635.1 Ruminococcus sp. CAG:254
ACAAGCATGTAACATTGCGGAGCACACTGGATTTCCGGTTTGCAGAAGATGGCGGTATTCCGCTGGAAGAAGTCGAGAGCGTCGAAAGCATTATGCGGCGGTTCAAGACGGGTGCAATGTCCTATGGTTCGATTTCGCAGGAAGCACACGAATGCATGGCAATGGCAATGAACCGCATCGGCGGAAAGTCCAACAGCGGTGAAGGCGGCGAAGATTTGGAACGAATCGTCACTTCTGGTAGTGCCGTTGATAAATGTTCTGCCATCAAGCAGGTTGCCTCTGGACGGTTCGGTGTCACTTCTAAATACTTGACTTCCGCAAAGGAAATTCAAATTAAGATGGCACAGGGTGCAAAGCCGGGCGAAGGCGGACACCTGCCAGCAAAGAAAGTTTATCCGTGGATTGCAAAGACCAGACATTCTACACCGGGTGTGGCACTGATTTCACCGCCACCGCACCACGATATTTATTCGATTGAGGACTTGGCACAGCTGATTTACGACCTGAAGAATGCCAATAAGCGTGCAAGAATTTCTGTAAAGCTGGTTTCAGAAGCTGGTGTTGGAACGATTGCAGCTGGCGTTGCAAAGGCTGGTGCAGGTGTCATTCTGATTTCCGGTTATGACGGCGGTACGGGTGCAGCACCGAGCAGCTCCATCCACAATGCCGGATTGCCGTGGGAACTGGGCTTGGCAGAAACCCACCAGACCTTGATTATGAACGGTCTGCGTTCTAAGGTTGTCATTGAAACCGATGGTAAGATGATGACAGGACGAGATGTTATTATTGCAGCAATGCTGGGTGCAGAAGAATACGGTTTTGCAACTGCTCCGCTGGTAACAATGGGTTGCGTCATGATGCGTGTCTGCAACTTGGATACCTGTCCGGCAGGCGTTGCAACGCAGAATCCGGAATTGCGGAAACGGTTCAAGGGTAAGCCGGAATACATCATCAACTTTATGCGATTCATTGCACAGGAAATGCGGGAATACATGGCGAAGCTGGGCATCCGTACCATGGATGAATTGATTGGACGTTCTGATTTGTTGGTACAGAGAAGTTTCTCGGCTGGCTCAAAGGAAAGCAAGATTGATATGTCGAACATCCTGACCAATCCGTATGTTGGCAAGAATGTTCCGCAGCACTTCCATCCAAAGGATGCATTTGATTTCAAGCTTGCAGAAACGATTGATGAAACGACCATCATTCCGGCAATGCAAGAAGCACTGGCAAAGAAGAAGAAAAAGACTTTGAAGCTGAATGTCAGCAACCTGAACCGGACACTGGGCACATTGTTCGGGGCAGAAATCACACGGAAGTATTACAACACACTGGAAGAAGATACTTTCACATTGCAGTGCAAAGGCTCTGGCGGACAGAGTTTCGGTGCATTCATTCCAAAGGGCTTGACGCTTGAGCTGGAGGGCGACAGCAACGACTACTTCGGCAAGGGACTTTCCGGCGGTACATTGGTTGTTTATCCGCCAAAGGATGCGAAATTCCAGGCAGATGAAAATATTATTATCGGTAACGTTGCCCTGTTCGGTGCAACCAGCGGTAAGGCGTTTATTGCTGGTGTTGCTGGCGAACGGTTCTGCGTCCGGAACTCCGGTGCAACCGTTGTCGTAGAAGGCGTGGGCGACCATGGTTGTGAATATATGACCGGTGGCTGTGCGGTCATCCTCGGCAAGACCAGCAAGAACTTTGCAGCCGGTAT
>HF997977.1:61567-67467 GCA_000433635.1 Ruminococcus sp. CAG:254
GCAGCCGGTATGAGTGGCGGTATTGCTTATGTACTGGACGAAGAAAGCGACCTGTACACCAAGCTGAATAAAGCACTGGTTGGCTTCAGCAAGGTGACACATCCGGAAGATGTTGCACAGCTGAAAGAACTGATTACGGAACACGTTGCAAGAACACATTCCGTAAGAGGACAGGAAATTCTGGATCAGTTTGATGCTTATTTGCCGAAGTTTAAGAAGATAGTACCGCACGATTATGCAAAGATGCTCCGCTCCATCCGGCAGTTTATGGATCAGGGATTGCCGCAGGAAGAAGCAAAAATCGAAGCATTCTATGTCAATACAAAGTGAGCAGGAGGGGCGTATCATGGGAAAAGCAACGGGATTTCTGGAATATGAACGGGTGGAGAATCCGGGGCAGGAGCCGCTCGAACGCATAAAGACCTATCGGGAATTTCATACACCACTGAATCCGGAAGAACGGCAGAAACAGGGTGCACGCTGTATGGATTGCGGTGTTCCATTCTGTCAGAACGGAAAGCCAATCATGGGCATGGTATCCGGCTGTCCGCTGAACAACCTCTGTCCGGAGTGGAACGAACTGGTTTATAAGGGCAGAATGGAAGATGCAGCCAGACGGCTGCTGTTGACCAACTGCTTTCCGGAGTTTACCTCCAGAGTATGTCCGGCACTTTGTGAAAAGGCTTGCACCTGCGGATTGTACGGCGACCCTGTTACCGTGAAAGAAAACGAATATGCCATCATTGAATCGGCTTATGAAAGTGGATTCATGAAGCCGAGAATCCCAAAGGTGCGGACGGGAAAGAAAGTAGCCGTCATTGGTTCTGGCCCTTCCGGTTTGGCAGCCGCTTTGCAGCTGAACCGGAGAGGACACTCCGTAACCGTCTATGAACGGGAAGACCGTGTCGGCGGTCTGCTGATGTATGGTATTCCAAATATGAAGCTGGAAAAGACCGTCATTGACCGCCGGATTGCTCTGATGGAGCAGGAGGGTGTTGTATTCCGGACGGGTGTGGATGTCGGTAAGGATATTTCTGCGGAAGAACTTCAGAAACAGTATGATGCAGTGGTATTGGCTTGCGGTTCTTCCAATCCAAGAAACATCAATGCACCGGGCAGAGAATCTAAGGGCATTTATTATGCAGTAGAATTTTTGAAGGCAACCACAAAGAGTTTGATTAATTCCAACTTGTCTGATGGTTATTATATCAGTGCAAAGTACAAGAATGTCATCGTCATCGGCGGCGGCGATACCGGAAACGACTGCGTAGGAACGGCAATTCGGCACGGCTGCAAATCCGTCATTCAGTTGGAAATGATGCCGAAGCTGCCGGATCAGCGTGCAGAGAACAACCCTTGGCCGGAGTGGCCGAGAATTTGCAAGACCGATTACGGTCAGGAAGAAGCCATTGCCGTATTCGGACACGACCCGAGAATTTATCAGACAACGGTAAAACGATTCATTCCAAATGAGGAAGGACATCTGAAAGCCGTTGAAACGATTAAGCTGCAATCGGTACGGGATGAAAAGACCGGACGGATGCGGATGGAAGAAATTCCGGGCAGCGAACAGATTCTGGAAGCCGATTTGGTTTTGATTGCAGCCGGATTCTTAGGGGCACAGTCCTATGTTGCAGATGCATTCGGTGTCAATCTGAATGCCAGAACCAACGTGGCAACCGAAACACCGGATTCCTATCAGACCAATGTAGAGAAAGTATTCACGGCTGGCGATATGCACAGAGGACAGTCTTTGGTTGTCTGGGCAATTCGGGAAGGCAGAGAAGCCGCTCGTGCAGTGGATGAATATTTGATGCATTACAGCAACCTCTAAACATACATCTCAAACAAACCGAAAAACAGTCGTTCTCTTTCCATAGAGGACGGCTGTTTTCATCTGTAAAAATTTTTTGGTAAGACTAGAAAAAGCTCAGAAAGTGTGGTATAATCAACAGAAAGGAGGGGGGCTTTTTATGACCAAACAAGAAACGGCACTGCGAGCCTGTACGATACTGGAAGAATATTATCCGGAATCGGTCTGTGCGTTGCAGTACAAAGAGCCATATGAATTATTGATTGCGGTGCGGCTTTCCGCACAGTGTACCGATGCACGGGTCAATATTGTCACGAAAACGCTGTTCCAGCAGTATCCAACGCTGGAATCGTTTGCAGCTGCCAATTTGGAAGAACTGGAGCAGGCAGTGAAACCCTGCGGGTTCTATCACATGAAAGCGAAGAGCATCAAAGAAATGGCAATCCGGCTGCTGACGGTCTATGACGGTAAAATTCCGGATACGATGGAAGAATTGTTGACGTTGCCGGGCGTTGGACGGAAAACAGCAAATTTGATTTTAGGGGATGTCTACAAGCAGCCGGCAATTGTCACGGATACGCATTTTATTCGTATTACTGGACGGCTGGGACTGACCACGAATAAAGAACCGGCAAAAGTGGAACGGGATTTGCGTCCGCTGATTCCACCGGAACGCTCTTCGGACTTTTGCCATCGAATCGTGCAGTTTGGACGAGATATCTGTCGGGCAAGAAAGCCGCTCTGTGGAAACTGTCCGATGGCAGATTTTTGTCCGTCCAGAGAGGCATAATGCAGCCAGATAAAGTCAAAATCCGGCTGTTCAAACAAAAGAACAACCATTTTTCACATGGATTTTATACGATTTTTTGAAAAAAGAATTGACAAATACAAGGCGGTGTGCTATACTGGTACTTGTATATTTACAGGAAAAGGCGGTAATCCGATGGGAATATTTAGTAAATTATTTGGCTCTTACAGTACGAGAGAGCTTGCACGTATTGAACCGATTAAGCAAAAAGTTCTGGCACTGGACGAAGAATATACAGCTTTATCGGATGCAGAATTAAAGGGAAAGACACAGGAATTCCGTGACCGGCTGGAAAGCGGTGAAACACTGGATTCCATGATGGCAGAAGCACTGGCAACTGTCCGGGAAGCAGCGTATCGTGTACTGGGCAAGAAACCGTTTCCAGTACAGATTATTGGTGCAATCGTTCTGCATCAGGGACGAATTGCAGAAATGAAAACCGGTGAAGGTAAAACTTTGGTAGCCTGCGTTGCATCTTATCTGAATGCACTGCCGGGCAAGGGCGTTCATGTTGTCACCGTAAACGACTACTTGGCAAAAACACAGTCCGATGAAATGGGCAAGGTGCTGCGGTTCTTGGGCTTGACGGTTGGCTGTATTCTGCATGGCCTGACCAACGACCAGCGGCGTGAAGCATATGCCTGTGATGTTACTTATGGTACTAACAACGAACTGGGCTTTGACTACCTGAGAGATAACATGGTTATCTATAAGAAAGACAAGGTACAGCGGGAACATAACTTTGCCATCGTCGACGAAGTGGACTCCATCTTGATTGATGAAGCAAGAACGCCGTTGATTATTTCTGGTCGTGGGGACAAGTCCACTTCTCTGTATGGCGTTGTGGACAAGTTCGCAAAGACTTTGACCCCGACCATGGTTGTCGAAATGGACAGCAAGCAGGATCAGGAAGATACCAATGAAAATGCCGATTACATCATTGATGAAAAGGCAAAGACTGCAACCATTACCCGTCGTGGTGTCAAGAAAGCAGAAGATTATTTTGCAATTGATAACCTGATGGCACCGGAAAACTTGACCTTGCTGCACCACATCAATCAGGCATTGAAAGCCAATGGTGTTATGCGGAAGGATATTGACTATATCGTAGAAGATGGCGAAGTTGTCATCATTGATGAATTTACTGGTCGTAAGATGCTGGGCAGACGGTTTAATGATGGTCTGCATCAGGCAATCGAAGCAAAGGAAGGCGTAAAGGTTGCAAGAGAATCCAAGACACTGGCAACCATCACATTCCAGAACTATTTCCGTCTGTATAACAAGCTCTCCGGTATGACTGGTACTGCCATGACGGAAGAAGACGAATTCCGGGAAATTTACAAGTTGGACGTTATTGCAATCCCGACCAACCGACCAATCAAGCGAATCGACCGGAATGATTTGGTTTACCGGACAGAAGCTGCAAAGTATCGTGCCATCATTGAACAGATTATCGAATGCCATGAAAAAGGACAGCCGGTACTGGTTGGTACGATTTCCATTGAAAAATCCGAACTGCTCTCCGCAATGCTGAAGAAGAAGGGTATCAAGCACGAAGTCTTGAATGCGAAGTATCACGCAAAGGAAGCAGAAATTGTTGCACAGGCTGGTAAGCTGGGTGCAGTTACCATTGCAACCAACATGGCTGGTCGTGGTACAGATATTATGCTGGGCGGTAATGCAGAATTTTTGGCAAGAGCAGAAATGCGGAAGAAAGCATATCCGGAAGAAATCATCACAGAAGCCATCGGTTACGCTGATACCGACAATGAAGAAGTATTGGCAGCCAGAGAAGAATATCAGGAACTGTACCGCAAATTCAGTGAGGAAGTCAAGGAAAAAGCAGTGGCGGTCAAGGAAGCAGGCGGTCTGTATATTTTGGGTACAGAACGGCATGAATCCAGAAGAATTGATAACCAGCTGCGTGGTCGTTCTGGTCGTCAGGGTGATGAAGGTGAAAGCCGGTTCTTCCTGTCTGTCGAAGATGACCTGATGCGTGTATTTGCTGGTGACCGTCTGGAAAACCTGATGCGGACACTCAATGTCGATGAAAATACACCGATTGAAAGTAAGTCCCTGTCCAAGATTATCGAATCTTCTCAGAAGAAGGTAGAAGGCAGAAACTTCAGTATTCGTAAGAATGTCCTCAACTATGATGACGTTATGAATACGCAGAGAGAAATCATCTATAAGGAACGGCAGCAGGTACTGGATGGCGAAGACCTCCACGACAGCATCTTGAAGATGATGGAAGAACTCATCAGCGATACTGTAAAGCAGTATATCAATGAAGAAGTCGTTGACCGGACACAATGGAATCTGGTTGGTCTGAAGGATCACTTCTTAGGCTGGATTACCGAAGAAAACGACCTCGAATATGAGGGCGAAGACCTCGAAAAGCTGACCGTAGATACACTGATTGAAACCCTGACAGAAAAGGCAAAGAGCCTCTATGCAGCACGGGAAGAACAGTATGGTTCAGATGTCATTCGGGAACTGGAACGGGTTGTTATGCTGAAGGTTGTCGATACCAAGTGGATGGCACACATCGACGACATGAGCGAACTCAAAAAGGGCATCGGTCTGCGTGCATATGGACAGCAGAACCCAGTTGTCGAATATCGGTATGAGGGCTTTGAAATGTTCGATGCAATGGTTGCTTCCATTAAGGAAGACACCATTCGGATGCTGCTGACCATGCAACTGCGACAGAATCAGGCTCCGGAACGGGAACAGGTTTCCAAGCCGGATGCACCGAATGCAGGTGCTGGAGATGGCAGCTTTGGCACACAGAGAAGAAATCCGGCACGGGCTGCAAAGAAAAATCAGAAGTAAGCAATCAAAAAACACAGTCAGAATGGATGGGTGCGATGAGTTGTCTGGGAAATCTCCTTTGGTTTTTGTGCTGCGGACTTTGGCAGGGGCTTTCGTGGCTGCTGGCAGGGCTTTTGTGGTGTGTTACCATTGTTGGAATCCCGATTGGTTTGCAGTGCTTTAAATTTGCTTCACTGGCATTCTTCCCCTTTGGGAAAGAGGTGCGTTATGGTGGCGGAACGGTTTCCCTGCTTCTGAATCTGATTTGGATTTTGGTCAGTGGGATTCCGTTGGCAGTTACTGCGGCAGCAAATGGAATTTTGTTGTGCTGTACCATCATTGGCATTCCATTTGGATTACAGTGTTTTAAAATGGCAAAACTTGCTTTGATGCCGTTTGGTGCAGAAGTTTCTTAACCAGCGGGAGAGAAGATACAGAAACAACAAAAGGGGCGTGGCAGCAATG
>HF997977.1:67495-72462 GCA_000433635.1 Ruminococcus sp. CAG:254
GCAGCAATGACACGCCCTTTTTTCGGAGAAAAGAGGCGTTTGAATGGAAACAGGATACGAGGCATTTTCATTTTATTACGACCAGCTGACAGAGAATGTGGAATATCCGCAGCGAGCAGCTTATTTTCACAAGCTGATTCAGAAATACTGCCAGTCAGAGGGCGTTGTATTGTTGGATTTGGCTTGCGGAACGGGCAGCCTTTCGGAAGAATTTGCAAAATTGGGCTATGATGTATTGGGCGTTGACTATTCCTATGGAATGCTGAATCAGGCAATGCAGAAGAAACTCGAACACAACCTGCCGATTCAGTATATTTGTCAGGATATGCGAGAACTGGACTTGTACGGAACAGTGGATATTACGGTCTGTGCATTGGACAGCTTAAATCATTTGGATTCGTTTTCTGATGTCCAGACTGTTTTTCAGCAGGTGTTCGATGTGACAGAATCCGGCGGTGTTTTTCTGTTTGATATGAATACGCCGTATAAGCATCGGGAAGTGTTAGGCAATCAGATCTATCTGTATGATACAGATGATGTCTATTGTGTGTGGGAAAATCAGTATGAAGAGCCAGATAACCAAGTGACCATTCAGCTGCATTTTTTTGCTCGGCAGGAAGATGATACTTATGTCCGCTCAGAGGAATGCATGACGGAACGGGCATATCCGCCAGAGCAGGTAACCGCAGCGTTACAGCAGATTGGCTGGGAAGTGCTGGGCTGCTACCATGCAGACACAGAAGAGCCATTACGGGAAGACAGTCAGCGGATGATATTTGCAGTGAGAAAAACAAAGTAAAGAGGAGCGTACAATATGGCAATTTTAAAGCGAGCGATTTCAAAAGATGCATCGGTTGTATCTTATGCACTGGATGCAACGGATATGGTTGCAGAAATCGAACGGATTCATGAAACCTCTGCGGTTGTAACCGCAGCACTGGGGCGGTTAGCAATCGCAGCCAGCATGATGGGCTATGGATTGAAGGGTGAAAAAGATACGGTTACCCTTCGGGTAGACGGAAAAGGCCCAGCAGGGCAGTTGGTTGCTGTTGCAGACAGCCACGGCAATGTAAAATGTGATGTAGAACATCCAATTGTAGAAATTCCGCTGAACGCACACGGAAAACTGGATGTTGGCGGAGCAGTCGGAACAGATGGAATGCTGTCTGTTGTGAAAGATTTGGGCTTGAAAGAACCCTATGTGGGAATGTGCCCACTGGTATCCGGCGAAATTGCAGAAGACATTGCAAGCTATTTTGCAACCAGTGAACAGACTCCAACCGTCTGCGGACTGGGCGTTTTAGTAAATCCAGATTTGCACGTCAAAGCGGCTGGCGGTTATCTGATTCAGGTGCTGCCGTTTGCAAGCGATGCTTGTATTGACCAGCTGGAGAAGAATATTCAGGGCTTGCCACACGTTACAAAGCTGCTGACAGACGGCATGACACCCGATCAAATTGCATTGCGGTTGCTGGATGGATTAGAGCCGAATCTTCTGGATGAAGCAACGGTTTCCTATCATTGCGATTGCAGTCAGGAGCGGACAGAACGGGTATTGGTCAGCCTTGGAAAGCAGGAACTGGAACAGATGGCAGCAGACGGTGAAGATATTACAGTGACTTGTCATTTCTGCCACAAGCAGTATACTTTTACACCGGACGAACTGCGGAAACTTGCAAAGAAGTCATAAATGGACAAACACGAAGCACTTCAACAATATTTTGGACACGCTACTTTTCGGGATGGACAGGAAGAAGTCGTGGATGCGATTTTGCAGGGTCGGGATGTTCTGGGCATTATGCCGACCGGAGCAGGGAAATCGGTCTGCTATCAGCTTTCTGCCATGCTGCTTTCCGGCTTGACGATTGTCATTTCTCCGCTGATTTCGCTGATGAAAGATCAGGTGGATAGTCTGCTGGAAATCGGTATCTCAGCTGCCTATCTCAATAGCAGCATGGATGCTGGAGAATATCAGGTAACCATGTTGCAAGCCCGACAGGGCATCTATCGTATTTTATATGTTGCACCGGAACGGCTGCAAACAGAAGGTTTTTTATCGTTTGCAGAGCAGGCAGAAATTTCGATGGTTACGGTGGATGAGGCACACTGTGTTTCTCAGTGGGGGCAGGACTTCCGGCAAAGTTATCTCGGCATTGCAGAATTTTTGAACAAGCTACAAAAGCGTCCGATCGTCAGTGCCTTTACGGCTACTGCAACCGAGCAGGTTTGCAAAGATATTTGCCGCCTGTTGCAGCTGCAAGATCCGTTTCAGATTACAACAGGTTTCGACCGAAAAAACTTGTATTTTGCTGTCCGAACTCCTCGCAACAAGGAACGGGAACTGTTGGAACTGTTACAGGAACGTCGGGGAAAGAGTGGCATTGTCTATTGTTTGGCACGAAAAACCGTGGAAGAACTTTGCGATCGGCTTTGTGAGCAGGGCTTTCCGGCAACCCGGTATCATGCCGGACTTTCGCAGGCAGAACGGGCAGCCAATCAGGAGGCATTTCTATTTGATACAAAGCCCATTATGATTGCAACCAATGCTTTTGGCATGGGAATTGATAAGTCCAACGTGTCTTTTGTCGTGCATTATAATATGCCAAAAGATTTAGAGAGTTATTATCAGGAGGCAGGGCGTGCCGGACGAGATGGCGAACCAGCAGACTGTATTTTATTATACAGTGGGCGAGATGTTCAAACGCATTTATTTCTATTGGATCAGGCACGGGAGATTTCTGAAATACAGGATGCCCAGCAGAAAGAACAGTGGCTGACTCGCAGTAAAGAACGGCTGCGAATCATGGCAGGCTATGCCACAACAACGAATTGTCTGCGAGAATATTTGTTGCGGTATTTTGGCGAGCGAGCACCGCAATGCTGCGGACACTGTTCCAACTGTCAGGGCACATTTGAAACAACAGATATTACCCTAGAGGCGAAGAAAATCATTTCCTGTGTTTATCGGGGATTGCAGCATCATTATCATTTGAGCCGAACGCTGGCAGCAGATGTTCTGACGGGCAGCAAAAAAGCTGCGATTTCAGAAATGCGGTTGAATCAGCTTTCCACCTATGGCATTCTGAAAGAATGCACTGCCCGGCAAGTCGTACAGATGATTGATGCTCTGTTAGATTTGCATATTTTGGAACTGCAAACATATCGGGACTTTCAGATGCTGCAACTCACACCGGCAGCAGCCGAGGTGATTCGAGGGAATCAACAGGTGCTCTGGCGGCGGAGAAAAGAGGAGCGAAAGACAGTTTTTATTCCGAAACCAAAGCCAACCGTGGAGGAAGATGTGGAAGAGGTACTGTTTCAGCGGCTATCTGCCTTGCGGGCAAAGCTGGCGGAGAAAGAACACATGCCAGCGTATATTGTCTTTTCCAATGCAGCCCTACGGGATATGTGCCGGAAAAAGCCCAGCAGTCTGGCAGCGTTTCGGCAGGTTTCCGGCGTTGGAATTATCAAATCGCAGAAATACGGGAAGGCGTTTATCAAAGAAATTGCAGCGTATACAGCAGAAAAATCGGCGGATAAATAACGGTTGACTGCAAAGGAGGGGTAGCAAATGGAATACATATTGGGAACAATTGCAGATATTCCAGCACTAATCGACATGCGAACGGCATATATTTTAGAAGACTTTGGGGAACTGTCCCCAGAGGATGAAGCAGTGATGCGAAAGACGCTGCCGGATTACTTTTCAGAGCATTTGAATCGGGACTGCATTGCATTTCTGGCAAAGGATGGGGAAACGGTTGTTTCCGTGGCATTGCTGATGATTCTGCAAAAGCCTTGCCATCCAAAAATGATTCATGGAAAGATGGGAGAAGTCCTCAGCGTGTATACGCTGCCTGCTTATCGCCGACAGGGCATTGCACAGCACAATATGCAACGGCTGGTTGATTATGCGAGAGCCAACGGGCTGGATTATGTGAATCTCTCTGCCACAAAAGCCGGCTATCCAGTTTATCAAAAAGTTGGGTTTTCCGAACGGCAATCCCATTATACAGAGATGCAGATTCGGTGAACAAAAATCGGATTTTTGTTCAGATGTAAAAAAATTTTACAAATTTGCAGAAACCACTTGCTTTTTTTCTGCACATATTGTATAATAGTCTTACAGCAATGCAAGAGCGTTGCAAAATACAGCCGCTCTCAGGAGCAGACAGGAGGACGACATGTCGGAAGAAAGAAACGAATTTACACCGGATTTGTTTACCCTTGAAGATGAGGACGGAAACGAGCAGGTTTTTGAATTGCTGGATGTTCTGGAATACGAGGACAACACCTATTACGCATTAGTTCCTTATTATGGCGATGATGAAGATGCTTTGGCACAGGATGACGGAGAATTTGTCATCTTAAAGACCGAAGAAGTCAATGGGGAAGAAATGCTGGTTTCCATCGAAGAAGATGCAGAATATGAAACCATCGGAAACAAGTTCCTGGAACGCCTGAATGAAATTTACGGCGATGAGGACGATGAAGATGAGGATGACGACGAAATTTTTGAATGATCGCAAAAATTTTTCAGTCAATAAAATTCCTCATAAATTTTCGGAAAAAAGATTTGATTTTTTCTGAAAAGTGTGTTATACTATAGCTAAGAAAAATATAACTGCCTTGTTGCATGATGCACGTTGCGTGTCAATGCGGTTTTTATAATCCAACACTTTTTTAAAGGGAATTTAGCTCTGGATTTGGATTGCAGACCTCCCGCTTTGCGGACGAAGGGAGCGTGAAGGATACAGGCGGATACCCACCTTGCTATTTTAGCTTGGTTTTATGTGCCGCATGACGGCAAGGCGGTTTATTTTTCTCATAAAAACAACAACAGCAGGCTGTCGGATATTCCGATGACCTGCTGCTTTTGTTTTTATGGAGTTCTGAAAGATTAAGCGTGGAGCGTATTTTTCGCCGCAGCTACAATTTCTGCTGCTGCCTGTTCAACACTCTTTCCA
>HF997977.1:72491-93231 GCA_000433635.1 Ruminococcus sp. CAG:254
TCCATCGAGGGAAACCACAACATCTGCATATTTTTCATAGAGTGGGCAGCGTTCTGCATAGAGTTCCGCCAAGTTGTTAGCGTTGCGGCAGACCACCCCTCTGGTAGTCAGATTGCCGACCTGTGCAGCAATTTCAGACAATTCCCGTTTTAAATAGATGACAGTTCCAATTTGTTTCAGGTGTTGCATGGCTGCATCGCTGTAAATCGCACTGCCGCCAGTTGCAATGATGGTGTTTTCTACCTGTACTTGCCGTAAAATTTTGCTTTCCAGTTCAATAAAGCCATCAATTCCGAATTGGTCAATGAGGTGCATTAAATCTGCATGATAGGTATCCATAATGGTATCATCGGTATCGACAAAATCATACTGTAACGCAGCAGCAGCCATTTTCCCCAGTGTGCTTTTGCCGGAAGCTGGCATACCAATTAAAATAAAGTTTGGCATTGTGGTTTGTTCCTTTCTGTTTCAAAGTGATTCTTATGTGGGATAGATTCCATTATAGCATTTTTAGAAAAAAATTGCAAGTTTCTTTCCCAAAACCTCGCAAAAAACAACAGATTTCGTGCGGATGTAAAAAATACTTGCAATTGTACGAAAAATGGGTTATAATGAGAGAGAAATGATGTCAAAAAAGGAGTTTTTCAATATGAACATGAATTTTATTCGGAAGCTGCCGATTCCGCAGGAATTGAAGAAACAATTTTCTCTTTCTGATGAATTGGTTGCTGTAAAAGCCGCTAGAGATGCAGAAATTCAGAAAGTGTTCACTGGCGAATCAGATAAGAAGTTGTTAATTATTGGTCCTTGTTCTGCTGACCGGGAAGACGCTGTTCTGGATTATGTTTGCCGTCTGGCAAAGGTGCAGGAACAGGTCAAGGACAAGCTGATTCTGATTCCGAGAATTTACACCAACAAGCCGAGAACCACCGGAGAAGGCTATAAGGGCATGGTGCATCAGCCAGACCCGGAAAAGAAAGAAGATATGTTGCAGGGTGTCATTGCCATTCGGCAGATGCACACCAAGGCAGTAGAAATGACTGGCTTGACTTGTGCAGATGAAATGCTGTATCCGGAAAATCATCGGTATCTGTCTGACCTGTTGTCCTATGTTGCCGTTGGTGCTCGTTCTGTAGAAGACCAGCAGCACAGACTGACTGCAAGTGGTTTGGATATTCCGGTTGGTATGAAGAACCCGACTAGCGGTGACTTGTCCGTTATGATGAATTCTCTGATTGCAGCTCATGCGAGCCATACCTTCCTGTATCGTGGTTGGGAAGTGCAGACTGCAGGCAATCCGCTGTCCCATGCAATTCTGAGAGGCTATGTAGATAGTCAGGGTCACTCCATGCCGAACTATCACTATGAAGATCTGATGCATTTGTGCGAACTGTATGACCAGAAGAAACTTGCAGATCCGGCTGTCATTGTCGATGCAAACCATGCAAATTCCGGCAAGAAGTATCTGGAACAGATTCGGATTTGCAACGAAGTGCTGCATAGTTGCCGTCACAGCGATGACATCCGGAAGCTGTTCAAGGGCTTCATGATTGAAAGCTATATTGAAGATGGTGCACAGAAGATTGGCGAAGGCGTTTATGGCAAGTCCATTACAGATCCGTGCCTGGGCTGGGAAAAGTCCGAAAAGCTGATTTACACCATCGCAGACCAGCTTTAATGATTGAAATAACGAAATTTTTGATACGTGCATAAAAAATGAGCAGATTTCCAGCAATGGGAACTGCTCATTTTTGTTTTATGGAACATTGGATACTTGCTGTGTCAACCGCTCAGGCTGTTCAAACCGTAGGTTTCGTCCAAGTATTGCTTGCCGGTTTCCGTCTGAAAATAGACGTTCCGGAAGTGGGTGATTGCCTTTTTGGTCATTTTTTCTTCTCTGGCATTGACTAGAAAATCTGCCTCGACCAGAATTTGAAAGTCAATCCCGTCAATTTCTGTATAGGTGTGGTGATGTCCAACCAAGAAACAAACCCGGTCAATCAGAGAATCAGAAAAGCCAATGGTCATCAGCATGGCACGGGCAAGCGGTGGGCCTTCTTTTTCTTGATAAGCCCCTGCAGCAGAACGATATTTCCGCTCCGCAGCGTGAATACCAATGTCATGTACCAGTGCAGCCGCTTCAATTCGTGTTTGCAGCAGAGCATTGACTTGTTCGCTCTGTGCAATGGCACTGGCAAACGCATAGACTTTCATAAAATGATGGATTCGTTTCGGGTCATCGTGGTACAGCGTAATCATTGCTGTCACCAATTCATTGATTTTTGCATCCATAAAGAAACACGCCTCCTCTGTTAGAATTGGAAGTTCCAACTTCAGTATAACAGATAGATTTGTGGAATCTATGAATGTAAAAGAGGAAAAATGTTACAAAATAAAACAGATGAGACCGCTGCAACCCTCGTTGATGACCCGTTCCAAGGTTTCCTGTAACTTGAGCCGTGCTTCCATCGGCATTTTGCTGAGCTTGCTGTGTAGTCCTTCATTGACCAGTTCATGCAGGGATTTCCCAAAGATGTTAGAAGACCAAATTTTTGTTGGGTCTTCCTCGAATCCCTCTAATAAATACATGACCAGTTCTTCGCTCTGTTTTTCCGTTCCGACAATCGGACTGACTGCCGTACGAATAGATGCTTTCATCATATGAATCGAAGGGGCAGAGGCTCGCAGCCGTACGCCATATTTTCCGCCCTGCTTGATGATTTCCGGTTCTTCCAGCGACATTTCTTCCAGCTGTGGCATAACGATGCCATAGCCAGTTGCTTCTACTGCTTCGAGGGCTGGGGCAATGCGGTCATAGGATTTTTTGATTTTGCAGAGTTCCGTTAGAACAGGGAACAAATCGCTTTCCGATGCAATCTGTAAGCCTGTGGTTTCGCCGAGAATCTGATAGAATAGAGAGCCATTCATAGTAACAGAAACAACGGCACGCCCTGTTCCCAAGTCGATTTGCTGCACGGAAGCAGAGAGAATATGTTCTGCTCCTGCAAGGGTTTCGGTCATCATCGGAACATCTCGCACATATCGCAGCGGTTCAGCAGCAGCCCGAATGCTGGAAAAGACGGATTTCCGCAGCCAGTGTTCCGGATCTAAGGCAGTAATCCAGCCAGCTGTTTGAATTTGAACCTCTCGAATGGGGAATGCATAGAGCAGTTGCGTTAAAATCTCCTGAATGTCTGCTTCTTCGAGTTCGGGGCAGCAGACTGGCAGAACCGCTGCATGATATTTTTTTCGCAGGCTTTCGCAGAGGGCTTCTGTCTGTCGGCTGTGAGGTTCAATGGCATTGACCAGTACAATAAAGGGCTTTTCCAGCTGTTGCAGTTCCTGAATAACCCGTTCTTCACAGGCAGCATATTCTTCTCGTGGCAGGTTGGTAATACTGCCGTCTGTGGTGACGACTAACCCAACGGTTGCATGTTCTGTAATGACTTTTTGCGTGCCGACTTCTGCCGCCATGCCGAACGGAACTTCTTCCTCAAACCACGGCGTTTTCACCATGCGGGGCATATCATTTTCAATGTATCCCAATGCACTTGGCAGGATGTAACCCACACAATCCACCATCCGAATCCGGAAGTGGGTATGTTCACCAATGGTGATTTCCGCTGCTTCTTCCGGAATAAATTTCGGTTCTGTGGTCATAATGGTTTTTCCGGCAGCAGATTGCGGCAGTTCGTCAACTGCTCGCACGCGTTTGGATTCTTCTGGAATATTGGGAATGACCGTTTGGATTCTTCTGGAATATTGGGAATGACCAGCTTTTCCATGAGCTGTTTAATCAGCGTAGATTTTCCGGTTCGGACAGGACCGACAACGCCGATATAAATATCACCGCCAGTACGTTTGGCGATGTCCTCGTAAATATCTTTTGCCATAGCGTTGCCTCCTTAAGATACAATAGGGATGAATAACATTCCCGGTTTGGTTAGGGTATCGCCGGACAGGTCATTTTCTGCTGCAATTGCAGAAACTTTCGTGTTGCAGCGTTTGGCAATCTCCCAGACGGATTCGCCGACTGTACCATAATAGAGCCGCAACGCACAGTCGCTATCTCGGGTACGTTTGCGGTTTTCATCAACTGTAATTTCAGAGAGTCCGGTTTGTTGTGTTGCTGGATAGAGCATCCCTTGCAAGGAAATCGTAGCTTTGATGGAAAGACTTCCATCTGCCGCCAGATGGAACGAACTGTCTGCCGGTTCTGCCTCTGCACAGAGCATTGCTTGTTCCAGTGGAACGGTGGTTGCAAGCAACTCCTCGAACGCTTCTTCTTTCTCCAGCAGGAATGGCATGCCTTCTTGGTCTTTTGCAAGAACGCTGCAACAGAGCATGCCACTGACCCGAATGCGGTTTTGTTCTGGAACAGGCGTTGCACTGACGTTTTTGATTCGACATTGTAAGTCACTGACAAAATCCACGGGGGTATCTCCGGCAGGAATCGCAGCGGTGCAGGAAAACTGTTCTTTCAACAGAACTGGTGTGCCATCAATTCGCAGCGGTGTCCGTACACAGTCGCACAAATATGCGGTGGAATAGGCATCCGTTACAATCGAAATGGTAGCCGGTTTGCAGGCGGTGCAGGTAATCCGTAAATCTGCCTCACAGTGCAGGTTATCAGAATCGCTGCCCTTGTTGGAAACGGGCTTGCACTCGCAGCGAATCACCTGCACCGCAGCCATACCTGTAAAGGTTTCATCAATCTGTTCCATGTCGATGATTTGGCTGTACGGTAGCGTGAATTGCATGGATTCCGGTTCGGTTTGTTCTTCAGATGTGCTGCAATAGAGGAGCGACACAAGCACTTCACCCCGTACGACAAATTTTCCGGCAATGATGGACTGTTCCCCCTGTTCTGCCCGTGCTGTGCAGCGAAGAATGCTTTGAATGGGGGCTTTTGCAGCGTTTCGCTCGATGTCCTCAGATAGAGAAATGGTTTTAACAGCACGTTGTTTCTGGCTGGCGTAGGCAATCGTCTGCTTCTGGCACTGTACTTGCATGCCGAATACATCGGAGATGACTTCCTGCATCCGTTCGCCTGTAATTTGAACCCGAACAGAAACCGCTCCCCGCACATCCAGCCGTCTGCGGCTGACTGCCCGACAATTCGCATAATCTGCCTTTGCTTGCAGCAGAACTGCTGGATTTTCTGGCTTCTCCGGCAGGTCTAAGGTTTTGGTATAGTGCATGGTCTGAGTCACACATTGCAGACGGTGACTGTCAGAGCCACAATAGAGAATCCGAAGATCCACTTGTAATTCATAGCTGAGTCGGGTTTCCTGCAACTGATATTCTAAGATGGCAGGCTGCATTTCACAACGGATGATGCGGAAAATTTCCGGATCATAGTCGGGCAGCACATAATCCAGTTCCACGCCCTGTTCCTGTGTTTCATCCAAGATGCGTTCTGTCACGGGAATTCGTTCCCGATTGATTTTCCACTCCATGCGGTGATCCTCCTGATAAATCCCATGCTGGGTTGATGTTACTACAATCTATGCAGACAGGCAGCGGTTTATGTTTCTGCATGAAATTTTCCGATTTCTGTAAGGAATTTTCAATGATGCCCAATGCGTGAAAATAAAAAACCTTGACAATTTGCTGTTCCTGTCGTATAATAAAACTACATGTGATAGTTCGTTTCCAAAAACGATGCTGGTTGGAATCGTTTTTTGGTTTTCTGGTAAGAAGCAATCTTACAAACTCATTTGGAAATGACTGCATTTTTTTCGATGCAGGATCATATATCATACTTATTTACAATCGTACAATGCAAATGCGGCAAATAAACAGAACAACATCAGGGAACCACCGCTGCTGAAAGCAGGAGCAGCGGCCATCATGATAAGACTTGTTTTTGATTTGATTTATTTGTATCGGATGTATCCGATTATGGAAATTGCACAGACTATGACACAGCAGAACGGAAATTGTGCGTCTTTGTGCAAGATTACCTTCTGCCGCATTTGCGAGCAGAAAGAGAGGTTTTTTATTTGGCTACGAAAGAAGGAAAAGAAGGAAAGGCAGCAGCACTGCCGAAGAAGCGAAATTATCGGCGGAGAACGCCAAAGCAAAACAGTGGCGAACAGCCAGCAAAGCAGGCAAGAGGTCGTGCCAAGACCGTGACCCGTGCAGCAGCGTTTTCCGCTGCACAGAGCCGCTCCAATCATAAGCAGGAAGTTCGCCGGACACCGGTTCGGATTATTCCGCTGGGCGGCTTGAATGAAATCGGAAAGAATATGACCGTGTTTGAATGCAGCAACGATATGTTCATTCTGGACTGCGGTCTGGCGTTTCCAGACGGTGATATGCCGGGCGTTGATATCGTCATTCCGGATTTCACCTATGTAGAAGCAAATCGGGACAAGGTGCGTGGTATCGTGCTGACGCACGGACACGAAGACCACATTGGCGGTCTGGCGTATCTCCTGAAGAAAATCAATGTTCCGGTCTATGGAACAAAGCTGACGTTGGGACTGGTTAAGGGCAAGCTGGAAGAACATGGACTTGCCAATTCTGTAAAGCTCTGTGAAGTGCAGCCGAGAAGAACCGTCAAGATGGGCTGTATGGGTGTGGAATTTATCAAGGTGAACCACTCCATTCCGGGTGCAGTCGGCATGGCAATTCATACACCGGCAGGTATTATTGTACACACAGGGGACTTTAAGGTAGATTATTCTCCTGTTGACGACGATATTATTGATTTGGCACGGTTCGGCGAATTGGGCAGCCGTGGCGTACTGGCATTGATGGCAGATTCCACCAATGCAGAGCGTTCCGGATTTACTCGTTCGGAACGGACAGTGGGCGAATCGTTCGACAAGTTGTTTAAGCAGGCAACGGGCAAGCGGATTATCATTGCAACTTTCTCTTCGAATATCCACCGGATTCAGCAGATTGTAGACAATGCACAACGGAGCAACCGAAAGGTTGCCGTATTCGGCAGAAGTATGGTGAATGTTGTCAACATCGCTTTGGAGATGGGATATTTGAAAATCCCGAAGGGTATGCTGATTGATATTGATGAAATGAACCGCTTCCCAGATGAACGGGTCGTTCTGATTACCACGGGCAGCCAAGGCGAACCGATGTCCGCTTTGACTCGTATGGCAATGAACAGCCATAAAAAAGTGGTTATCACACCGAATGATTTCATCATCATCTCTGCAAACCCGATTCCGGGCAATGAAAAGCATGTTACCCGTGTAGTCAATGAACTGATG
Organism: Ruminococcus sp. CAG:254; assembly: GCA_000433635.1. Taxonomy (GTDB): domain Bacteria; phylum Bacillota; class Clostridia; order Oscillospirales; family Ruminococcaceae; genus Ruminococcus_C. The sequence continues at coordinate 79,727 of HF997977.1, forward strand.
CGTTCCGGTGCAGAAGTGATTTATGAAGATGTTCACGTTTCTGGTCATGCCTGCCAAGAAGAATTGAAGTTGATTCATGCACTGACAAAACCGAAGTTCTTTATTCCGGTGCACGGCGAATACAAACATCTGGTAAAACACGCACAGATTGCTTATTCTATGGGCATGCCGGAATCCAATGTCATTATCGGTTCGATTGGCGATGTCATCGAAACAGACGGTGTTTCCATGAAGATTGTGACACAAGTTCCATCTGGCAGAGTCATGGTCGATGGATTGGGTGTTGGCGATGTTGGGTCAATCGTCCTGCGTGACCGGAAACATCTGGCACAGGATGGTTTGATTATTGTTGTCATCGGAATTGAACGGACGGCAAACCTGATTGTTTCCGGCCCTGATATTATTTCGAGAGGATTCGTCTATGTACGGGAATCGGAAGAATTGATGGAAGAAGCCCGTCAAATTCTGCTGGATACGTTGCAGCACTGCTCAGCACAGGAATTGAAGGAATGGGGTACGCTGAAAAACAAGCTGCGAGATGTACTTTCGGATTATATTTATGGCAAAACCAAACGAAGCCCGATGATTCTGCCGATTATTATGGAAGTTTAAAAAATGCTGCCGGGTAAACGGGGAGTGTGAACGATGAAGAAGAAACTCAGACATATTTTGCTGTTGATTACAGGCATTTTAACACTATTGAGCATAGCTGTGCCGCTGGTTGCCACAACACTTTTGTATGGCTCTTGCCGGACTGCTCTGCTATTTGTGCCAGCATTGCTGCTGAGTATTCTATTTGTTGTGCAGTTGTTTTTTGTTTTTCGCAGGCGATACCCTTTGAATCGGCTGCGGACAGATATGAGCAGTGCAGAAACCCCCGTTCTGGAGCAGTTGACCGTTCCAGTCGTACTGGTGCAGGAAAACGGCGATGTATTCTGGTATAATACACAGTTTGCGAAACAGATTTTACAGGATGCCGGAAAGGGCAAACAACTGATTCAACGCTTGCTGCATCTGCATACCTATGCCGCTCAGCAGCAAGATCAAATCGTGGAATTTCAGGATCGAAGTTACAAGATTCACAGTATGTCTTGTGCAGCTCAGAAAGATACCCCCGCATTGCACGCATTTCAGTTTAATGATGTGACCGAATTGCTGCAATGGAAGCGAGATTTTGCGAGTGCAAAGCCCTGTGTTTTGATTCTGGTGATTGACAGCTACGATGATATTTTGCAGTATGCCAAGGAGAGCGAAAAGGCACAAGTTTCTGCGGAAGTGGAAAAGGTGCTGGAATCGTTTATGACAGGCACAAATGGCATTATTCGGAAGATTGAAAATGATATGTTCTATGCTGTGGTAGAAACTCGTCACCTGCGGGTGATGATGCAGGAAAAGTTCAAGGTTTTGGACGATGCCCGAAAAATTCTGGTCAATGGCAGAATTCATATTACGTTTTCGATTGGCGTTGGATTCGGAGCGAATTCGCTCGAAGAGAGCGAAAAATTTGCTCATCAGTCGCTGGATATGGCATTGGGACGAGGCGGTGACCAAGCAGCTGTGAAGACGGAAAACGGTTTTTGCTTTTTTGGCGGAACGTCTAAGGGCGTAGAAAAGAAGTCCAAGACAAAGATTCGTTCTGTTGCAACCGCATTGCAAGAACTGATTGAAAATGCAGATCAGATTTTCCTGATGGGGCATCGGTTTGGCGATTTGGATGCAATTGGTTCTGCCTGCGGACTGGCTGGAGCAATTGATATGATGAAAAAGCCCGTTTCCATTGTCGTAAATCAGAAGAATTGTCTGGCGAATCAGTTGATTCAGTATATGAAAAAATCGGAACGTCCGCCGGAGTTCATCGAACCGGAAGAGGCAATGGAACGAGTCAGCAGTAACAGCCTGCTGATTGTCGTAGACACCCACAACAAGGACATCCTCGAAAGTGTCGAATTATATGAAGCCTGCCGTTATGTGGCAGTCATTGACCATCATCGAAAGAATGTCAACTTTATTGAAAATGCAGTCCTGTTCCACCATGAACCGTATGCCTCTTCGGCATCGGAAATGGTGACGGAAATCATTCAGTATTTCCGGCTGGACGGCGAAATCCCGGCAGCCAATGCAGATGCACTGCTTGCCGGCATTACCTTAGATACCAAAAATTTTGTCATGCGTACCGGTGTGCGGACGTTTGAAGCAGCGGCTTATCTGCGGAAGATTGGGGCGGATACCATTCAGGTAAAATCCCTGTTCTCCAGCACGATTTCCATGTATCAAATGCGTTCGCAGATTGTGGCACATGCTGAAATTTATCATAAAAGTGCTATTTCCGCCGTGAAAATGCAGGATGCGGACACTCGTGTTCTGGCAGCACAGGCAGCCGATGAGCTGCTGAGTATTCAAGGCGTAGAGGCATCCTTCGTATTATTTCCGGATCAGAATGGATTCAGTATTTCTGCCCGTTCTCTGGGCGGAATGAATGTACAGCTGATTATGGAAGAGCTAGGCGGCGGCGGCCATCAGACCATGGCAGCCACACAGATTGCCGGCGTAACCTTACAGGAAGCAAAGGAACGGCTCTTGCAGGTACTGGAAGCATACGAAGAAAAGAAATAACAGAAAGGCAGGAGAATTTTTATGAAGGTCATCTTTTTACAGGATGTCAAAGGCTCTGGAAAAAAGGGCGAAGTGAAGAATGTAGCAGACGGATATGCACGCAATATGCTGCTGAAAAAGGGCTTAGCTATGGAAGCAACTCCGAAGGCATTGTCAGAACTGGCAGGCAAGCAGTCTTCCGCAGCCCATAAGATTGATGTAGAAAAGCAGCAGGCACAGGAAACCGCAGATTTGCTGAACGGAAAGACGGTCAAGGCAACTGCAAAGGCTGGCAACGGCGGACGGTTGTTCGGTGCAATAACTGCCGGAAACATTGCCGACCTCATCGCCCAGCAGTACGGCTGCAAGGTCGATAAGAAGCGGATTTCTCTGAAGACGGACATCAAGAACTTCGGTACTTATGAAGCAGAAATCCGGTTGTATGCAGGCATCTTGGCAAAAGTAACCGTAGAAGTCGGTGAAGCATAAGCTGTTTGACGGATAAAACCAACAGGTATGGGCGGACATCGTTCGCCCGTATCTTATTTATACGATAGAAGAGGATGGAAAAGAGGAGGTAAGGATGGCACAGGAATTCGAGCAAGTCGACCAAACCGAATTACCGTACAGTCTGGAAGCAGAACAGACCATTTTGGGTTCGATTTTTGTTGATGCATCTGTATTATCTGTTGTCTTAGAGCGAATCAAGCCGGACAGTTTTTTCAATGAACAGCATAAAGCCTTGTTTCAGATTATCATGCAAATGTTTACATCTGGAGAAAAAATTGATATTGTCACGGTTTTGAATGCAGCGATGGCAGGGCATATTTTTGACACGGCTGCCGAGGGACGTGCTTATCTGGGGGCATTGGTCGATTTAGTGCCGTCCGTTGCCAATGTTGAGAGTTACTGCAAGATTGTCGAAGAAAAATATTACATCCGCAGTCTGGCATTTGCCGCCCGTTCCATCTTACAGGACATCCAAACAGGGGAACAAAGTGCACAAATGCTGCTGGATGCAGCGGAGCAACGTATTTTTGAGATTCGGCAGGGGAAAGATACACAGGGCATGGTAAAAATCGGGGATGCAATTTGTGGTGCTTATGACCACATTGGAAAGATTGCAGGCCCGGACAAGGAAAAATATGTTGGTGCTCGCACCGGATTTCAGCACTTGGACACGATTATGTCCGGCTTGAATCGGTCGGACTTGATTTTGATTGCAGCCCGTCCGGGTATGGGAAAAACGTCCTTTGCGATGAATATCGCAACGCATGTTGCCCGACACAGTGACCGGGAAGTGGCGGTTTTTTCCTTGGAAATGTCCAAAGAACAAATTGCAACCCGACTGCTCTCCACGGAAGCTCTAGTGGATTCCAACAAATTGCGGAGCGGATTCTTGACCAGTGACGACTGGGTGCGGTTGGCAACCAGTGCTGGGGTTTTGAGTGGGTTGCCGATGTATATTGATGATACTGCTGGCATTACTGCCCAGCAAATTAAAGCCAAACTGCGGCGAATGAAAAATGTTGGATTGGTCGTGATTGACTATCTGCAATTGATGACCTCCACGCTGCGGACAGATAACCGTGTATTGGTCATCTCTGAAATCACCCGACAGCTGAAAATCATGGCGAAAGAAATGGATGTTCCAGTCATTTTGCTGTCGCAGCTGTCCCGTGCACCGGAAGGCAGAACAGACAAACGTCCGATGCTGTCAGACTTGCGTGAATCCGGTTCGATTGAGCAGGATGCGGATATTGTATTGTTTTTATATCGAGATGCTTATTATAACAAGGAGAGTCCGACTCCGAACATTTCAGAATGTATTGTTGCAAAGAATCGGCACGGAAATACAGGAACAGTTAAAATGATTTGGGACGGACAGTTTACTCGGTTCTCGAATATGGAGATGCAGCATGAAACATAAGGAAACGCTGCCGGAGCAGGTGCAGGCATTTTTGCAGGAACAACAGATGGTACAGGCAGGGGATACGGTTTGTTGTGCCCTGTCAGGCGGTGCAGATAGTGTTTGTCTGCTGCGATGTCTGTTGGAATTGGCAGAGCCGCTCCACCTCACCATCACCGCTGTGCACGTCAATCACCAGTTGCGAGGAGCGGAAAGTGAACGGGATGCGGCTTTTTGCGAAGCTCTCTGCACCCGTTGGAATGTTCCATTGCATATGGTGCGGTGTGATGTAAACGCTTATGCGGAACAGCACCACGCCTCCATTGAAACTGCTGCCAGAGCTTGCCGCTATGCGGCATTTTCTGCAATTCCGGCAAATCACATTGCAACTGCACACACTGCCTCAGACAACTTGGAAACGATGCTGCATCGTCTGATTCGGGGCAGTGGTCTGCGAGGACTGGCAGGGATTCCAGCCGTTCGGGAACGCTATATTCGCCCCTTGCTGACGGTGACACGGGCAGACGTAGAAGCGTATCTGCAAACACTGGGGCAAGATTATGTGACGGACAGCACGAATGAAACCGATGCGTACACCCGCAATCAGATCCGCCACCAGTTGATTCCAATATTAAAGCAGTTGAATCCCTCGTTGGAGCAAACTTCTATTGGAATGTTGCAGGTGTTGCGGAGTGAGCAGGATTATCTGCGGCAGCAGACGGAATACTGTTTTCAACAGCATATGACCGCAGCCGGAACGCTTTCCGGTTTGCTGGAGGAACATCCTGCGATGCAGCAGCGTTGTATCATTCAATTGTTGGAGCAGTTCCAAATTTCCTATCAAGCAGACCGGATTGCTCGGTTACAACGCTTATTGCAAACGGGCGGAAAATGCAACTTGAATGCGGACTATGATGCAGTTGCAAAAAACGGCAGTCTTTCCATTCAAAAACGGGTGACATTGCCAGAACCTGTGAAACCAAAAATTTTACACGAAGGCGAGAATCAAATTTTTTCCGGTTTTCTTGTAAAAGCAAGGATGGTTTCATGGGAAAATATGCGAAATCCTCTAATTGTTCATAAAAAGTTATCAAAAATACACTTAGATTATGATAAAATAAGGGGTGTGATTCTTTTGCGTGGGCGACAATACGGCGATCATGTGCAGTTTGCTGGACATCGTACGGTTGCTTCTGTAAAGAAACAGATTCAGAAACAAGTTCCGCCGGAGAGAAGGCAGAATCTGCACTTCTTGGCGGATGAAGCAGGAACGATTTTTGCGGAATTTTTAGGGGTTGCAGCACGGGTTGCACCAACCGCAGAAACCACGCATGTTCTGGAACTGGAAATGATACAGGAGCAAACGAGGTTAGAACAACTGCCGGAATCATCGTTGGGCTTGCCACGAAAAACAGAAAACGGGGAAACCAGTTTGAAAGAATGGAGTGAACAATTTGACACCAAAGAAAAGTAAGGGCATTGGAGCGTATTTGCTGGTCGTTGTATTGCTGTTGCTGGGCGTATTTTTCATTACGCAAAATATCGGCGGAAAAGAAAATGATACTCAGTATTCCGAAATCATGAATTATTTTGATGACTATGATGTCAAGAAATATACCTTGAATTTGGGAAATGGACAGCTGAAAATGACCCTGCAAGACAACCGCACCATCACCTATGAAGTGCCGTATATCAGCGGCTTTCTGGATGATGTGAAGGACTACCGACAGGAATATAATGCCAAACATCCAGATGCCCCGTTGCAGATGGACTATTACAAGATGAAAGATTCCTCTTGGATCTGGACGCTGCTGCCAACGATTTTACTGTTGGTCATGGGAATTTTGCTGTTTGTCTTTATGATGCGGCAGGCAAACGGCGGCGGAAAGTATACGTCTTTTGGCAAGGCAAATATCAAGAATCAGGCAAACACCCGAAAGGCAACATTTGCAGATGTTGCCGGAGCAGATGAAGAAAAGCACGAACTCGAAGAAATTGTAGACTTTCTGAAGAACCCGAAGAAATACACTGAAATCGGGGCAAGAATTCCGAAGGGTGTTCTGTTGCTCGGACCTCCAGGAACGGGGAAAACCTTGCTGGCAAGAGCCGTTGCCGGAGAAGCAGGCTGCCCATTCTTCTCTATTTCTGGTTCGGATTTCGTAGAAATGTTTGTCGGTGTTGGTGCATCCCGTGTGCGGGACTTGTTTGAACAGGCAAAGAAAAATGCTCCGTCCATCATTTTCATCGATGAAATTGATGCAGTTGGTCGGCACAGAGGTGCTGGACTGGGCGGCGGACACGATGAACGGGAACAGACCTTGAACCAGTTGCTGGTAGAAATGGACGGCTTTACAGGAAAAGATAATGTCATTGTCATTGCAGCCACCAACCGGAGAGATATTCTCGACCCAGCTTTGCTGCGTCCGGGTCGGTTTGACCGCCAAATCGTTGTTGGTTATCCAGATGTAAAGGGCAGAGAAGCTATTTTGCGTGTGCACACGAAAAAGCGTCCACTTGCACCAGATGTAGACTTGGCAACGATTGCAAAATCTACAGTCGGTTTTACAGGTGCAGACTTGGAAAACTTAGTCAACGAAGCCTCCTTGCTGGCAGCTCGCCAGAACAAGCGTGCGATTACCATGCAGGAAATTCAGGAAGCAACCATCAAGGTCATTGCAGGGCCGGAAAAGAAGTCGCATAAGGTTTCGGAAAAGGAAAAGCGGCTGACCGCTTACCACGAAGCAGGGCACGCAGTCTGCACATACTATTGCGACCATCAGGACAAAGTGCATCAGGTTTCCATCATCCCGAGAGGAATGGCAGGCGGCTATACAATGTCCCTGCCGGAACAGGATAAATCCTTTGTCAGCAAGACGGAAATGGAAGAAAACATTGTCACCTTGCTGGGCGGTCGTGTTGCAGAACAGTTGGTTTTGGATGACATTTCAACAGGTGCATCCAACGACTTGGAACGGGCAACCGCAACCGCTCGGAAGATGGTCACTCGTTATGGTTTCAGCAAGAAGCTTGGGCCAATTGTCTATGGCAACGACCAGAACGAAGTATTCTTAGGAAAGGACTTGGGTTCTTCCAGAGATTATTCTGACCGGGTAGCTGGAGAAATTGATGACGAAGTACGCAACATTGTAGAAACTGCTTACCAGAAAGCAACCATTTTGTTGCAGGCACATATGGATCAGTTGCATTTGTTATCAAAGTACTTGATTCTGCATGAGAAGATTGAGCGGGATGACTTTGAAAAGCTGATGCAAGGCAAGATGGAAGCATCTGCATTTGAAGAACAGCCAACAGCACCACAGCAGCCGGAATCTTCTTCCGAAGAACAGAATCTGCCGGAACAGGAATAAAATAATTCTTACAAAAAACAAACGAGCAGGAACTCAAAATAGAGAGTTCCTGCTCGTTTTGTATGCATTTAAAGGTCTTTCATTTGTTCGAGTTCGGCGAGAATCTGCTGCCAAACGCTTTCGGATACGCCTGTCAATTTGTGGCGATGCATGGTTTTTCCCTGTAGGTAGAAGAATACATTGCAAAGTCCACATTTTCTGCCGGTTTTCGTGCGGGTTACTTGAATGCTGGCAATGTTGGTTGCCGGGGCAACAATGGTATGAAAGACGAAACCGCTGCTATAGTGCAGATAGAGTTTTCCGTCTTCCAGCCACATACGGGTTCGCATCGCAGAAACAATCCGAATGAGCAGAAACCAGACGCAGGGAAAAACCAACATCCAGCCCAAAAATGAAAATCGCACATAAATCGGATAGAAAAAATAGCGTGCCAACGCAATCAGTACCAATACAATGCCCAATAAGAACAACGGCTGCCAGATAAAGAGCCAGAACCGAAACAAATTGAACGGTTGTTTCGGTTTATTTTTTCCAATGACATTTGGCTGCTGTTTGAGCAGCGGTTGTAAAAAGCGGTCTGCATGCGATTTTTGCAGCAAGGGCATTAACACGGGCAGTTCGTTTTTCTGATTGCCGTAGCCCGGACAGCTGATATGAACCGACATCAGATGCAATAACTTCATCATGAGATTTTGCCGAATGTCAATGTAATTGACTGCCCCTCTCCGCAGGCGGTAGCGATACGGGGAAATCAGCCCACGATGAACGGAAAACGCTTTTCGGTCTGCATAGAATCGGAATCGACTGTATCGAAGCAAATTTCCAATAAAAGAAATCAGCCATGCCGACAAAATCAAGATGCCAATCGTAATGGCAAGCCGTGGAATGCCCTTAAAATAGGTGGCTGCTTGATCCGTCAGTGTCATGAGAAGTTCCTCTGCCTGCAATTCTTCGAGCAAATCTCTGGTAATTCGACCACCTTGAAAAAAAATCGCTGCTGCATAAACTGCCCCAGATAAGCTACTGGAGAAGAGAAACGAAAATAACAGCAATCGGGAAGTATGTGGTCGATGCATTTTAACGTCTGAAGCAGGTCGCAGCAGCGGAATGACTTGCCGAATAGCAGCCAAATCCGCTTTATATAAGACCAACTGCATATCTGCTCCGGCGATGTCTTCCGCTCCCGTGTGAATCGAAACTCGAACCGCTCCGAACGGTCGCAGAAAAAATGCGTGTTCTTCCGTTACAGAAGTAATGCTGGAGCAGGGAATTTCGGTTTCCCGTTTCAGCAGGATTCCGCTTTGCCGGCGGATGACTTCCGTGTTATACATAAATCCGCAGAAGTACCAGCGAATTGCACCATATGTCAAAATCAACACGCAGATGAGCAGGTCAAACCATGCACCATGCAGCCACGCTGCAATTTCTTTCGCAGAGAATGGAAAGAAGTGTGCAGAACGCAGCAGCGGAAAAATCAACAGCCAGAGGTTTTTTGCCGTGTATCGCAGGATTTTGATGGGGTGTTCATGGAGCATGAGATTCCTCCTGTGCAGCAAGGTAAAATAAATCTGCAAATCGCATACAGAGTTCCGCTGCATCCTCTTTTTTGAGAAATAGCAGAATCAGCGTGCTGCCGTAGGCGTGCAGCGGCAGAAAAGTCATTCCCGTATATTTGCAGAACGGCGTTTGCACAATGGTGCTGCATTGCAGAGCACGCAGCCGCATGCGTTTTTCTCGCCGGATAAAAATGCCGGATATTGAGATGATGTCTTGTTCTGTAATGATATAGCGAGTATTGCGAAACCAGAACGGCAGTAAAATAAAGATGCCCAGCAGAGCAGCCAATAGCAATAGCAAACAGATGAGGTTGACAATGCCAGCCGGTACAACTTTTAATACATAGCGAACGGCTGCAATTAAAACCAATGCAGTCGGCAGGGCAAGTAGCTGTAGTAGATATTGTGCGTGGGGGTCAGGACGATAGCTTTTTTGTAGATGATTCATAAGGACCTCCGTTTTGTGAAAATGCAGCATACAATTAGCAACAAGTGTATAATATTATTATAACCATTTTAGCAATATCGTCAAGAGTCTGTTTATGAAAGGTCTGTCGATTTTATGAAAATACGGAGGACTGCTTTATGCTGGAACAGCTGAATACATGGGTTTGGGGCAGTGGATTGCTGGTTTTGCTGCTGGGAACAGGATTATTTCTCAGCATTCGCACACATTTTTTTCAGATTTTTGGAATCCGTACGATTTTACGACAGACGTTCGGCAGATTGTTCCGTCGGCAAGACGGTGCAGAACAATGGAAAACGTGTTCCGCAGCATTGGCAGCTGCTATGGGAACGGGAAACATTGTCGGTGTTGCAGCAGCCATTTCCGCTGGTGGAGCAGGAGCAGTTTTTTGGATGTGGGTGTCTGCGTTTTTGGGCATGATGTTGACCTATGCTGAAAATGTATTGGCGGTGCGGTATCGTTCGGAAACAGAGAAACGGGCAGTTGGGGCATTGGCATATCTGAAAAATGGTTTGCGAAGTCCGATTTTGGCAGGGCTTTATGCCGTATTTTGTGTGCTGGCATCGTTCGGCATGGGAAATATGACGCAGAGCAGTGCCGCTGCTGCTGCACTGGAGCATGGCTGTCACATTCCGCCGATTTGGACAGGGGTTGGAGTAACGATTTTGTTGCTGGGAACGGTGTTGGGCGGAATGCGTACCATTGGAACGGTGACACAATTTCTCATGCCGATTTTATCGGGTGGATATCTGTTGGCAGCTGTGATTGTGCTGGTACAGCATGCCGGACAGCTGGGAACGGCGTTTGCAACAATTTTTCATGCAGCATGGCATCCGGCAGCCGTTGGCGGCGGAACGCTGGGGACAGTGTTGTCCGCTGGTCTGCGGCATGGGGTATTCTCGAATGAGGCAGGGCTTGGCAGCAGTGCCATGATTCACAGTCATGCGGTAGATGCTGTGCACGGGCAGCAGGGAATGTGGAGTATGGTAGAAGTGTTTGTAGATACAATGCTTTGCTGTACGGTGACGGCTCTAGTGTTACTCTGTACCGGAACAGCTGGAACAGATGGCATCTCTGGGATTGCAGTAGCCTTTTCCAGCGTGTTTGGTATTGGGGCAGAGCCTGTGCTGTCATGGATGATTGCCCTGTTTGCCTTGGCAACACTGCTTGGCTGGTGTTGTTGCGGAGAAGTTGCCGTTCGATATTTGGGCGGAGAACGGGGCGTTCGCTGGTATCGCTGGGCATATTGTTTTGCAGGGGGATTGGGAGCAGTGGGAACGCTGTCAACCATCTGGACATTCTCCGACCTTGCAAATGGATTGATGGCGATTCCGAACTTGCTTGGTATTTTGCTGCTATTCCGTAAGACAGACTTGCCCGACAATGTTTATAGAAAATGCACAAAAAAGAATTGCAAAAAGAAGAAAAATATGGTATGATAAGACTAATTTCAAGATGACTTTGCAAGAAATCCACATCAGAAAAAGGAGTACGAGTTTATGCAGACAATTTTTCTTTCCGACTTAAAAGCTGCCCTGTTGGAACATCCGCAGGCATGGATCACACAAATGGAACAGCAGCACTGGGCACAACTTCGCACCATTGCAGAAGAAATTGCAGAACATCGGCGAACCTGCCCCATCATCTTATTATCTGGGCCGTCTGGTTCTGGAAAGACCATTACTGCTATGATGCTGGAATCCATTCTGGATGGAATGGGATTGGAAACACATACGCTTTCCATGGATCATTATTTTAAGAGCATTACGCAAGAGCAGTTGAAGCTTGCAGAGATTGGAGAATTTGATTTAGAATCGCCGGAACGAGTGGATATTCCGTTTTTGAATCAGCAATTGAAAGCGATTCGAGATTGCGAACCAGTGGAGCTGCCGAGATATGATTTCCGGATTTCCAGCCGTGTACCGTCGGGGCGAATTTTGCAGCGAAAGCCGGAAGAGTTGGTTATTTTAGAGGGCATTCACGCTTTGAATCCATCGGTGATTACACTTTCTGACCACGATGCTGCACGGTGTTATGTCAATGTACAGACGGCTCTGCGGACAGATCATGACCAGTTGATTCCGCCGACTTATGTTCGATTGCTGCGGCGGATGATTCGGGATTTAAAATACCGGAAGCGGTCATTGACAGAAACGATTCGGATGCATCATACTGTGCAGGTGGGGGAAGACACCTTTATTACCCCTTATCGTTTCTTGGCACAGTATGAAGTCAATACATTTTTGCCCTATGAAACCTTTGCCTATACAGCTGTATTGGAGCAGATTCCGGAGGCCGTTTCGATTGCACGAACGATACCGGAATTAAAAGCGATTTTGGAAGAGCAAGTGCCATTTTCGCTGGATTGGATTCCAGAAACCGCATTGGTACGAGAATTTATTGGCGGTAGTGTTTACTATCAAGAGAGCAAGTAAAAATCGCCGTAGGCGGAACTGCGGTCGAGCAACGAATCGTGCAGGCACAAACCGAAAAGTTTTTCGGTGCAGCAGTTTTTCAAAAATGCGCCGAGGTGTGGGCGAGTAGCCCACATTTGCGGAGCAAATGAAACTGCACGGAAAACCACAATAAAAATCAAAGAGAAAATCGGAATAGAACCGCAATTGCCTTTGAAATCAGAAGGTTGTAATGCGATACAAGGTTTCAGGGGCAATTGCGGTTTCCTAGGCAAGCTGGGGATGTGCCCCAGCCTTGCCGAACCATCTGCAAGATGGTCTTCCTAAATACTCTCAATACCAAAACGCCAAATACAAAATTGAAACAGTTGACAAATTCCAAAAAATCTGCTATACTGAAAGATAGCAACATAGCTTTCAAAAAATGGGGTGCACCACCTGCGGGTGCAGCCCTTTTTCTGTCTATTTGCAAACATTATCATAGAAAAGGAGTTGTCACCGATGCGTGTCAATGGAAAAGAAATCCCGCTGAACGCACCCATTTCCCTGCAAGCGTTTTTGCTGGAACAGCACTACGACCTCCGTACCATTGCAGTGGAACGGAATGAGGAAATTGTGCCGAAGGCAACTTATGCGGAAGTCATGCTGCAAGATTGCGATGTACTGGAAGTCGTTCACTTTATGGGCGGCGGTCAGTCCTCGAAAACAAAATAGGAGGAAGTTCCATGCAGAAAAAAGAATATGAAGATGATGTGTTGATGCTGGGCGGACATCCGTTCCATTCTCGTTTTATTTTGGGTTCGGGAAAGTTTTCCCTGTCCCTGATTCAAACCGTTATGGAATACGGCGGCAGCGAAATTGCAACGATTGCTCTGCGGCGTGCCAATGCAGACAGCAAAGAAAACATTTTGGATTTTCTGCCGAAAAATATTACCTTGCTGCCGAATACATCCGGTGCAAGAAATGCAGAAGAAGCCATTCGGATTGCACGGCTTTCCAGAGAATTGGGCTGCGGTGATTTTGTAAAGGTAGAAATCATTCACGAAACAAAGTACTTGCTGCCAGACAACGAAGAAACGATTCGGGCAACCCGTCAGCTTGCAAAAGAAGGCTTTATTGTCCTGCCGTATATGTATCCGGATTTGGTGGCTGCTCGGAAGCTGGAAGATGCCGGTGCGGCTGCCATTATGCCGCTCGGTG
>HF997977.1:93253-127380 GCA_000433635.1 Ruminococcus sp. CAG:254
TGCCACTCGGTGCACCGATTGGCAGCAATCAGGGCTTGCGGACAAAAGACTTTATTCGCATTTTAATTGATGAAATGAAGCTGCCGATTATCGTAGATGCTGGCATTGGTGCACCTTCTCAGGCGTGTGAAGCTATGGAAATGGGGGCTGCTGCGGTTATGGCAAATACTGCCGTTGCAACTGCCGGAGATTGTGCCGCAATGGCAACTGCTTTCCGCCTTGCCATTGAAGCTGGACGGCTGGCATATCTGTCGAAGTTGGGCAGAGTTTTGGACAAAGGTGCAGAAGCATCCAGCCCGTTGACTGGATTTTTGCAGGATTAAGGGGGAAGTTTCATTTGCGTACCATTTACGACCCGATGACCTACCAGCCGCACATGCAGCAGCTGGATTCTCAGATGTTTGAAGAAGTTCAAGCTGTCATGCAGGCATTTGAACAGACAACTTACACAGCAAAAGAGGTGCAGGCTGCCCTGCGAAGCACAGCTTGCACCGTGCAGGAGTTCGCAGCCTTGCTTTCTCCGGCAGCACAGCCATTTCTGGAACAGATGGCAGAAAAGGCAAAGCGAGAACGGGAAAAGCATTTCGGCAACTGCGTGCAGCTGTTTACACCGCTTTATATCTCCAATTATTGTGAGAATGAGTGTGTTTATTGCGGATTTAACTGCAAGAACAAGATTCACCGCAGCCATTTGAACATGGAGGAAGTCGAAAAGGAAATGCAGGCGATCGCAAAGACCGATATGCGAGAAGTGCTGTTGCTGACAGGCGAAAGCCGTTCTGCATCCAGCGTGGAATATATCGGAAATGCGGTACAGATTGCGAAGAAGTATTTCCCGACCATCGGACTGGAAGTTTATCCAATGAATGTCGATGAATACCAGTATTTGAATCAGTGCGGGGCGGATTTTGTAACCGTCTTTCAGGAAACTTACCATTTAGACTGCTATGAAAAGATGCATCAGGCTGGAGCAAAACGCTGTATGCCATACCGATTCTATGCACAAGAACGGGCAATTTTAGGCGGTATGCGTGGCGTTGGATTTGGGGCATTGCTTGGCTTGAGCAACTTTCGGAGCGATATGTTTGCAGCCGGATATCATGCATATCTGCTGCAAAAGAAGTATCCGCACGCTGAAATTGCCATGTCATTCCCACGGCTGCGACCATATAAGAACCACGAAAAAACAGAAGAAAATGATGTTCATGAAACACAGCTCCTGCAAATGATGCTGGCGGTTCGGATTTTCCTGCCGTTTGCCAGCATTACGATTTCTACCCGAGAACGGGCAGGTTTCCGTGACCATGTGTTGCCAATCAGTGCAACAAAGATTTCTGCTGGTGTCAATGTCGGAATCGGCGGTCATACGGAAGAAGAACAAAAGGGCGATGCACAGTTTGAAATTTCAGACGGCAGAAGTCTTGCTGAAATTCATCAAGCCATTCTGGAACAGGGTATGCAGCCGGTTTATACCGACTACATCAACACGAATTTGCTATGAAAATACTCTGTATAACCAATCAAGCCCTCTGTAAGGGCGATTATTTGCAGCAGTTGCAGAAAATTGCAGCTGCAAAGCCAGATGCGATGATTTTACGGGAGAAACAGCTTTCTGAAACCGCATATCAGGCATTGGCAGAGCAAGTGCAGCGGATTTGTCAGGAGCAGGGCGTGCAGCTGATTTGCAATCATCAGATTTCTGTAGCGGAACGCCTATCTTTGCCTGTGCAGATTTCTGTTTCGCAGCTGGAGCAGGTAAGTGCATTGTCTGTACCGTTTGGCGTTTCTGTCCACAAGCTGGAGGAAGCAAAACAGGCAGAACAGGCTGGGGCAAGCTGGGTAATTGCGGGGCATGTCTTTGCAACTGCCTGCAAACCAGATTTATCGCCGAGAGGGCTTTCTTTTTTGCAGGAAATCAAACGGGCAGTTTCTATTCCGGTCTATGGAATTGGCGGCATTCATGTGCAGAACGCTGCACAGGTGCAGGCAATTGGTGCGGATGGCATTTGTATGATGTCAGATTGGATGCAGGCAGAAGAGCCGGAACAGCTGATGCAGCAGCTGCGAGCAATCAAACCGGAGGAACAGCGATGAAACAACGCTATCAAATTATCACAATTTATGAAGAGGATCACGGCTGCGAGGGTATTCCAGAGGGGGAAGAACCGATGGATCAAGTGCTGTTGCGAACAGAAGCCGGCGAAGAGCATTGGACAAGAATTGCGGATGCTGTTTTGCTGAACCAGAACTGGAACGAAGGCGACTGGATTCTCTGGGAAATCAAATAAGAAATAAAAAAATCCCGATACAGATTTGAATGGAACTGTATCGGGATTTTTTGGAGAATAAATCAGAAACACTGCGTGCAGCAATTGTTTTATGGGAGGGCTGCACGCAAGAAGAAAGCAATTACTTGTGACCGTTTTCGTTATAAGTCACCCACTGATACTTTGCAGTCAGCGGTGTTGTGCCATCGAACGGTTTGAGCCAGTCGTCAACACCGATGCCCGGCCATACATTCATCATGATTTTGCCCGGTGTGGACGGAATGTTGGAGGTTGCCTTGTAAACTGCCTTTCCGTCTACATACCAAGTAATGGAATCTTTCTGCCAGTCGAAGCCATAGGTGTGATAGCCCTCGGAAGCATCAAAGCCCAAATCGTACATGTATTCGTGGTTGCCTACACCGTTGGTGTAGTAGTTGAACTGTACCTTTGTGGTGTCCTTGCCGAGAACTTCCACGTCAATTTCATCCCACGGGTTGTTGTCGCTTGGCCCAGTGTAGGTGAAGAATGAGGAAACAACACCGTCATTTTTGATTGCCTTCATGGAAGTTTCATAGTAACCATAGGAATAGAAATCATTGGTTCTGTATTCTGCACCAATGTAATGATATTTCCCAGTAGGGTCTTTGTCAATGGTCAGATTCAAAGCATTGTCTTTGAAGGTTGCATTGGATGCTTTCCAGAAACAGTCGAACGGATTGCCATTTGTCCAGCCATCGGAAGCGATAAATTCTTCGGTAGAACCTGCTCGGAAGTTTGCATACATCGTTGCGTTTGGATCAGGTTTGTTGGTAGAAGGCTGATCTGGCTTTGTTGGCTGGTCAGGCTGACTTGGATTGGAATTGTTTTTCAACACGTTCTTTTTCAGCAGACAGAGGTCTACAACATTGACGATATTATCTTTTGTCATATCGGCATTAACACCTTGTTCAGCGGTCAATGTTGCCTTGCGAATCAAGTATTTTTGCAGCAGAATCACGTCTGCAACATTGACAGCACCATCTTGATTGACATCGCCGACTGTTCCAGTGTTGCCCGTATTTGCGTTGTTCAGGGAAATCAAATAGGTGAGCGGAGAGTTCCAATAAATCGCGATTTCGTTTGTAGAATAGCTTTCGGAGTGGTCAACGTAGCATTTTGCAGGGGCAGTGGTTGCCAAATATGCCTTTGCAGCACTGTCCTCTAAGTTGGAGTTGACACCGCCGACTACCATGCCATGCATTGCCTGTTTTTTCGCCATAGATGGGCGGTGATGCGGATTCTGCGGGGAAACCGTACCAAATCCAGTGACAAAGCATTCTCCGATCGGATTGCTGCCGAGCAGATAATGCAAGTTTGATGCAGAAACATTCAAATAAGAAGTATCATCGGTCAGCTGATAAGCCAGCCCTAAAATTACACCAGCATTGGCAACCGTCATATTGCTGCCCCAGTTGAAATTAACAACGGAAACGCCATACGGACTGGATTTTGCAGTAGAAACAAACTGGTCAGCCTCTTTCAAAACGGCTTTCTTTGCCTTTGCATACATGGTTTGATTCGGATTTGCCATAGTCAGAATGGCAATGTTGCCATAGTCGCCGACTGTTGACCAGTCCATGCCAGTTTTCGCAGCAGAACCGATAAAGTTTTGCAAATAGGATTCGTCCCCGGTTGCTCGATACATCTGCATCGCTGCCCAGTAACGCTCATCGGTATCGCTGGTATCTTCATAAGCACCGGTAGAGATATCCTCCGGATTCTCATAGATGAGTTTCGGATTTTCTTCTAAGAAATCCCATGCTTTTTTTGCCGCAGCCAAGCAGGTGTTTGCAAAATCCTTGTCTACATTCTGATAAAATTCAGATGCCATTGCCATAGATGCACAGAAATCCGCAGTTGCAGTGGTAGAAATCGGTGTTACGATCAGCGGCTGGGTTTCGTTTTCCGGCATCACATAGCCTGGGAAATTTTCGCAGGTGACTTTGTGGTGAACACCGCCGGATTTTGCATCCTGCATTTTCAGCATCCATTCCAGTTCGTACCGGGTTTCGTCCAGAATATCCGGAACACCGTTGCCACTCTCCGGAATGCCGGTTGCATCGCCGTAAGAGGATGGAGAAGCAGCATATGCATAGAGCAGGTCGGCAACAGTCTTTGCTCCCGGAACAACATAACGTCCATAGTCGCCAGCATCGTGCCAGCCGCCGTTCACATCAATGGTTTCAGATGTACCATAGATGGTTGCTTTTGTGTTGTGGCAGGCAACATGCCCGAAAGTGTCATCTTCAATTTCCGTTCCGCACCGCTGCAAATACAGCATTTTTACAGAGTCGGTCAAGAGCGTATCATAAACATCATCTGAAATGGTAAAGGTGTAAGATTGGTCTAAATCACCGCAGGTGATGTAATAAGACCCCGGCTCTGTAACAGCAGAAAAATCACCTGTCCATTCGGTTTCTTTTGCAGGGTAATTGTTGATGCTGTCGGATAATGTTCCGGTGTAAACAGTCTGTTTGGTGTCTGCATTGACAACGGAGAAGGTTGTTTCACTGGTTACATCTCGGAATACTGCCGTTTTTTTGCTGTTTGGCTGATAGCCGACCTGATCCGTTATAATAGACGGTTCGTATGGCTGAAATGAAGTATAGTCAACCTTGCTGTCATCAATCAGTTCCAAAGATACGTTGTCCAGATAAATAGTATGCGGTGCAACATCTTTTCCCTCATAGCCGCAGTTGAAAACCAGCTTGGACATGATGTCGGTTTCCTGCTTCATGGTGAAGGTGTAGTCTACTGTCTGTGTTTCAGCGGTCAGATCTAAGCCTTTCCAAGTGTAAGACTGATACGTTCCGCCGTTCTGCTGAATCATCTGTTCAACGGTGCAATCTTCGGTAGAAGAAATATCATATTTCAAGCGATAAACACCATTTTGATAGAGCGGTACAACATCATAGCCGACTTGTACAGAATAGTTCAGCGTGCCGACACTGTTGACGGTTAACGCTAATTTTCCATTTTCTACGCCCATCGAGCAGCTTCCGCCGCTTGCCTTATAGGTTGACCAGCCGGAAGAACCATTGGAAAAATCCGAAGATAAAATGGTAGTTGCTGCTGAAGCAGAAAACGAGGGCAGTACAGCAAAACTTGTTGCTGCTATAGCACCTGCTGCAATGGCAGCAATGCTTTTTTGAAAGATTTGACGATGCATAAAAACTCCTCCTTTGAACGATAAAGACCGATTGAATTTATCAAATCTGAATAAAATTTGTGCATGAGAATGCTTTCATTACTACTAATATAGCACAATTTTCGGAGTTTCTATATCAAATAATTGCGATTTTTATCAGAATTTTGTCTTGTTTTGATTGCGTTTTTTCAAAAGGTATGGTATAATGAAAAAAAGGGGGCAGGAACACGATGAATATTGAAAAGGAACTGACTTACGTTGCTTTTTTAAATCGGGAATACCAGCGTTCTCATTTGGCATATGATCGGGAGATGGAATTTTTTAGAGCCATTCAGCAGGGCGATATCGAAATGGCTCACCGGTTATTCAAGCCGCTGGGCAGTGAAAAAATGGGAGCTTTGAGTGAAAATCCGCTCCGGAACTTGATTTATCATTTTGTGATTACCGTTGCATTTCTGACACGCTATTGTATTGAAGGTGGCATGGAAATGGAAGAAGCCTTTAATCTCAGTGATATTTATATCCGCAGTGCTGACCGCTGCCAAAAAGAGCAGGAAATAAGCGTGCTGCATCGACAGGTGATTGATGACTTTGCCCAGCGGATGCAGATTATCCATAAGAAAACCATTTATTCAAAACCAATTTTGGTGGCGTTGGATTACATTTATGACCACTTACATACCAAAATCACGCTGCAAGCATTGGCGGAGGAAGTGCACCTCAGCCCGTCCCATTTGTCCAAGCTGTTTCATAGAGAAATGGGGCTTACGATTAGCGATTACATCCGAAAGAAACGAGTAGAGGCAGCCGGAAATATGCTGAAGTTTTCGGATTATTCCTGTGCAGAGATTGCAAACTATCTCTGTTTTAGTTCAGAGAGCCATTTTATTCAGATTTTTAAAAAGGAGATGGGAAAGACTCCGAAACAGTATCGGGAATTATTCTTCCGGAGAAATTGGAATACACAAACCAAGCTTTAAAAGGAGGAACTACAGATGGATTACAAACCATATAAGCCGTTTCATGATAACGGTAAGGATTTTGCAAAGTTAGCAGTTACCTGTCAAGTCTTGCAGGACATGGAAAAAGAGGAACACAAACAGGGACAAACAACAATAAGTTCCAAGGATGTAAAACCAAGGACAAAGGAACAAGAAAAAGCAGACAACATATATTGTATCTGTTGTGCTTCAATTGTGGGACTGTCTATTTTGGTTACGATTATAGCATTGATTGTTCAGCATTTCATATAAAAAATCCATCCGGCTGCCGTATTTCAACGAGCAACCGGATGGATTTTTTCTTATTGATGTCTGGAACGATATTCTGACCAGAGTGTTTTTGTTTTTTCGGAGGTTTGTTCTCGGCTAGCAGTGATTTCGCCTGTCCATCCATTCAAATAGATTTGCTGGGTGTGTTGGAATAAGCTGCAAGCACCTCGTACGCCAGATAGTACCGGAAAGCATACCCGTGGATTTGCCTGAGTGGATACCTGTTCACAAGTCAACTCGTCTTCCAAAATCAAGCCTTTTAATGGCAGGGATAGCAGAAATTTGGAGAGATGAGCCGTGATGATGATTTTTCCGGCAGCCTGTTCTTCGGGTAGCGGCTGTTTTCCGTCGTAGATGAGAATATCTCCTTTGGAAAGTCCGGGCATGCAAGGACGACCTTGCGTTTTTCCGCTGCCGCTCGGGAAAACCATGTGTGTCAACGGTTCTTCCTGCTGCCCAATGCATTTCTTTTGCAGTACCATTTCTGTATAGTTGGGGAGATTTAAATACCAGCGGTAAGCTTCTCTCCGCCATGCGGAACGATTGTCTTTCCACTGAATGGAGGGGTTTTCCATAGAGGCTAAGACTTCCTTTAAAACCAGATAATGCACATCATCAACATCTGAAATTGACCCCGCTTCATATAAGCGGTTTCCGGCAGCTAAGAACAAATCTGCCAGCAATTTTACCAGTTGGTCTTGTAATTTCAGGAATTGTTTTCGATAGGTTTCGGATTTTTGTGTGCACCGGATTTTTTTCCGTAGTTTTTTTCCTGCCCAGTCTGGCATGGGGAGCATACCGGCAGCATATTGATATTGAATCCCAGATGGTAAATTTGGATGCGTTTTCCGCAGGCTTTTTTTCAGGTGCTGAATGGAAATGCGGCTGTTCAATACGCTCAGCAACGTATAATGCCAGCAAGCAATGTTGGTATTTTGAAAGCGTTTGTAATATTGATTCAGTTCCGACAGGGACATTCGGGAGAGATCATAGGATTGATAGACTTGTACTCGATTTTCCAGCAGCTGTAATTTCTCCTGTACCACTTTAAAATCCGATCGCATCAATCGTCTTCCGATATAGTCAATATAGCGGTGTACCATCCACGAACGAATCCCATCTCGGTCGTGGAGCAGGGCATAGACATTTTTAAAACTCTGCTTCTTTCGGAAAGTTGGAAAATAATACAGCAATTTGTTCCAATGTTCCACACAGAAATAAAGTCTGCCGTTGATATAAATGACAATATCATCCATATCATCGGAAACGGAATAGGGGCGGTCAAATAAGTGCAGGGTTGTTTTAAAAAAGCTATGAATCACATGGTTATACATGTTTTGCATATAGCTGCCCATCAAGGGGGTGCAAGTGGTGGGGTAGAATGCACTTAAAATGCTGCGGCTGTCGAATAAAATGCTTTCCTCACTGGGAAGAGTCGTTTGCCGGACGGTTAAGGCGAATAAATGATGGCTTTCCGGGTCAACAAAAATGGAAACCTGCATTTGTATGTCAAACTTGGTAAATAGAATTTGAGCTGCCTTTTCCAGTTTCCGTAGAAAATCATCTTCCGGAGGGGTCGTGCCGGCTGGCAGTCCATAGTAAAGAAGTTGGTCGGTGTTGTGATAGCACATGGTAATAGTAGGCGTATCGTTCCAAACCAGTTCACTGTTCCAGCCGCAGCCGATTTGGATTTGCGTTTCATTCAGAATGCCATCTTGCTGAATGATATTCAGAACCGCAAATTCTGTAAATGTTCTTGCTTCTTGAATGATAATATGAAATTGCACCTGTTCCGGCGAAACAGATTCTGCTGCTGCAATTTTCTGCCGATAGGATTCCCGACTTTCTAAAATTCGTTCAATGTTGCGGTACAGGGCATATTTTTTGACGTTTGTATAAACAGGCAAGTCCGCTTTACAATTGGGCATCCATTCGGTTCGATCAGTTTTATTTTTAGAAACGACAATGGTTGCCGTCATCCAAACATGATATTGTAAGACATCCTGAAAGTGCATGGCAAAATAGGCATCCAGTTCTTCTGGTTCGTATTGTTCCGGAATACAAAAAAACCGAGGAACACGCAGTCCATATTCATGTAGATGAAATAAAATAGATGCTTCTGCACCGGGATGATAGAGCGTATAATTCACAAAGTCGATGATCAAGGCGTTTTTTCACTCCTAATTAAAGTCGAATTTAGTTTTGTTTCATCTGCATCATTTTATCCTTATCTTTATTCTATCACGATTTTATTGCTGCTTTTACTGTGGATTTCTAAACTTTTTATATCTTATTTTCAATAACTCCGGAAAAGAACCGCTTTTCCTTGTAGAAATCTGTTGATTTTTAGGGAAAATTCAGATTTTTTGACGGGTTTGACTGCGTTGAGAACTTGCTTGACAAATGGTCAGAAAACGAGTATACTGTACATAGAACTGGTTTTATGAAATTTGGCAGAATTTCATAGAAAAAGCGGATGGATAAAAGCAATCAGACCCAGAGGAGTGAAACTATGGCTACGAATGACGCAACCATTGTCAAAATTAAACATGAAATCTTAGAAGAAGTTGCAAAACTGGTTTTCGCCGGAAAATTTGAAGAGGAAAAAGACGAATTACCACTGCGATTGATGCCAGGTCCAACGGCAAAATATCGTTGCTGCGTCTATAAAGAACGGGAAATTGTGCGGCAGCGGGTTCGTTTGGCAGAGGGCAGAAATGTAGAGGGTGCACCAAATAATTTGGTGGTACAGGTTGTGCGGGCAGCCTGTGAAGAATGTCCGATTTCCCGTTATGTTGTCACGGACAACTGTCAGAAATGCATGGGAAAAGCCTGTCAGCAGTCTTGTCGATTCGGTGCGATTGATATTGGACGGACACGGGCACATATTAACCCATCGCTCTGTAAAGAATGCGGAAAATGTGCAAAAGCCTGTCCATACAATGCGATTGCAGACCTGATTCGACCATGTAAGCGGAGTTGTCCGGTGAATGCAATGACGATGGATGAATATGGTGTCTGTCAGATTGACGAGAGCAAATGCATTCAGTGTGGGCACTGTATTCATAGCTGCCCATTCGGAGCAATTAGTTCCAAGGCATTTTTGGTAGATGTCGTAAAGGCGTTAGTTGCTGGAAAGCGTGTTGTTGCAATGATTGCCCCGAGTGCAGAAGGGCAGTTTGGGGATGGTATTACCATTGCCAGCTGGAGAGAAGCCCTGCAGCAGGTCGGATTTGCCGATTTGGTGGAAGTGGCATTGGGTGCAGATATGACCGCCAATGCAGAAGCAGCAGAGTGGATGGAAGCGTATCAGGAGGGCAAGAAGAAGACAACTTCCTGCTGTCCAGCATTCGTGAATATGATTGAAAAGCATTATCCGATGCTGAAAGAGAATATTTCCACAACCGTTTCCCCGATGTGTGCCGTATCTCGAAAGCTGAAAGCAGAACATCCGGGAACGATTACAGTCTTTATTGGGCCATGTGTTGCAAAGAAGAGCGAAGTTTTGGAACAGCGTCTGGAGGGAAATGCAGACTATGTTTTGACGTTCGGGGAAATTCGTGCCATTATCCGAGCAAAGGGCGTTACATTGAAGCCAGAGCCGAACGAACAGCAGGATGGTAGTGTATTCGGAAAGCGGTTCGGTGATAGCGGCGGTGTTACCGCAGCCGTTCTGGAGAGCATGAAAGAACAGGGCTTTACTGAAGAAGTCAATGTTCATAAGTGCAATGGGGCAGAAGAATGTAAGAAAGCTTTGCTGCTGATGAAGCTGGGCAGATTGCCAGCAGACTTTGTAGAGGGTATGGCATGTGTTGGCGGATGTGTTGGTGGGCCAAGCCGACATATTGAACCAGAAGTGACGAAGCGAAACCGTGATAAATTGATTGGACAGGCAGATGACCGGAACATTTCCGAGAATCTGCATCGGTTTGCAGATATTGACAGCATCAATATGCATCGTTCTGCATCGGAAACCGAAGAAGCCGCAAAGTAAATAGAACAGCAGATAGGAAAAAGCAGCTGCCGGAAAATCCGACAGCTGCTTTTCTGTGAGATAAAATTGAGATAGGTAGAGGAAATCAAGTTTATTCTGCCTTTGCCTGACAGTTGGAACAAATCGGGCAATGTTCACATAGCAAATTTCGCAGAGCGGTTGCACTGCTGCTGTGGATTCGTGCAACTGGTACAGAATTTTTCTTTGCAGCTTTCATTGCTCCCTGAATCATTTTGTGGGAAACGGTGTTGGTGAACAGAATCATCAAGTCCGGAGAACCGATTTTCTTCTCCAACGGGCCAGTTTCCTTTGGAAATACCTTTGCCTTACAGCCGTGTTCCTGACAGATATCTGTATACTTCCGGCTCATACATTCGTTTCCACCGATAATTACAACGCTCATAAAATCCTCCTTGTTTGGATCGTGTCAATTACTCATTGTTGATTACTTCTATGTGATGGTTTATCACGAATTAGTTAGTCATGACTAACTAATGAAACTAGTCAGTTATTGGTGACTAACTATAGGATACCACACCGCACAGGATTTGTCAAGCAATTTTTTCAGGAATAGGGAAAAACCGTCTTTTCCAAAGGAAAACGGCAAAAAAATTGCAGAAAAAAAGGAAAGCAAGGCAAAAATTTGCTTGCTTTCCCGTTTGCTCAGAAATAAAATTACGAAATGCTTATTCCACAACAACCTTATGGAACACTTTTTTGCCCTTCTTGATGATGGTTTCGCCGTCCAGAGTGATGATTGCCTTCGGATCTGTTACCTTTTCATTGTTGACGGAAACGCCACCCTGTTGTACCAACCGGCGAGCTTCACCATTGGAGGCACACAGTCCAGCCTTTACCATCAAAGTCAGAATGCCCATTCCGCCATCCTGTAAATCTGCCACTGGAATTGCAGTTGTCGGCATATTTTCGCTCGAACTGCCGCTGGTGAAGATTGCCTTTGCAGCATCCTGAGCTTGGTCGGCAGCTTCTTTTCCGTGTACCAGTTCGGTCAGAGAGTAAGCGAGCAGTTCCTTTGCCTGATTCAGCTGCTGACCTTTGAGTGTCCGTTCCATTTCTTCAATCTGTTCAATCGGAACGAATGTCAATAACTTCAGGCACTTGATGACGTCTTGGTCAGAAACATTCCGCCAGTACTGGTAAAATTCGTACGGTGTTGTTTTTTCTGCATCCAGCCAAACTGCACCCTTTTCGGTTTTACCCATTTTCTTACCTTCCGAGTTCAGGAGCAGGGTAATGGTCATTGCATAGGCATCTTTTCCGAGCTTCCGGCGAATCAGTTCCGTACCGCCGAGCATGTTTGCCCACTGGTCATCGCCGCCGAATTGCATGTTACAGCCGTAATCCTGGAACAGCTTGTAGAAGTCATAGCTTTGCATAATCATATAGTTAAATTCGAGGAATGTCAGACCCCGTTCCATCCGCTGCTTGTAGCATTCGTGGGTCAGCATCCGGTTGACGCTAAAGCAAGCACCAACTTCCCGCAGAACGTCAATATAGTTCAGATTCAGCAGCCAGTCACCATTGTTAACCACAATCGCCTTATCTTCGGAGAAGTCAATAAAGCGGCTCATCTGTTTTTTAAAGCAGTCAACATTGTGCTGAATGGTTTCCTTTGTCATCATTTTCCGCATATCGGTCTTGCCGGACGGGTCGCCAATCATTGCCGTACCGCCGCCAATCAGGATAATCGGCTTGTTTCCAGCCATTTGCAGTCGCTTCATCAGGCACAGTGCCATGAAGTGCCCAACATGCAAGCTGTCAGCGGTCGGGTCGAAGCCAATGTAGAATGTTGCTTTTCCGTTGTTGATGAGTTCTGCAATTTCTGCCTCATCGGTCATCTGTGCAATCAAGCCACGCCGTTTCAGTTCTTCAAATACTGTCATGTTTTTCATACAACCTTTCTGAAAATTTGTTCAGGAGCATAAAAAAACGCCCCTGACAAGCGAATTTGTCAGAGGACGATGTTATCATTCACCGTGGTACCACCTCAGTTCATCAGCTGTAGAAAAAACAGCTGACCTCAAGCATGCTGTAACGGGCACACCCGGACAACCCTACTGCAAATCTGGTTCAGGCAGTCGACTCCGAGATGTATTCGCCGTGCAGCCTGCCTTTTTCCACCACCCAAAGGCTCTCTGAAAAGCTGTAGAACGGTTACTCTTTCTCATCCACGCCATTTTTTCTATTCTACCATAGGCAGCCGGATGTTGTCAAGTGGATTTTTAAAAATTTTCACCGCTATCTGTTTCGGAGTCAATGGCGGTATATTCTCGGTCAAAGGTAATAATTGTATAGTATTGTATGGGTTGAGCAGCCAGAGCAGATTCAATCATTTCTTTCAGCTGGTCATTTTTATAGACACAGTCGAATGGCACAACCAAATCAAAAATCAAGTTGGTGTGTGTTTCACCGGCAACCATCCGAAAATCGTGCATATGTAAATGTGGGTCGAGTTGATGCAGAATATGCAGGAGCATGGAACGGCAGGCGTTAATCTGTTCGTTGTCCAGTTCCATCGGATCCATGTGAATGGTCATGTTGATTTGCAGCTGGTTTTGAATCTGGTGTTCGATGTTGTCCACCAAGTCGTGAATAGCAACAAAATCCGAATGACTGGACACTTCCACATGACAGCTTCCGATTCGTTTGCCCATGCCATAGTTGTGGATGACTAAATCATGAATCCCTAAAATTTCGGGATGAGAGCGAATCAGCTGGCAAATCTGCTTGACCAATGCAGCATCTGCCGGCTTCCCCAGCAAATCATCGACGGTATCTTTAATAATGTCATAAGCCGTTTTCAGGATAAACAGGGAAACCAAAATCCCCATCCACCCATCTAATGGAAAATCCGTAAATCGAGAAACCACCAGCACAATCAGTGTCGAAGTTGTCGCCAGCACATCGCTGTAACTATCTTTGGCAGTTGCAAGGATGGCAGAAGAGCGGCACTGTTTTCCTAACTTCTGGTTAAACAGTGCCATCCAGAGTTTGATAAGGATGGAGAGCAGGAGAATTCCCAGCACCAGCCAGCGGAATGTAACCGGAGCAGGATGCCGCAGCTTATCGAAGGAATCTCGCAGCAGTTCCACGCCCATAATGGCGATGAGTACGGCAATCAGCAGGGAAGTGAGATATTCCATTCTGCCGTGTCCGAACGGATGCCCTTTGTCGGCAGGCTTTGCAGCCATGCGATAGCCGAAAAAAGTAATCAGGCAGTTTGCACAGTCCGACAGGTTATTGAACGCATCGGAGAGAATCGCAATCGAGCCGGAAAGACTTCCGGCAAGGTATTTGATACTGAATAACAGGATGTTGCAGACCATGCAAACAACGCTGCTCAATGTCCCGTAAGCCTTCCGAACAGAGGGGTTTTCGATGTTTTTGGGGTCTGGAATCATCCGATTTACGAAAAAGTTTGTTAGCAACCTAGACACCTTCTCTTTCATTGCTTTTGTTCAAGTTCGTGCATTTTATTCTAACAGAGAAATAAAAATCTGTCAAGTTGTTTTTTAGTCACATTTGTTTAATAAAATTTCTCACAAAATTTACACAAATTTATTTGAGATTCTTTAGGAAAAATTGTATAATAAAAAAGGAAATGTGATAGGTACGGGAGCGTTTCAAATTGTGTTGCAACGCACGGGAAAATGACGTTTCCGTATATCGTCCGCAGTCCGTATGTGGGAAACCGTATACAATTTATGTTTATGAACAGAAAGGAAAAGCTATGAAGAAGATAACCAAAATTATTTCTTTTTGTGCTGCTGTTACAATGGCAGCGACTGCTGTTCCAGCCTCTTCGTTATTGATGGCACAGGCAGCCGATGTGGCAAAGATTACGGTCGGAAAAGATGCAGCACCGATTGTAGTAAACCCTGGAGACAAGGAAGTAGAAATTCCCCTGTACATGGAAACCACGAGAGATGTCGAAGGTATTTCGTTTGGATTTGTAACCACAGGAGAAGGGAAAGCAACAAAAGAATTGTTGAATGCAAACAGCGATACTTACATTGTTGCCGAACCAGCTGATGCGTTTGTTAGCCTTGGTAAGTGGGAAAAGAATCCGGCTGGCTTGAGCTGGGGCGTTCCGTCCTCTGGTAAAGCAGTTGTAAAGGCAAGTGACGTTTCTCCAGATGAACCGTTCATCTCACTGTATTACAACATTCCAGATGAGAAAACGGTAACAACAATTGCGCAAAATAACGGCTTGAAAAAGGTCAATGATGGAGATAAGGCATATTATGACTTCCCGTTAGACATCGATAGAGAAAGCATGAACAGCAAGGACGGAAAGTTGTTCACTTGGATTGGGCCAAATAATACACACTATGAAGACGAAGCAGAAGTCAGCAACACGGTGATTCGTGTTTATGTTACACCGGATGCTCCAGATGTAACTACAACAACTGCAACCACAACTACAACTGCACAGACAACCACTACTACAGTTACCACTACAACCGATGATACAAAGGATGATACCCTGCCGCAGTTGAATGTAAATGGCGGCAAAGACCTCTTTGTAGAACCGGGACAGCAGGAAGCAGAAATTCCGCTGTATATAAAGAATCCGATTGATACAACAGCGTTGTCTTTCGGCTTTAAGCTGGATGCAGCAACCGTAGCACTGTTGGATAGCAGCAATTATGTTACCCATGAAGCATCCGATCCGTTTGTAAGCCTTGGTAAGTGGGAAAAGAACCCGAAGGGCTTGAGCTGGGGCGTTGCATCCTCTGGTAAAACAGTTGTAAAGGCAAGTGACATTTCTGATGATGAAGCAATTGTCAGCCTGTATTACAATATTCCGAATAAGGCAACCGTACAAAAAATTGCAGATGACAACAGTCTGGAATTAAAGACTGGTACTTATAATGGAAAAACTGTTAAGTATTATGAATTCCCGCTGCAATTTGACCGGGAAAGACTGAACAGCAAGCTGGGTCACATCGTTGAATGGTCTAGTGCAACGGATTCGCACGTAAAGGCAAACTATGTAGGCAACAATCTCTGCGTAGTAATGGAAACGGTATCTAGTGATAATCCTGAAATCAATGTCAACAAGGACGAAATTGTAATTGTTGATGCTGGTCAGAAGGAAGCAGAAATTCCGCTGTACATGAAGAATGCAGAAGATACCGTTGGTATTACCGTTGCATTCAAGACCGATGCAGAGGGCAAGCCAACACAGGAACTGTTGAATAAAAACAGCGATACTTATGTTATTGCTGAACCAGCAGATGTATTTGTAAGCCTCGGTAAATGGGAAAACAATCCGAAGGGCTTGAGCTGGGGCGTTCCGTCTAATGGTAAAACAACTGCATTGGCAAGCGATATTTCAGAAGAGGAAGCATTCTTCTCGCTGTATTACAACATTCCGAGCAAGGAAGATGTTGAAAGCATTGCAGAAGCAAACGGCTTGGAAGAAAAGAAGGATGGAGAAGGAAGCACTTATTATGACTTCCCGCTGGTATTCGAAAGAGAAAAGCTGAACAACAAGGATGGTAAGCTGCTTGACTGGATTGGACCGAACGATGTTAGCATTCGGGAACGTGCAATTTATCAGGACAATATACTCCGTGTATATACAAACAGAAAGAATATCACACAGGTAGATACCAGAGTAGAAGTTTCTGGTGAAGAAACAACCGATGCAAGCGGAAATACTGTAGATTCTCACAAGATTTTCGTAGAACCGGGTCAGCAGGAAGCAGAAGTTCCGCTGAAGGTATATGATGCAGTTGATGCAACCGCTGTTTCCTTTGCATTCCAGACAGATGGAGAAGGTGCAGCAACACAGAAGCTGCTGAATAGCGAAGGTGCATATCAGGATGGTTTCTATGCATTTGCAGATGCACTGCTCAATCTGGGCAAGCCGCTGGATAACAATGCAGAACTCATTTGGGGTATTTCTGGTGATGGTGTGAAGATTGCAACCGCTGACAGCATGCCGGATGGTTCTGATATTCTCTCCATCTACTACAATATTCCGAACGTAACAGCTGATGATTTGGCAGCAATGGGCGGAAAGCTTGTAAAGGCAGATGATCCGGATAACATCAAGGGCAAGGATTACTATGAATTCCCGCTGAACTTCGACAAGGAAAAGAAGAACAGCAGAGGCGGTTTTGCACTTGAATGGATTACCAAGGATGAAGAACAGGTAGACGTAACATATGTAGATGGTTCGATCTGCGTACTGGTTCCGGAAGAAACCACAACTACAACTACAACTACCACCACAACAACTACAACGACGACGACTACCACAACAACTACCACTACAGCAAAGCCAACCACTACTACCACAAAGGCTACTACAACCACCACAACAACCACTACAGCAAAGCCGACTACCACAACCACCACAACAACCACTACAGCAAAGCCAACCACTACAACTACAAAGGCTACCACAACCGCAACAACCACTACTAAGAAGCCGCTGGTTCCGCTGTACGGTGACGTAAACGTGAACGGTCAGGTTACTATCGTAGACGTTGTTCTCCTGAACAAGGCAATCGCTGGTAAGGTAACACTGGATGAACAGGCATTCTTGAATGCAGACTGCGGTAATGTAGATCAGGTTCTGGATGAACACGACCTGAATGCATTGATGCAGTATCTGGTAGGTTATGTACAGCAGCTGCCGGGTGAAATGAAGTAAGATTCGTTTCGCTTTCAATAGCAAACAAAACAAAAAACAGGGGTCTGCCGCTGAAAAGCGGTAGACCCTTTTGTATATGAAATTGGCGTGAAAAAATTCTCCCTGCATGTCCGGAAAAGGATTGCAAGTTGCAAGGTAGCGTGTTATAATAAAAGAAAACGAGAGTTCAGGGAAGGACAATTTCTGATGAATCATTTGCTAAAAAAATGCCTGTGTTTGTGTTTGCCAGTCGTTCTGCTCAGTGGTTGTACATCGCCATTTCAGAAAGAAGAATCGGATGGTTCTGGCTATCTATTTACTTATACACTTTTAGGAAATCCAGAGAATTTAGACCCATTGCTGGCAACGGATGCCTCTTCAAAGTTGATTTTGCGGAATATGATGCAAGGACTGCTGGAAGAAAATCCAGATGGAACGCTGTCGAATGGCGTTGCAGATAGCTATACCATGCAGGACGATGGATTGCTGTATACGTTTCACTTGCGGGATGATTGCTATTGGTATTTTGACGAGAATCAAAACGAACAGATTGATGATGGTGAAACATGGAAAGTTACTGCACAGGACTTTGTCTATGCATTTCAGCGAATGTTTTTAGCAGAAACCCGTTCTCCCTATCGAGAAACGTTCTCCTGCCTGCTGAATGCCACTGAAATCATGCAGGGAACAGTAGATGCTTCTCAGATTGGCGTAACTGCACAGGACGACCAGACATTAATTTTCCAGCTTGCAGAGTCAAACAGCCGCTTTCCGGAACTGCTGGCAACGACTGCCGCCTTGCCCTGCAATGAAACCTTTTTTCAGCAGACAAAGGGACGGTATGGACTGGACGAAACTTCTGTGATTTCCAACGGTTCTTTTTATCTGCGGAAGTGGTTTTATGACCCCTATGGAAGCGATAATGTAATCTATATGCAGTGTAACTCTGCAAACGATTCCAAAGAAGCAGACCGGAAAATCTACCCCTCTGACTTAACATTTTTGATTCGGAAAAAGCAGGCACAAGCAGAAGAAGCGTTTGATTCCGAACAGTCGGATATTTTAACGACTTCGATTTATCCGAAACAAGAGCTTGCACAGCCAGATGTCTATACAGTGAATTCTTATTCTTCGATGACATTGGGTTTGGTGTTCAATCCGACGAATACAGCCTATGCCAATACAAATATCCGCAAGGCACTCTCAGAGAGTATTGACCGCTCCAACATCGGTGCAGATTCTGACGGGGACTTGACAGGGGCTTCCGGCATTGTTCCGCCTGATACCCGTGTAGACGCTGTACGGTATCGAGATAACGTCCCTGAGCCGTCTACAACCTATCAGAACGAAACTGCCAAGCAGGACTTTGAAAAGGGTTTACAGGAACTGAAAATGGATTCTCTGCCGTCTGACCAAATTCTTGTTTGTCCGGAACTGATGGATTGTTCTTACCTGCATGAAATTCTTCAGAACTGGCAAAAGACATTTGAATTTTACATTGGTATTGAAGAAGTAACCGCTTCAGAATATCAAGACCGACTGGAATCGGGGAATTATGGCATTGCACTTTATGGCGTTACCGGTTCAGAGAATAATCCGGCATCTGTGCTGTCTGCATTTTGTTCCGACCAGAACCCATTCTATCAGAACGAATCTTTTGATGCAATGATACAGCAGACTACAACTTGTAACAACGCTGCACAGTTGACCGATCTTTGTATGCAGATGGAAAATCAACTACTTTCCGAATACAGTTTCATTCCGGTGTATTATAAGAAAACGTATCTGGTTTATCGAAATGAAAACCGAGATATTTTCTATGACCCTTACAGTGGTATCATTGATTTCCGGATTGTCAAGTATTTTGGAGAATAAGCTGCGATTGATTAGCAGAATTTACCTTGTTACATTTCTGCCGTTTTTGCATACAATATAGCAATAGCGGTACGCACCGCAGAGGTCGGGGAACTGTGATGGCAGAAATGCAATCGAAAAGCGGCAGTTCTCCGAGGAGGGAACTGCCGCTTTGCCATAGATTCTGTCTGTCATAGCTCTGAACCGGCAGACAGAGAAACGGTGCAGATGTGCACAGACCTGCTGCCGTTTCCTTGTAGTTATGCCTGTATGCAGGAATCCCTGCGTACAGGCATTTCTGCTGCCGGATGGCAGAAGTGTGCGTGTTTTTGCTGTTCTCTCTGCTGTGCCAGCAGAGCATATTTTTTTCTGGTTGCAAGTCCGCCACGAATATGGCGTTCCTGCTTATTTTTTTCTAGAATCATCTTTACCCCTGCATAGAGGTGGGGGTCTAAATCGGGAAGACGTTCGCTGACATCTTTATGAACCGTGCTCTTAGAAATGCCGAACCATTCCGCAGCTGCACGAACAGTGGCTTGTTGTTCCAGAATATATTCGCCGAGAATAATGGCACGTTCCCTTGGCTGTTGTTTCATAGCTGCTCCCTCCAAAATTATCCGCACAGCGTGGGAAACGTGCAGGATTTCCCACTGGGATTGTAGAAATTGTTATATCTTATGTAGGGGAGCGGAAAAAAAGAACAAAACTTTCCGGAAAAACGCAAGTGCTCCACTGGTGGAAGAATAAAAAACCAGCGGAGCACCTGCAATTTTGGTTGGAATTATTCACATCGCTATCGGAAATTTACAATGTGAACAATTTTATTATAATAGACTTTTGGCATACCGTCAATTCTGCTTTTTGTCGAATTTTGTCGATTCTTGTCGAAGCGAAAAAGAATTAGAAAAACAAAAAAGCCCGTTTGCAACGGACTTTTTTGTACCATGATAACCATGGTAAATATGGGGTGGGAGATGGGATTCGAACCCACGATCTTCGGGACCACAATCCGACGCTTTAACCAGCTAAGCTACACCCACCATGTATGGCGCGCCTTACTGGATTCGAACCAGTGGCTTACTGCTTAGAAGGCAGTTACTCTATCCAGCTGAGTTAAAGGCGCATTTTGAAAAATTGGAGCGGGTGATGGGAATCGAACCCACGTAACCAGCTTGGAAGGCTGGAATTCTACCATTGAACTACACCCGCAAGGTATTTCGTTTTTGTTGTTTTTGTGTCTCACAACGTATATTATTATAGCACGTCTTTCTGGATTTGTCAACCGATTTTTTGAAAAAAATCACATTTTTTGTATTTTTAAGAGCTGATTCGATAAAATCACAAATTTGATGGAAACAACATAAAAAACTGTGAAATTAGAACTGCGATTCTTAAAAAAATAATGTAAAAAACAGAACCGCAAAAAAGCAGTTCTGTTCCTTGCCATTATGGATTCAAAAGAAATGTGCCGATATTCAAATAAGCGGCGAAGAGCAGCCAGAGCAGATAGGGAATGTTCCAGCCAGCCGCAGCGGGACGAATTTTTCTGAAAATCACAATCATTGCAATCACCAGCAGAATCAACAGACCGATGACACCAATAGCAGCACCGAATTTTTGAAACCGGAAAAAGACGATGCTCCACGAAAAGTTGATGGCAAGCTGTACAGCATAGAGAATTAATGCCGATCTACGTTTTTTCCAAAGCGTGCTGTCAGCGTGTTGAATCAAGTATGCGGAAATTGCCATCATGGCATAGAGAATGCCCCACATCACAGGAAAGACCCATCCAGGTGGCGAGAATGGCGGCTGATGCAAATTCTGATAGACTGCCCGAATATCTCCGGCGAGCCAGCCGGAGAGAATCCCGACCAGTTCTGTGGCTGCCAGCCACAGGGAAAAATCAATCCATGCACCTTTTTTCATGGTTATCGTTCCTCCTTTTTTCTGTTATTCTATGCAGAGTCGGAGGAAATTATTTGATAAAAAAGCGGGGCTGCTGCAAAATTTGCAACAGCCCCTTGACATTGACAAACAATGAAATTAGCTTAATAGAAAATTAGTAAACCAAAGTAACGCTCTTGAGCTTCATGTTACCCCAGTAACCGTAAACCGTCATAACATCCTGCGGATTGGTAATCTTGAAGGTAATGGTCTTGTCGTCCTTCATGTCAGCAACGCCGTAATCCATTTGAACAGCCCAGCCGCCGAGAACCAGCTTTCCGCCGAATCCATATCCGACTTCACCATCCAGCTGTAAAACGATTTCCTTAATGTCAGATGGATGATAATCTTCCAGCGAGTAGGTTTTGTCATACTGGACATCGGTCAGAACCACTTTCTTTGCATGGGAAGCTGTTGTAGTAGTAACCTTTGCAGTCGTGGTAGTAGCCTTTGTGGTAGTCGTGGTTGGCTTTGCAGTCGTTGTAGTGGTGGTAGTTGTTGTAGTCGGCTTTGCAGTTGTGGTGGTAGTGGTAGTTGTTGTAGTTGGCTTTGCAGTTGTAGTAGTAGTGGTAGTTGTCGTAGTCGGTTTTGCAGTTGTGGTAGTGGTGGTAGTTGTTGTAGTTGGCTTTGCAGTTGTGGTAGTGGTGGTTGTCGTGGTCGGTTTTGCGGTTGTGGTGGTAACTTTTGTAGTGGTTGCCGGAGCAGTGCCGCAATACAAGGTTACATCTTCAATCTGTATATCATCGCCGCCGTTCCATCTAAAGAATGTGAAAGTCTTTTGCTCAATATCGGTCATATCAATCGGGAATGTCAAAGTATTGCCATTCAAGTCGTTTGCATTATATGACTGATTTTTTGTCCAGTTTCCAAGAACGAACGCACCGCCGATGTACTGAAGATTTCCAGAGAAGGTGAACGAAATTGCAGTTGCATCCGGATAATTTGCCAGACTGTAGCTTTCGCCCTTCTTTACGCCAGTCAGGTGAATTTCAGTTGCACCATCTGGAACAGTTACAGCTGTTGTGGTAGTGGTTGCTTTTGTTGTAGAAGTAGTTGTAGTTGGCTTTGTGGTTGCTGGTTGTGTGGTCGTAGTCTTTGCAGTCGTCGTTGTTGTAGTGGTAGTCGTAACTGCTGGCTGCGTTGTGGTAGTGGTTGTAACCGGCTTCGGATTTGTGCCATGGTTCTGGAAGAAGTCATTCAGCAGCCCAGCCCAGTAGTTGCCCATGTTCTCATAACCTGCTTCATTCGGATGTACACCATCATGTAAGTCGGTTTGGTAGTCTACAACGCTATTGATGTCAGCAAACTGAACATTTTTGCCTTCGCTCTGCATCTTGAGAACAAGGTTATAGATGGAAGTATTGTAAGTATCGATGCAGCCAGTAACGGTTTCCATCAGCTGGTCTTTTTCTTCCTGCGTGCTGCCCCAAGCGTTGATGCCATAAGAACCAAGCCAGTCTGCACGGGTGTATGCATCAATGTCTGGAATGGTGGAAACGAAAACTGTACTGTCAGAATCTAAATCCTGTAAGATAACATTGACCAAGTTTTCCAGACGGTCGGTAATACCGTCATTGTAGTTGCTCAGAATATCATTTGTGCCGATTTGCAGCAGGACAATATCCGGCTGATAAGCAGCGATCATATTTTGACCGTTATACCAAGTCCCCTGAATGGTTTCCAGAATGCCGGAACGGTGTTCCTTGGTTGTCATTTCCTGAATAGCATAACCGCTATATCCAGCGTTGTTATCGTCATAGGAAACGGTTTGTCCGTTGTAAGTAAATGTGTTGGAATTGCTTCCCTTCGGGCCTACCATATCAATGTTGTAGCCCATCTGTTCCAAATCGTGGTACATATACTTTCGATAAGCACCAGAAGTCCAATAACCGTCTGTGATGGAATCGCCCAACGACAGAATTTTGACTGCCTCCGCATTTTCAGCAGCTGCCGGTGCAGCAGAAACTGTGCCAACTGCCAGCGAGGAGAGTCCGGTTACAGCTGCGATGAGCACAGCCAGCCCCTTTTTCTTAGTATACATATGTTCCATCCCTTTCTATCATTTCCGCCGAAAATACGGCGGTTTTTTTACTCGTTTTTTGAGTTTTCCTCTATTTTTAGTATACGCCCATTCGACAAAAAAGTCAATCCCCTCCGAGAAGTTTTACAATTCCACTGTACTTTTTACGAAAGAATCGTACACTTTATTTATAAAGAACTGTTCTTTTTATACAAAAATGGCGGAATCTGAAAAGATTCCGCCAAAGTGCTATTTTCTTGAAAAAAGGGAAATTATTTGCTTTTTACAGGTTCTGTGGTTTGCTGATTTTGTTCCATAAATTGTTGCAATTGCATCATATATCGTTCCAGATTTGCATGATACTGTTCCTGGAATGATTCATCTGATTTTTTCAGATCATGCAAATATTCATGCATATCCCGATTTTCTTCAATTTCAATCAGACATCCTGCAATGTTGGAGCAGTGGTCGGAAATTCGTTCAAAGTTTGTCAGGAGATCTTGGAAAATATAACCCAGTTCCACAGTACAAGCAGCTTTTTGCAACCGTTCGATGTGTTTCTTTTTCATTCTCATATTGAACGTATCAATGACTTCTTCCATTGGTTCGACCTGATGAGCCAGATTCAAATCATCTTTGCAGAACGCATCAAACGCCAAATGAACTGTTTCTGTTAGAGCTGCTCGCATTGCCTGTAATTCCGACTTTGCTTCGGTAGAAAATGAAATTTGCTTGTCATGCATTTCCTGTGCAGACTGTGCGACATTCAAAGCATGGTCACCGATTCGCTCGAAGTTCCCAATTCCATGCAGCATCTTGGAAACCGTGCGATTATCCGAAGAGGCAATACTATGTTTGGAAATACGGACAATATACGCATTCAGCTTGTCCTCATACTGGTCTAACAGTTTTTCTTGTTTGGAAACAGCATGTGCAACAGATTCTGAATAGTTGTCATGCAGGCTGAGAGCTTTCAGAATGGTATCTTCTGCAAGGCGTGCCATGTCATTGACAGAAGTGCGGCAAGCTTCAATGGCAACGGCTGGGGTGTTCAGCAGGATTTCTCCCGGCAAGATCAGCTGTTCCTTCTGAGTTTCTTCTGGCAGTTGCTTGATAACCAGATATGCCAGCTTTTCCAGCAGCTTCGAGAACGGCAGCAGCAGGAATGTAACAACCACATTGAAGATGGTGTGCACCAGAGCAATACCAGCATAGCTAATCGTCCAGTCCATAAAGACGAAGTCTACAAACGCATTGACCAAATACAGAATTGGCAGCAAAATAATTGTGCCGATGCAGTTGAATGCAATGTGAATCACAGCAACTCTTCTCGCACTGCGGTTGACACCGATGCTGGAAATCAAAGCAGTGACACAAGTGCCGATATTCTGTCCCATAATAATCGGGATTGCCATGCCATAGGTGATATGACCTGTAATTGAGAGGGACTGCAAAATCCCGATGGAAGCAGCAGAACTCTGAATGACAGCAGTAATAATTGCACCCGCCAACACGCCGACCAATGGATTATTGAATGCAGTTAAAATGTGGGAGAATGACGGAGAATCTTTCAGCGGTTCAACCGATTCGCCCATCATCATCATGCCAGTGAACAGAACAGAGAATCCAACTAAGATACGACCAATATCTTTGGTTTTGTTGTGCTTGGCAGTCATGATCATAATGATACCAATGAGTGCCAATACAGGGGAGAATGATTCCGGTTTAATGAGCTTCAGGAAAACGCTTTCCCCACTGATGCCGGACAGTGCCAGCAGCCAGACGGTTAAGGTTGTACCAATGTTAGAGCCCATGAGAATGCCAATGGTTTGTCCAAGCTGCATAATGCCGGAGTTGACCAAACCAACCAACATGACCGTAACCGCTGAGGAAGACTGCACGGCGGCGGTGATGCCGACCCCGAACAGCAGACTTTTCCATTTGTTTGAAGTGATTTTTTGCAGGATCACTTCGAGTTTACCGCCCGCCAGCTTTTCCAAACCGGAGGACATGACGTTCATGCCATACAAGAAGAATGCCAGACCGCCAAACAGGGTGAGAAAAGAAAAAATATCCATCCGCAAGCACATCCTATTTTCAATATTTCGCTTATTTTTTCAAAAAAAGCGATTTTATGCTATCTCTTTCATTATAGGAGAAAAAGCGGATTGCTTTGTAACATCCACGTAAAATAAGTGTTAAGTTTTCAAATATTCCACAAAGTTTTGGCTTTTTAAACAAAAACTGCACGAATTTCTTCGTGCAGTTTGTAATAGATGACAAAATTTGTAAAAAATAGATAAAATACAAGTGAATGGAAAATGAATCCAAAAGTAGCCCCTTATGCTTCAGCATAGCCATTCGGATGATTCTTGTGCCATCTCCAAGCGTCGCCAATGATTTCTTCCAGACTTGCGTGCTGCGGATCCCAACCCAGAACTTCTCTTGCCTTCTGGCTGGATGCGACCAGTCTTGCCGGGTCGCCGGCTCTTCTCGGGGATTCAATTGCCGGAATCGGATGACCGGTGACGGCTCTTGCAGTTTCGATAACTTCCCGAACAGAATAGCCAATGCCGTTGCCCAGATTGAAGATATTGCTTTCGCCGCCATCCTGGAGATAACGAACCGCCAGAATATGAGCCTGTGCCAAGTCGGTGACATGGATGTAGTCCCGAATGCAAGTGCCATCTGGTGTATCATAGTCTGTACCAAAGATGGAGATTGCTTCCCGTTTGCCGTTCGGAACTTGCAGAATCAGCGGAATCAGGTGGCTTTCCGGATTGTGTGCTTCACCGATTGTACCAGTCTTATCTGCACCGCAAGCGTTGAAATACCGGAGGGAAACATACCGCAGACCATGTGCCTTTGCAGTCCAATAGAACATCTTTTCCATTGCCAGCTTGGTTTCGCCATATGGGTTGGTCGGACAGGTGCGGTCGGTTTCCAGAATCGGAATATTTTCCGGTTCGCCGTAAGTAGCAGCGGTGGAGGAGAAAACAATTTTCTTGACATCGTGAGCCACCATTGCTTCCAGCAGTACCTTTGTGCCACAGAGGTTGTTGTCATAATACTTCAGCGGCAGGTTGACGCTTTCGCCAACCAGAGAGCAAGCAGCGAAGTGAATCACAGCGTCAATCTTTTCCTTGGTGAACAGGTCATCGAGGAATGCACGGTCACGGATGTCGCCCTGATAGAAGGTTGCACCTTCCGGAATGGCAGCCCGGAAACCGGTCTGCAGGTTGTCAGCAACAACAACTTCTTCACCAGCACGAATCAGTTCGAGTGCGGTATGAGAGCCGATGTAACCAGCACCGCCGAATACTAAAATACGCATAAAAATTCATCCTTTCCAATGAGTTTTAATTTGTTTTGAAATTCTGTTTTCTATAAAAAGACGAAGAACCTCGTCCTTTTTTCGGTAATGACACAGAGAACTGCTGCTTGATTTGCAGCAAAGAACGCAAATCTGATAAAATAGCGTATAGAATCGCACGATTTTCAAACTGTTCTCTTGTTTCCGGCAGCGGCTGTTCCTGATAGAACCGATGCAGAGCATCCAATTCTTCCAGCAGAGCCACAGCATCATTGGTTTCATGATACTGGTCGCTGATGGTCTGTAGATAATCAGAAAGCGGCTTTGCCTGCGTGGGAATCAGGGTCAGTTTGCAGATTTGCCGGTAAATCATCCGCAGAATCTCACATTGTTCTCGCCGCATCATCAGATACTGCATGAAATAGAGATCTTGTTCGAGATAATGATTTCGCATAAACCGGATGGTTTCCTGTTCCATCTCGGTCAATAATTGATCCGTGCGATGAAAGCAGCTACCATCATAATCCGGATGTTCCGTCTTTAGAACATGAATTGCCATGCGATGCAAAATCTGCTGCAATTCGGTATCCAGTTCGGATTGTTTGGCTTGAATCCGCCGTAAGTTGTTCGGCATAAAACTGTTGAGCAGAATACCCAGACCAACGCCAACCAGCAGCAAACCACATTCATTTTTCAGCATGGGCAACGATACACCACCAGCTGCCATGTAATGCGTTGCCAAGACGGTATTGACGGCGATGGAATCTTCCATGCGGCAGGTAAAACAAATCAATAGAAATAGGGGAAAGAATATGCCGAACGCCCACGGTCGATTCCCCAAAAGGGAGAAGATGGGCAAGCAGAGCAGTGTCATGATACAAAAGGCAATGCCTCTTCGCAGAGCACTGCTGCTCGTTTCCTGTCGGGTGTCCTGAATGGTCAGAAACGCAATGACTCCGGCAGAAGCAGCATATTCTAAGTGCAGCAGTCCGGCGAGCTCCATTGCCAGAACTGCACCGACTGTCATTTTTAAAATCTTTAACCAAGGAATTTTTTTCAAAAAAGTGAGATTCAATGAGCTTTCTTTCTCTTTTCCTGCATCCATTTCACGAATGTGGTATAGTCCGGATAGGATGCAATTGCACCGCTTTTTGTAATGCTGTAATTTGCATAATAAACGGCAAAGGTCAGCCATTCCTGCACCTGTTCTGGCAGGCAGTCCGCCAGCTGCGAAACAGTGATATGATTTTTTGCCAGACAGTACAGATATGCACCAATGATGGCATCGCCAGCCCCAGTGGTATCTTTTACCCGAACTTCCGGATTCTCTACATGGCTGGAGAAATGCGGTGTTAAAATCATAGCACCCTCTTTTCCCATAGAATAGAGCACCATTTTGCAGCCCTGTTCAAATAGCCAGTCCGCTGCATCTAAAATAGAGTGCTTGCCTGTGACGAAGAAGCATTCTTCATCAGAGAGCTTGACTAAATCCGCATCGGGGAGAAATTCCCGAACGGTTTCCTGACAAGCTTCCGCAGAAGACCAGAGTGGCAGGCGGATATTCGGGTCAAAACTGATGATGGCATGGTTTTTCTTTGCCAGTTTTAAAACGGCTTTGTGGGTTTCTTTCATTGGGGATTCGACCAGAGAAACCGAGCAGAAGTGCAGGATACCGGTTTCTTCCAGCCAAATCGGCTGAATCTGTTCCGGCTGTAAGAGCAAGTCTGCACTGGGTTTCCGATAGAAGGAAAAATCCCGGTTGCCATCTGCTTTTAAGGAAACAAAAGCGAGGGCAGTATTGGCAGCATCTGTCCGGCAAACGCCGTCTGTTTTGACACCGCAAGCTTGAATGGTATCGACAATATAATCACCGAACGCATCGTTGCCGACCTGCGTCAGCAGGCGAGCATTTCCCTGTAATTTTGCGACAACCGCAGCAACATTGGTTGGTGCTCCGCCGCAAACACGGGTGAAAGATTCTACTTCTTTTAAGGCACAGTCCCGCTGTGCTGGAATAAAGTCAATCAGGGCTTCCCCGATTGCAGTCACATCATACATCTGAATCAACGCTCCTTTTTATGAAGTCAGAATGGGTGAATTTTCGCACAAAAAGAGTGTGAAATCGTTTTCGTCATGATGTTATTATAGCATATTTCTGCCGTAAAAGATAGATGGATTTTTCACAAAGGTGAAAAATGATTTTTATCTCGGTTCTACAAAAAATATGAAAAATCTTTCATCCGAGGGTGCTCTTGCGTTCATGGAGGCAGCAAATCATTTTTTCACTGCGGCGGGGAATCTCCTGTTCCTGAATCAGATCCAACAGCATGGCTGCTGCTTCCGAACCGCCTGTGCGGTGGGAGAGAGAAACCGTTGTCAGCGGCGGGTCATATAGGGTTGCAAGGCGGTTATTGCCGACCGCAGACACCTTGACTTGTTCCGGAACGAGAACATTTTGCTGTCGCAGGTAACTCATCGCACCGAATGCCAGTTCTGCTGTTGCACAGAAAATGCCGTCAAATGGCACATTTCGTTCCATCAGAATCCGAGCTGCTTCATAGCCGTCTTCCATGTCAAATTGTGTTTCTACCATTCTCCGTTCATCTGGCTGAATCTGATACTGAGCGAGGGCATCGGTAAAGCCAATGCGGCGATTTCGACCGACTGCACGGTCTTTTAAGGTAACACCGATATAGGCAATTTCCCGGCAATCTCGTTTCAGCAGAATTTCCGTTGCCAGATAGGCAGATTGATAGTCATCAAAATAAACGCTTGGAATAATTTCTTCCTGCTGTGCCAGCAGAACAATCGGCTTTTGATAGGAACGCATCACCGTAAGATGGCGTTTGGACATCAGCGTGCCCATAAAGATGACACCGTCCACATTGTTGGTGCGGAAAATCTTTAGAAATTCCAGTTCCTTTTCCACTTGGTTGCTGGTGTTGGCGAGCAGGATTTGATAGCCAGCCTGTGCCATGATGCGAGTAATGCCTTCCACCATTTCTGCAACAGGTTCTGAGTTGATACGGGGAACGATAACACCGACCAGATGATTTTTTCCGGTGCGGAGCATCTGTGCAGAAGGGCTAGGGGAATAACCGGTCTGTTCAATG
The DNA here is from genome assembly GCA_000433635.1 of Ruminococcus sp. CAG:254. GTDB lineage: Bacteria > Bacillota > Clostridia > Oscillospirales > Ruminococcaceae > Ruminococcus_C. Next base: position 122,884 of record HF997977.1, read on the forward strand.
ACATTCCGAATGCGTTCTTTTTTTTCTTCGCTGACATACCCCTGATTTAAATAACGTGAAACAGTGGCAGGGGAAACGCCTGCCATTTTTGCGATGGTGTTGATGGTCACGTTCATCCTCCGTTCTTTTTGGTGTAGCACCAGTTTTTTTATGATGTCTCAAAATCGTAATTTGCACTCACCTTATTATAACATGAAACCCATAAATCTGTAAAGAATCGGAGCAAAAAAATTTCTGTATGGAATCGTTTTCATTGTTAATTTTTCTTTTATAAACTTCCTAAATTATACAGAACATCTTCTATTTTTTCAATATTTTCAGCATCGTGCATGACTTCCTTTGCGTAGCGTTGCACAATTATCATGCAATCTGTCAGCGTGTACGTATGCGTTTCCCGCAGCTTCCAAGCGGAAACAATGGCAATTTCATGAAGAGCAGTGAGCAACTTTTGATACTGTATCAAAGCGTTTCCGGTGTTCAATGCTTGCAGCCAATATAGATAGAGGTAATAGGAACAAAAGTTTCGGAACGCTGGAATCCATGGTTCAGCGACTTTTGCAAATGCCTGTAAATCTGCATCGGTAACCGGATGTTGTTGGATTTGCTGCATCCAGTCTGCCCATTCCGGAGTCATCCATTCGAGGGTATCATATAAATGTTGAACAGATTCGTGATGAAGAAATACAGGCTTGCTGGGGATGGGCTGTAATTCTGGAAAATCGTCTGTCTTTTCTTCAATCCAATCTTGAAACTGCTGTACATAGTGCAACCCGTAACAGAGAGCCTCTGCAAGCGGAATGCTTGTTTCCTGAAACAATTGCAGCAGAACAGCACGTGTTTCAAGCAGGCAATTCATCCAATTCAAAGAATAGGGGAGTTCCGCTTCATTGACGGGTTCGGATGGTTCAGCTTGTGTGAGCGGAATTGCTTGGAACGGTTCTGTTTGCGTCAAGACCAGACGGGCAGCCTCTGGACAGGCAAGCGAGAGGACATGCTCTGTAAAAAGCGTATAGTCCTGCGGAATGCGTGGGAACTGTCGGCAGGTATCACAGAGCAGGTGTTCTCCAGCTTGTATTTGTAAGTCACAAAGTTTTTCTGCGTTCCAGAACGGACAGTTTCCATCTTCCCGATTTTGAAACATCCACTCATCATCTTCATTTTTTGTGAGCGTTGAGCGGATGGTTTCCCCGATGGGGGAGCAGGTTTGCTGATAGGTTTGGAGCGTTTTGGGGTCAATGACAATTTCCCAGCCTTTACAGCAGCTGTCTGGACAATCGCCTGCAGTGCAGTGAAACACTTCTGTATAGGGAAAAGTATAATGTTGCATGGCGTGAAAGCCCTCCTAAGAGAGAATGGTTATGGATTGGTTGGGGTTTCGGTCGAACTGGAATCCGCATCATCAGACGGCAGATTCATCAGAACAGAGGCGGAGTCTGAAACAACATTCGGGTACTTGCCGTCCCATTTCTGAATTTGCTGATACCGCAGCACCTTGTCATTCAAAGAGGCATTGATTTTTTCGTTGGCAGCCGCTTCTGCTTCTGCCTTTTTCAAGGTTGCCTCTGCATCGGCATCCGCTGCAATGGTTTTCTGTTTTGCAGCAGCTTCTGCTTCAATAATCTGCTGTTCTTTTTCGGTTTCTGCCCGAAGTTTGTTTTGTTCGGCAACTTGTTTTTGTTCAATGGCAGCGTTAAATTCCTCGGAGAAATCAAAGTCAACAATATTGAACTTGTCGATTAAAATGCCATAGTCGGAAACTTTTTCCGAGAGTGTCTGCCCGATTTCGTCCCCAACAGCAGAACGCTTGGTAATCAATTCTTCTGCGGTGTATTGTGCAGTAACTGCCTTGACCGCTTCTTGAATGGCAGGCTGCAAGACGGTATCGGAATACTGTTCGCCGATGGTTTGATAGATGGTAGCGGAAGCATCTTTTGTGATGTGGAAGTTGATGGCAACGGAGCTGGAAATGGTCTGCAAATCCTTAGAAACGCTGTTGGAGGCGACTTCTGTCTTTTGAATCTTGTTGTTCATCATTACAACCTGCTGGACGAATGGCACTTTAAAATGTAAGCCTTCATCCAGTACACGATTGCTGACGCTGCCCATGGTTACGACAACGCCGGCATGACCAGCCGGAACAATGGTGGTTGCACTAGTAGCAGCGACAATGATTAAGAGTGCAGCGACACCGGCAATAATCCAACCGGTTGCTTTTTTCAGTGATTTCATAAAGAGTCCTTTCTATGAAAAGAGGGGGCGTATTTTGATTTTGAGAGAATGGTTTCAAATTGACAAGAGAAATCAATTCATGCTATAATCCAATCAGGATTCCAGCAGAGATAAGAACAATTGGTGTAACTCTGGATTCTGACGGGGCAGCCGCAGCGGTTTGCGGTCGTTGTTGGTGAAGCAGTGCTGAGAAGTTCCGGTCACGCAGCAGCGAGATTCCCCAGGCTTATAGATTTCGTAGGATAACGCAAGCCGAACACCGTTGTACTCTGTAATCTTGCAGGTTGCCTGAAATGTTTCCCCGAACTGGAATGGAATATGATAAGAGCAGGTGACACCCAGCACAGGCATTAAAATGCCATTGTGTTCCATCTGGTCATAGGGAACGCCTTTTTGTGCCATGAATGCCACACGGATTTCTTCCATCCAACGGATATAGTTGGAGTGGTGGACAATCTGCATCCGGTCGGTTTCGTAGTACTGGACGGGACGCTGATAGACAATGGATTCTGGAGTAATGATATGATGCATAAAACAACAACCTTTCTATCATATAAATGGAGGAGAAGAACATGAACGAACAAATCACCATTCCGGCAGATGGCATATGGATTTTAAACCGTTTGCAGGAACATGGCTATGTAGGGTATGCCGTCGGCGGATGTGTGCGGGATGCACTGCTGCACCGAACACCGCATGACTGGGATTTCTGTACCTCTGCAACGCCGGAGCAGATACAAGCTTGTTTTTCAGATGTACCCTGTCTGACCATTGGCAGCCAGCATGGAACGATTGGTGTTTTGCGGAATCATACGGTATATGAGATTACCACATTTCGCAAGGAAACCACCTACCATGACCATCGTCATCCAGATGCGGTACAATTTGCCGATTCGCTGCAAACAGATTTACAGCGGCGAGATTTTACCATCAATGCGATGGCATATCATCCGGAAACCGGAATCATAGACCCTTTTCATGGAGCAGCAGACTTGCAGAAACGGCAGCTGCGATGCGTAGGCGTTCCGACAGAACGATTTACAGAAGATGCCCTGCGGATTTTGCGAGCAGTTCGGTTTGCTGCGGTGTATGGGCTAACCATTCAGCCGGAAACAGCAGCAGCGATGGAACGAACAGCACCATTTCTAAAATGGGTGTCTGCGGAGCGGATTCTCTCTGAATGTGACCGCATTGTCACGGCTCAGTATGCTGCTGCAACATTGGCAGCATATTGCTCTATTTGGTTTCGTCTGTTTCCAGAGATGCAGCCGTTGCAGGGCTTTCAGCAGTATCATCCACGGCATGCATACGATGTGTGGGAACACAGTCTGCTGGCATTGTCCCACAGCGACCAGCAGGACACAGTGCTTTGCTGGGCAGCATTGCTGCATGACATTGGAAAACCAGCTTGTTTTCATCGGGATGCAGCCGGAATCGGGCATTTCTACGGACATCCGGCAGAAAGTGCAGCATTGGCAAAGCAAATTTGCAAGCGTCTGAAAATGGATCGAAAGCGAACCGATGCGATTGTTGCATTGATTACCGCACATGAGGTGCAATTATTACCGCAACGCTCTTATTTGCTGCGAATGCTGCGAAAATATGGAGCAGTACAGGCAAAACGCTTGCTTACTCTGCGAAAAGCGGATTTACAGGCACAAGTTCCAGCATATGCAGAGCAGGACTTGCAAAAACTGGAGCAGATGCAGCAGCTTTTACAGGAGTTATTGCAAGAGCAGGCATGCTTTCAGCTGAAAGACTTGGCGATTCGTGGAAATGACTTGCTTGCGATGGGGATTCCAAAGGGCGTTCTCATTGGAAAGCTGCTGCAAGATGCATTGGAGCAGGTCATTCGTGGCAAGTTGCCAAACGAACGGGAAGCCTTGTTGCAATGGGTGCAGGAGCGATGGAATCGAAGAAAACAGCATCAGAATCCTACTGATTAGTATAAACCAGTTTGGGAAATCTGTCAAGGAAGTTCATAACGCCGTAGGCGAACTGCGGTCAAGCTGGCTCAGCTTGGCGGAGGGGTGATTCCCCACAGTGTGGGGAAATGTCCCGAAGGGACAAAAGGGCAGGGCATCCTCTAAAAACGGGGGACAAGCTGTCCCCCTTAACAGAGGTTTTGATTGCATACAACAAAAATCTAAGAGAAAATCGAACGAAATTGCAATTGCCTTTAAAATCAGGAGGATGTAATGAGAAATAAGGTTTCAGGGGCAATTGCAGTTTCCAAGGCAAGCTGGGGATGTGCCCCAGCCTTGCCGA
>HF997977.1:127480-203134 GCA_000433635.1 Ruminococcus sp. CAG:254
AAAAAACACAAATCAAACACACGGTAATCACATGAAACGGCGAACATCAACTTTCGAAATCAAAGTTCATCAGCTTAAAGCAGAAGAAAATAAAGTGAATAAGAAATAAAAGAAAGCAAAATTCTGTTTTTACGTTATTAAGCATATTTCACACTTAATTTATCAAAATCGTGGAAAAAACTATTGACAAATAACAAAAGGTGTGGTATTATATAATCAAGGAAAGGGAAAAAGAACAGAAACCAAAAAGAAGTTCCCCAGACGGAAACACAAGTTGGTGGATGTTTCAAATGAACTTTCGGAACGCATATTAAGGGTTAAGACAATCGGTCTTTTAATATGCAGATATTTTTCCAGTGAGGAGGGTGAGATCCCATGGCAAGTGAAGAACCACAGTACATATGCTGTCAGGATCGCATCCTGATCCAGTCGCTGTAAGAATTGGGTATTAGGATCAGAAAAACTGGTCGCATGCCAAGGAAATGATAAAGTTGGCAGACTGGAAAATGGAATGTGATTTGACGAGTGTGACTGTACCAACAGAAAATTCGGATTGGCAGCATAGGTGAGAACCTAATGCAAGATGATGACGATCTTGTATCGACGGCGGAAGCCTTGAGAATAGATGCCGGAACGAAATTTTGCAGGCAAAGGGATGATTCTTATGACAAGAAGAACCGATTTGTGCAGGCAGCTTACAAAATAATTGAAAAAGGTGAGTCCAATGGAAGGGAAAGCTTTTTAATTTGTATTTCGTAGAAAAGGAATGATTCCCATGGAAGGTTACCATATTACTTAAAACCAAAATTTTATGTAAGGGTGGTTCCCATGTATTAACAATATTAAAATTTCTGGAAAACGATATTACTTGAAAAAGGTGAGTCCAGTGGCAAAGAAAAGAGATTATTTAGCTGAAAAATAAGATGTTGGGAGTGAGTCCAATCGAAGCTTCAGCGAAAGAATGAAAGTTCTTTCAATCCTTTATCTGAAAAAATAAAAAATGCACCCAAGCGGAGGTCTACTGCTGTGGGTGCTTTTTCGTTTATCTGGAAAACCGCATTCCCTGTACAAGGTTATGCGATTTCTGATAGGCAGCAATGGCATTTAAAACGCCACGCTTGTTTCTGCTCCAGAGCGGAGCAACCAGTGTTCGAGCATCGCCGTCGCCGGTCAAGCGTTCGATAACGGTTTCCGGTGGGAAATAGGTCAGCTGTTCTGCAATAAGGGCAACATAAGTTTCTTGGTCAAGCGTGGAAAGTCTGCCGTCTTGATACCACTTTTCCAGTGGTGTGTCTTGAATGACATGCAGCAGCTGCAATTTCACTGCATCCGGTTGCAACTGTCCCAACTGGCGAGCATTGTCCAACATTTGTTCGATGGTTTCTGTCGGTAGTCCGTTGATGAGATGCACACAGGTGCGAATCCCACGGGCTTTTAAGTTAGAAAATGCAGATAGAAAGATATCATTTTCATAACAGCGATGGATGAGCATTGCAGTTTTCGGCTGAAAAGTCTGCAAGCCTAATTCTACGGTTAAAACGGTACGGTGAGAAAGTTCCTCCAAATAATCTAAAACATCCTCCGGCAGGCAGTCCGGACGTGTTCCGATAGAAAGCCCGATGACATCCGGTTGTTGCAGGGCAGTTTCATAGCGTTCTTTTAAGATAGAGAGCGGTGCATAGGTGTTTGTGTGTGCTTGAAAATAGGCAATCAGCTTTGCAGTTGGAAACTTTGCATGAATGCGTGTCCGTTCGGTTTGCAGCTGTTCTGCAATGCTGCCAGAATGGGTAAAATAGCCGCTTCCGCCATCGCAGAAAATACAGCCGCCAGTTCCCTTTGTTCCATCTAAGTTTGGACAGGAAAAACCGCCGTCTACGACTGCCTTCATGACACGGCAGTGAAATTGCTTTTGGTCGTATTCAAATCGGGCATAGTATCGTCTGCCACCATCCCACATAAACATGCATCCTTTCTGAGAAAAGTCAGAAAAATAGCTGCTGTCATAAAAATGACAAGCAGCTATTTTTTATTCTTCGTTGTCAGCAGCAGCTTCGGTTGTAGCCGCTTCGCTGTCGTTACTTGTTGCAGTGTCACCAGTTGCTGCATCTGCATTGTCGTCCTGTGTTGCAGCATCTGTAGCAGCTTCTCCGCTGATTTCGCCAGCACTTTTCTGTACGGTGATGATAAATCCGTCTGTATTATTTCCGGAAATACTATAGCTATCCTTCTTCGGAATTTTCACTTCTGTTTCTCCGTTGGAGTTTGCAGCATAGTAATAAATCTCATAGGAAGCATCATCGGTTGTATAGGTGAGTGGCTTGTCAATCGTATAGGATTTGAGATAGTCCAAATACTCTTCCAAGCAGTAGTTATTTTCATACATAATCAGGGAATGCGGTAAGCCAACATACCGGAAATGATGCGGCATATAGTCCACACCAGTGATACTGGTTTTATCGTCCGGATACCGCAGAATAAAGCCATAATACCAGCAGTTTGCAACCATCCATTCATTCCGCTTTGTCAGGTAGGCAACGACTTCGCCCGTGGAGGTAATCAAGCCGATATCAAACGTGTAACCGCTGCTGCGTTCTGCAAGAACATTGGTATACAAGCTGTCAGAATCGGTATTGGTTACGCTGGTGCTGTGAATCTGCAAGTTTACTGTCCCCTGAGAAGCCTGATATGCATCAAACAGATTGATAAGCGGATTCCGCATTTCTGTCTGGAACGTCAGAGATTCAGAACGTGGCTTTAAAGACGTGTCAGAAAGTGTAGAAAAGTCCGTAAAGTCCGTTTTTCCAGAGTAAGGGCAAGTGTTGCTGACCATGACTAGAGAGCCATTGTGCAGATCCGAATCGGAAAGTGTAATGGTATCATAATTCGGGTCGTCATTTTTTGTGGTAGCAACGGTTTCATTGTCCTTTTTGTTGCCTTTTGCCTCTGTTGGCTTGTCAGTTGCCTCTGGAATGCCGTTGTTGGTGTCGGTTGAGAACGTGCCCTCACTGACAACATAAGTGACATTCGCCCGTGTAACCGTTCGGACAACAAAATCAATGACTAAAATCAAACAGATTAAACAGGCAAGAGCGATCACAACGCTGACAATTTGCGGCCGCTTTTTGGTTTTCTGTTTCACGTTTCCATCTCCTTTTATTCATAGAGTTCCGAGGAAGATTCTTCTGGGTCAGTGGCTTCTGTATCGCCATTGCCATAAAGGTCTTCGCTGCTGGAATCAAGTTCTGTTTCTGCATCTGATGCGGTTTCTGTGCTGTCTGAATCATCAGATGAATCTGTAGTGGTTGCTTCTGTTGGCGGGTAGGTTGTTTTTTCCAGATGGGTTGGCATTTCATAACCGCCATTGACCAGCCCATACATCGCAAAGCTATCAAAAACAGGGTTCATTTCTGTCGGGGCATATGCTGTTACAACAACATATTCATTCCCATCTACTGCGGTTGCATAGCTTGCAAGGCACTGCATTGCCTGATCCGTAAAGCCCGTTTTTCCGCCGATGATGGTCATGTTTTTTACTTCGTTGCCATACATCCGCTTATACATGGTGCTCAGTAAAATCATACCATTTGGATGCTGTTGGGTGGAAGTGGTGCGATATTCAACACTGCCGAGAATCTGCCGGCAAGTTGGATTTTCCATAGCCGCTTTCATCAAAATGGCAATGTCCAATGCAGTAGAGTAATGATTTTCATCGTGCAAACCAACAGCATTTGTGAAGTGTGTGTGATTCATACCAAGAGCTTTTGCTTTCTGGTTCATCAGAGCAACAAAGGTTTCTTCATTGCCAGAAACATAATCTACAATTGCCATGGTTGCATCTGCACCGGACGGCAGAGCCATACCATATAAGAGGTCAGTAATGGAAACGGTTTCGCCGGATTCAAAACCAGCCCGAGCAGCTTCCTGTTCAATCAGTGGGGCAATCAATTCATAGGTTATGGTGTAAGTATCATTGAAATCCTTGATATTTTCAACTGCAACCAACAAGGACATCAACTTTGTCATAGATGCCGGATACATTTTCTGTTCGCAGTTGCGGTCAGCCAAGATTTGATTGTTTTTGACATCTAGCAGCACAGCATATTTGCTGTAAATGTTGTTTTCTGTCAGTTTCTTTTCATCCTTCGCATATTCAGGATAATTGTCAATCACCATCGAACCATCACTGGCTTCACTATAGGAAATATCTGTGATGGGCTGTGCAATCATGCTGCCGCTGCCGGAGGAGGTTGCCGTACTTTGTACGGGGTCGCCTCGAAAGACTTCGGAGAGAATGACGGTCAATAAAACGATGAGAAATAATCCGCCTGCAATCGTACCCAATAGGGGAATCCAATTGATTTTACCTGTATATTTGTTGCGAAAGACCATAATGACACCTCTGAATTTGATGAAATCGTTTTAAAATAGGGGATTGTGTTTCAATTTTGCAGAAAGTTGCGAAATTGCCTCAATACACCATGTTAATTATAATACAGAAAACCTCGTTTGTCAATAGCAAGGGGAACGCTGTTTTTAGAAATTCGACAGAAGAATAGAAAGAAGCGGCAGGGAAATTCTGCCGCTTCGTAAGATTTTGAACGCAATCTGCTTATTCGGTCATGCCGATTGTCTTTTCCAGACGATGGTAGAACTCTAAGATACCATTTCTGGAGGTAAAGGCGGTGCGTTTTGCAAGGAATCCGGAATATTCGCCATTTCGCAAAACATAATAGGATTCTTTATCCTTTGCCAAGAATGTAATGACTTCGGTTGTACCGTCTTTCAGGTTGTAAGTCAATGTAATTTCGGGTTCTTCTTCCGTTGGAACATTATCTGTCAAGTCCAGTGTGGAAGTGGTAAGACCGGTTAAGTTGTCATACAAGGTGGTCAATGCATCCACTGCATCTGTTCCCAGTGCAGCGACATCAATATCATTGACAGTGTACTGTTTGTTTTCGGAATTCAGTTCCATATTCAAATCGGTTTCACCGTCAATATGAACTTGAACAGAAGCAACATCTGCCATATCGGCATCATAAATGACATCGCTCAGGAAATCCGCTGGTTCTGCCAACAGGAAACTAATATAATTTGCAGCACAATAGAAAATCTGTCCGGTTTCCTTTTGCAGGCATTCTACAAACTGTGCGGATTCTGTGTCATAATCCTTTGCATAGATGGTAGTTTCCGTGCCGTCCTCCTGCGAGAAATAGAAGGTATAAGCAGGGTCATCGAACCCATATTCTGCATATTGGTCTTCTGTAACATGTTCTTCGCCGAACTTATCAATAATCAACTGCATGATATTAGTTTGCAGGTTGTTGATGTTCAGAACATTGACAAAATCCGATTCAATCGGGCTGACCATTTTCCAAGAAGTTGCATCTTTTTTCTTCAAATCAAAAACAGTTTCGCCATTGTGAATCAATTTCATCTGGTCAATCTGGGAATTCTGATTGGTCTGCACATAAATGCTCTTGAGAGAATTTTTGTTTGGGCGGAGGTAATCGCCATATTTGGCTTCTACCAAGAAAACATCGTCAGATTTGTCAGACATTATATAATAGTACTCCTTCGTTGCGGTGAGTTTTCCCGTATATAGTGTACGGGAACCATCATCTGTGGAAAGGGTAATGGTATAGGGGTTGTCCAACTCATATTGTTTTTTGATGTCCTCGGTTGCAACGCCTAAATTTTCTGTAGCAGTCAGGTTGCAGAGCGAACCAGCAACAGAGTTCAAGAAGTAAACATTGATATGGAAATCGGTGTCTTCTGTCAATTCCCAGACATTGCTTTCTGCTCCGATCACAGCGGTGTAATCATCGCCATCTGGTGTTTGAATTTCAATCTTGTTGATGTTGGAAGAATTAAAATCCACCAACTGCAATGCAGCAGCGTCTTCCGATTCTTTTTTTTGTTTTTCTTGGTTGTTGTTCCGAACGAACAAATAAGCTCCCAACGTAATTGCAACCAGCAAAACCAGCGAAAGAATCACAATCACTTGTTTTTTCATAATCGCTTCCTCCGTTTCCGCTTAACTGTTCCGCCGTTTTACCCAAACGCCAACACCAATGATAATGATAGCGACTGGCAGAGCAGCAAAGACAATCATCAGCGAACGAGCAGAATTTGCATCCGGCAGGGAAATTTCATCGTAAACAGTGGATTTGCTGTCAATGCCCATATCCACATCGGTATCATACATCCAGCTAATGGTACTCAGATACAGATAAACAGCAACGATGTACCGGCTGTCCTGCAAATGGGTATCATCCAAGAAATCAGCGTTTCCGAAGACTGCCAGCTTTGCGTTGTTTTTGGTGTTGCTCTGGGAATAACCAGCCAGCATCAATTCGCTGTTGGTGATTTTTTTCGTGTCATATGCACCGCCATTCGGTTCACCAACTGCGGTATCATTGGTGGTCAGCAGTTCTGCGGTGGTAAGTGTGCCAGTGGTGTCTGTATCAAAGTAGAAACTTCTGGAGTTCGTCATATACGGAACTAAGCCCTGATTTATCAGAGAAGAAGTCAGGTCAGCCGCTTCGCTGTCACTGCTCAGTTCGACCAGATTACATTGAATGGTGCTGTCATCGCCGGAAACGTGCATGGAAGCATCGGTTTCCTTTACGGTGTCATAGTCCATGATAATGCTGAATTCTTCCATAATCAAATCCAAGTTGGTATAGTTGAATTTTCCGGCATTCGGGGACATCAGCAGGGAGAGATTACCGCCGTCGTTCAAATAAGCGTCCAGTTTTTCTTTGTCACTGTCTGAAATATCAGAAGTTGGAGCAGCCACCAAAACCATCGCTGCATCACTCGGAACAGCATCTACATCAGAGAGCAGCAGGGATTTTGCAGCATAGTTGTAGTTTTGCAGGTTCTTTTTAAATTGTGTGTAGTTGTCATCTGCGGACTTTTCACCATGTCCAGTCAGGAAGTAAACAGTCGGTGTGAAGCCATCTACAACGGATTTGATTGCACCCGTCAGGATGTTTTCGCCGTTGAATGTCTGAGAAACAGCGTTGCCGTTGTCATCGCTATTGGTCGTGTACATGGTGTTGCCCGGGATTCGCTTTTTGGTGTCGCCGCAAACCAGCACCATATCACCAGTGTTCAGCGTCAGAGCATTATCTGGATTGATTTTTTCCATGGTAGCTTCATCGCTGTTCGGGTCAATATCAATGAGATTGATGCAGTCATGCTCATCATATTCTTTCAAAGCCCGATAGAGTGCCAGTGTATCCACGCTGTCTTTGATGTCATCCATCTTTGCGAGCACATAAAAGTCAATTTTTGTGCCGTTTTGGTCGAGTTCATCCAAATAAGCAGTGGTAGTTTTGCCCAAGCTGTATTGTTTATTTGGAGAAACGTCCCAGCCCAAATCCAATTGCGAAACAATCATATTTAAAATGACTGCAATCACAATGACCAGAACCGCCATAATCCAAGCGATGCTGGAAAACTTTTTGTTTTTAAAATTGTGAAACTTTTTTTCTTCCATCGTGCATTACCTCCGGCTCCAACGTCTTTTTTCTACAGAAATCACAGTAAGAATCAGGAACACTGCAATTTCCGTGCAGTAAGCGAACAAATCCGATACCTGCATATAGCCGTTTGAGAATGTGATAAACTTTTGCTGATTGGAGAGCCAGTGCAGCAGGTCGGACAAAATCGGAAGGTTAGAGAAAAAGGAATAAGTACCAATGTTGTCCATCAGCAGCAAGATGATGATAGCAGCTTCGCTCATAATGATGGAAAGAATAATGGATTCTGTGAAAGAAGAAATCAGAATGCCCAGTGCAATGCAGACCAGACCAAACAGATAGAATCCCACATAAGTACAAATTAAATTTGCCAGAATGACATGACCGTTTAAAGCGGTAACAATCGGGTAGAATAAAGAAACTGCCAGCATAATCAGGAAGATGGTAGCAGTTGCCAGGAACTTCGCCAGTACGATTTTAGTAACACTAATCGGACTGGAGAGCAAGAGCACTTCTGTTCCATTCTTTCGTTCTTCCGAAAAGCTTCGCATCGTCAGAACGGGGAACAAAATAGCAAGATAAAACAAGTTCGTGTAGAACAAAGATGTGAATGAGAATTCATAGAGAGAAGATGCAGCAGAAATATCCATAATCATCGTCAGCGAGAATGTCAGCGTGAAGAATGCCAACACCGCATACGCTGCCGGTGAAAGGAAATAGCTCTGTAATTCCTTTTTATAAAGTGAAAACATGATGGGGTGAACCTCCTTATTGATCCGTATGCGGATGATGGTTGGAATCGTCTTGCTTGTCCGTGGATTCTTGTTCGGTGTCGTCTGCTTCCAATTCCTTTAAAAGTGCCTGCATGGAAGAACGCTGTTCCGAACTGGACGACTGGTTGACCAACTTGACGAATACCTGTTCGAGGTTCTTCTTCTGTTCTTTTACTTCCAGCACATCGAACTTTTTGACCAGCAGAGCTGCCAGCAGGGAATTCCGGATGTCACTGCTCTGCAATTCCACATCATAAGTATAGATACCAGTTTTGAAACGGGAAATATTGGAAACATTGCGAACGCCGTCCACCTGCCGCATGGTAGCAGCCACTTCCTGCGAACCGCCCTTGACCTTGAGGTGTAAAATCGGGTTGGTGTCTGCCCGTTCTTCGAGGTGGTCAATGGTATCCACTGCCCGAATCTCTCCTTTGCTAATGATGACGACTCGGTCACAGACAGCACTGATTTCACTCAGAACGTGAGAGCTTAAAATAATCGTATGATCCTGTTTCAATTCCAGAATCAGATTCCGGACTTCAATGACCTGTTCCGGGTCAAGACCAACAGTCGGTTCGTCTAAAATCAAAACATCCGGTTCGCCCAGCAGTGCCTGTGCAAAGCCAACACGCTGCCGATAACCTTTCGAGAGGTTGCGAATCAGACGACCTGCAACATCGGTAATCCGCAGGCGATCCATTGCCTTTGCAACTTGAGCCTTGCGTTTCACGCCCGGAACGCCTTTCAGCCCAGCAACAAATGTCAAATATTCCTTAACTTTCATATCTGGATAAACTGGCGGAATTTCCGGCAGGAATCCGATGTGGCGTTTTGCCTTGATCGGATCTTTTGCAATGTCAAAGCCATTGATGGTGACCGTGCCGGAGCTGGACGGGATGACACCGCAGATGATATTCATTGTGGTGGATTTTCCCGCACCGTTCGGCCCTAGAAAGCCGAGGATTTCGTGATCTTCTACGGTAAAGCTGATGTTTTTCACAGCGGCTTTTTGCCCGTAGTATTTGGTTAGGTTTTTGATTTCAACCATAAAAATCTCCTTTCCGCATATTCGGAATGATACCGAAAAGCACTCCTATTTATTATTGCAAAAAAACTTGTATATGTCATGGACGAATTGTAATCATTATATTAAAATCGGGGAAAACTGATAAATTCCCTGAAAAAGTGCCCGTGAAAATCGTGCGGATTTTGGAAATTCTGTGCCAATGGTATCATAACAACCTTATGTGGGCGTTTTGTGAAAGGTCAGCGGAAATCAGAAAAAATTCCGCAAATTCCAAGAAATCTGAAAAAACAGGGACAAAGTATGGTCAATTTATACAAACGGGTTTCCTTAATTATGGGCAAAACGCTGAAAAAACCGTTTCTTTTGTCATAAGGGTTGACAATCAAAAGGGCTTGGGGTATAATTTGAATATAAAAGTGGACGCATTGTGTGTGGATTTTGTGAAAAAATGTGAATGCACAACTGTAACGGTTGTGTGCAGTTCTTTTTCTGCTTGTCAGAGCGGACACACCGGTACCGTACCGATGAAAGGATGCGTGTTCTGGGAAACGCACATGCCGGCTACAAAACCATTTTTACTTTATATTCTATTTCTTGAAAGGGGAAATTTTTCCATGCAGTTTAAGAAGAACAAAACTGTTCTGGCAGCGATTCTTGCTGCTGCAATGGCATGCAGTGCAATTGTTCCGACTGCTGCTTCCGCAGCAGGCACCAGAACAAAGGCAGAAGCATACGGCGATAAGACCTATGCAGCACGATTCATGTCTTTGTATGATGACGTAATCACAAACGGTGTTCAGAATGGCTATATGTCCAGCACTTCTACCGTTAGCGGCGGTCTGGGTGTACCGTATCACTCGGTTGAAACCCTCTGTATCGAAGCTCCGGACTACGGTCATGAAACCACTTCTGAAGCTTTGTCCTACTTGGTATGGACCGCAGCAATGCGTGATAACATCGTAAATAAGGCAAACAAGGGCGAAATCACCGTTAAGGGTGAAAAGGATGCCGCTTCCGAAACCGTTGGTGATACCGCAAAGGCTTGGAAGACCATGGAAGCTACTTTGATTCCGGATACACAGGCTGGCATCATGCAGAAGCAGCAGCTGAGTGCAACCTACAGCGATGAATGGGAACAGATTGAACTGTATCCGACCGACATGCTGAACGGCAACAACGCTGTAAACCCGATTCACCAGTACTTCACAAGTGCATACGGCAGCGATAAGGGCTTGTACCTGATGCACTGGCTGGCTGACGTAGATGACTGGTATGGCTTTGGTGCTGGTACTTCTTCTCAGTACAAGCAGCAGAACGTAAGCGGTTCTTTCACCATGATCAATACTTTCCAGCGTGGTGAACAGGAATCTTGCTGGGAAACCATTCCGCATGCTTGCGTAGAAGAACTGAAGTTTGGTATTCAGAACGGTCAGGAAGGCAGCACTCGTATCGGCGGTATGAAGGGCTTCTTCAACACCGAACAGAAGGTTGCTCAGCAGTATTCTTACACCAACGCACCGGACGCAGAAGACCGTGCAATTCAGGCTGTATACGCTGCAAACAGATGGGGCGTTGCTGATCAGAGCGTTGACTCCAAGTGGGGCGGCTCTCAGAAGCTGGATGTTCTGGCTGCTAAGATGGGTGACGAAACCAGAAACAATATGTTCGATAAGTACTACAAGACCATTGGTACAACCAACAAGTGGGATACTTCCAACAGCAATGGTCAGTATTACCTGATGAACTGGTATACTTCTTGGGGCGGTGCTCTGGATGGCTCTTGGGCATGGCAGATCGGTTGCTCGCACGCACACGAATTCTACCAGAACCCGCTGGCTGCTTATGCACTGGCATATGACACCAACCTGAGCTCCAACATGAAGGCACAGGGTGCTGTAGAAGACTTCAAGAAGTCCTTCCAGACACAGATGGAATACTACCTGTGGCTGCTGTCTAATGACGGCGTAATCGCTGGTGGTAGCACCAACTCTGTAAATGGTCGTTATGAAGAACACAGCAAGAATGTATCTGGTACTTCTGAATTCAACAAGATGGTTTATGTTGAACACCCGGTTTATGCTGACCCAGGTTCGAACCACTGGATCGGTAACCAGGTATGGGCTGTTCAGCGTCTGGCTGAATTGTACTATGTTGTTAAGACACAGGGCGATGCAAGCGGCATCTCTGTTGGCGGTATGGATCTGACTACTGCTCTGGAAACCATTCTGGACAAGTGGACAGGCTGGTTCCTCGACAACTCCATTTTGGGTAAGGCAAGCGGAACCATCACATTTGAAGATTATTATGAAAAGTATCATGCAACAGATGGCACTGGCAAGACCAAGTTTGAAATTCCGGATCTGAGCACGGTTACCGATGATGGCACAAGCTTCTCGATTCCGTCCAGCTTGATCTGGTCTGGCGAACCGAATTCTTGGACAGGCACATATCAGGAAAATACCAACCTGAAGGCAACCATCGTTGGCTATGGCGACGGCGACCTCGGATGCGTATCTTCTCTGGCAAACACTTTGATTTACTATGCAGCAGGTCGTGGCGTTTCTGCAAGTGATCTGGCAACTGGTGAAGCTTCTTATAAGTCCAGCAGAGGTACAAAGAGCACTGATATGAAGGATCGTGCAGCACAGTCCCTGTATCTGGCAAAGGAACTCCTCGACAGAGAATGGAACAAGTATCGTGACGATATTGGTCTGGGCGTTTCTGACCACAACACCAACTTGACACGTTTGTGGGAAACCAAGCTGGTTCTGCCGAATGGTCAGCGTACAAATGGTCAGGGCAAGACTCTGGCTAAGGGCGATTACACCGGTAAGATGCCGAACGGCGACCTGATTCAGGACGGCGTAGCATTCGTTGATATTCGTTCGAACTACAAGAGCGATCCGATGTATCTGGAAGCTGAAAAGTACTATCAGCAGGATGGTAACACCGATAATTATTACTTCACACTGCACAGATTCTGGCATGCTGGCGACATCATGATGGCTCTGGGTACTATGTCTGAAGTATATCCGGATCTGACTCCAGATCCGACTGAAGATCCAGATGCTCCGGTTGTAACACCGTCTGAAGTAACCGTTAAGGTTGGCGAAACCAAGGATCTGACCGTTGATCAGACTGGTTGCGACTTTAAATCTGACGATGATAGCATCGCTTCCGTTTCTAAGGATGGCACTATCACTGGTGTAAAGGAAGGTAAGACTACCATCACTGTAACCAACAAGGATGGCAAGTCCACCACTGTAACTGTTACTGTAACAGCTGCAACTACAACAGAAGCTACTACAACAAGCGAAGCTACAACCACTACAGGTGCAAAAACTACAACAACTGCTGGCGAAACTACTACAGTTGACCCGAATGCAGATAACATCGGTGACGTAAACCTGGATGGTGTTGTAGACATCGCTGACGCTGTAACATTGAACAAGTATCTGGCTGGCGTTGTACAGCTGAGCGATCAGGCTCTGCGGAACGCTAACTGCGATCAGAGCCCGAGCGATATCGATAACATCGGCGACAAGGATACTACCGCTTTGGTAAGATTCGTTCTGAACGTAGAAGGCTATCAGGATCTGCCGTTCATGGGTGAATAAGATATACGTTTGTATTTAATAAATTGCATATTCCAATATTGATGTAACGATCGCAATTTTAGTTGCGTTAAAAGAGAACCGTATGGCGAAAGCTGTACGGTTCTTTTATTTTTTGAGGATTTTAGAAAAAACAGCAAATCTATCTAAAAATTGCTTGACAACGGACGAGAGAAGTTGTATAATTGATATATACTTTATGAGCGTTTCATAGTTGGAACATCATGAAATTTACGAAAGACAGGGGTCGATGGCAATGGCAAATATTTTTGAACAAATGAGCCGCAGCGTTTCTGGAATGTCGAAGAACGCTTCTGAAGCCAGCAATCTGCGGAAAAAGATTGCATACGAACGGGAACGGATTCAGGAAGTGATGCAGGAAATTGGCGAACTCTATTATGAGAGCCAGGAAAAGGAACTTGCAAAACTGAAGGAACTCTGTGCGGATATTGATGACAGAAAGCGGAGAATCCAGAGCATGCGTTTGGAATTGCAGCAGATGAAGGGCAAGCGGGTTTGCCCAGGCTGTGGCATGCAGTTCGATGAAAAGTATCAGTTTGCATTCTGCGGAAAATGCGGTGCAAAGCTGGACGATCCGATTACAGACGAAGACTAAAAAGCAAAAAAGAAGGACTGCTGCAACCATCTCGCAGCAGTCCTTTTTCCTT
Source organism: Ruminococcus sp. CAG:254 (assembly GCA_000433635.1). Taxonomy (GTDB): domain Bacteria; phylum Bacillota; class Clostridia; order Oscillospirales; family Ruminococcaceae; genus Ruminococcus_C. Next base: position 141,050 of record HF997977.1, read on the forward strand.
TTTAAGGGGATAATCATCAAAGTTTTGCAATTTTTGTTTTCTGAATCCGGTGCAAGCATCCAAATCCAATTCCCATTGAAACCAGTTCTGCAATCGGAAAGGTCAACCAAATCAACCAGCTTTGGTTGAAATTCGCCTTTGCTGTTAGTGAAAACAACCAAGCAACTGGCAAAACAAAAAGAATTTGGCGACATACAGAAATGATGAGGGATTCCAGCCCACTATCTAACGCTTGAAAAATACCTTGTAAGGCAATATTTGTTCCAGCAAACAGAAAACTAATAGAAATGATTCGCATGGCTTCTATGCAAAGCTGTTCTGTTTCTCCGGACAACCCGAATAATTTGGCAAATGGAATGGCAAGGACTTCTATCAGCAGTGTGCCTGCAAGCATAATGATCCAAGTATACAGCATCCCGTAACGAATCCCATAGCGGATTCTGGCACGGCTTCGCATACCATGATAAAAGGACAAAACCGGCGTAATGGCATCTCGCAGCCCAAAAGCTGCAAATAAAATAAACTGCTGAATTTTATAGTATAATCCGTACGCTGTCACCAAAGCGGTATTCACAGAACCTAGAATTAAATTCATGCCATAAGTCATAACCGACATCAATGCCTGTGCCAGAATTGCTGGCAATCCGATTGCATAGATTTCCCGAATGATGGTGCTGTTTGGTTTCCAGTATTGCAGCTTGTTGGAAATTTGTTTGTCCACTTTGCAATGAAAAATCCATGCCAGCAAGAACGACAGAATTTGACCAAGAACAGTTGCATAAGCAGCCCCTCGCACGCCCAATTCCGGCAACCCACACCACCCATAAATCAAAATAGGGTCTAATAGGATATTGCAGACCGCTCCGGAAATTTGTGCAATGGTAGAAAAAATCGGATTTCCAGAGGCTTGCAGCAGTTTTTCATAGATGGAAAAGAAAATGATTCCCACCGAGAGGATACAGCAGATTCGCAAGTAAGAAATCCCCATATCTGCAATGAGAAAATCTTTTGTTTGCAGGTGGATATAAGGTGCAACGCCAAAAATACCGAAGAACACGCAGAGAAGAAAAATCAAAACGGCAAGAAATCCGCCATTTCCAGCAGTTCGACTGGCTTTTTCTGTATCTCCCTGTCCAAGGCTTTTGGATACCAGTGCATTGACACCAACTCCCGTGCCAATGCTAACCGCAATCATCAACATTTGCATAGGAAATGCCAGCGTCAGAGCATTCAGGGCAGCTTCTCCATTTTCTGGCATGTTAGAAACAAAGGCACTGTCTACGATATTGTACATGGCTTGCAATACCATCGAACAGATCATTGGAATGCCCATTTTCAAGAGGAGTTGATGCGGTGGTGTTGACCGCATTTTGTCCGCTTTTCGTGGTTTGGCTTTTGTGTTTGTTGTCATAAAAAATACCGCTTCCTTTCTGGTAAAAAACGTGCCGGATAGACACATTTCTCTATAAAAAAAGATGTGCAGCACCCCTGGATTGGACTTACGCAGGGTTGCTACACATCTATTTTTCATTTTATCATATTTTCAAGCCACTGTCAAAGGCAATTTTGCACAAAAAACAAGCGAAGAAAACCGGTTTTTTGATGGCAAAATGGTCACTAGAAATCAGAAAACAGCGTTGACAAAAACAAATTTTACTTGTATAATAAAAACAACACCCATATGGGATACTGGAAAAAGGAGCGTGCATCCATGAAACGTGTATTGATTGTGGTGGATTATCAACGGGATTTTGTAACAGGTTCGTTGGGCTTTCCGGGTGCAGTGGCACTGGCGGAGCGAATTGCAAAGAAAATTGCTGCTTATCACAAGAGTGGCGATGTGGTGCTGTTTACAATGGATACTCATACGGATGATTACCGGAACACACAGGAGGGAAAGCATTTGCCCGTTCCGCATTGCATCAAGGGAACGGCTGGGCATACATTAGTTCCAGAAGTGGCAGAGCAAGTAGAGCCGCAGGATTTGTTCTTTGAAAAGGATACATTCGGGTCAACCGATTTATTTGTATATTTGCGAACGCAGCAATATGCAAGCATTGAATTGGTGGGCGTGGTTTCCAGTATTTGTGTGCTTTCCAATGCAGTGCTTTGTAAGACCGCATTGCCAGAAGTTCCAATTTTAGTGGATTCGAGCTGTATTGCTGCACCAGACCCTACATTACAGGAAGCAGCGATTTTGATGATGAAAAATCTGCAAATGCAAATTTTGCCGGAGGAGGAAACACCATGAAACAAGAAAATTATGCCATGCTCTGTGATTTCTACGAGTTTACGATGAGCAACGGATACTTCCGCAATGGCTTTTATCAGAAAACCGTTTATTTTGATGTCTTTTTCCGAGATATTCCGGATGGCGGTGGTTTTGCGATTGCTGCCGGATTGGAACAGGTTATTGATTACGTGAAAGAATTGCATTTCACGGAAGAAGATGTTGCCTTTTTGAGAAGCAAACAGTGTTTTGATGAAGGCTTTCTGACTTACTTGAAAGAATTCCATTTCAGCGGTGACATCTGGGCAGTTCCAGAGGGAACACCAGTGTTCCCGAATGAACCGATTATGACCATTCGAGCACCTGCTATTGAAGCACAATTGCTGGAAACGTTTATCTTGCTCTCACTGAATCACCAGTCTTTGATTGCAACGAAAGCCAACCGCATTGTACGGGCAGCAGACGGCAGAACCGTTCTGGAGTTTGGTTCTCGCCGAGCACAGGGGGCATCTGGTGCAATTTTAGGGGCAAGAGCTGCCTATATTGGCGGCTGTGCCGGAACAGCATGCACCTTAACAGATGAACTATATGGCGTTCCGGCAGGTGGAACGATGGCACATTCCTGGGTGCAGATGTTTGATACAGAATATGAAGCATTTAAAGCCTATTGTGAAAATTATCCGCATCAGGCAACCTTGCTGGTAGACACCTATAACACGCTAAAAAGTGGTATCCCGAATGCGATTCGAGCATTTAAAGAGATTCTGTTGCCGCAGGGCATCACAGACTTTGGAATCCGCTTGGATTCCGGCGATATTGCGTATCTGACGAAAAAGGCAAGAAAAATGCTGGATGCTGCTGGCTTGCAGAGCTGTAAAATTGTTGTTTCCAACTCTTTGGATGAATACTTGATTCAAGACTTAATGGCACAGCACGCACAAATTGATGTGTTCGGGGTTGGAGAACGAATGATTACCGCTAAAAGTACACCTGTATTTGGCGGGGTTTATAAGCTGGTTGCGATTGAACAGCCAGATGGTACGATTGTACCGAAGATTAAAATTAGCGAAAACATCACGAAAATCACCAATCCGCATTTCAAGAAAGTCTATCGGTTCTACGACAAGGAAACAGGTAAGGCGATTGCCGATGAACTTTGTCTGCACAATGAAACGATTGATGCCAGTCAGCCGCATACCATTTTCGACCCAATTGCGACTTGGAAAACCAAAGAAATTACAAATTACACGGTACGGGAATTGTTAGTGCCGATTTTCAAAAATGGTGAATGTGTCTATGACCAGCCCTCTTTGTCGGAGATTTGCCAGTACTGCAAAGAACAGATTGCATTGCTTTGGGATGAAGTCAAACGGTTTGAGAATCCGCATAATTACTATGTCGATTTGTCCCATGCACTCTGGGAAGTGAAACAGGATTTGTTAAAGAAGAATCGGTAAGCGGTTCTGAATAGAAAATTATTGAAAAAGAAAGAAGAATCATTATGTCAGCTGCTTTTATGAACTACGTCCGCAAGGTAGACCCTTATGTTCCAGGCGACCAGCCAAATTTTCCGGACATGGTAAAACTGAACACCAATGAAAATCCGTATCCGCCTGCTCCAGCAGTAGAAGCTGCCCTGCATGATTTATCTGTCGATTCGCTGCGGCTCTATCCAGACCCAGTTGTTTCCAAGTTAAATACCGCCATTGCAGACTTTTACGGCGTGAAACCGGAGCAGGTTTTCAGTGGCGTTGGGTCAGATGATGTGCTTGCGATGTGCTTTTTGACGTTTTTCAACTCGAAAAAGCCGATTTTCTTTCCGGATGTCACATATGGATTCTATCCGGTATGGTCGGAACTGTTCCAGATTCCGTATGAAAAAAAGCCGCTGAATGACCGCTTTGAATTGGTGAAAGAAGATTATTATGCAGAAAATGGCGGCATTGTATTCCCGAATCCGAATGCACCAACGGGCATTGCTCTGTCTGTTGCAGATATTGAGGACATCATTCAGCACAATCCGGATAGCATTGTGATTGTTGATGAAGCCTATATTGACTTTGGCGGAACATCGGTATTGCCGTTGATTGATAAATACGATAATTTGATTGTGGTACAGACTTTCTCGAAGTCTCGTTCGATGGCAGGAATGCGGATTGGATTTGCCGTTTCCAACCCGACTTTGATTCGGGTACTGAATGACTGCAAATTCTCCTTTAATTCTTATACCATGAATCAAACCACGATTGCAGCTGGTGTTGCTGCGGTTTCTGACCGTGCTTATTTGGAAGAAACGCTTGCAAAGATTGTTGCAACCAGAGAACACGCAAAGAAAGTTCTGGCAGAAATGGGCTTCCAGTTCCCAGATTCTCAGAGCAATTTCCTGTTTGTGACCCATCCGGATTATTCTGCAAAGGAATTATACGAGATGCTGAAAGAACAGCATATTTTTGTTCGTTATTTTGGAACAGGCAGAACGAAAGACTATCTGCGGATTACGATTGGAACAGAGGAGCAGATGGAAACACTGTATGCAGCCCTGCGGGCATATTTCCAGCGGTAAGACTTGCTTTTTTCAGGAAAAATGCCCCCTTGCTACATCTGCAAGGGGGCAAATTGATAAAATAGAGATTTGATGTTTTAGAATTAGAAAATGGTTTCTCCGTTTGTTTCAATCACAGTCTGATAGAAATAACCGGAATCCTTAATGGTGCGTTCCTGCGTCCGATAGTCCACATAGACCAGACCAAACCGCTTGTCGTAGCCGTCTGCCCATTCAAAGTTGTCCATAATTGACCAGTACATATAACCCATGACTTCTGTTCCGTCCTGCATTGCACGGTGCAGTTCTCGCAGATACCGCTTCATATAGTCAATTCTGCCCGGGTCGTGAACCTTTCCGTCCAGCTGTACCCAGTCATGGCTTGCCATACCGTTTTCGCTGATGAGAATCGGCTTGCCGTAGCGTTCAAACAGGAACTTTGGCCCCCAGTATAATGCTTCCGGTGTAACCGGCCAGCCCATCTGGGTTCTCGGACAACCCATATAATCATTTTCTACATAGGCATTTGGATTTTCTTCTGCCTGACTGTAATAGATGTTGACACCGTAGAAGTCAACAGGCTGAGAAATCAATTCCATATCGCCTTCTTTGATGTTTGGCATATCAGACTTTAAAATGCTGTAAGCATCCTGCGGATAATCGCCCAGGAAAATCGGGTCTGCCCACCAAGCTGTTTCAAATGTAAACCGTTCCCGTGTAAAGGCAAAACTTTTCTGCCGTGCGATTTCAATGGCAAGCGGAGAGTTGTCCGTTGGTGTGGTGCAAGGAGTCGAGAATGCAAAACCAATCTTCGGAGTTTTCTTTGCACATTCCCGAATCATCTTTACGGTCTTGCCGTGTGCCAGCAGAACATTGTGGGACATCTGAGCCAAATCTCTTGCTGGAAGCTTCTGGAACGGAGCAAATTTGCCGATTGCATAGCCGCAGCCGATGAATACTTGCGGTTCATTGATGGTCATCCAGTAGGTAACCCGATCAGACAGTGCATCCACTACAACTTTTGCGTAGTCAACGAACCAATCAGAAGAATCCGGATTCAGCCAGCCACCTTTCTGGTGCAGGGCATACGGATAATCCCAGTGGAACAGGGTAACCATTGGAGTAATACCAGCTTCCAGCAGAGCATCGACCAAATCCGAATAGAACTGAATGCCCTTCTGGTTGACAGCACCCGTCCCATCCGGCAGAATACGAGTCCAGCTGATGGAGAACCGATAGTTTTTGATGCCCATTTTTTGCATCATCTTGACATCTTCTCGGAACAAGTGGTAGTGGTCGCAGGCAACATTTCCGTTTTCACCATGTGCAACGTGACCGCTTTCCTGACAATAAGCGTCCCAGATGTTTTCGCCCTTTCCGTCTTCGAGATAAGCTCCCTCTATTTGATAGGATGCAGACGCTGCACCCCACAGAAAATCGTTTGAAAATTGCATTTGCAATCCCTCCTGTCTTGATGTTATCTTTATTATATCGTTAAAACACAACAAAATCTCACACGTTATCCGCAAAAAATTGCACTTTTTCTACTTCTTTTTTCGAGGTGTTTTTCATGAAAAAACAACAGCTTTTAGAAAATAAACAGCATGGAACACCAGCGTTTCCGTTTGAATGTTTCCGCACACAGACAGATACAACCGACTTTTTTATTCCATTGCATTGGCATAAAAAAACGGAGTTGATGCATGTCCATCATGGCACTTGTTTGTTGACCATTGGAAATGAAACCTATCCGGCAAAAGGCGGCGATTTATTTTGTATCAATGCGGAAGAACTGCACCGGATTACTTCGGAAGATGCAACATTAGAATATAGTACCTTTATTTTTCAGCCGGATTTATTTTCCTTTGCAATTTCCGACCAAGCACAATTGCTATTGCAGCCGCTCATAGATGGACGTATGCAGTTTCCAACTTGTATCACGGATGCAGCGGTAAAGGCGACCTTACAACCCTTGTTGCACCGGATTTTACAGGCAGCCGAGGAAAAAGCAGTGGGATATGAATTACTGGTCAAAGCAGGGCTGCTGCAATTGACCGCAGAACTGCTCTATCAAGGGTTGCTGTTGCCCACAGACCCCATTACGCTAGAGGCGAGCCGTAACCAACGGGAACGGATGAAAAAAATTCTGACGTATCTCAAACAGCACATGACAGAGCCGCTGACGCTTTCCAGCTTGGCAGATACGTTTCATATGTCAGAAAAATATTTTTCCCGTTACTTTCGGAATGCAACGGGGCAGACATTTACCGCTTATCTGAATACGATTCGGATGAATCATGCTTGTCAACTGTTGTTGGAAACGGATGATACCGTGTTGGAAATTGCATTGGAATGCGGCTATGAAAACGTCAGCTATTTTATTCGTCTATTCGGGAATTTAATGCATTGTACGCCGTTGCAGTATCGGCTTTCCAAACAGCACCGATTGAAGCAGCAATTTTAAAGTTCAGCGGATATTTTTTGAAAAAGCGGATATGATACTACTGTTTTCTACTGTAGGCAACCACTGGCGAACAGCGAACACAGGCAGACAGCGAATCGATTCTGCCGAATCATTTTGAATTTGTTTTCCAAGTCGTTTATCTATGGAAGAGCATAGCAGATGTTTATTTCAACATTCACAGACCAAAAATAGAATGGCGATGATTCCTACAAAAATGAATCGCTGCACGGGAATTTGAATAGAAAAGAAAAAATCTCCGGAAAAGTGGTCTTTTCCTGTTGACAAAATCAGAAAATTGGTGTATACTTTTACTAACCTACAAAACAGATAGGAAAAAGGATAAAGGAGCCTTTGCATATGAAACAGTATCATTTTGAAACCTTACAAGTACATGCTGGTCAGGAACAACCAGACCCGACCACAGACGCAAGAGCCGTTCCGATTTATGCCACGACATCCTATGTCTTCAAGGATTCCGCACAGGCAGCCGGTCGGTTTGCCCTGACAGAACCAGGAAACATCTACACCCGTCTGATGAATCCCACCAACTCTGTATTTGAAGAACGGATGGCAAAGCTGGAAGGCGGCGTTGGTGCGTTGGCAACTGCCAGCGGTTCTGCTGCGATTACCTACGCTGTCCAGAACATTGCAACGGTTGGCGACCATATTGTATCTGCCAGCAACCTCTACGGCGGTACACACAACCTGTTTTCCAACACCTTGAAAGAACAGGGTCTGGAAACTACATTTGTAAACTCGAAAGATCCGGCAGATTTTGAAGCAGCTATTCAGGAAAATACCAAGCTGATTTATGCAGAAACACTCGGCAACCCGAATTCAGATATCATTGATTTGGAAGCACTGGCTGCGGTTGCTCACAAGCACGGAATTCCACTGATTGTGGACAGCACTTTTGCAACGCCATATCTGCTGCGTCCGCTGGAACATGGTGCAGACGTTGTTGTACACTCTGCAACAAAGTTCATCGGCGGTCATGGTACGGTTATGGGTGGTATCATCATTGACGGCGGAAAGTTCGACTGGACACAGAACGACAAGTTCCCGGGTCTGAGCAAGCCGAATCCGTCTTACCACGGCGTTGTATTTACAGAAGCATGCGGAAACGCTGCTTATATCATGAAGATTCGTACCACACTGATGCGAGATCAAGGTGCAGTACTTTCTCCGTTTAATTCCTTCTTGCTGCTGCAAGGTCTGGAAACCCTGTCTTTGCGGGTAGAACGGCACGTAGAAAATGCACTGAAGGTTGTCGACTTCCTGAAGAATCATCCGCAGGTAGAAAAGGTTTACCATCCGTCCCTGTCTACTGGCAAGGAAAAGGAACTGTATGACAAGTACTTCCCGAACGGTGCAGGTTCGATTTTCACCTTTACGATTAAGGGCGATGCAGAAAAGGCAAAGAAGTTCACCGAAAGTCTGGAACTCTTCTCCCTGCTGGCAAATGTTGCTGATGTTAAGAGCTTGGTGATCCATCCGGCATCCACAACCCATTCTCAGCTGGACGAAGAAGAATTGCTGGCATGCGGCATTCATCCGAACACCATTCGGCTTTCTATCGGTACAGAACACATTGATGATATTCTGGCTGACCTGCAGCATGGTTTTGATGCTGTAAAGTAAATTGGATACAACCGCAATCCGAATATTGCAGTGTATGGAGGGTTTGTTCTGGCTGCGTTTGCAGGAGCGAACAAGCCCTCCTATTTTTTATCGGATGCAAACCCTGCATCCAAACAATCCAATCCAAGAGAGGAAGAACAACCATGATTTATGCAGACCACGCTGCAACCACAAAAATGAGTGCAGAAGCGATGGCAGCCATGGTAAAGGGCTGGGAAGTATACGGCAATCCGTCCAGCCTGCACACCATCGGACAAGAAGCTGCTGTTGTTTTGCAGAAAGCAAGAGAACAGATTGCAGTCTGTCTGGACGCTGACCCGAAAGAAATTTATTTTACTTCCGGCGGCAGCGAAGCAGACAATCAGGCACTTCGTTCCGCTGCAGCCATCGGCAAGCGGAAAGGCCACATGCACATTATCTCCACAGCGTTTGAACATCATGCAATTCTGCACACGCTGGAACAGCTGAAAGCAGAGGGCTTTTCTGTTACGCTGCTGGATGTGCACGAAAATGGAATGATAACACCGGAGCAGGTAGAAGCTGCCATTCAGCCGGATACCTGTCTGGTTACTGTGATGTATGCCAACAATGAAATTGGTTCGATTCTGCCAATTGCAGAAATTGGAGCGGTTTGCAGAAAGCACCATGTTCTGTTCCATACCGATGCCGTGCAGGCAGTGGGACACATTCCGATTTCCGTTAAGAATGACAACATTGATATGCTATCCCTCTCCGCCCACAAATTCCATGGGCCAAAGGGAATTGGCGTTTTGTATGCAAAGAAAGGCGTTCGCTTAACTTCTTTGATTGCTGGCGGAGCACAGGAACGGGGCAAGCGTGCCGGAACGGAAAATATTCCAGCAATTTTGGGCATGGCAGCTGCTTTGCAGGATGCTTGCGACCATATGGAAGAAAATACGCGTCATTGTCTGGAACTGCGGGAACGCTTGATTGCAGGGCTTTCCAAGATTCCACATTCCGTTCTGAACGGCGACCGGGAACATCGTCTGCCGAGCAACGTGCATTTTTGCTTTGAGGGAATCGAAGGGGAATCGTTGCTGCTGCTGCTAGACCAGAAGGGGATTTGTGCATCCTCTGGTTCTGCCTGCACCTCTGGTTCATTAGACCCTTCTCACGTTCTGCTGGCAATCGGCAGACCGCATGAAATTGCACATGGTTCGCTGCGGTTGTCGCTGGGCGAAGAAAATACCATGGCGGAAGTGGATTATATGTTGCAGGCAATTCCGGAAGTGGTTGCCTATCTGCGGCATATGTCTCCGGTTTGGAGAGATTTAGAGAGCGGAAAGAAGTCTTTCTTGCTGTAAGAAAAAGGAGAAACAACGATGGCTTTATATAGTGAAAAGGTAATGGATCATTTTCTGCACCCACGGAATGTTGGTGTTCTGGAAGATGCGGATGGCGTTGGAGAAGTTGGAAATGCAAAGTGCGGCGACATCATGAAAATCTATCTCAAGATTGACAATGATGTGATTTCAGATGTAAAGTTTGAAACATTTGGCTGTGGCAGTGCGATTGCATCTAGCTCGATGGCAACGGAAATGATTAAGGGCAAGCCGGTTTCGGAAGCATTGCAGCTGACGAATAAGGCAGTTGCAGAGGCATTGGACGGACTGCCAGCACATAAACTGCACTGTTCCGTACTGGCAGAAGAAGCAATTAAGTCTGCCCTGAAAGATTACTACGACAAGAACGGCATTGCTTACGATGCTGCTCAGTTCCCGAACTGTGAAGACTGTGCACATTGTGCAGAATAATTGCAGTTTCTAAAAAAGAGAAAACTCATCCGGCAACCTGTCGAATATGCAACAGGTTGCCGGATGAGTTTGTTTTGTCGACATTAGCAGCAACTAACATCTGGTGATTTTTTTCGATTGGATGAAATTTGTCGATGAGTTTCACCAAAATTTCACAGGATATTCTTGAAAATTCGCTCATGAAAAGCTTATACTAAAAGCAGTAAGAGTGAACAAAAGCGAATAAACAGGAAGGAAGATGAAGAGATGAAATCCATCGAAACAGAAGTTGTTGCCCTAGTGGAGCGAAACGGACGGCTGATTTTACAGTCCGCTGGTATGGAGCAGGAAAAGGGATACATTCAGCACGGAGCAGTCAGCTGTTACCTGCATTCTTTTTTTGTGGCATATATGAGTGTCTGGCTGGCAAAGCGGTTTCGGATTCGGGTACATTTGCGGAGTTTGGTGCGGGGAGCACTGCTGCACGATTATTTTCTATATGATTGGCACATCAAAGACCCCAACCGAAAAGCACATGGGTTCTCCCACGCAGCAGCAGCGTTACAAAATGCAGAGCGAGATTTTGCTTTAAATGCAGTAGAACGAGATGTCATTGCCCGACATATGTTTCCCTTGAATCTGACACCGCCACGGTATCGGGAAAGCATTCTGGTTTGCATTGCTGATAAAATCTGTGCCGTTTATGAAACCTTTTCAATTCCGATTCCAAAACACGTCTTGCTGGCGGAATAAAAACATAGAAACATAGAAACCGGCTTACAATAGGGGATTTTCTCCTATTGCAAGCCGGTTTTTTCTTATTTTGTGGTGTTCTTTTTCGAGTCTTTTTTGTAGTGCATTGCTTCGGAAATGGTAATAACGGGGATTTTAGTGCGTTTATGAACCTTTTCCAGAATATTTTTTTCGAAGCGAACATCGCCGATGAGAATACATTGTGTATCCGGATATTTATGAATATCTCGGCTGTGGATTGTTTTTGCATATTCACTGGATTTTTTCCCATTTTCCAGCAGGTAATCAACAGAAACGCCAGCATCTTTCAGCAGAACAGCGATGGTTTTCAATACCATGCTTTCGCCGTAGATGGCAAGGTGGGTGATGTGTTTGTCCTGAAAATATGCCTTGAATTGGTCAACTGTTTCCGGATGCAACACCATTTCATTTAGGATGTCAATATAAGCTTTCGAGTAAATCTCATATTGAATATCAGAAGCTAAGCGTTTTTGTGGCTTTGCGACAGGCGTTGGCTTTGTAGCTGGCTTTTTTGGTGCAGTCGGTTTTTCGGTTTTTTTTGCAGGAGCAGGCAGCGTCAAGCTGGGCTTTGCAGCGGGATTGATTGCCCGTTCTTTCATGTAGTTGCTGTAGCAAGTCAGAATTTTTTCGGATTCTTGTTTGTTTTTTGCAAAGGCAATTTGTTTGCCCATGTCCAGCCAAAGCACCTTGTTGCACAGCCGTTTCATCTGAGCGACAGAGTGGCTGACAAATAAAGTGGTTGCACCGCTTTGAATGACTTCCATCATTTTCTGTTCGCTTTTTCTTCGGAAACCGCCATCTCCAACGGATAACACTTCATCTAGAATTAAGATTTCCGGATCAACCATACAGGCAATGGCAAATGCCAAACGGGAACGCATACCGCTGGAAAGCTGCTTGTACTTGTAAAACTGAAATTCTTTCAGCTCTGCAAATTCAATGATTTCATCAATGCGTTCCGTGATGAAATTCTTTTCATATCCCAGTAAAGCACCACGCATATAAATATTTTCGATGAGGTTCAAGTCGCTATCAAAACCCGTTCCCAACTCCAGCAGGGCACTGATATTTCCGTTGACTTGAATGCTCCCCTTGGCAGGTGGCAGAATGCCGCAGATTGCTTTTAAGATGGTAGATTTCCCAGCACCATTTGCACCAATGATACCTAGAAAATCACCTTTTTCCAGTGTGAAAGAAACATCTTCCACCGACCAGCGGCTTTCCACACGCCGTTCTCGCTTGACTTTTTGAATCGTCCATTCTTTTAGTCCGATATCTCGGAAATCGCCCAGCAGGTAGCGAATATAGACGTGAGATGCATCAATAATCGGTTCCATATTCGTTCCTCCTTATAGGTAATAGACAAATTTGTCTTTGTTGCAGCGGTAGATGAGAATGCCCAGTCCTAAGAACAGGATTGTATAGCCCAATAGAACCAGATGGTCAAACAGCGTTGGAATTTGCTGGTGAATGATGACCATACGGGAATAATAGATGAAGTCATAGATGGGATTGATGTGCAGGATTTTTTGTGCCGTTTCTGACATAGAAGTATCGTACCAGAATACAGCACAGCAAAAATAGAGCAGGCGGCAGAAGATGTTGTAGAAATACTGAATATCTTTAAAAAAGACATAAAGCGAAGCGAGAATCATGCTAACGCCGAGGTTAAAGAAAAACATTAGGATAATGGGATAGATGAGAAAGACGAGCTTCCAAGTGAACCCCATGTGGTCATAAATCATAAACGGAATCAATAGAATCAGCGTAATGAAAAAGTTAAACAGAGCAGATACATTTTTAGAGAGCGGAAAAATCCAAGTCGGAACTTTGATTTTTTGAATGATGCCAGCATTGCCTAAAAAAGATTGCATACCGGTTTGAGAGGCGTTGCTGTAATAGCTGTAAGTTAGAATACCCACCAGCATATAAATGGTATAATGGGGAGTATTTCTGCTGAACAAGTTCTTAAAAATCAGCATCAACACCAGAAATTCTGCCAGTGGATTGAGAATGCTCCAGATAAACCCCAGAGTTGTCTTTTTGTATTTTTGCCGGAAATCTCGCTTGACCAGTTCCCGAAACAAAAACTGATGTTGTTTCAGTGTCTTTATCATAAATAAACTCCTTTTTTGTCAGGAAGATTGTTTGCAATTGGAATGGAAATCAGAAAATCATGGCGATTTCATAGGGGAATTGTGACAATCTGATTCCAATATGGAACAATACCGTCTTTTCCCATGCAATTCACAGGAAAAGACGGCGTTGTATCGTTTAGTTTTCTTTTGTCATATGGTAAACAGAGGAAGTGCCTTCCATCAGAAGTGCATCCATGTGATCGACCTCTGCCTTTGCAGTCGCATAATCTTTGTATTCGCCCAGAACAACAGAATCCGATGTGCTAGCACCCAGCAGAATGCCAATGACGGAATACGTGCGTTCTGAAATCATTTTCACTGCCCGTACCGCAGCGACATGATAGAGGGCATCTTCATTTTGTGTACGAACCCACATCGTTTAAGCCCCTCTCTTATGCACCAAATTCATTCTGAACGGTTTCCAGTGCAGCAGCAATGACCTTATCCATGTCATAATACTTATACTGACCCAGACGGCCGCCAAAGATGACATTCGGAACGGTTTCTGCCAGCTTCTGATATTCCTGATACATCTGGTTATTCCGTTCGTTGTTGACCGGATAATACGGTTCATCGCCCTTCTTCCATTCGGAAGAATATTCTCTGGAGATGACAGTTTTCGGCTGCTTGCCGAATTCAAAGTGCTTGTGTTCAATGATTCTGGTATACGGAACTTCCCGTTCGGTGTAGTTCACAACCGCATTGCCCTGATAGTTTTCGCAATCCAGCACTTCGGTTTCAAAGCGAACGCTGCGGTATTCCAAAACGCCCAGCTTGTAATCAAAGAAGGCATCAATCTGTCCAGTGAAGACGGTCTTGTCTGCAACGTCCGGATGTTCCTTGATAAATTCGAAGTAGTCCGTATTGGTCAGGATGTCTGCACCTGCAAGCATCTTTTCCACAATCGGGGTATAACCGCCAATCGGAATGCCCTGATACCGGTCATTGAAGTAGTTATTATCATAGGTAAATCGCAACGGTAACCGCTTGATGATGAAAGATGGCAGGTCGGTGCAGTTTCTGCCCCACTGCTTTTCAGTATAACCCTTGATCAGCTTTTCATAAACGTCTGTACCAACCAGAGAAAGAGCTTGTTCTTCGAGGTTCTTCGGTTCTGTGATGTTCAGAGCTGCAATCTGCTGTGCAATGTGATTCTTTGCTTCCTGCGGTGTCCGAATGTTCCACATCTTGCTAAAGGTGTTCATGTTGAACGGCAGGTTGTACAGTTCGTCCTTATAGATGGCAATCGGAGAGTTGATATAGTTGTTGAATTCTGCGAACTGGTTGATGTAGTTCCAAACTTCTTGATTGGAGGTATGGAAGATATGTGCACCATACTTGTGTACATGGATGTCCTCGATGGTTTCGCAGTAGATATTCCCAGCGATGTGGTCTCTCCGCTCAATCACCAAACAGGTCTTTCCCCGCTTCATGGCTTCATAAGCGAACACTGCACCGAACAAGCCAGCACCAACAATCAAATAATCGTATTTTTTCATGAAAAAATCCTCCTGTTACGTTGTTTTTATCGATGACAATCAATGCTCTTGACGTGTGTATCAAAGCAAACACTGTCACAGACGCATTTCTTTGTCTTATCGTATACTGTAATATTAATACCACGACGGCTGACAGACCTGCCAATGCCATTGAAAGAAATTGCAGTTGCATTGCCGACCTTGAGCGGTTTACTGGTGGCAACAACAGCAACACCATCTTCCGTTGTAGCTTTTACTGAGATGACTTTCTGATAAGCAGCATCTTCAGCCAGCAGCTTTCCACCATCAATGATGGCAGCATAGCCGTACCAATGCTTTTTTGTCAAGTTGACAGTAACACCAATCCGCTGCATATCGGCATATAATGCATCTGTAAAGCAGAGTCCCGGCGTATCCTTGACCGCAATGGCAATGATATAATTTTCAATGTTGGCTTGTAATGCCTTGAAGTACTTCGAGAAATCGGAAATCGCTGTCAGAGAGAATCCAGCAAATTCCACCAAATGTGCAATTTTGCGGTTTGCAGTGGCATTTGCAATCATCAACTTTGAAACCCGTTCGGACAGTAAATCAATCCGTCTTGTCAGAAGGTCATAAGTAGAGAGTGGCTTTTTCGTTGGGTCTGCCAGAGCATCCCGCAACCAAGTCAGACAGCGATGCCGTTCCTGCTCCAGAATTTCATAGACTGCATCATAATCAACCGGTGTGGTCAGCAGTGCTTCTTTCTGCTTCAGTTCAGTCAAGTTAGAAATCAAGCGGTCTTTCAAGCCGAGCAGACCCAGAATGGATTCAAACCGACTCTTGCCTCGCTTTTCGTTGACGATGGCAACGAAGTTTTTCTTCATCAGAATTGCAAAACAAATGCCATGGAACGAGTCTGCAATAAAGAAATCAGAATGAATGATGTTGGCAAGTCGGTCTTCGATGAGTCCGCCGAACTGTACCGGCAAATCAAAGTCATTCAAATCTTTTTGTTGATATGCCATTTCGGTATAAACCGTGGTGCTCAGCTTCTTTTTCTTCGCAGCATAGCGGAGAATGTCTGCCTTTTCCTTTGTTGGGTCGAGAATATATGCACCAAGGTAATTTTCTTCCATTGGGTGTGTAGACTGCTTTGCCAGTTCTCGGTAATATTCTGGTTTGCAGAGGAAAACCGGGTCTAACACCCACTGGGCATCTATGTCGAATTCCTTTTTGCAGATGTCAACACCGCTCTGTTCCCGAACGGAGAAAGCATCAAATCGCTTCATAAAATGTGCCATTTCTGCACGGGTTTCTTCCGGACTCCAGATATAATCATGACCGAACGAAGCTGCATAGGCGATTTTCTTTTTGTTGTCCTGAACCCAGTCCAATGTACACCATCTACCGAAGTTATTATACAAACCATCGTTGAACAGCTGGTCAGAGCCAACCACAAACATCTTGCAGAATTGATTCAGTTCTTTCATTGCTTGCTTATTCGGATAAATTTTTGCGGTATCAAAGGCAGGGTAGGGAGAAGTTCCATAAATTTTTGTCAGTGCCGGCTTATGGGCACAGTTTCCAGGGCGTTCGATCATCAGAACCGAATAACCCAGATCGCATAAGACTTTATATAGAGCAAAATAGGTCAGAGCACCCCCGAAGTTGCCAACGGTATGAATGCCAACCAACCCAATATCATGTTGATTATCCATTACCATTTTTACAATTTCCTCCATAGATTTGGTACGCAGTAATGGGAAGAAAACCGATCTTCCCGGATGTGGTGGATAAGCTGCCTTTAGTCGGTTTGGAATAGTTGCAAGGTTGACGTGCATTTGTTTGGAATCGGTTTGCGGCTGAAACCAAGTAAATAGCTGTCTGCCCTTTTCGTTGTTGAGAAAGACCATCGAAGTGCCCTTGCCATCGGTCTGGCTGGGGTCGATTTTTTGAATGCCCCAGAAATCGCCCATGGTCAGATCACCCGTACGAGGGAACGTGCAGAATTTGCAGTTATGACAGCAGGGACGCAGTGCAATGTTGTGTTGGAAAATCCGTTCATAGGGGTCATTTCGGCGGTTTGCACCGTGGTAGGAAGTCCCATCGGAAAAATCCACATCAATGTAAGTTGCAATCCAGCCGTGTGATTTATCCCGAAACCGAACATCGACCGCTTGTTTTCCGGGGAATGTTTCTTCTAAGTATCGCTGTAAAATTGCCTGTGATGGAACACCATGACAGAGCAGGTCAATCGTATAGAGCAAATCGTTGTATTTGTTGCCGGCGATGTTTTTCATGGCAGCTACCTGACAGGGACATCCGGTAAATAAGACTAGTTTTCCAGCCTTTAGACATTTAAGTGCATCCCGATAAACCAGTTCCGGGTCACTCTGCACATATTTTGAACCCCGCATGGGAGCAAGCTGCTTTTCATTTTTGGCGATGGAGAGCGAAAGATGCAGGTTTTTGTCAAACGCTGCTCCAACGACAACGCCTTTCCGTGCAAAGACTTCCTCGGCAGCCAGAGAGAAAACACCACCAGAGGAGCTATTTGCTCGAATGTCGTCTGCACCTCGAACCGCATACAAATCCGGTTTCGCGATGTTGCTGCTCTCCCAGTGCAGAACCGGACAGATTTGCTCACACTTCTTGCAGCCGATACATTGTGCTGCCTGTACAACCGGATGCTGAAAGCCCTCCGCATCCGGTGCGAAAAAGATGGCATCTTTTGGGCAGGCATTGGTACAGCCACCGCAGCCGGTACAGGTTTTTCCCGGCAGTTGCGGCAGAGATGTTGTTGCAATCATGGTTTAAACCTCCATGGTTGCCGGTTCTTTTTCCGGCAGTTCCAAATACTGTTTCCAGAAAGAAAGCTGCATCAATTTCTTTCCGTTTTCTGCATAGTCCCGAACAGCCGCATCATACAGCTTATCCAGCTGATGATACAATGCCTTTAAGCGGCGGAAGCACTGCTTTGCAGCTTCCGGATCTCGCTCGGTCACAAATCCCTTTCGGCTGGTATAGTCATAGTTGAGAATGGTCTGTGTCCGATAGACAGCACTTTGCTGAACGCCATCTGTCGGAACGATGTTAAATTGCCGCTTGACGGGCAGCCGCAGCCCGTTCATAGTCAGTTTGTTGATGACACGTTGATGAAATTTTGTTGCCGGAACGGCTTTGCAGGCAGCTTCATAAATCGGGAAAGAGAATTGCACATCTTCTTTCAAATCTTCTGTATACTGCAATTTATAGCCCAGTTGCATAATTTCCTTGTGCAGGGCTTCGCCGTCCTGTTCCATCAGCCAGTTGACCCCACGCAGGAAGTCTTCCACACCCTGCATGAGCAGATTTGCATTTTTATAGCGATAGAGCCGCATTTCGTTATAGACTTGTTGTTGCAGGAGGTGGCGGAATGCTTTTTTCGAAAGGCTCATGTCGTGCAGAGCATTGTCAATCAGACGATTTCTGAGGATATAATAGTACAGGAACGAAGAATACTTGTTTTCAAATGGCTCGTGCCATACACAAATTCCGTTCATCAGAACCAGATTTTTCATATTCCGCAAGCCATATTCCACATCATCGCCACGGATGAAAATCGGCATCGGCAAATTCTGGTCGGTTACAACCTCGGATGGGAAAACGCAGTACCACCAAGCATTGAACTGTGTTTTTTCTTCCAGTTCGTTGTACAGGCAGGCATCCAGTTCCCGCAGATCCAAACCATGCTTCAGGGAAATCAATTCGCCACCGTTCCAGACTGCACCGGCTTCCGTCTGAATGCACTGGGTATCCAGCCGCAGCATCGCACCGCCGATGAACAAATCCTGATAGTGTGCCTTGCGGCAGGAGAGAAATGTACAAGTACGGAACAGGGATTCCGGTTCAATGGTGACATCATCATCCATGACCAGAATGTGCGTAATGTGACGCTGCTGCTTCACCCGATTGATTTCAATCATTCCACGGGTAAATCCGCCAGCACCGCCGACATTTTTATTTTGTACAATGTGGATATTTTCACTGCTCAATGCTGGAATATCCAAGGTGTGGGCATTATCAGAAACGAAAACTTCCAGTTTGCCCTGTAAGAAAGAATCGGGGTTTTCCAGAAACCGTTCATTCAGCAGCTTTAGATTTTTTTCAATAAACCGTTCCCGTTTATACGTGCAAATGTCAATGGCAATTTTCACCGGCTGAATGTCTTTTTCTGCAATGTCGCCGGAATAAAAACCGCCGTAGAAACCGGACTGTTCAGAAATGCCGGTGATGTTGAAGCAATAGATACCGTTGGTAGAAACGCTGTGGAATGGAAATGTAAATTCCTTGATTTCGCCGTAATTGGCTTTGCAGATATATTCACCAAGGAAATCGGTTAAGATTTTTTCGCCTTTCTTTTCTTTCCGCATCAGTGTTAAACGAACATGTCCTTCAATTCGGATGGTCAGAAATACGGTTTTTACATTCGTATATTTTGCCCATTTTTCAATGGTAAAGCCGTTAAAATACGTATCAAAAAAGAGAATACCGTCTTTCTGAATTTCAACGCCATCGCTTGACCAGTTGTAAAAGACTTTGTCTCCTCTCCGAAAATACATCAGTTCTTCGGTACAGGTATCGGTAGAAGGGAATAAGATGTTTTGTAACTTCATAAAAATCCTCCGCTAGTATTCCAACTCGTTTTTTGCAGGAATACAGAAAAAAATCCGAAGCATTGTTTTATCATCATTTGCGAGCAAATACACATTTTTTTTAAAACAATGTCGACTCGGTCGTGCATATTGGGTGCAAAACAATTTCATTTTCTTGTGACCCCATCCTATTATAGCGAAAAATAGGCATTCTGTCAATCGAATTTCTAAAATATCTTTTTCGGGCTTCGAAATCGTTGGACATGATTTTTTAAAAAATGAGAAAAACGGCAGATAGAAGCGGAGAATTGGAGAATCTGCTGCTTGTATTCTGACTTTTCCGATTCCATTTCTTTCTTTTTTTAGACGGATTACAGTTCTTCTGAAAAAAGGCTTGCAATTTAGCGGTTCGTATGATATAATAAATTTGTTTACATTTGTACTTGTTTTTTGTTGGAAAAGCAGGCGGTGCGAATGAAAATTTCGTGCGGATGAATTTTTTGCAAAGAACAAAATTTATTTTAGGAACGTACATATTTTTGTACGACAAGGAGAAAAGGATCATTATGAAAAAGAACAGCATGGCGTATGATACGGCAGTTTATAGTCTATGGTTCGGTTTGAATTATGGCAGCATTCTGACCGCCTGTGCATTGTACAAAACGCTGGAACAGTACGGAAAACACCCGGCATTGCTGCAAAAGCAGCCAGCTCTCTGGGGAGAACATTATGCGGAAAAGGATAACATTGCCGGATGCTTCGCTTATCAGAACTGCGATGTTCTGGAGGTTTTTGACAGCGAAGAAGACGCACGGATTTTAAGAGAGGATGTGCAGAATCACGTTGTTGGATCGGATGTTGTTTGGAATTATAATGTGGTAGGCAAGCAATCCGGTCTGTATTATTTTTTGGAAAATGTACCGGCTGACAAGCGGAAGATTGCATATGCATCTTGTTTCGGCGGAGCATTTCACGCAGAAGGGGAAACCAGAAATGATTGCGGCAGATTGCTGCATCAATTCAATGGGATTGCGGTTAAAGAATACGAAGAAGCAGAAGTGTTGCAGGATTTATTCCACATCACACCGGAAATGGTGTTAGACCCCGTATTTCTGTGTGACAAGCAGTTCTATATTGACTGTGCAGAACGTTCCGCAGCGAAAGCAGTTGAAACAGATCAGAGCTTTATCTTCACTTATATTGAATGTTGCGATGACCGGAAGCGGCAGTTCCTGCTGAAGGGCAATGATATTCTGTTGGTCAATCATTACAGCCAGCTGCGGAATTTTATTGACATCAATCGCTTCCCGGAATCGAAAGCACTGCTGAAACTCGACCCAGCTTATCACATTCGGGTGGAAGACTGGCTGTATTATTTGATTCACAGTGAGTTTGTCATCACAGATAATTATTATGGCATGTGCTTTGCGTTGATTTTTGAAAAGCCGTTTGTGGTACTGGCAAACATGGATCTGCCGGATTTGTACCGGTATCGTGCGATTTTGCAGCCGCTGGGCTTGGAAGAACGATTGGTCATCTTACAGGAAGACTTGAAGAAGAAAGAATATCTGTTCCGGAAGCCGATTCGATATGATCGGGTAAACCGTGTATTACAGAAAATGAAGCAGGATTCGGAAGTTTGGCTGAAGCAGCAGCTCGGCATTGCAGTGCCGGATTCCGCTGCAACAACATCGAATCCGCAGGAACAAGCAGTTGGAAAGTAAGGGGAACAAGAGTCTATGAGAAACGTAAAGTTTAAAATTCAAAATCTGATTTTTCGGTATAATTTGCAGCTGGAAGAACACTGGTGGATGATGTATCGTGGTGCAAGAATGCAATATGACCCGCTGACCTCTTCGCAGTATTTGAATCCGGGCGATTTTGTAGAATTTTTCACCTATTTCAATTCCTTCTCCCTCGGAAAGTGGAAGAAGTATACCAATGTGGGTGACATTTATCTGCATTTGCGTTGCAAGGGACATTTCAAGCTGCAAATGTTCGGACATTATCGAGAAGGCAGAGACATCAAGAAAGAGATGTATGAGCCAGTCATTTATGATTTGAAAGAACTGACCGACATTGAAATGATGGTGCCGAAGGACAGCAAGGGGCAGGTCATCGGATTTCAGATCGATGTGCTGCCAATGACACCGGAAGAACGAAAAAAGACCGAAATTGCCGAGAAAAAGGGTGTGAAAGCACCGGATTTCCGGTTTCAGGTGGAATCTGGCAGCTGGGAAACGGTTGTTCCGGAAGAAAAAATCAATGACGTTCGGATTTCCATTGCAACCACAACCTTTAAGAAAGAAGATTATATTACTCGGAACATTGGCATTCTGGAACGGGAACTGTTCTACAGTGACGAACCGGCAAAGAATCATATTCGTCTGCGGATTATCGACAACGGCAGAACATTAGACCCAGATGAATTCAACAGCGAATACATTCACGTTTACCCGAATGAAAATGTTGGCGGAGCAGGCGGCTTTACAAGAGGCATTCTGGAATCCATCAGTGCAGAAGATTTCAAGGCAACCCATGTTCTGCTGATGGACGATGATGTTATGGTTTTGCCGGAAAGCTTCATTCGTACCTATTCGCTGTTGGCATTGGTAAAGCCGCAGTATAGTGAACGCTATGTCAGCGGTGCAATGCTCTACTTTGAACAGATGAACTTGCAGCACGAAGACGTTGGCTATGTACACGATGATGGTTCTTATGGCCCAAATAAGCGGATTATGGAAATGCACCGCTGGGATTGCGTCTTTGAAAATGATGAAGATGTAGATTTCCATGCAGATTCCTATGCTGGATGGTGGTACTGCTGCATTCCAGTCAAGAAGATTGACCGCAGCCATTTGCCTGTGCCGCTGTTCATTCGTGGCGATGACGTAGAATTTTCTGTTGCCAACCACGCAGAGTTTTTGACCTTGAACGGTATCTGCATCTGGCACAAGGGCTTTGCGAACAAGTTCAATGCCAATCTGGAATTGTACATGGTACACCGGAATAGCTTGATTATTCAGGCAATGAGTGGCATTTGTAAGGATATTGACTTTATCAAGCGGATTCAGGGCTTCTTTGAAACAGAAATTCGCCGTCTGGCTTATAACAACTGTGATTTGTTGCTGGATGCGGTAGAGGAATTCTGTGCAGGGCCGGACTTCATGAAAACACCGCAGGGCGAACAGATCATGAAATCTCATGCTGCAAAGAATGAAAAAATGCGTCCGGCTGCGATGGTATATTCTAAGCCAATCGACTTTGATCGTGTTTATCGAAAGGAAGAAAAGCAGCTGACACCAACACAGAAGTGGTGGTATGAAGTAACCGATAATGGACAGAAACTGCCGGATTGGTTCTTGAAAAAGGATCAGACCGCAATCATTGCCTATGACTGGTTCGATGATCCGACTAAGGAATATTTTGCAGAACAGATTCTGGCAGTCAGCCCGTTTGACCACACTGCTTACCTGAGAAAACGGGATAAGCAGCGGTATCAGCAGCTGAAACAGCGGTATCAGAGAGTGATGCGGTATTATAAGCAGAACCGGAAACAGATTGAACAGATGTATCAGCAGGCAGCTGGCACATTACAGTCCGAATCGTTCTGGAGAGAATACCTGCATATGCCGGAGGCAAAGAAATAATTAGATTGGAGGATACAGGATTGTCGAAGAAATACGATGTCGGAATTTTAGGCGTATGGATCGGCTGCAACTATGGAAGTATTGCAACTTACTATGCGTTGCATCAAGTCATTGCCTCTATGGGAAAGTCGATTCTGATGATTGACAAGCCAATTTTATCAGAAAATGATGTAGAACGAAAAGAAACACATGCAAGAAGATTCGGAAGAGAACATTATCATATCAGCAAGCAGTATTGCTTGGAAGATTTGAAAGAACTGAATGAACTCTGTGACGGGTTTGTCATTGGCTCTGATCAGGTTTGGAACTATGGAATTAGTCGGGACTTTGGAAAGATGTTCTATCTGGATTTTGCAGAGGAACAGAAGAAAAAAATCGCCTATGCCGTTTCCTTTGGTCACGATGTAGACTTTGCACCAGCAGAAGAACGGGTGAAAATTGCCGATTACATGAGCCGATTCGATGGCATTTCTGTTCGGGAAGCAGATGGCGTGCGACTTTGCCGGGATGATTATGGCATCTTGGCAAAGCAGGTTTTAGACCCAGTATTTGTAGCTGACCCTTCTATTTATCAGGGACTGATTGAAAAATCTTCTCATCGGGAAGAAGAACCATTTCTGGCATCCTATATCTTAGACCCAACGCCAGAGAAACGGGAAGCGTTGCTGCATCTTTCAAAGGAACTTGGCGGCATTAAAATCATCAATATGCTGGATGGATTGCCGTGGCTCTTTGAAAAGAATCGCAAGCTGATGAATTTGCCGAATTGCGTTGAAAATTTGCAGGTGGAAGATTGGCTGTACTATTTGAGTCATGCAAAGTTTGTTGTAACAGATTCCTGTCATGGTGCAAGTTTCGCCTTAATTTTCAAGAAAAATTTTATTGCGATCGCCAACAAAAAGCGTGGATATTCTCGGTTCAAGTCACTGGCAGAACTGATGCATTTTGAATCGCATTTGGTGACAGATGTCAATCAGATTTTAACAGACAAAAAGTTGTTAGAGCCGATTGATTATGCAGCAGTAGAAGCAACCATACTTTCTGAGCGAAGCCGCTGTTACGCTTGGTTACAGGAAATCTTAAATCAACCGAAAAAAACGACAGAAACATTAAAGTTAGAGAATATTATTGGAAGTCCCAATTCCAACTCTCCGCATGCAATTTCGGTGCTGAATCGAAAACCCATTCAGAAAAAGAGCATCTCAGCATCAGCAATTACATCAAATTTACCAGTCATAGAATGTGCAGGCTGTGGGGCATGTGTCAGTATATGTCCAGTAAAGGCGTTGGAACTGAAACCGGATGAACATGGTCTTTATCGTGCCGTATTGAACGAAAAAACCTGCATCAACTGCGGAAAATGTTTGAAGGTTTGTCCATCTTATCGGCTGCCGTCCAATGCGAACACGACCACACCGAATTGTTATGCAGTGATTGCATCAGATGCCGAGTTGCTGAAAAAAAGCTCCAGCGGTGGGGTATTCTCCCTGTTGGCAAAGAAAGCATTTGAACAGCAGGGTGCTGTTGGCGGTGCTGCTTGGAAAGAGGATCTCTCTGTAGAACATATTTTGATTGATCAGGAATCCGATATGCCGAAGCTGCGGAAATCCAAGTACCTGCAAAGTTATCTGGGCAATATCGATGCACAGGTGAAAAAGCGGTTGCAGCAGGGACAGTTTGTATTATTCTCTGGCTGTCCATGTCAGATTGCCGGATTACGGGCATATCTCGGAAAAGATTATGAAAACCTGATTACCATTGATTTGCTCTGCGGAAACTCCCCATCTGCTGGATTTTTCCAGAAATATCTACAGGATGCTTTTGGGGATCAGGTGGCAAGTTATGAATTCCGGAACAAAGCACAAGGCTGGAATTCCGATTGTGTAAGCATTCAGTTAAAGTCCGGCGAACAGATTATTCGTCGTGGAAAAGCAGAAGATGCTTATCAAAGTGTTTATCATAATCATACAATGTGTCCGCCGCATTGTCAGAACTGTAAGTATCAGCAGTTGCCACGGTTTGGCGATATCACCATTGGGGACTTCTGGGGCATCTCTAAAAGAATGCCGGAATTTGATTATACAAAGGGTGTTTCTGTTGTCATTTGTAACAATGAAAAGGGACAGGCATTCTTTGACCAGATTTCCGAACAGGAATTTACGCTGAAAAAGGAAGTTCCGCTGAAGTGGATTGGCGGAAATGGATATGCATTGGAAGGAAAGCATAATTATGCTTCTCCGTATCGGGATGCATTCTTTGATAAAGTTCGTACAGAGCCATTCGCCAAAGCAGTGAAGCTGGCGTTTGACCAGCAGAATCTAGGAGCTATTCCATCTGAATTTTTGAATCCGCTGCAATTCCATTCGCAGCAGATAGGATTCCAGTATGACCTTTATACATGGGAACAGCATTTGATTCAGGGAAGATTGGTTTTGATTCCGAAAGAACAGCAGTCAAAGCCAGGAAATTACGCAAGTATGCCGCTTGCAATGCATCTGCAGGGCGGAAAGCGATATCATTTGTTCATGCGGTTCAAGATTCAGACAGAATCACAGTGGCTGAATCTGCATATCAAGGAGGCAGGTTCTAAGCGGCTGCAAATCATTCATCGTCATAAGGTTCAGCCGAACGATGCAAAGGAATGGGTGACCATTTCCAAGGATTTTGTACCAAATAATGATATTTATTCAGAATTTATGGTTGGTGCAATGCAGATTGCAGGCGAGGGCAGATTCCTTGCGATTGACTATATTTATATCACCGATTAAGCGAGAAAATCACATAAAATAAGAACCAGCCAGCACCTTGCGGAAAATGCAGGGGGCTGGCTGGTTTGTTTTTATAAGTAACGATCAATAATGAGTTCTTTGAATTGCTCTAACAATTGTTCATCATTGGAGTCAGACGAAATAATTTCGATTTGATCCAGATAATCATAAATTTCTTGCTTGGTTGCATCTTTTCCATTAATTCCAGCATATGGTTTCATGCCAGTTGCTTCTATATATATAATATATTTTCCGTAATTTGGATATAAATTTTGCAAGCCAGGACTGCCACATCCAAGTATCAGATGTCCGACACAATCTGCAAGGTATATTTTATCAATATTATGATCATAAGCAAGCATCGTATGAGAGAATATTTGGCTATCTGTGTTACCACCAAAAGAGCCTTGAAAAGTTCCGTCATCGTATACTTGAAAAATGCAATCAGAACATAATTCATGTCTACCTTTAATATGATCATATCGACCAATGGTTTCTTCTTTTCCATCACCATCAATATCCAGATAAAAAGTAGATTCTAATGTACCTCCATACAACGAAAAGGGGCTGGAATCTTTTCTGATAGTAGTCGGAAGTAAAACTGTATCAACCATTCCAGCAGCGTGTTCTGCATAGAGGGAAAGCGTTTTGACAGCGTCCTCAACGGTAACGATGCCATCTTGATTGAAATCGGCAGCCTGTTTTTGCAATTCTGTGAAACTTGGCGATTGTCCGGCAGCAGTTGCAGCATAGTAGGAAAGCGTGGCGACAGCATCAGATACTGTGACATCCGCATCTCCATCGACATCACCATGCCCATAAGCCATTTCATCGAGAAAATCCACGTTGTTCATGTAGGTTTTATACGCTTGTAATTTATCTGAACCATCCGTATTAGCGTTGTAACTACTTATCAATTTGCTTTGATTGTCAGAATAAAATCGATACAACATTTCAGAGCCAAACATATCTGTATAAATATATCCGAGAAAGGTTTCACCTGTATTTTTGTCTTGAATGATATGAAATTTGTAATTCATATGGTCGTTTGAAATTCTCTTATATAGAGTATATGATTCTGAATTTGTGTCAAATACAGAATAAACATCTGATATAGAATAGCCATCTCTTTTAGAGCCAACATAGTAGTAACCAATTGTTTCTTTTTCGCCGTCACTGTCAATATCAATATGAAATTCTTTTTGAAATGTTCCCGTGTATCTTTCTACTTGAATGGTTTCCGGAAACAAAACAACATCTTGTGCAGATGCGGAACAGGGCTGAACGGCTGCCAGCAAAGCAGCCGCCGCAACCCCCAGTCCCAATTGCAAGATTCTTTTTCTCGCTGTCATGGTTAAATCCTCTGAGCCAGCTTTTCGGAATATTCACTGCGAAATGCTCCGAATCGGTCTTCATCCAATGCTTCCCGAATTTTTTCCAGCAGGGTATTATAGAAATACAGGTTGTGTGTAACGGCAAGCCGTCCGGCAAGCTGTTCCTTTGCCTTGAACAGATGGCGAATATACGCTCTGGAGAAGTTCTTGCAGACAGGGCAGTCGCACTTCGGGTCTAACGGCTGTGGGTCGGTTTCATAGCAAGCGTTTGTGATGTGTAAAATGCCGTCCCAGGTGAACACCGTGCCATGCCGTGCATTTCGGCTCGGCATAACGCAGTCAAACATATCAACCCCTCTTGCAACCGCTTCAATGATGTTGGACGGTGTTCCAACGCCCATCAGATAACGTGGCTTGTCCTTTGGCATGAACGGTTCAACTTCTTCGATGATATGATACATCACATCCGTTGGTTCGCCAACTGCCAGACCGCCGATGGCATAGCCATCTAAGCCCATCGTAGCAATTTCTTTCATGTGTGCTGTCCGTAAGCCGTCAAACGTACCGCCCTGATTGATGCCGAACAAAAGCTGATGCTGGTTGATGGTGTTCGGGTCAGCGTTCAGCTGTGCCATTTTTTTCTGGCAGCGTTCCAGCCAACGAACCGTACGGGCACAGGATGCCTTGACATAGTCGAACGGGGATGGATTTTCTACGCATTCATCGAATGCCATAGCAATGGTAGAAGCCAGATTAGATTGAATCTGCATACTTTCTTCCGGCCCCATGAAAATCCGTTTCCCGTCAATATGGGATTGGAAATAAACGCCCTCTTCCTTGATTTTCCGCAGCTTTGCGAGCGAGAATACCTGAAATCCGCCGCTGTCTGTGAGAATCGGCTTGTTCCAGTGCATAAACTTGTGCAGACCGCCCATTTGCCGGATAACGGTATCACCTGGACGAAGATGTAAGTGGTACGTGTTGCAGAGTTCGACTTGACATTTTAAGTTTGCCAAGTCCACGGAAGAGATACCGCCTTTAATGGCAGCAGCTGTTCCAACATTCATGAAAAATGGGGTTTGAATCGTGCCGTGTACGGTTTCAAAAACGCCCCGTCTGGCAGCTCCTTCTGTTTTGATACAGGTATACATAATAACTCCTTTTCGATTAAAATTTAAGATTCAGAACCGGATATCCCGGTTGTATTTGTGGTATAAGCTGTGGAAAAAGTCTGTTTTAGTTTGCGGATGTCCTGCATGATGTGATCCAAGGCACATAGAATTTGTTCCAGTTGCAAGGCTTCCTGTGCATCAATTTTTCCATCCTGCATAATGGTGACCAATTGCTGAGAGATGTCGTGCATAGACTGCGAAGAACCTAAGAATTGCAATACCAGCCGATCCATGGTTTCGGTAATTAGGGTATCGTGCAGCGGTGCTTTCAGCAAGGCATCCAAGGAAACATGAAAATAGTCGCTGATGGAAATGAGTTTTTCGATTTCTGGAAAAGAAATCCCCGATTCCCATTTGGAAACGGACTGACGGCTAACGTGCAGTTCATCTGCAAGATCCTCTTGTGAGAGATTGGCTTGCGTTCGCAGTAACCGCAGTTTGTCCGAGAAAAACATGGTAATAAACCCTCCTGTAAAATTGGAACGAAAATATACAATCATTTTATTATAGCACAAAAGCGGTGAAATTGTCAATTTTTTTGCAAAGAAAAAACCGCTGCACTGCAAGAGCAGTACAACGGTTTTGAAATCAGTTGTCAGATAACACCGACAGCTGCAAAAATCAAGACTAAAATACCGAGAACAATTCGATACCAGCCGAAAACGGTGAAGTCATGTTTGCGGATGTAATCCATCAGGAATCGAATGATAAAGATGGAAACCACGAACGCACTGACCATGCCGACCAGCAGAACGGCAAATTCCATGCCGGTGAAGTGGAAGCCAAACTTGACCAGCTTTAACAGGCTTGCACCAGCCATGACCGGAACGGCTAAGTAGAACGTAAATTCTGCCGCAGCGGTACGGGAAACGCCCAGCAGCAACGCTCCGACAATGGTCGCACCAGAACGGGAAGTACCTGGGAATACGGCTGCAATCAGCTGAAATACACCAATCAGCAACACGGTTTTGTAATCCAGTCCGCCGATGGAATGAATACGGGGTTGTTTGGTTTTCTGCCAGCGTTCAATCACAATAAACGCAACACCAAACAAAATCAGCATAATGGCAACTGTAATCGGATTATAGAAGAGTGCATGAAAGACATCATCAAACAGCAACCCAACTACCGCAGCCGGTACGCAGGCAACTAATACCTTGCACCACATCTGCAAAATATTTTTCTGCACACACGCCCCGAATCCAGTTTTCGTCAGGGGGTTGGGGTTGGTTTCTTTCTTGTGAAACGGCCAGAGATTTTTCCAGTAGATGACAACGACCGCAAGAATTGCACCCAGCTGAATGACCACATCGAACATTTCTTTAAATGCATCGCTGGCATCCAGTTTCAGGAAGGCATCCACTAAAATCAGGTGTCCGGTGCTGCTGATGGGCAGCCATTCGGTCACACCCTCGACAATGCCTAAGAAGAGTGCTTTTAAAAGTTCCCAAAACATCAGTAAAAAACTTCCTTTCCTTATTGTTTTTTTATTATAGCACAGATATGCAGCAACGTCAATTTGTTTGCCTGATTTTTTATAGAAATTTATAGATTATGAGCAGAAATTTGGAGGTAGCAGGAAAATTAGGATACTTTTTTCCGAATTGCTTTACAAATATCGTGAAAAATGCTATACTAAGACCAATACAGACATGAAAGGAGCAGGCTTCTATGCAATCGACTACACAAGCATCTGCATTTGAACAACTTCAGCTGAAATATTTACAGCGGCTTGCGGAACAATATCCAACCATCGACAAAGCAGCGGTGGAAATTATCAATTTGCAAGCCATCTTAAACCTTCCAAAAGGAACAGAACATTTTATCACCGATATTCACGGCGAATATGAGGCATTTTCTCACGTGCTGAAAAATGGTTCTGGTTCAGTCAAGAAAAAAATTGACGAAGTATTCGGACATACCTTGACACACGCTGACAAAAAATCACTGGCAACGCTGATTTATTATCCGCAAGAAAAAATGGATATTGTCAAAAAGACAGAACGGCATATGCGGGACTGGTACAAAATCGTTCTTTATCGACTGATTACGCTCTGTAAAACACTGTCCTCAAAATATACCCGTGCAAAAGTACGGGCAGCCATGCCGCAGGACTATGCCTTTGTAATGGAAGAGCTGATTACCGAAAAGCCGGAAATCCTGGACAAAGAGGCATATTATGAAACGATTATTGATACCATTATCCAGACTGACCGGGCAGAATCGTTCATTGTTGCCATGTCCGAACTGATTCAGCGGTTGGCAGTGGAGCACCTGCATATTTTAGGGGACATCTATGACCGTGGCCCTGCTCCGCATAAGATTATGGATAAGCTGCTGCAATATCACTCTTTGGATATTCAGTGGGGCAATCATGATATTGTATGGATGGGAGCAGCTGCCGGACAGCTTGCCTGTATCGCAACGGTTATCCGCAACTCTGCTCGATATTGCAACTTGGACATTTTAGAAGATGGATATGGCATCAACTTGTTGCCACTGGCAACATTTGCGATGGCAGTTTATCAGGATGACCCCTGTTCTCAGTTCAAGCTTTCCGGAAACCCGAAAACTTCCAGCACCGCAGAAACTGCCCTGCATATGAAAATGCATAAGGCGATTGCCATCATGCAATTCAAATTAGAAGGGCAGTTGATGAAAAAGCATCCATCCTTTGAAATGGAAGACCGCCGGTTACTGCATTTGATTGACTACAAAGCCGGAACAATCGAATATGAAGGGAAGACGCTTTCCCTGCTGGATACACATTTTCCCACCATTGACCCAGAAGACCCCTATACACTGACCCCAGAAGAACAACTGGTGATGGAGCGGCTGCAATCGGCATTCCTGCACTGTGAAAAGCTGCAGCGGCATGTGAAGTTGTTGCTGCACCATGGAAGCCTTTATAAAGTCTGTAATGGAAACCTGCTGTATCATGGTTGTGTCCCGATAGAAGAGGATGGAACATTCCGAAAAGTCAACATCTATGGGAATGAATACAGCGGAAAAGCCTTGTATGATTGC
Source organism: Ruminococcus sp. CAG:254 (assembly GCA_000433635.1). GTDB lineage: Bacteria > Bacillota > Clostridia > Oscillospirales > Ruminococcaceae > Ruminococcus_C. The sequence continues at coordinate 172,638 of HF997977.1, forward strand.
TTAGAAAGTTATGTTCGGAAAGCCTTTTTGGAGGTTGACCCGATTGAGCAGGAAAAAGGGCGGGATATTCTATGGTATATCTGGACGGCGAAAAATTCACCGCTCTATGGAAAAGATAAGATGACCACCTTTGAACGCTACTTTTTAGCAGAACCGGAAACCCATCAGGAGCGAAAAAATGCCTATTATCGGTTCTTGAATGATGAAACGGTTATGAATCGCATTCTAGCAGAATTTGGGCTGGGCACAGATTCCCACATTGTCAACGGGCATGTGCCAGTCTTACAGATTGCCGGAGAAAGTCCGGTGAAATGCGGCGGAAAAGTAATGATTATTGACGGCGGATTTTCAAAAGTCTATCAGGAGAAAACCGGCATTGCTGGTTATACGCTGATTTATCATTCCTATGGGATGATGCTGGTTGCACATGAACCATTCACTTCTACAGAAGAGGCGATTCAAAAAGAAACCGACATTCACACCGACCGAATTTCTGTTATGGCAGCCTCCAGACGGCTGCAAGTGCGAGATACCGACCGAGGACGAGAGATTCAGGAACGCATTGACGAGTTGATGCAGCTGCTGCAAGCCTACCGGAGTGGTACGTTGCAGCAGGAACAATCTTTTTTCGACAACAAATAAAATTTGTCGATTCCTGATTTGCACCCAGAAAAAAACAAATTTTTTATAAAAACTGCATAAGAATCTTGCATTTCTCGCCGAAATATGGTATGCTATATTTAAATTTGCGGAAGATGCAGAAGCGTTTGTGCATTTTTCCAGAGAATCTGCTCTTTTTCAGCATCCGTCAGCGGAAGATTCTGTACTGCTGTCAAGTCCGCAGCAGGGTCGCTCCACGGGAAATCCGTTGCAAACAGAATGCGGTCTGTCCCATGTTTGCGGATGATTTGCAGGAGCAGTTCCGGTTGGATGTAGCTCAAAATAAAGCTGATATCAAAATAGACGGGCTTTCCACAGAGTTTTTCCAACACTTCTTCGTGCATGCGGTTTGCACCGCCATGTGCAAGGACAATATTGGGTTGCTCCGGCACGGTATCCCCATAGACCTGCTCTAACATGTGCAAGGTGCGGTCTGGCGTGCAGTGTACCGTTTCTGGAAAACCGTCATCGATTCCGGCATGAATGACCACAGGTAACTGCAAAGTGACACATATCCGCAAAATGCGGATGTATTTCGGGTCGTCTATGTAGGTCTGCTGATAGTCCGGATGCAGCTTGATGCCGTAAAGTCCAGCCTGTTTGATTTGCAGCAGGTGTTCTTCCGGTGTTGGGTCGTCTGGATGAATGCCGCCAAAGGCAAAAATCTGCGGATGTTCGTTGCAGGCAATGGCATATTTGAGAATGCTGTCGAACTGTTTCGGACGGGTCACAACGGGCAGCGTGACGCTGTGGGTAACACCGCTGGTCTGCATATTGGACAGCAGAGAGGAAAATGTTCCGTTGCCAAACGGCTGGCTGTTGCTTTTCTGGGCAAGCATGGAGATGGTTTTTTCTGCGATTGCCTCTGGAAACACGTGAGTGTGAAAATCAATGACTGGCATATCAATCGACCTTTCTGTGATAAAAATCTGAGAACTGTAACGCATACAGTTTCTTTTTGATTGTATCACATGGATGGAAAAAATGCAAGCAAGCAATTTCTGCAAATTACGACAGAAACCAAAGAAATAGGAGTATTCGGAAAAATGGAACAGCGTTATTATCAGAAAGAAATAGAAACCATGCCACTGGAGGACATGAAAGCCCTTCAGTCCGAACGGTTGGTTGCACAGGTCAAGCATGTTTATGAAAATGTACCGTATTATCGGGAAAAAATGGATGCCGCTCATGTAAAGCCGGAAGATATTCATGGCGTTGAAGATTTACATAAGCTGCCGTTTCTGTCCAAGGCAGACTTGCGGGATCAGTACCCATACGGACTGCTCGCAAAGCCGCTGAAGGACTGCGTAAGAATTCAGTCAACCTCTGGCACAACTGGCAGAAGAGTGGTTGCATTCTATACCCAGCATGACATTGACCTTTGGGAGGATTGCTGTGCAAGAGCAGTCACTGCGGTAGGTGGAACAGATGAAGATGTCTGCCAGGTTTGCTATGGATATGGCTTGTTTACAGGCGGAGCAGGTCTGAATGGCGGTTCTCATAAGGTTGGATGTTTGACGCTGCCGATGTCCTCTGGTAATACAGAACGGCAGATTCAGTTCATGATGGATTTACAGTCAACAATTCTCTGCTGTACCCCATCTTATGCGGCATACATTGGCGAAACGCTCAAGGAAAAGGGATACAAGCCGGAAGATAACCACTTGAAGGCTGGTATTTTCGGTGCAGAACCATGGACAGAAGAAATGCGGCAGAACATTCAGGATTTGCTGGGCATTCGGGCATATGATATTTATGGCTTGACCGAAACTTCTGGTCCAGGTGTTGCATTTGAATGCTGCGAACAGCACGGTATGCACATCAACGAAGACCACTTCATTCCGGAAATCATTGACCCGGAAACGGGCGAAGTACTACCGGATGGTGAAAAAGGGGAACTGGTCTTCACTTCCATCACAAAGGAAGCATTCCCGCTGCTGCGGTATCGCACCAGAGATATTTGCGTTTTGAGCCGGGAGAAATGCTCTTGCGGCAGAACACTGATCAAGATGACAAAGCCGATGGGACGCAGCGATGATATGATGATCATTCGTGGTGTCAACGTATTCCCATCTCAGATCGAAACTGTTCTGCTGAACGAAGGCTATTCTCCGAACTATCAGATTGAAGTTGACCGTGTCAACAACACCGACACGCTGGATGTCTATGTAGAACTCTCTCCGGAACAGTTTACAGACTCTCTGGAAGAAATCACTAAGCAGGAAAAGCATCTGGTTTCAGCAATTCGTACCATGCTGGGCATTTCTCCGAAGGTACATCTGGTTGATCCGAAGACCATTGCAAGAAGCGAAGGCAAGGCAGTCCGTGTCATCGACAAGCGGAAGCTGCATGACTAATTCATAAAACCAAACCGAAAAAATGTAACAGAAAAAAGGAGTGTATCATTATGGCAATTCAACAGGTATCCGTTTTTGTACAAAATAAACCCGGTGCATTATCTGCAATCTGCAAACTGCTGGCAGAGTCAGGCGTAGATATGCGGGCAATGTTCATCTCCGACACGAAAGAATTCAGTATTCTGCGTCTGATTGCAGATGATACTGAAAAAGCAGCAGAAGTTCTGCGGGATCAGAACTGTATTGTTTCCATCAATCCTGTCATTGGGGTCGCTGTACCGGATGCACCGGGCGGAATCGCTGGAATGTTGCGGGTATTGTCTGAAACAGGCATGAATGTCGAATATACCTATGCGTTTGTCGCACATCCAGGCGAACGGGCATATGTTGTTCTGCGAGTGACCGACATTGCAGCAGCAGAAGATATTCTGAAAAAAGCAGGCTTTTTGCTGATTACCGAGCAGGATATTCAGAACCTATAAGCTTGAAAAAAGAACAAGCCCTCGGCAGACTGTCCCAATGGTGCAGCCTGTCGGGGGCTTTTGTGTTGGATGGTTTAAGTCGTTTCAGAGTGCAGAACGACGGTATCTCCCGCTAAGATTTCCGTGTCACCCTGCGGAATAATCGTTTCTGAACCACGCTGAATCATGAGAATCAACGTTTTTTTTCCGAGGTTCAAGTTACGGATTTGCTTGCCGTTCCACTTGTGATGGTCGTCAATTACGAGTTCGGAAAGCTGCATGTTTGCTGTTTGCTGGCAGTTTCCGGCACTCAGTACAACAACATCACCCTGTTCAATTTTGGTATTTCCCTTTGGAATTACGGTTTTTCCGTTCCGAATCAGCATTGCAAGCAGGGTATCCGGCGGAAGAGCAATGCTGCTGACAGGCTGGTCAATCCAAGCATGATTGGCATGAATCGGCAATTGCAGCGTCTGAATGATTTCTTCGTCCGTGTAGTCAGTAAAGGTTTTCAAGACGTTCTGAGAATCGTCAATCATATGCAACTTTTTGGATACCCAAGGAAGAAATGTTCCCTGTAGGGCAATGGAAAAAAGCACGATGCAGAAAACCAAGTGAAAGAGGTCATATTTCAGCGTTACAGAACCGGCAGCTTCCATGCTTGCAACAGCAGTGATGGCGAAAATTGCAGAGGTTGCACCACGCAGCCCAGCCCAAGAGATGAGGAGTTGCTGCGAGAATTTCGCCCGGAAGGGCGTTAATAAAACGCCAACGACCAGCGGACGTGCGATAAATGTCAAGAAGATGGAAATGCCCAAAGCTGGCAGCAGCACGCCAATCAATTTTGTTGGTGTGCAGAGCATTCCCAAGATGAAGAAGACCAGCAGCTGCATCAGACCAGTTACACCGTCAAAGAAATGCACAAGGTTTTTCTTGTTGGAGAGTTCTGCATTTCCTAAGATAATACCGGCAATATAGGCACTCAGATAGCCATTTCCGCCAATCATGGTTGGAACAACATAGGAGAGAATTGCCACTGCCAGCATGAAAACCAAGTCAAATCCGCTGGTATCGAACTGAAATCGCCGGAGAAAGAACAATACGACAAGTGCCAACACTGCCCCAATTCCCACACCAAATACAATCTGTGCAAAGACTTGATACAGAACAGAGCCAGCAGAAACAGAAGTTTCCATCATTGCCACAACAATGGTGACCATTAAGTATGCAATCGGGTCATTACTACCACTCTCAACTTCGAGCAGAGATGCCGTGCCGTATTTCAAGTTCAGCTTTTTTGCACGCAAGATGGAAAAGACAGAAGCGGCATCCGTAGAACTGATGACAGAGCCAATCAACAGGCTTTCCAGCAGCCCAACGTGCAGCACGATGTGACAAAAGCCGCCAACTGCCGCCGCAGTGAGAAAGACCCCAACAGTAGAAAGCAGGATGGCTCGTCCGGCAACGGGCTTTGCAGCACTCCATTTTGTTCCGAAACCGCCGTAGAAAATAATCAGAATCAGAGCGGCGGTGCAGACGTTTTCCGTTAGTTGATAATCATTGAATGAAATGCCCAGAATCCCATCTTCTCCGCAGAGCATTCCCACGCAGAGAAATGCCAGCAACATCGGGATTCCGATTTTTGCGGTAATTTTGTTGCATAAAATACAAGCAATCGTGGATACGGATAATAATAACAGTAATTGAATCATGGGAAATCATTCCTCCTTTTCGGTTGCGGACGAATCGGCGGATGTTGTGTCAAAAGAAAGAAGTGCTGAAATTGCTGGTTAATCGGATACCTCGACGGCATTTCCCAGCAGTTTGAAGTCCTGACAATTCTTGCAAAGCTCATTTAAGAAGGCTGCAATGGAACGATTCATCAAGTTGCCCTTGAAATCCACATAGAATGCAACGTCAAAGCTGCCGTCCTGAATCGGTCGGCTTTCCAACTTCACCAAGTCCAATCCCTGTAAATAGAATTGGTTCAAAATTTTACTCAAGCTACCGGGTACGTTTGGCAAAGTCATCATAATCGAAATGACGGAGGCATCCGGTGCAACCATCATCTGTTTGGAAATGCAGATGAAACGGGTATAGTTTAAGGCAACATTTGCGATACCAGAAAACAGAATGTCCATGTGATTTTGCTTGGCACATTCTTCCGAGCAAATCGCTGCAAATGGTTCTGAACTGGATGCAACAAAGGCAGCTGCTGTTGCGGTATTGCTGTATTCAATTTGTTTGAGATTATGATATTTCAGGAAGTCCGAACATTGCAGCAATGCTTGCGGATGCGAATAAACCGCCTGAATCTGTTCCAGAGAAACGCCCGGCCGAACCGCCAGACAGTGCTTGATTTTCACTTGATTCATGGCAGTAATATAGCAATTGTACTTTCCAAGCAAGTCGTATGTTGGTGTGACCGAACCGCTGGTACTATTATAAACAGGCAGCACCCCAAATTCGACTTCGCCCCGTTCTACTGCCTGAAAGACATGTTCAAAAGTGGGGTAGAAAGTGACAGCTCTGCCAGGGAAGAACTGCTGAGAAGCCGTTTCGGAGTTTGCACCATTCGTTCCCTGACAGCCGATTTTCTGGGCAGCAGAAAAATTCGGAACGGGGAAAATGGGGTCGATTTCCATTTTGGCTAAGATACGGGATTGCAGCTGCTTGCTGATATCTAAGATGACAGAGAACAGCGTCCGTGCAGCATGCTTGCGGTCTGGGGAGGCTGCCTGTTCGATCTTGTCCAGCAGCTTTTCTTCCCGTTCCGGCTGGAAAACTGGGAGGTTGTGTTCTTTTTTATAAAGGGCGACATCTCGGCAAAGATCCATACGCCGTTCAAACAGTGCAAGCAGTTCCTTGTCCAAGGCATCAATTTCTGTGCGGATTTCTTCTAAATTCATAATCGCATTCCTTTCAACTTTTTTGTCTTTTTCTATTATACAAAAATTTTTTTGGAAAATCAACATAAAAATTTGAATCACTATTGAAAGCACCCCTTGAAATATGGTATAATAGTAATTGTCTGTAAAACGGACGGGATGAAAATGAGAATAGGAGAACGGCAGTTATGCGAATTTTAGGGGTAGACCCGGGTTATGCCATTGTTGGATTTGGCGTATTGGAATATACCGGAACGACTTTTACACCGATTACATACGGTGCAATTACCACCGCCGCAGAAACGCCGTTTTTACGGCGGCTGGAGAGCATTTATCGGGATTTTCGGACGCTGATTCAGCAATACCATCCGGATTGTGTGGCGATGGAACGACTTTATTTCACATCCAACCAAAAGACGGTAATTGATGTGGCACAAGCAAGAGGCGTTTTAATGCTGACGGCACAGCTGGAACAAATTCCCGTTTCGGAGTATACGCCCTTGCAAGTAAAGCAGGCGGTTGTCGGATATGGCAGAGCCGAGAAGAAGCAAGTCATGGAATTGACACGCCGGATTTTAAAGCTGCAAAAAATCCCGAAGCCGGACGATGCTGCCGATGCACTGGCAATTGCCATTTGCCACGGACATTGTGCAACGGGCTTGCAGGGAAGAATGGAATCATAGGAACATAGGGAGCAGAAACATGATTGACAGTTTACATGGAACTTTAATCGCCAAGGAAATGAATATGGCAGTGGTCGAATGCGGTGGCGTTGGCTATGCCTGCCGGATTTCGTATCAGACTTATAGCAAGCTGTGTGCCGTTGGCGAAGAGGTATTTTTGTATACGATTCTCTCCGTTTCCATGCGGGAAGGGAATCTGGAATTATATGGCTTTCTCAGTGCACAGGAACGCCGCTGTTTCTCCATGCTGACAGGGGTCGGCAGTGTCGGTGGCAAAGCAGCCCTTGCGATTTTGTCCGAATTGACACCGGAACGCCTGGCATTGGTGGTTGCCTCTGGCGACAGCAAGACTTTGACCAAAGTCAAAGGCATTGGAACAAAAATGGCACAGCGGATTGTACTGGAATTGAAAGACAAAATTGCGAAGGAGCAGGGCGGTGTCCTGTCCGCAGCAAATCTCTCCGCTGAAGTTGCTCCGCCGGCAGAAAGCGAAGTGGCAGAAGCATTGTCGGCACTGACCGTTCTGGGCTATACACAGCTGGAAGTGATGCCGATTCTGGCAAAGCTGCCTGCGGAGTTGTCCGCAACAGAACTGATTAAAGAAACGCTGAAAGCCATTGGAAAACGGTGTTAAACAGAAAAAGGAGGACGCATTGTGATTGAAACAAGCGATATGCAGTTTGATTCCCGGATGGTTACGGCGGAAGAAACGCCGGAAGACCATGATGTGGAAGTCACACTGCGACCGCAAACACTGGCGGAATATATCGGTCAGGATAAAGTCAAGGAAAACATGGCGATTTATATTCAGGCAGCCAAGCGGCGAGGCGACCCTTTGGATCACGTCTTGCTGTATGGGCCGCCGGGGCTTGGAAAGACAACACTTTCCGCCATCATTGCCCATGAAATGGGTGTCAACCTGCGGGTAACAACGGGTCCAGCCATTGAAAAGCCGGGCGATTTGGCAGCGTTGCTGACCAACTTACAGCCGAACGATGTGCTATTCATTGATGAAATCCATCGGCTTTCCCGTGCGGTAGAAGAAATTCTCTATCCGGCATTGGAAGACCATGCCATTGATATTATCATGGGAAAAGGACCTTCCGCCCGTTCCCTGCGGATTGATTTGAACCCATTCACATTGATTGGTGCAACAACACGTGCCGGGCAGCTTTCCAGTCCGCTGCGAGATCGATTTGGTGTGATTCAGCGGTTGGAGCTTTACACCACGGAACAGCTGACGGATATTGTCCGGCGAAGCAGCATGATTCTGGAAATTCCCTGTACCTTTGAGGGAGCAGCAGAAATTGCCAGCCGAGCAAGAGGAACACCTCGAATTGCAAACCGTCTGCTGAAGCGAGTACGAGATTTTGCCGATGTTATGGGCAACGGAGAAATCACGCTGGACATTGCCAAAATTGCACTGGGACGGCTGGAGATTGACGAACTGGGCTTAGACAGCAATGACCGCCGAATGCTCACAATGATGATTAAAGGCTATGGCGGTGGGCCTGTTGGGCTGGAAACGCTGGCATCTGCACTGGGCGAAGAAGCGGTTACATTGGAAGATGTCTGCGAGCCGTATCTGATGCAGCTGGGCTTTTTGTCGAGAACGCCACGGGGACGCTGTGCGACAGCACTAGCATATGAACACATGGGCTTTCCGCTTCCAGAGCAGCGAAAAGCACCGATACAGGGACAAATGACCCTATCCGAAGCGGAAGCAGATGCCGCAGAACAGAAATAAATGTTTCTGAAATGATTTTATAGTTTTACATTACAACGGACAGCCGCTGACCCTTGGCGGCTGTTTCATCAGACAAAGGAGTCGAATAAAAATGGGCAGATTATTTGGAACAGATGGAGCAAGAGGCGTTGCCATTACAGAATTAACTTGTGAACTTGCCATGCAAATTGGTCGGGCAGCCGCATTGGTTTTGACGAAAGAAGCCAAGCACAAGGCGAAAATTGTCATCGGGAAGGACACCCGAATTTCTTCTGATATTCTGGAAGCCGCTCTGTGTGCAGGAATTTGTTCTGTTGGGGCAGATGCTGTGCAGCTGGGTGTGATTCCAACGCCGGGCGTTGCCTATCTGGTGCGTTCGATGGGAGCAGATGCCGGTGTGATGATTTCTGCATCTCACAACAGCGTCGAATTTAACGGCATCAAGCTGTTTGCATCCACTGGTTATAAGCTGCCGGATGCAGTGGAAGAAGAAATTGAAGCATTGATTCTGGACACACCGGAAAAAGTAACGCTGCAATCGCACACCAATGTGGGCAGAATCGAACGCTATGAACACGCCAAGGAAGATTACATTCAGCATATTTTAGAGAGTGTCCCGACTCGATTTGACGGGATGAAGATTGCACTGGACTGTGCAAACGGCAGTGCCTCTGCAACCGCAGAAACGCTCTTCACTGCATTGGGTGCAGAAGTTTGCATGCTGAGTGCAGAGCCAGACGGCACAAATATCAATGACCACTGTGGTTCTACCCACATGGAACAGCTGATGGCATATGTGCCAGCACATGGCTGTCAATTGGGTCTGGCATTTGATGGAGATGCAGACCGTTGTCTGGCAGTGGACGAAACCGGAAAGGTTGTAGACGGTGACCAGATGATTGCAATTTGTGCCAAGGCACTGAAAGCAAGCGGTAAGCTGGAAAAAGATACAGCCGTTGTAACCGTTATGACGAACTTAGGCTTTTTCCACTTTACCAAGCGGGAAGGCATTCATGCCGTTGCAACAAAAGTTGGTGACCGGTATGTGCTGGAAGAGATGAAAAAGGGCGGCTATTGTATCGGTGGCGAACAGAGCGGTCATATCATCTTTTTGGAACACGCAACCACAGGGGACGGCGAACTCTCCGGTGCGAAACTGGTCGAAATCGTCAAGCAGTCCGGAAAAAAACTGAGCGAACTGGCAGGAGAAATGGAAACATTTCCGCAGCAGATGCAGAATGTGCGGATTACAGCTGACCAGAGAAACCGTTGGAAAGAAGACGAGGCAGTTTGCAGCGTGATGAAACAGTATGAAGAACGGCTGGGCGAAGACGGCAGAATTCTGGTACGGGAAAGCGGAACAGAACCGCTGATTCGGGTCATGGTAGAAGCAAAGGATGCCGATTTGATGCAGGAAGCTGTTTCTGCGATTGCAGAAGAACTGGAACGCTACACGAAACGATAAAGGAGCCGTACAACTGTGAGAATTGCAAATCAATGGAACGATTACCGGATTTTAGATACTTCCGGACAAGAAAAGCTGGAGCAGTGGGGCAATGTGACATTGATTCGTCCAGACCCCCAGATTATCTGGAAAACCCCGAAAGAACATGGAATGTGGAATCATGCAGACGGGCATTATCACCGCTCGAATGCTGGTGGCGGCAGCTGGGATTTTTTCCGGAAGCTGCCGGAATCGTGGAACATTCAATATACACCGCTGGATTTGAAATTTCGGATTCAGCCGACCAGCTTTAAACATACCGGATTATTTCCGGAGCAGGCTGTCAACTGGGATTTTGTTTCCAACCTGATTCAGAATGCGGGCAGACCCATTTCTGTCTTGAATCTGTTTGCCTATACAGGTGGTGCAACGCTGGCTTGTGCGAGAGCCGGAGCGAGTGTTTGCCATGTAGATGCATCCAAGGGAATGACGCAGTGGGCAAGAGAAAATGCAGCACTTTCAGGACTGTCTGACCGCCCGATTCGCTGGATTGTTGATGACTGCGAAAAGTTTGTTGCCCGAGAAATTCGCCGGAATCGGCGGTATGATGCCATTATCATGGATCCGCCCAGCTACGGCAGAGGGCCGGGCGGTGAAATCTGGAAGCTCGAAGATTGTATTTATGATTTGGTACAGCTTTGTGCCGGCGTTTTGACGGAACAGCCGCTGTTCTTCCTGATTAACAGCTATACAACAGGTTTGTCGCCGTCCGTAATGGGCTATATTTTGGGCAGCGTTGTACGCAAGCGGTTTGGCGGAACAGTGACTTTCGATGAAATCGGCTTGCCAGTCGCACAAAGTGGGCTGGCGTTGCCGTGTGGGTCAACCGCCATCTGGCAGGCTGAATAATCTAATCCGCAAATAAGAAATTCGGAAAAGAAAGGAACGGGAATGGAAACACAAGCACAGGCGAAACAACTTTGGTTTCACTATACCGATGAAAACGGAGAGCGTACCTCTCCAGACATTTTAAAAGACATTTCTCTTTCGATTGACAAAGGTGATTTTGTTGCCTTGCTGGGGCATAACGGCTCTGGCAAGTCAACATTTGCAAAACACATGAACGCCATCCTGCTGCCGTCAGCAGGTACGATGACCGTGGACGGCATCGATACAAAAGACGAGTCGCAGCGTTTCACCCTGCGGAGTCATGTAGGAATGGTGTTCCAAAATCCAGATAATCAGATTGTAGCGACTATCGTCGAAGAAGATGTGGCATTTGGCCCTGAAAATTTAGGCATTCCGCCACAGGAGATTCGGGAACGGGTTGACGATGCCCTGAAAGCCGTGGAGATGTATGACTATCGGGAACATGCTCCCAGTCAGCTTTCCGGTGGACAGAAGCAGCGAGTTGCCATTGCTGGCATTATCGCCATGCGACCGGATTGTATTGTCTTGGATGAACCCACTGCCATGCTTGACCCCAGCGGCAGACGAGAAGTCATGAATACGATTCATATGCTGAATCGGGAATACGGAATTACCATTGTGCTGATTACCCACTATATGGAAGAGGCAGCACAGGCAAATCGGGTTGTTGTCATGGATGATGGAAAAGTGGTACTGGATAACACGCCGAAAGAAGTCTTTTCTCACGTGGAAACGCTGAAAAAGATAGGCTTAGACGTTCCGCAGGTGACAGAACTTGCATATCGCTTGCAGCAAGCAGGCTGTCCGGTAGATGTGCACATGATTTCAGAGGAAGAATGCGTTGCATCATTGACAAAACTACTGAACGGAAAAACGGGAGGTGCAGCATGGCAATCTTAAAAACCGAAGATTTGACCTATCAATACAGCATTGGCACACCGTTTGAAAAAACTGCTGTGGATCATGTCAATCTGGAGATTGAAGAGGGAGCATTTGTCGGCATTATCGGGCATACTGGCTCTGGAAAATCGACCTTGATTCAGCATTTTAACGGGCTGATTCGTCCGACTTCCGGAAAAATTTATCTGGATGGAACAGACATCTGGGCAGACAAGACAAATATCCGGCAGGTTCGCTTTCAAGTGGGTTTGGTATTCCAATATCCGGAATATCAGATTTTTGAAGATACCGTTTATAAAGATATTGCGTTTGGCCCTCGCAACATGGGATTGTCTGAAGCGGAAATCAAGGAACGAGTGGAAGAAACGGCTGCTCTGGTTGGTCTGACACAAGCACAGCTGAACCAATCGCCGTTTGACTTGTCCGGCGGACAGAAGCGGCGAGTTGCGATTGCTGGTGTTATGGCATTGCGACCGAAAGTTTTGATTTTGGACGAGCCAACGGCTGGACTAGACCCGAAAGGCAGAGAAGATATTCTCCGAGAGATTCGCCGCTATCACAAAGAAACCGGAAGAACGGTTCTGCTGGTTTCTCACAGCATGGAAGATATGGCAAACTGTGCAGAAAAAATTCTGGTGATGAATGCTGGAAAGGTATTCTGCTATGATACGGTTGAGAACGTGTTCCGGCAGGCAAAAGCCTTGCAGGAAATCGGGCTGGCAGTGCCACAGATTACCCGAGTTTGTATGCAGCTGCGAGAGCAGGGCATTCCGTTGAGCGATGATATTTATACGGTAGAAGCTGCCTATCAGCAGATTTTACAGCTTTACCGGCAGCAGAAGGAGGGGACAGGATGCTAAAAGATATTACCATTGGACAGTATTATCCGGGGAACAGTTTTGTTCATCGGCTAGACCCTCGATTTAAAATCATTATCACTTTGCTGTATATCACAATGCTGTTTATGGGCAGTCATCTCTATTCGATGGTGTTTGGAATTGTCTTTTTCTTTCTGACATTCTTCTGTTCGGGCATTGCTGCAAAGGTGCTGCTCAAGAGCATGAAACCCATTCTGCCGATTTTGCTGATTACAGCGATTCTGGACTTGCTGTTCATTCGAGATGGAACGGTCTATTGGTCGCTGGGCTTCCTGCAAATCACACAAGAGGGCGTGAAAACAGGTGTTCAAATGATCATCCGGATTAGTTTTTTGATTGTGGGAACGTCTATGCTGACCTATACCACCTCGCCAATTGCCTTGACGGATGCGATTGAACGGCTGCTTTCACCGCTGAAAAAGCTGAAATTCCCAGTACATGCATTTTCCATGATGATGACGATTGCTCTGCGGTTTATTCCAACTTTGATTGAAGAAACCGATAAAATCATAGCTGCCCAGAAAGCAAGAGGGGCAGATATGGAGAGCGGTAACTTGATTCAGCGAGCAAAGGCATTGATTCCGATTTTAGTTCCGCTGTTTGTTTCGGCATTTCGCCGTGCGGAAGAACTGGCGACTGCGATGGAATGCCGTTGCTATCGGGGTGATATTGGCAGAACAAAGATGAAACAATTGCATTTGTCCGGAAAAGACTGGCTGGCAATGAGCATTACACTGGTATTCTTTGCCGGTTCGATTGCAATGAAAATCATTCTGGGATAAAGATAAAAAGGAGTTCCTGATTTATGCGGTCTGGTTTGTTGGCTTCCAACCGGAACAATCCGAAACGCTATTTGCTGCTGTCCATGCTGCTGCCTATGCTGTTGGTAGCAGTCGGATGGATTGTGTTAGAGGTGCATCCATTCGGAACACGGCAGATTTTAGTAACGGATTTCTGGCATCAGTATTATCCGTTTCTCTGCATCTTACAGGAGAAACTGAAACACGGGGAATCCCTGCTGTATACCTGGCAGTCGGGAATGGGGTCGAATTTTGCAGCGATGATGGCATATTATACCGCAAGTCCGCTGAATCTGCTGACGCTGCTTGTGCCAGCATCTATGCTGCGAGATACAGTAACGGGGCTGGTACTGCTGAAAATCGGGGCAGCAGGCGGCTTTTTTGCAGCGTTTTTAAAGGGAACATACGGCAGAAATGACAGTTCACTTTGTCTGTTTGGCACGATGTATGCCCTCTGTGATTTCATGATGGGGTATTCTTGGAACATCATTTGGCTAGATACCGTGGCACTGCTGCCACTAGTGATGCTAGGCGTTGTGCGACTAGTGCGGACGGGTTCTTATCATCTGTATACAGTTTCACTAGCATTGGCGATGTTGGCGAATTTCTATATTGGCTTTTTCATCTGTATTTTTACTGTGATTGCCTATTTCTGCATTTGTATCTTTACGGGAATGGGATTTAAGCGGTTTTTGACTCGCAGCGGAAAAATGCTGGCAGCAACTATTCTTGGCTTGGCAATCAGCAGTATTTTGCTGCTGCCAACGTATTACGCCTTACAGAACACTTACAGCATCCACAATACATTTCCGCAGCATTCCACATTCTATGAAACATGGAGCGACCTGCTTTCGCAGCTGCTCGCCTATCAGATTCCAACGGTCAAAGAGGGCAAGCCAAACCTGTATTGTGGGGTGCTCTGTGTGGTATTGGTGGGGATGTTTCTCCGGGCAAGGTCAATTCGGATTCGGGAGAAAGTCGGGGCAATTCTGGTTCTGGCGTTTTTGCTGGTAAGTTGCAACTGGAACATCTTGAATTATCTCTGGCACGGCTGTCATTTCCCGAATATGTTGCCCTATCGGTTTTCCTTCTTGTTTTCGTTTGCCCTGTTGACACTGGCATATCGTGCTTATTTGCTGCTGTTGGAGCGGCGAATGAAGTGGCTGGATTTGATTGCAATGGTGCTTTGCAGTGGTGTATTCCTGTTCCTTGTCTATACGACCGACCGGAAACAAGTCGTTCTGTATACAGGGATGACAATGCTGGCATATCTGTTGTGGATGTTGCTGCACAAGTTGGGGCTGCTGCACCGGCGGGTTTTTGCCGCTGGCATGCTGGTTGTGATGCTGGTAGAAATGGGCTGTCATGTTCGGATTGCAACAGAGGCAGTTTCCACTTCAGATTATACCTCGTATCCGGAAAAATACGAATCGGTAGAAGCATTGCTTTCGCAGATTGAAGAGCAAGAACCAGAGAATGCATTTTATCGCATCGAGTTGACCAGCTGGTACACCTTAAATGACCCGGCACTGTATCAATATCGAGGCGTTTCGCAGTTTTCCTCTCTGGCAAACTGCAAGGTAAGTACCTTTTTGAAAAAGCTGGGAATGCCAGCTTCCGAGGCAGGAAATCGGTATTATTACGCTCATAGCACCCCTTATCTGGATATGCTGTTAGGGGTTCGCTACCTGATTCAGAAAACCGGATTTATGCCAGAAGCAGAAACGGTTGAAAAAGTTGCTGTCAGTGATACCGTTACAAGCTACCGCAATCGCTATGCGTTGCCGGTTGGATTTATGGTGAACGAAGAAACAGCAGATTTTTCCATAGACACTAGTGAAAACGCATTTGAAGTACAAAATGACTTATTTGCAAAGATGACGGGCATCAAAGAACCGTTGTATACAGCAGTCGATGTCAAAGATGTTGGGCACAACGGTGTCGAAGTCAGCCGGAATGGCTACGGATATTATACCTATTTCCCGATGAGCACGGCAGCTGAACCCTATTTGAAATATAATTTCATGCCGGAGCAGGACACCTTGCTATATGCGTACTTGTCTGTAGACAAGGTGGAGGAAGTAGACATTTATCAGAATGAACGCTACACATTTTCCCAGAAACTTGCAAAACAGCCGTATATTTTCCCGTTGGGCAGCTATAAAGCCGGAGAAAAGGCAACTTTAAAATGGAATGTTGACCGCAAGAGCATCCAGAACGGAGCGATTACATTATTTGTCTACGCTTTGAATCAGGATGTTTTAGAGCAGGGCTATCAGCAGCTTGCCACTGGTGGGTTACAGGTGACAGACTGGAGTGATACTCGTTTGACGGGAACGCTAAATGCTGACCACGATGGAATCTGTTATCTTTCGATTCCGGCGGAAGATGGCTGGCATGTCACCGTAGACGGCAAACAAACAGAACCCATTTCAATTGGTGGAGCAATGCTCGGCGTTCCAGTTTCCAGCGGAACGCATACAATTGCACTGCGATATTGCCCGAAAGGAACGGTTGTCGGAACGATTTGCTGTGGCAGTGCCATTTTATTGTTGACATTCTGTTTTGTCATCGAACAAAAGCAAAAACGTGCTTGCAGAAGCAATTCTGTGGGCAGAAGGAGAAAAACATGCGAACCTTAAAAGTAATGATGGCATATTGTGGGACACGCTATCATGGCTATCAGCGACAGAACAATGCAAACACTGTGCAGGCAGTGGTAGAAGCAGCGGTTTCTAAGCTGCTGAACACCCCGACGGTGATTGCCGGATGTTCCCGAACAGATACCGGCGTACATGCGGAGCAGTTCTGTTTCTCGCTCACCACAGAAAATCCCATTCCCTGCCGGAATTTTGTGCGGGGATTGAATGGATATTTGCCGGAGGATATTTCGATTTTATCTTGTGAAGAAGTAAAGGATACGTTTCATGCACGGTTTTGCTGTCAGGCGAAAACATATCGTTACTGGATTCACAATAGCGAGTCGAAAAATCCGTTTGCCGCTGACCGAGCGTTGCATTATCGGCGTGCTTTGCGGATTGACCAGATGCAGGCGGCGGCAAACTTGCTGAAAGGAACGCATGACTTTGCCAGCTTTTGTTCAGGATGCACAGAAAATAAAGATACTGTACGAACAATCTATCAATTTGATATAAAAATGCAGGGAACAGACTGTTTCATCCTTGTAAAAGGGAATGGTTTTTTGTATAATATGATTAGGATTCTGGTTGGAACGCTGCTCAGCGTCAGCGAAGGGGAGCTTTCCGTGTCAGAAATTCCAGAAATTTTAGCAGCACGCAACCGCATTTATGCCGGAAGAACGGTGCAGCCATATGGCTTGTATCTGCATGAAATCTTTTATGACGATGCAGCATATCGGTTGCCGCAGGGGGATGCGTTTTTTGGCAGTGCTGTCAGCGGAGGTGAACGAAATGGGAAGTAAAGCAAATTTTGATGCGGTTCAGAAACGAAAAAAGCAGCGGACAAAAAACAATTTGAAGAAATTGCTGTTGTTTCTGCTGATTGCTGCCTTTTGTGGGTATCTATATTTGCAGCGGGATGCTTGGATTCCAAAACTGGAGGGCATCGGGACACGCTATGAATCGGTAATTACACAGAATGACGGAACACTGGCAGACGGAAACTTTCCGCTTTCCATTACCAAAAATGCCGATTATCGGGCAGCGGTTGTTGAAAACGATTTGTTTATTCTGAATGCTTCCTATCTGTATCTGTATTCTTTACATGGGGACTTGAAGGAAACCCGACAGCTGGCATATAGCAAGCCGATTTTAAAGAGCAATGATTATTTTGCATTGCTGTATGAAAATGGCGGAACACGATTCCGTGTGGATCGGCAGAGCGGAAATGTCTATACCAAGACGATGGATCAGGCAATTATTACCGGAGCAATCAGCTCGACAGGGGTCGTGGCATTGGTAACAGAATCCGATTTGTACAGCTGCGTTTTGCAGATATTTGACAAAAACGGAAAAAAGCTGTATACTCGTAATTGTATCGAACGATTGAGCGATATTGCCTTTAATGCAGACAGTACCGGCTGCGTCTTTACGGAGCTGAGTGCCGTAGATGGGGATGTGACGGCAACGCTGAAATGCATTCAGTTTGATACAACGGACTATACATGGGAATCCGAGCCGCTGACGACTTTGAGTTTAGCACTGTCTTTGACAGAAAACAATCATGCCTGCGTCATCGGTGATACGACCTGTGCATATTATGATGACAAGGGAAATTTGGAATCGCAGTATGATTACGGCGGAACGCTGGAAAATTATGCAGTGGATGCCGGAAATGCAGCGGTTTTGATTCGGGATGAAGAAAAGCGAGAAACCAAACTGGTCATTTTCCCCGGCTCTGCATCCGAACCAATTGAAATCGTTGTGAATGGTGATGCCAAGGCGGTGCAGGTTTATGGCGACCGGGTCTATATGATGAATGCTGAAACCGTCATTGCCTATAACTTCTCTGGGAAAGCTGTGGCAACGGTGCGGTTAGACAGCACCTATGATTCTTTCCTGAAGAAAGACAATTATCTGTTCTTGCTGCGGTATGATAAAATTGACCGGGTGGACTTTAAAGAATAAGGGAATGGCGTATGGCATGGTATTATGATTTGGTGGTTCTGGCGATTCTCGCCCTTTGTGTCTGGAATGGCATGCGAAAAGGGGTTAGCCGTTCGCTGCTTCAGACGGCTGCAACCATTTTGAGTGCAGTTGTGGCTTTGTGGGTGAGTCAACCGCTGGCAGAACTTTGTTATACGGAATTTTTGGAAAAGCCGGTGGTTTCTGCCGTGGAAGGGCAGCTGAATACGGTAGATGTTACCGGACTGGTACAAACGGCACTTTCTGACAATGGCATTCCGGTTTCGAGAGAACAAGTACAAAGCATGTTGGCAGACCCAGAGGGAACTGCTGCCCAGTATGGATTCGATTCCGGGTGGGTGAATCAGCAGATAGATGCTGCGGCGGATTCCGTAGAAGAATTGACGAATGGCGTTTTGCCCAGCTGGCTGATGAAAGAGATTGCCGGAGATGGTGCGGTACAGAAAAAAACTGCAAAATCTGTGATTTCGGGCGATACCCATACAGCTGCACAGCAATTGGTGTCAACCTATGGGAAACCAATTCTCTGTTCTGTCTTGCGATCCATTTTGTTTGGTTTGTGCTTTGGGGTTTTGATGCTGCTGTTTCAGGCAGTTTTATTCCTGATACCCGTACAGCAGATGGGGCTTTCCGTGGATCTGGTTGTTGGGGCATTGGCAGGATTGGCAAAAGCGGGGATTTTGCTCTGGATGATGGTCGTATTGACAAAAGTTGTGGTTTCTGCAACAGAGGGAACAACGCCCTTTTTCACAGAGGCAACGATTCAAAAGACGTATCTATTCCAGTTGCTTTACGAATTGAAAAAATAACTGGTCGGTATTTCATCCACCGACAGAAACTTGCAGAAAGGTGATGGAGTTATGATTTTATGCAGCAGGTGCAAAAAGCGTCCGGCAGTGGTATTTATTACCTCGCAGCAGGGCAATCAAAAGAAGAATGAAGGACTTTGCATGGTCTGTGCAAAGGAATTAAATATTCCGCAAATCTCTGAATATATGAAGCATATGGGCATTACAGATGAAGAACTGGAACAGCTGTCTGACCAGATGATGGATATGATGGATGGGGACAGTTTTGAAATGGGTGGTTCTGGAACGCTGCCGCCATTTCTCCAGAACATGATGAAGAATATGCCAAATATGCCGCTGTTTTCGGGCGACAATCAGAACGAGGGAGAGGAAACGCTCCCGAGCGAAGATCTTACCGCAGAACCGCCGAAGCCAAGCAAAAAAGAAAAGCGGAAGAAAAAGAAAGACTTGAAATTCCTGAACAACTACTGCACGAATCTCAGCCAAAAGGCAGAGGAAGGCAAGATGGATGCCATCATTGGACGGGATAAGGAAATTGAACGGGTTGTGCAAATTCTGTGTCGCCGTACCAAAAACAATCCTTGCTTGATTGGTGAGCCGGGTGTCGGAAAAACTGCCATTGCAGAGGGCATTGCCCAGCGGATTGCTGCCGGACAAGTTCCGTTTTATCTGAAAGGTAAGCAAGTTTATCTGCTCGATTTGACTTCTCTGGTGGCTGGAACACAGTTCCGTGGACAGTTTGAAAGCCGTATTAAGGGCTTAGTGAACGAAGTCAAGCAGGAAGGCAACATCATTCTCTTTATTGATGAATTGCACAACTTGGTTGGAGCAGGCAACTCCGAGGGGTCTATGAATGCTGCGAACATCTTGAAGCCAGCGTTGTCCCGTGGCGAAGTGCAGGTAATCGGTGCAACCACGTTTGAAGAATATCGGAAGTATATTGAAAAAGATGCTGCACTGGAACGGCGTTTCCAGCCAGTTACCGTTAAAGAACCGACAGTAGAAGATACCATTGAGGTTCTGAACGGCATTAAAAAGTATTATGAACAGCACCACCGTGTGCACATTTCAGATGCAATGGTACGGCTGTGTGCAAGACTGGCAGAACGGTATATCACAGACCGATTCTTGCCAGATAAGGCGATTGACCTGATGGATGAAAGCTGTGCTTGCACTTGCCTGCGGTCGCCAGAAATTTCGGAATACGACACCGAAAAGGCAAATCTGGAACAGCTGGAAGTCAAGGAAAAGCAGATGGAAGAACAGACGGAAGAAGTGGATTATGAAGCACTTGCAAAGCTCAAGGGCGATATGATTCGTGCAAAAGACCGTCTTGCAGAGCTGCAAAAGAAGGTTGACCAAGTACAGGTAACAGAGGCGGATCTTGCAAAAGTCATTGCTCTCTGGACAGGAATCCCAGCCAGCAAGATTCAGGAAACGGAATACACCAAGCTGATTGCACTGGAAGACCACTTGAAAGCCCGTGTTATTGGACAGGATGAAGCGGTTTCTGCTCTGGCAAAAGCAATCAAGCGGACACGAGTACAGCTGACGAATAAACGCCGTCCGGCATCGTTCATCTTTGTAGGGCCGACTGGTGTCGGAAAAACCGAACTGGTAAAAGTCTTGTCAGAGGAATTGTTCGATGACAATGACCCGTTGATTCGGTTGGATATGACAGAATTTATGGAAAAGCATGCGGTTGCAAGAATGATTGGTTCGCCTCCGGGATATGTCGGTTATGATGAAGCTGGACAGTTGACCGAAAAGGTACGGAGAAAGCCGTATTCTGTCATTTTGTTCGATGAAATTGAAAAAGCACATCCGGATGTCATGAATATCCTGATGCAGATTTTGGATGAAGGAAAGATTGACGATGCACAGGGCAGAACTGTCAGCTTTGCAAATACAATTATCTGCATGACTTCCAACGCTGGTTCTACAGACAAGAGCATTGGAGTTGGATTCAACCGGACAGAAGAGGAAGTTACCAAGGAACGGGCAATGAAAGCCCTGCGGGAATTCCTGCGGCCGGAATTCATTGGACGAATTGATGAAATCATTGTATTCAACAAGCTGACGAAGGATGATTATGCAAAGATTGCTGGCTTGATGCTGAATGAAATGAAAGAACCGCTGCTGGAGAAGCAGATTACCTTGAACGTAACAGAAGATGCTTGCAAGCTGATTGCAGAAAAGGCATATGGCAAGACTTACGGAGCAAGAGAAATCCGCCGTGTGATTCGGCAGGAAGTCGAAGACCAGATTGCAGAATGCATCATTCACAACGCCAACACGCTGCGTGCATTGACGATTACTGCAAAAGATGGAAAATTAGTGGTACAAGATGAAGAAGTAATTGCCTGACCGCAAAAACAAAACAAAAGGAAAACCGCTGAACAGAAATTAATCTGTTCAGCGGTTTTTTAACCGGAAATAATTTTAATACTTTTCCCATACCGCATAAGCGACAAAATTTGTGGCATCCATGCTGTACCAAGTATGTTTATCTCGTCCATATTGATAAGCAGGCTGATCATAATAATAGTAGTCATCTTCTACATTTACAACGCACAATTCCATTTTAGAAATCTTATCTTCGTCCATACAATCCTCTACACGTCGGTCAATGTATTCTGAATATTGACGTGTCTGTTTGGTACTGCCATAGCTAGTTACAGAATCACAATGTGGATAGTCTTCGGATTCATTACGCAATTCTGCTTTTACGGCTTCTTTAAGCTGCTTTTTTGAACAACCATAATTTTTCATAATTTGCTTTATGATCTCATCTGGAACCAGATCTAGAATATCATTTACATCTTCATCGTAAACAGCAACTAAATAAGCTCCAGCCGCTTTGCTACTGGATTTCATACCGTTTTTGCTTCGATTGCAAAATGCAATCACAATAATGAGAAGTACAAGAATACCAGCAACAATGAGAACCAATTGAATTGGATTCTTTTTGATTTTTGCGGCTGTATTTTGTGCAGTCGTTGAAAATGATGAACTTTGTTGTGAAGAAAATGAAGAGTTGGGCGATGTGACGGACGGTGGTGGAGTGGCTGCAGTTCCACACTTTGGACAGAATCTGGTAGTTTCACTGATTTGTGCACCACAGTTTTTACAAAACATAAAAAAGTCCTTCTTTCTACATAAAAATGGGGGGATGATAGTCCTTTTCCATTTTACAAGAAATTGGATAAAAAGTCAAGAAAAACAAAGGATTCTTTTTTAATTTCTATAAATCCTACAATTGTTTCTGGAAATACTTATGGATAGTATACAAGAAATGGAATTTATGGGTGTATTTCTGTAGCCAAAAATGTTTCTGCACCCAGCATTTTTATCAAGTGATTTTTAAAATCAATATTTTAATTAGAATAAACATTGATGAAAAAACAGATTCTGCACTGTTGGATTTCTGCAAGAATGAACAAATTCAGGTAGAAGTTTATTTCCCGATTGCACACAGGGAAGCCCTGAAAAATTCGGTTATCACAAAAATGGCAGCGAAATACGGCGTTTCTGCTGCACAGCTGTGCATTCGTTATGGTTTGCAGCTGGGAACGATTGCTTTGCCAAAAACAGCGAATCCAGAGCATATGAAAAACAATGCAGATATAGATTTTGTGATTACAGATATCGATTTCCAGACGCTATTGCAGATGGAAGAACTGCGGGATTATGGTGCATATAATATCTTCCCTGTATTCAGCGGAAAGCCATTGGTGTAAGAAATTGAAATTGTTTTGGCAATGAAAAGTGAACATCAGAAAAAAGGGTTGGATGCGTCTAGCCCTTTTTTGATACCAAGAGTATGAAGAATGGTTTTGAAATCGTTCCAGTTGGGCGGAAAATTATGCAATCCTTTGCATAGAAGAGAAATAGTATCGGTTTCAATTTCTAAGTTCCAATAAAATCCGGGGAAAAGTTCCATTGGAAAATCGAAATTAATTCTATTCCAGTCATTCAAATTTATATTCGTCATGCTTTCACAGAATGTGCCAATTTGGTCAGTGATGTCAATCGTGTAAGTATCAGAGCCATGATAACACTGCAAGTAAAAACGATTGTTTTGAATTTCCAGTATGATAAAATTTGTGATTGCAGAAAAATGAAAATCAAAATATAAGAATCGAAAGCCATATAATTGATGGTGCATCGTATCAACTCCTTTTGGTGCAGTATCAAATGTCAAGAGAAAACAGTTCCGAAAAATCCAGAAATTTTCGGAACTGTTTGCCGTTTACTTATCAGAGCATCTATGATATTCTATTTTCAGGAGGTGAGAATGATGTTCATGAATGGTGAGTATGTCAAGACAATCGAAGATTTAAAGCGTTGTTTGAGTCTGGAAGAACTGGTTTACAATTACTACAGCGGAGAACTGGAAATCTGGCTTCGGAAAATTGGGGAAACCGAAAAGGCAGACCAATTACAGCATATCCAGAAAGACAATGCCTATCTTCTTGTTCAGCTGTATGCAGTATTTGGATGGAATCCAGAACTTTCCGATGAAGAGATTCGGAGATCAGAAGATTTTTCCGACAGAATGCAGAGAGAAAAGATTGCATCAATAGAATCATAAAAGTTCAATATCAATCATATCCGCAGCATCATAGCAATCTGATACAGGCAAAAAAACTACCCAAGCATAAAGCATTCGGTTATGTTTTCGAGAAAATACAGCCGGATTTCTTACGATGGTGCAACAGATACCAGATTCTGTACAGGAAGAATCGTAAGAATAAACATCTCCGCCATAAAATGCATCGGTACGAAAATCATAATCGGTATCGTATCCAATGAGGGCAATGCAAAATTTGTCATCATGGTATTCGGTCATGACAGTGCTTTCATCAGAATCAAAGAATTCAAATGTGCGAATCGTTCCAACTTGAATATCAAGCATATCATCCAGTTGATAATTTAAGGTATCAATTCGGATTCGATGAATTTGTGTAGAGATGCCATTTTTAAAGATGTGCTGTTTGGTCGTGTAGTGGAATGAAATTGGCTGTCCAGAAATGGATACTGTGGCAGCTCCAAAGGGTGTTGGGATGCGGTTTGTTTCTATTTCTTGTTTGGAATATCCGCTATATAGTGTACTTGAAATGCCCATTTTTTAGCTCCTTTTTCAAATAAAGTATTTGTTCTATTTTACAATATACTAGATATTCTGTCAATCTGATTTTTTTGACAAACAGAAGCGAATATGATATACTAAAAATGCAGAAACAATTTTTCACAGAAGGAGTATTGCTTCATGATAAAAAACTTAAAAGCAGATGAAAACAATTGGTTTTTAGAGGGAACATTTGATTCTGATTCGTTGTTTCAAGGGGAAATGTCAGTTTCCATTTTTACAGATGATGGAGCAACTGTTGAAGATGCGGAAGCCTGTATTGTACAGTATCAGCAACTAAAGAAAAATGCTGCTTTTTGTGCGAATCTACAGGAGATGCTAGCAGCATATTTTCTCTATATGTATGATGCATGGAAAGAGATGGAAATTTATGATGAGATTGTTGTAGAGATAGAACCTGTAAAACAGGGGTATGAAGCCGGTGAAAATTTATTGTCTTATCTTTCTAATCCCACATTGCTTGTCTATCCGCAAGAAATGGATGAAATCGGCTACGGAATTGAATGCGATTGTCCATGGGAGCCGGAACATTCATGTTTGATTTTGGTTCGGAATGAGAAACTGCTATATGTAGGGGAATCAGATGGTTTAGATCCATGGGGAGAAGCAGAGGATTATCATTGTATCTGGGAATCATAAAAAATCATTACACCAACTTCAAGATGTTCAGAAGCAGAATCCAGCTCATACCATAATATGTGACAACTGCAATAAGGTCGTTTACAGTTGTAATCAGTGGGCCGGAAGCAACTGCCGGATCTACCCTGATTTTTTTGAAGAACAGCGGAATCAACGTGCCAACAGCACTGGAGATCAGCATAGCAAGTATCAAGGACACCCCAATACAGCCGGAAATTGCGAAAGAAAACAAGATGGTCTTATGTTTGAACAGCATAATATATAGCCCGACCATCACAAAAGACAAAACGCCTAATAGCAATCCATTGAAAAATCCGACACGCATTTCTTTTCCAATAAGCTTGAGTTTCTTTTGGAATGTTAAGTTTTCGTCCATCAACACCCGAATTGTAACAGCAAGAGATTGTGTGCCGACATTTCCGGACATATCCAAAATCAAAGACTGAAATGCCATGATTAGCGTCAGCTGTGCAACGACTTTTTCAAATGCTCCAACAACGACGGATACTAAAAGACCTAGCAATAGCAGTGCGAACAGCCACGGCAATCGTTTTTTCATGCTCTGTTTGAGTGGCTCGTTTAAATCTTCCTCAGCGGTTAAACCAGCCAGTTTTGCGTAATCTTCTCCCATTTCTTCATCTACAACATCAATCAAGCTTTGAGCAGTGATAACACCAAGCAACTTGTTTTGATTATCCAGCACTGGAATCAGGTCTTCCGAATAATCTTTCAGTTGTTCCATGCAAGCATCAATTGTTTCATTTGCGTATACATAGGGGAATGAAGTTGCAATTAGATGCTCCAGCGGCACATGACTTCTTGCAGTGATAAGGTCTTTCAGTGCAATTGCACCATAAAAACAGTCTGTATCATCGACCACAAACAGCGTGGAAATGTTGTCATTTTCTTCAGCCTGTCGAACGAGTTCTTTCATCGCATCTTTTACCGTGAGATTTTCCCGTAAAATGATACAATTTGTAGTCATCTTGCTGCCGATTTCGTCCTCATCAAAAGAAGCGATTAACTGGATTTCTTTTCTGATGTCTTCATCCAGTGCATCAATTATCAGTTCTCGTTTTTCTTTTCCGATCGTGTGAAGAATTTCTACTGCGGCATCTGTTTCTAATTCGGCGAGAATTTCGGTAACTTTTTTCAGTGGAATTTCGTTCAGGTATGCACCTGCTTGTGTTTCTTCCAGATGGGAAAAGGCTTCTGCGAGCATCTCAGCCGGACAGATGCGAAAGATTTTTTTCCGTTCTTGCTCATTCAATTGTTCTATTACGTCTGCAATATCACTGCCGTGATAGTTCTCCAACTGATTCAGAATTACCTTGGGAGAGCCATTTCCTTTGACAATCTTGATGATTTCACTTTCATAGTTTGGCTTTGTTGTCATTGTTGCAAGCATTTTTTCCATTTTGAACCTTCCTTTACTATATTTATTTTGAAAATAAGGATAGTAAAGTCAAAAGGGCATAAAAATTCCCCGCTTGAAGCATCAAACGGGGAAATCAGTAGGCAGGTTAAAAAAGACAGCAAACGCAGACGTCTGTGTCCGTTTTGATCTGAAAATGCTGAATTTGTCCGTTTGACTGATAACTATCTCCGTTTGCCACTTTTTTTCACCTCACAGTATTTTGATATTCTTGCAGAAAAAGCAAATTTACGGTCTTATTTTAACATCATAAAATGATATGAATCTACCATGATTTTGTAAACAACAAGTTAGAAAAACGTAAAGCACTGCAATTGGATGCAGGAACAGATAACCGTTTTTCATCGCCTAATAAAAAACAGATTGGATGTGATTATGATGATGTGTGCTTATTATTTAAACGGGAACAAAAATAAACGCTGTGCGTTTTGCAAGTATTGGTATGACCCAACGAATCAATATATTCGACCTCAGAATCCGAAAAATGGAATCTGGAAGTTTGAAACGACAGCAAGATGTGTCTGTCTGAAAACAAATCTAGAAATGGGTGCTGGAATGCAGTGCAGCAAATTTGAAAATAAAATTGTTTAAGCTTGAATTTTTAAAGTTTGCATGAAAGCATAAATAATTCATTAAGAATAATAACATTAGTTTTACTATCGAGAAGTTCTTAAGCAAATACACAGTTGACAGAAACATTATTGTAAAAAGAAACGGACTTCGCTGGAATAACGAAGTCCGTTTTTCTTATTTTGCTGCAAGCAGTTTCTTTTTTAACAGACACAAGTCTATTATATCCAGTTGATTGTCTTCATTGCAATCCACTGCTTTCCAGTTTATCAGTTTTGTTTCCGGCATATCTAACAGCCATTTTTGCAGCAGTACCGCATCCGCCAGATTGCATACACCATCTGCATTGCCATCGCCAGAAATGATTTCGGATAAGATTTGTATATGATTTTCTTCTGCATAACGAATGGCATTTTCATTTTGTGAAATCAAAAGGAAACTATCTTTTACAGCATATCCATTATCATATTCATATCCAAAGGACTTTGTACCAAGCGTTGTATGTTCTCCGTTTAAGGTGAGCGTATTTAAGGAATCGCAATCCAAAAATGCATACTCGCCAATGTTTTGGCAGCTTTTTGGGATGACAATTTTTGAAATAGATCGGCATCCGCTAAACGCTCTGTCTTCAATGATGTTGAGATTTTCCGGCAAGTTCAGCCCCTTTAAATTTGGGCAGTCATAAAAAGCATACTGTTCAATGGAATAGAGTGATTTCGGCAGATTGACCGATTCCAATGAAATACAATGTGCAAATGCAAATCTACTGATATGTGTGACAGTTTCCGGAATGACAACAGATTCCAGTTTTTCGCACCGTTCAAAGGCATACCAGTCAATGACTGTGACGGGTTTTCCCTCTATTTCATCTGGAATGACAATATGAACTGCATTTTTATCACAACCATTGATTCTTACACCGGAATCTGTAACGGAATAGCTGAGAAAATCCAAGGATGTCCAATTCCAGTCGATTGCATCAGATGGCGTAATGGAAAGACTGCCTGTTTCTTTGAGTGCGTTCCAATCTAGTGAAAAGGAACATTGATCAGAAACATTTCCGCAGACATCGACACATTCTATTTCATAGATGGCATTGTCATCTGTAAAGTTGTAATCCGTCCAAATATTTTGTGTTGCATTGCCGCCAACTTTTGCAGCAGGGACAATGTAATCATAAAGTTTCCCGTTCTTATAAATGTTGGTATGAACAACAGAAGTATTGTCTTTCATGCCTGTAAATGTAAATCTAGGAAGTTGTTTTCCATTGCTTTCTATGAGTTGAACTTCGATATTGGTTGGTGGTGTTGGCGGTTCGGATTCGATTTCACCAGTTTTCAGGTAGGTTTTTAGGCATTCATGAAACTGTGGGTCGGTGTTGTAAGGGGAGTAGTGATGTGGGTATGCAAAGCAAAATAAAGCATTTACAAATGGCTTTGCAGTTTCAAGTCTGGTTGTAAAATCTCGTACATTTTTGATACCGGAATAGGATACGCCATGCGGGGCAGTCATTCTTTCTGCATCTGGCTGCACGAACATTTCTGCATTTGTTCCAAGAAGAAGGGTTGTCCCACGATTTTTGTTGGAACGGTCGACTGCATTTCGATAGGCTTTTGTCCACTCGGCGAGATGTGCAACATCCATACCACCACCGCCACAGCTATCCTGCGGACAAATCATATCGCCATTTCGAAACGGGATGCGGCTTAAAACATCCGACCAGTATTCTGTAAATCGGTCAATGTTGACGCTTGCGTAACCATAGCCAAAAATATTGACATAAGGGCTGAAAAGCAGCGGCATGGATTCATCCAAGGCGTTGCAATTCTCGATCACCATTGTAAACATTTCATCTAAACTGTCTGCATAAGCATCAATGCCAGTATCAGTATCCATATAAAGGGTATTATAAAGTTCTGTTACAAAGTAGAACCCATAGTAAGTATTTGGATAACGGGATTTATACTGGTTGTAGAGTTCTGTCGTAATTTCATTGCATTGTTTCATGTAAGTCTGATTGGCTTTTCTACCTGCTTCCGAAACGATGTCACTATTCCAAGCACAATCAAGCCCCATGCCAAGATAGAGTTTGATGTCATATTTTTCGCAGTAATATAGCAAGGGTTCTAATGCATCATATGCAATGTAATCGCTCAAATAATCCAGTTTAGAGGGATAGTATACCGTCCACGTTCCATCAGAATTATGATTTGCGACATCGCCCATGATTAGATAGTCGATACCGACCTCTTTTAATGCCTGCATTTCATTGTCCCATTGTTCTTCGTCATAGGTCATGTACAACCACGGCTGGATGAATGTTCCATCAATCTTTTCAATGTGAGAAGATTCTGCCTGTGCGTGTATGTTGGACGGAATGAATAGAGTTAAGAACAGACTCAGGCATGATGCAATTGTAATCCAGAAATGGTTTTTCATTGGCAATACCTCTTGTTTTCGTCAAATTTTGTGGTTTTATGCTGCTATTTTTTATGATTCATTATACATTTTTTGAAATGAATTGTCAACTATTTTGGAGCTGCTTCTATGCAGCAAAAATAATTGCATCATTTTAATTTTAAAATTTCCTGCATTTATCTAAACTGATTTTTAATATATATTTATGAATTAAGAAAATGTAATTTTCAGGAATTTATATAAAATTTATAATCGTCAAATTGTGCAACAATGCCAATTAGGGAAAGCTACATTTATATATTATGACGAAATCGACAGCTTCATGTAATTTATCCAGTTAACTTATTGACAGTTGCTCCCATTTAGTGTATAATAAACAATAAATGTAGTACTTATTTGTGAATCCTGTCGATATGTGCTGATGAAATGATTTTCCTCTGTAGGAATGGATTTCCATTCTGTTTATGTAAGATTTGGTGTTCCTGATTTTAGTTACCAGCTGAATTTCATGCACCTCTTTCATATGATTTTACACGACTTTATACAATAAAAAGAGAATTCAATTGATTAATAATTTTAGCAGTTCAATTGTATGTTTGCTTTTAAAAACATCGATATCAATTGTGATTACAATGGTGTCACTTTTGGGTAACACGAACGCATGGATGCGATGACTTCATATGCTAAAGCAAACATTGCAGTAAAATTATGAATGGATATGCTTTTTCGATGAGAAAAATGCCATTCTAATTGCATTTTTAAGTGTAGTGAAATGAGTGTGTGCAAATTATGATTTACTTATCGGAATTTGCCCGCTTAATATATTTATTGTAGCAGGAGGAAAAAAATGGCACGTAATCCGTTTTTACCAAATAATGAAGAGAATCATTCAAATTCTCAGCAGTCAAGTGGAAAAATTGTACTGAAACCAGCAGGAGTTGGGGCATATAAGGTCTGTGGGCCGGATGGTTTTGAATTTAGTTTTGATATTGTAGTGGATAATATTAAAATTATGGTATCAGGACTTTCAGAAAGTTCTGAAGGCTTGCAGGATGGTACAAATGAACAGACAGTACCGGGCTTTGGCACATCAACGCCATCAGCACCGGGTTTTGGTGCATC